>JAHFDG010000040.1 GCA_023249105.1 Candidatus Methanoperedens sp. | reverse complement strand
GGAAAGCATATATTCTCATTAGGGATTATCTCATATGTCCTCAGTTTTTTTTGGTATTTCATCAATAACAAAGATGCTGAGGACTATCATATTATTTACCCTGTCAAACTCAGGTTTCAGGAAAAAGCTGAATATACACCTTGGTATGAACACAAAAATAGCAGCCCACCTGAGAAGTAGCTTGTATAATAAATACGGAATAAGACTAAGCTTCCCGAAGAAAAAGATAAGTTTGGATACCCTCTTTGATGCATCGCTTAATATTAAATATTTTAGAGAAACAGATTTTGAAGCTTACTACTTCGTTGGAGATCGTCGAGAGAATGTTCAATTCTCATTTAAAGATGCCTGTCATCTCCGCAAGGTTGTAGCTGTGAATGGATCAAAGCTCATATTAAAGGAGCTTCTCCCCACCATGAATGTTGACTTTGTTCGAACCGGACAAAGCACCGTTGTACCTTTTCCGTTTAAATATCTACGTGAGTATATGGGATTTGAATAATAAGGAAAATAGATGGGAATTTGTTAATAACTTCACTCAATTTCCTTCAGAAAATGGCCGTTCCATTTTGCTTTGATATCCATAATTCACCATTTTCTGATACCCCCTAAAAAGCTATTAAGTTTAAGTTTACCTTTACCCTTGATCAAATCACCCTGCGCTTAGAGGGCAGATGCGTAAAGTCGTGGATATGCGAGGTTATTCGGTATACATCGATCTTGAAAAGCGGTTCATACTGCACGACTGCGGCGACTGGTGAAGAACGATGCGGGATAGACGGTTCTGCAAGCACATCGGCGCGCTTATGCTTGCGCTGCCGGAGGATGCAGCAAGTGGTGTGCTTGAGGGCATCAAAAGACAGGAATGGGAGTTCAGCCAGTGCACGGGGGGAAGAGAAGCAAAGTGATGTTAAAATACACTTTTGCTTCCAATATATACTTCCCTCCACCGTTGTCCTGCGCCGTTCCAGGGCATCGTCAGGGGCAGGAACTCCTCACACCCGCGCTGATGGGCTTGTTTCCTTGTGGAGACGTGGCGCTTAGGGTTGGGGGCGCGGCGGGAGGTTGTGATGGCGACTGCTAACTTAACACAATATATTCAAAATAAAATCAAAACCACAGCTTTATATAGTAATTTATATACTGAAATAGTTACAATGAAAGTAGAAGAGCGGTTAGAGTTGTTGAAACAAAAAGTGCAAGAAGATGACTTCCTGGAGGCAAAGGGTCTTGGCAATGAAATTCCGTTCTGGATATTCGACTATCCTCCTGAAAAAGAGTTGCTTGTGCGTGAAACCATCGATAAGATCACCACTTCACTAAAGAAAAGATCGGTGAATATCCTCGTGATCGATTTATACGAGATCTGTCTTGAATTATTAGAAAATAAAATAAATGCTGAAAAAATAAACGAATTTGAAAATAATAAAGGTTCAGACGAATTACTTAATAAATTAAAGATCATGTTAAAACCTGAAACCGTTAAAAAAGCTATACAGATAAGAATGGAATCCTGCGGAAATATCCAATTAATATTTTTAACTGGTGTAGGAAAAGCATGGCCTCTGGTACGTTCTCATTCAATTCTTAACAATTTACAACCTGTACTGGGAAATGTTCCGCTGGTAACATTTTATCCGGGAGAATATGACAATCATGAACTGAGCCTGTTCGGAAAATTCAAAGATGCAAATTATTATCGTGCATTCAGGCTTATAAATGAAAAAACATCTGAAAATTGAGGTGGTGCAATGTCTGCAAATCTTAAGATAGAAGATCTGTTTAAAAAAGATATCAGAAGAGATATCGATGGTGTCATTAAAGTAGATAAATACGATGATAATAGCGTCTTCACAGAACTTGAAGAATATGTGGTTACGCAGGAGTCATTGAAGCATTTTGATAAGTTCTTTGACAGATATTATAATGCCACTCAGACACCCACGGATAAGATCGGTGTGTGGATCTCTGGCTTTTTTGGTTCTGGTAAGTCCCATTTTATAAAGATATTATCCTACCTTCTGGAGAACAGAACGGTATTTGATAAGTCGGCTCTTAGTTTTTTTGAAAATAAAATCACTGACCCCCAGATGTTCGCAACCATTGAAAAATCAGTGGAATATGGCACAAAGGATGTCATACTTTTCAATATCGATTCCAAGGCAAATACTGCCACTGTTGAGAAAGAGCGGATCGTGAATATCCTTATGAGAGCGTTCAATGAAAAAAGAGGGTTTTTCGGGGACGTTTTCTGGATCGCAGAACTCGAAGAAGACTTGCAGAATAAAGGGCTTTATGACACTTTCAAAAAGGAGTTAAAGAAAATAAATGGCAGCGCCTGGGAAGATATAAGAGATCAATATACGTTTGAAAATGATGACATAATAGAAGCTCTTACTAACTGTGGATACCAGAGCAGAGAAGCATCTGTAATGATGTTTAAGAATGATGGACAAAATTACCATCTCGATGTTGAGAAATTCGCAAAGAAAATTGAGAAATATTGCAGGTCAAAGGGAGATAAACATCAGGTCATTTTCCTTATCGATGAAGCAGGGCAGTACATAGGTGAAGATAGCGAATTAATGCTTAATCTCCAGACAGTTGTGGAAGAGCTCGGAACAAAACTGAGAGGGAAAGCATGGGTTATAGTGACGTCGCAGGCTGATATTGACAGCGTTACAAAGGATAAGGTCAAAGGATATGACTTTTCAAAGATACAGGCACGTTTTGATACGAGACTCAGCCTATCAAGCGCTAATGTGGACGAGGTCATCAAAAAAAGGATACTTCTCAAGAAGGAAGAACACAGGGAGATGCTGGCATCTTTCTATACTGATAAGAAGATAATTTTGAAAAACCTGTTCTCATTCTCACGGGGCAGCGCTGAGATGAAGAACTATAAGGAGGAGGAGGATTTTATTGGCGTCTATCCTTTTGTGCCATACCAGATCAATCTCCTGCAGAAAGTGTTCGATAAAATCAGGCAAACAGGTTTTTCAGGGAAACATCTGGCAAAAGGCGAGCGCTCGATGCTGAATGCATTTAAAGAGGCTGCTATGGAATATGGCAATAGCAGCGTGGGCGTTCTGGTTCCATTCCATTTGTTCTATAATACCATTGAGAGCTTTCTTGACCCGATAATCACGAGGACAATAAAACAGGCAGAAAAGAATAATTATCTTAAGGATAACGATTGTGATATTTTAAGAACCCTTTTCATGATAAGGCATGTCAAAGAGCTACAGCCCACTCTTGATAACCTTGTGGCACTGTCCATATCTAGTGTCGATGAGGATAAGCTGAAATTGAAAGAAAAGGTTGCTGAGTCCCTCAGGAGATTGGAAGAGCAGACGCTAATAAGCAAATCCGGCGATACCTTCCATTTCCTGACCAATGAGGAACAGGAGATCAACCGGGAGATAAAGAACACAGATGTTGAGATGCACTCGATACTTGATGAAGTCTATGAAGTGCTCTATAATTCCAATGAAATATGTCCAGCCAAATATATGGATTATAAATTCAACAGAGCAGTAGATGACAGGGTCAAAACCCTGACAAATGCTGATCTGACAGTAAAATTCCTAACGCCTCTTTCTGATGAGATGTTACGGGGCAGCGGGCAGAAATCTCTGCATGGTGAGAATCTGAGTAATATTGATTCTTCTGATACCCTGCTTTTCATTTTCTCAGCACGCAGCAAGTTTACCGACCAGATAAGAACCTATCTCCAAATAGAAAAATACATCAAACAAAATCCTTCGAACAGGAACGATTCTCTGATACAGCGAATATTGTTGGATAAAAGTCAGGAAGCTGTGAGAACAAAAGAGTCCTCGGTTCTGGGGATACAAGAGGGTGTGAAGGATGCAAAGATCTTCATAGATGGGAAAGAAGTGACAAGTATTGAGAAAAAGAAACCGAAGGAGAGGGTTATAGAAGGATTCAATCTCCTTTTGAAAAATGTCTATAGTAAATCTTCATATGTCACTCTGGATTATGAGTCAGATAACGATATCCTCAGGATATTAAGATCTGATGACCTTGAAAAGTATGGTATTGGAAAGTCAGATACCAATAAACTGGCGCTTTCGGAAGTATTGAATTATATATCAATTCGTGATGAGAAAAATACTACCGTTGTTTTAAAGGACTTAAAAGAGCATTTCATAAAAAAGCCCTATGGATGGAAGGATATGACCATATCGGGTCTTATAGCCACACTGTTTGTTGCTGAAGAGGTGAAGCTGCGGTATCAGAAAACCTATCTTGTATCTAATGCTGAGGAAATCGCAAAGTATCTTACAAAAAGGGAGGATGCTGACAAGCTCGTCATTGAGATAAGGAAAAAGACGGGCGCTGAAATTATCAAATCTGTTAGATCGATCTTGAGGGATGTGTTCGATAAGACAGATATTCCTGAGAAGGAGAATGATATTTATAATGATTCTCATAAGATAATCACTGATGAGCTGCTGGGTGTAAAGGGGATTTCAGGTAAATATGCAGAGGAGAAGAGGTATCCGGGCAAAGAGGATATCGAGAAGTATGCTGATTTCCTGAACAGGATGCAGGGCGTTACTGATCCATCAACTTTTCTGAAAACGATGGCTGATGGAAAAATTGAACTTGTGGGTCTGCGCCAGAAGGTAGAGCCTGTGATGGCATTTTTCGATGGTCCACAGGTGGGGATATTCAGGCGTGTTTCAAAGAAGATAGAGAATTTCAGACGTAACGCCCAGTTCCTGAGCGATGAAGTAAGGAAAGATGTGGATGAGATCGAGGTCATACTTGCTTCTACTGAACCATATTCAAAAATAAAATTACTCCCACAGCTTGAAAGCAGGATAGAAGGTTCACTTAAAGAGTCCATATCAAAGCTAGAGACGGATCTAGAGAACAAATTGAAAACTGTGAAAGCAGATATTGAAAAAGAACTTGGGAGTTATAAAGGTTTTTCAGATGAATTCAAACGATCTGCCAGAGACATTTTTAATGATTTTGAAAAAGATTCTACCGGGTCTGATGATTGTGCTTTTGTGAAACTCCAGATATCAAGGATCGACGAATTATACAGCAGTGCAATTGAGAAAATAGAAAAAGAGAAATCTACAGGAAGAGAGACTGGAAAGGATGGTATTGAGAAGAAGGGCAAAGTTGTGGAAATCCTGAGAGGCTCTCCAATATTCAAAACTAAAAAGAGTATCGATACCGAAGATGATCTTGATGAGTATATTAAGGATTTGAGAGCAGCCTTGAAAGATATTTTGAATAAAAAGAAAAATATCCGGGTGATTTAAAAGTGGACAAAGCCAGTATCATAAGGTTCTCGGATACTGTCAGGGACAGGCTTTATGAAGAAACAAAGAACCGGGCTGCAAATTATGGCATCTTTCCTGATAAGATACAGGATGTGGATAAGGAATTAGAGGATTCCATAATCATTGGGGGTAGGGTTTTTAACAGGAAGATAAAGCGGCAGAGAGAGCAGCTTGTGAGAGAGGTGAGGAAAAAAGGGTATGACCAATTGATAGATGAAGTCACCTACACATGGTTTAACCGTTTTGTTGCGCTCAAGTACATGGAAGTGAATGGTTACCTTCCTGAGAATGTCAAGGTATTTTCCTCGAATGAGCCGGGGAAGACTGAACCTGATATCCTCACAAAGTCATTGAAACTGGATTTTTTGAAGATTGACAGGAATACTGTCATTGAACTGAAGTCAGCGGGTAAGGATGAGGAGCTGTATAAGTATTTGACACTGAGCATGTGCAATTACCTGAATAAGATCATGCCGTTCCTGTTCGAGAGCATTGAAGATCATACTGAGCTTTTGTTCCCTGATAAGCTGCTGCATACTGATTCTATCCTGAGGGACTTAAACGAAATCATCAAAGAGGAAGACTGGAAGGAAGTTGAGGTTATCGGGTGGATATACCAGGATTATATCAATCCCCGGAAAGACAAAGTTTTCGCTGATCTTAAGAAGAATATCAAGATAAGCAAGGAGAATATCCCGGCAGCAACGCAGCTTTTCACGCCCAAGTGGATAGTCAAGTACCTGGTTGAGAACTCGGTTGGCAGATTGTGGCTTGAATCAAATCCCAATAAAAACCTGCAGTCAAAGTTCAAGTATTATATAGAGCAGGAGACCAGACCTCCTGAGAAGAAGATATCCAGTCCTGAAGAGATCTCTGTTCTTGATCCTGCAAAAGGGTCGGGTCATATACTCGTGTATTCTTTTGAGGTGCTGTATGAGATATACAGGTCGCAGGGTTATCTTGAGAGCGAGATTGCGCCCCTGATACTCAACAAGAACCTTTATGGGCTTGAGATCGATGACCGGGCGGCGCAGCTTGCAGGTTTTGCCCTGATGATGAAAGCAAGGATGTATGATAAGGAGCTGTTTAACAAGAAGATATCTTTGAATCTCTGCGCAATCCAGGAAACGAGGGAAGAGTGCACTTTGAATAAAGGGAAGTATCCTGAACTGTGCAGGCTGTGGGATTTCTTCATTGATGCGAAGAATTATGGGTCTATATTGAAGGTGGCGGGATTTGATTTTGAGAAGTTGAGAGGGGAGGTTGAAGCGCTAAAGAAGGAAGGAACGCTTGATTTTGTTTTTGTGGGGTTGAAACTTGAGGAGCTTTTAAGGCAGGCAAAGCTCATGAGCAGGAAATATAGTTGTGTTGTGACGAATCCACCGTATATGGGATCAAAGGGGATGAACTCAAAATTAGTAAATTTTGTAAAAGAAACATATCCGGATTCAAAAAGGGATTTAATGGTGTGTTTCATGGAAAAGGGATTTGAATTACTCAATAGCTATGGTTTTCTTGGAATGATAAATATTCCTTCGTGGATGTTTTTATCTTCATATCAAACATTAAGAGAAAAAATAGTGAATGACCATACTATTTTTTCATTATTACATAATGGTAGGGGTATTTTTGGCTCGGATTTTGGAACTGTCTCTTTTATCATAAACAATGGTAAACATAAAAATTTCACGGGTGTATATCGAAGATTATTTTTAAAGCAAGGTGCAGTAGATAGTATCCAACAAAAGGAAATCTGGTTCTTGGATCGAGGATTCGGCTTGTTTTTGTCAAATCAGGATGATTTCTCCAAAATACCTGAAAGTCCTATCGCATATTGGGTAAGTGCAAAAGTGAAAGAAATATTTGAAAGAAATTCTAAAATGGAAGATTTTTATCCACCAAGGCAAGGGCTTGCTACTGCAGACAATGAACGTTTCTTGAGATATTGGAACGAAGTTTCTTATAAGGATATGAAATGTAATTGTACATCTCCAGAATCAATTATTGGTTACAAATGGTTTCCCTATAATAAAGGTGGAGAATTTAGAAAGTGGTTTGGAAATAATGACTTTGTAATTAATTGGGAAAACAATGGAATTGAATTAAAGAATTTTGATGGTTCAGTAATACGAAATGAAGATTTTTATTTCAAAGAGGGGATAACATGGACATTAACCAGTAGTTCCAAATTCGGAGTAAGATACAAAACCAAGGGTTTTATTTTTGATGTGAATGGAATGAGTTTATTTCCACAAGAAGAAGATATTTTCTACATTACTTCATTCATGAGTTCAAAAATTTGTTTTGAATTTCTGCAAATCTTAAATCCAACAATTGCTTTTCAAGTAGGAGATATATCCAGACTTCCAATTATATTCCCAAAATCAGAAGATACAAAATCCCATATAAATAACTTAACCCAACAAAACATCGACATCTCCCGCGAAGAGTGGGACTCCCGTGAAACAAGCTGGGACTTCAAGAAAAGCGAACTCCTGCGCCATAAGACATCAGGAAGGCTCAAAGACACATACGACACCTACTGCTCTTACTGGAAAGACAGATTCCAGAAGCTCGATGAAAATGAGGAGGAACTCAACCGCATCTTCATAGATATTTACGACCTTGCAGACGAAATGACACCGGATGTACCGCGTGATGACATTACCATCCTGAAAGACGAGTCTGAAATCAAAGATGGCGAACTTGTGTTCAGAAAAGAAGTTATCGTAAAGCAGTTCATTTCCTATGCGGTAGGCTGCATGTTCGGCAGGTATTCTCTTGATAGGGAAGGGCTCATCCTTGCGAATAAAGGCGATACCATACAGGAATTCATGGCAAAAGTCCCGGTGCCTTCATTTATACCTGACGATGATAACATCATCCCTGTACTTGAGGATGAATACTTTAAAGATGACATCGTATCGAGGTTCAAGGAATTCCTCAAAGTTACATTTGGAGCGGAAAGCCTTGCTGAGAACCTTGATTTCATAGCAGGGGCGCTCTCAAAATCGAAGAAAGGCGGCGAGTCGTCTGAGAAGATCATACGGGACTATTTCCTCAAGTCGTTCTTCAAAGACCATGCCAGGACTTACCAGAAAAGACCCATATACTGGCTTTTCACATCAGGGAAGGGCAGGGGGTTCAATGCGCTGGTGTATATGCACAGGTATGATAAGACCCTGCTGGCAAAGATGAGGACTGATTACCTGCTTGAACTTGAGGCAAAGCTTGATGCGAGGATCGGAATGCTTTCTGACTCGGCGCGGGATAAGCAGGAGAAGGAGAGGCTTGGGAAGATGATGCAGGAACTTGCGGCGTATGATGAGAAACTGAATAATAAGGCGCTTGCTTTTATTGATATTGATCTGGATGATGGGGTTGTGGTGAATTATGCGAAGTTTGAGGGGCTGGTGGAGGGGCTATGAAGTAATTGAGTAGTTTGTCAAGAGGGATGTATATGCGATGTTAGTTTTGAAATACAACATTATTTAAATGTTTAATAGATTAATTAAGTAAAGACACTTATATTCAAAAGAAAAAACCATATGGGAAAATAACATGTATTTATCAAACATAAAGCTTTGGAATTTCAGGAAATTTGGCTCGATATCTGATTTTAATATAAATCTGCCGAATTTGGATTTGGAGCTTCAAAAAGGTTTAAATGTTCTTATTGGCGAAAATGATTCCGGTAAATCTGCAATTATTGATGCAATAAAATTAGTATTAAACACACATAGTTATGAATGGTTAAGAATAACGGAAGAGGATTTTTTCCAAGAGGCTGAAAGATTTAGAATTGAAATTAAATTTAAGGACTTAGCTGAAGATGAAGCTAAGAATTTTACAGAATGGCTTGGTTGGGATGGTGAAGGAGAATACGCAAAACCATTCTTACGTTTAATTTACGATGTTACAAGAAAAAAAGGAAAAATATTTCCATCAGATGTTCATGCTGGCGTTGATGATGAGGGCTACCGATTAACTGCCGAAGCAAGAGAATATCTGAAAGTCACATTCCTTAAACCTTTAAGGGATGCGAAAGCAGAATTTATTCCAAAGAAGAATTCCAGATTATCACAGATATTGCAGGGTCATGAAGCATTTCAGGGGTCGGAAGAATCTCACCATCTTGTAAAACTATTTACCAGTTTTAATCAATCTATTGAAAAATACTTTGAAGCCAAAAAACCAACCGACAATGCAAGTAAGTCTTTTGAAGACATTGATGACAAAAAAGGAAAAGAACTTAAAGATAAAATAGATGGTTTGATACATGAGCTTTACGATAAAACAAAGGACTCTAAATTTACAGTATCGGAGGGAAAATTAAAAAATATTCTTGAAAAACTTGAATTATCAATCAAAGATGAAATAAATCCAGGGCTTGGTACTTTAAATCGTCTTTTTATTGCTTCTGAATTACTTCATTTAGATAAAAATAAGTGGAACGGTGTTCGTTTAGGTCTCATTGAAGAATTGGAAGCACATCTACATCCCCAAGCCCAGATGCAAATAATCGAATCGTTGCAAAACAAAAAGGATATTCAATTTATTTTAACAACCCATAGTCCAAATCTGGCTTCAAAGGTGAAACTTAATAATCTTATTATCTGCAAGAATAAACATGCCTATCCCATGGGACGGGGATATACACAATTAGATGATTCGGATTATTCTTTCTTAGAACTATTTTTAGATACCACTAAATCGAACTTATTTTTTGCAAAAGGCGTTATACTTGTCGAAGGATGGGCAGAGGAAATACTGTTACCCGCTTTAGCAAAGAAGGCAGGTTTTAATTTAACTGAAAAAGGTGTTTCCATTGTCAATGTAGCAAGCACTGCTTTTTTAAGATATGCGAAGATTTTCCAAAGAACCGATGGCCAAGAAATGAGTATACCTGTTGCAATAATAACAGATTTAGATGTAAAACTAGAAGATGAGGATATTATTATAGAAGGGATAACAAAAAAGAATTTGGAAACAGACAAGAAAACATTAAAATACAACGGGCAGGTCGTAAAAACTTTTGTATCCCCTCACCTGACATTGGAATATTGCCTTTCAAAATCATCAAGTTTTGGTCTTCAATTTCAAGAAATAGTTAAAGGAATTCATACTAAGACTGATTGGTCTGATTTTGGGAAAAGCCTCACTGAGAAGCTTGATAATAGGGGTTTAAATAAAACTGAGATCGCTTATCAATTTGCCAAATTACTTGAGGAAGATAGTAAAAAAGAAATCCCTGACATTATTATTAATAAGGATGATAAAACAATTGAATACCTGTTAGAGGCTATTAAATATGCCTATGATAATTAATATTACTGATGAAGATATTGTTTATGCAGAAAATATTCTTCTTTCAGAAAACCAGCATTTCGATACTGAAAGAAAGGATTTTATTAAAAATTTGGATACTATAGACTTACAAGCTGTTCCCGGAAGTGGTAAAACAACGGCATTACTCGCAAAATTATTAATTCTTGAAAAATATCTTCCATTCGATAATGGTTCCGGCATTTTAGTTATTTCTCATACGAATGCTGCTGTCGATGAGATCAGAAATAAGATTGCAAAATTTTGTCCCAAGCTTTTTTCATATCCAAACTTTGTTGGAACTATCCAAAGTTTTGTAGATGGTTTTTTAGCAATTCCTTGTGGTCATACCTTGCTTGGCACACGCATTTCTTGGATTGATGAAGAGAAATATAAAAGCAATATTTTGAAAAAATTTAAAAGAATATATTGGTCGATTGAATATGATAAACCAGGCACATTGTTTTGGGGAAGACAAATAACGAAAGCAAAGGCTGAGGCAAGACGATGTTCGAAATCAGAATCCGAGATTTGCAATGAATATATAGATAAGGAGATTCAAACTTTATTTTATGATTATTGCGATGACAAAATAAAGCGAATCGACAACAAAGAAGTAATTCTTTCAGACAAGAATAACAAGAAGTTTATCGGGCTAAAAACCATAATTGAAGAAAGCGTATTAGAAGGGATAATTTCATATGAATATGCTTTTAATATTGCCACTTTTTATCTGAAACAGAATCCGATAATTAGAACTTATATCCAAAAAAGATTTAGGTTTATATTTGTTGATGAAATGCAGGATATGGATCAACATCAGTATGATTTGCTTGAAGATATTTTTTTTAACAACGGAAATAGTATTTCAAATTATCAAAGAATAGGGGATAAAAACCAGGCAATATATAATGGAAGTGCAAAACTGGATGATATATGGAAGGCGAGGGAGTTCACCTTAAAACTAAATGGAAGTTACCGCCTAACAAAAGAAATTGCGGAGTTAGTTAAGCATTTTGGATTGGAATTTATAGATATTGAAGGAAGATTTCAAAATTCTACTGGCGTTAACATTAGGCCGATTGTTATTGTTTTTAAAGAAGACTCTATAAAAAATGTTATCCCTGAATTTGCGAGAATAATAAAACAATTAATCAATGAAGGTAAATTGCCAGACAATTCGTTTAACTCCTATAAAGCTATTGCGTGGGTTAAAAATAAACCTGAAGTTCAGATGATAGGATTAACTGATTATTGGTGTGATTTTGATGGCGATAATCAAAGACCAAAAGAAGATTATGCAAGCATGGAAAGTTATCTGATACATTATGATAAAGATAAGAGAATATTGGGATCAGTCCAGAAAAACATTTTAAATGCTTTGTTACGAATATTAAGATATGAGGACATACTTATTGACAATCGTAATTATACTAAACAAAAGCTATTATCTTTTCTGAAAGAGAAGAATGAAGAACAATATGAAAAATTAAAATTACTACTTTATCTATGGAGTATCAATATTATTAGGGGTAGAAAGAACGATGTCTATTCTGAATTAAAAAATTATGTATCTGAATTCTTAAATATTTTCGGAAAATCAATAGTTTATAGCAAGAAGTTTATTGAGACAACTGAGAATAGAGGACAAGTTACAGTGCCAGATGTTTCTGGTAAATTGAATAACAATAATGTATGTGAAAAGGATGGGGTAAAGATAGGGGTTACAACTATCCACGCAGTGAAAGGCCAAACGCATACTGCCACATTATATTTAGAAACATATTATCAGCGAAAATATGAATCCGAGAGACTAAGGGAACAGTTTAAAGGTAATAGCTTTAGGAGCACAGGAAAATATGACAAACAATCCACAAAAATGACCTATGTTGGACTTTCAAGACCAACCCACTTGTTATGTTTTGCCGTTCATATAAACAGATTCAATAAAGATGATTTTAAGGATAAATGGGACATTATTGATATAACAAAAACAGCTTCCACCGTCGTGGTTCCAGTGATTTAAAAGTGGGCATGTTTCAAAGAAAGGAGATGAGAAGATGCACAAGTGCAAATACATGAAGAATATGAAGATTGCCTCTCTGCTTGAACTTGAAGCGAAGCTTGATGCAAGGATGGGGATGCTTTCTGACTCGGCGCGGGATAAGCTGGAGAAGGAGAGGCTTGGGAAGATGATGCAGGAGCTTGTTGCGTATGATGAAAAGCTGAATAATAAGGCGCTTAGCTTTATTGATATTGATCTGGATGATGGCGTGGCTGTGAATTATGCGAAGTTTGAGGGGCTGGTGGAGGGTATATGAATGAAATTACGGAAGTTCAGCAAGAAGAGGAGGGTTGATTATGGGGGATATAAAACGTAATCCATTTCCATCAGGGGATCTTGAAGCATTGTGCAAAGTTCTGGCGGATACCAATAATGGATTAACTGGGAGTGAGATTGCTCACACATTAGCCCAAATCGGTAGTGTCGATACAGATCCAATGATGACGAAGTGGAAACGCCTATACAATGCGCTTGCTGAAGAACAAAATAAACATCAGGCTGGTAATAAAGTTCTTTCGTTTATCGCCAAAGCATTGCAGCCTACGAAGTATATCAATAACATAGAACGCTATGAATCAATATTGAGAAGCATAAATATTGTTTTAGCCTTTCATGGATTAGAATTCAGAGATGATGGTAATTTTCATACCGTCAAGCCTGTTTCTTCATTATCAGAAGCAGAAAAGAGGGCTAAAAAATTTAAGTCCTCAGTTTCAGATCGTAACTTGCATAATGATTTACTGCGTTTTTGCAGTGCTGAATTGCTTCAAGAGAATTATTTCCATGCTGTGCTTGAAGCTACAAAAAGCGTGGCATCAAAGATTCGTTCTATGACTGGACTTTCCAGTGATGGAAGTCAACTTATAGATGATGCTTTTGGAGGAACCGATCCAATTCTTAAGATTAATGCGTTCAAAACAGAAACAGAAAAAAGTGAGCAAAGAGGATTTGCCAACTTGGCGAAGGGATTGTTTGGAACATTTCGTAACCCAACAGCTCACGCTCCAAAAATAGAATGGAATCTTGAAGAACAAGATGCTTTAGACCTTTTCACCCTTGCATCCTATGTATTACGAAGAATTGATAATAGCCATAAATGAGAAAATATGAACCTGCCTGACCTCATCAAAACCGGAGAATCACCAACCGTCGAATTCAAAGAAAAATTCGATGAGCGATGCATTGAATCCTTAGTAGCTTTTGCCAACACAAAAGGCGGTGTAATATTCATAGGCGTATCCGATAAAAACAACATCAAAGGAATAAAGGTTGGAAAAGAAACAATCAACCAGTGGGTAAACCAGATATCTATAAGCACTGAACCAAGGCTCATCCCTGAAATTGAAAAGATACAGATCGATGAAAAGACCGTCATAGCGGTTCAGATAAAAGAATATCCAATAAAACCAGTTTCAATAAAAGGTAGGTGCTTCAAAAGAGTGGACAGCAGCAATCGCTCAATGACCCCGCAAGAGATCGCACAAATGCATTTGCATTCCACAGGATTGAGCTGGGATAAATATCCTGCCCAGAATGCCAGCCTTGAAGATATTGATTTTGAGACTATCAGAAAATATACACAAAAAGCAAAAGAAACAGGCAGAAAAAAGATCGGCGATGATGAGAATCCGGTTCAGGTTCTTGAAAAAATGAATCTGATTGCCAGTGGACAGCCCACATGGGCAGCAGTTCTTCTTTTTGGCAAAGAGCCACAAAAAATCATCTCCCAGGCTGCGATACACTGCGGCAGGTTCAAAGAAGGAAATATAGTTATTGACGACAGGATGATTACAGGAACTCTATTTGAGCAGATCGATGAAGGTATGGATTTCATTCATAAAAATATAAATGTTGAATTCATAATGACAGGCAAACCTGAAAGAGACCAGGTATGGGATTATCCCCTAGAAGCGCTGCGGGAAGCGCTCATCAATGCTGTCTGTCACAGGGATTATACACTCTTATCTCATATTGAGATACGAATATTTGAAGATAAACTGGTAATCTGGAGTCCCGGTCATTTACCTTTTGGAATTACATTGGATGAACTCTACAAACCACATTCATCTGCCCTTCGAAATAAAGGATTAGCAGAAGTCTTCTATGATACTGAACTGATCGAACAATGGGGCAGCGGCATAGAAAAAATGCAAAAATATTGTCTTAATGCAGGACTACCGGGACCGATATTTGAGGAAGATCAGGGATTTCAGGTAGTATTTAGAAAGGATATTTATAATGAAGATTATTTGCGCAGCCTGAATTTGAATGAGAGGCAGATCAAAGCTGCGATGTATGTTAAAAAGAATGGAAACATAACAAACAAAGAATATCAGGAAGTCTGCAATACATCTGAAAGAACCTCTTCACGGGATCTTGCAGAACTTGTTTCAAAAGGACTATTTGAACAGATCGGTATTACCGGAAAAGGTACAGCATACATCCTAAGACGCCAAAGACGCCACAATGACGCCATAAAGACGCCAAAGACGCCAGACCTTAACTAATAATAAAAAGAAGTAAAAATGACAGAAGTTGAAGACGTAAAATCCTCATGGTTTAAAAAGGGAGCTACTCTCAGTGATAAGTCTGCTCGAAAAGAATTTGGACTCACACAGGAGGAAATTATTAAGGGCATTGAGGATGGCAAGCTGCATTACCATGTTAATAGTGTATTTGGGAGTCCGTATCTGAAGCTGATCCGAAGTGAAGTGGAAGCATTCGTAGATGAAAAACACGGCAGTAGCTGCCTCAAGAAGAAAAAAATCAAGAAAGAGCTTGCACAAACCAACAAGGAATTGAAGATGTTAAAAATTCAAGTTGCTACGCTGGAACTGAAAAAATCTACCCTGCAAGCCAGTCTTGATGAGTTTGAAAAAATGATTAGGGAGTCCTGAAAATGGAAAAGAACTATAATTGTAACTGTAAATCAGGATGCATAAATAGCCGGTGTTCCTGTTATAAAAATCAAGAACCGTGTGATGATAAATGCGGATGTGTTGATTGCAAGAATCCGCTTAATGGTATAGATGTGGAAGAGTATTCAACCTGTGCACTTCAAAATATTAACATTGTCAAAAATCTATCACGGGAAGAATTGGATAAGGAATATGAATTACCATGCGGATGCGAAAAAGTAAAGTTGAAAAATTTATTCAAAGAATATGAATGCAAAGGATGCGGGACTAAGTATTGGTATTCATTTTGTTGGAATGTTGTGGCTCAGGATGATTGTTCATGGCATTGTGAAATATGCAAAGAATGCAGAGACTGGAGAGAATGGCACTGCGAAAATTGTAACAAATGTACATATGGAGTAACATTACCCTGCCGACATTGTGGTGAAGAAGGACCTTATGGAGATTTGATCTAAAACATGCTAAATGTGGAAAAAACAATCCAGAGCATACTCAAAAAGTTCGAAGTCAGGGATGAGTATGAAAAAAGAAAGATCGTCTTCTGGTATGATAAAGACAAAACTGCCGATCCTGAAGGTCTTGAATCTATTAAATCCACCCTTGCTGAGCATAATATAAAACTACACATCCTGAACAACAACTTCTTTCAAACAAAGAAGCTACTTGAAAATGATGATACAGGGTCAAATTATCTAATCTATTCGCCTGTTGCAGAACGAGACCCCAGGTCAAACTGGCTGCTCGACATACAGCTCTATTCATCGAGATTTGAGAACAGCAAGATCTCGGATATTAAAAGCGAGATTGGAGTTGAAGATTACTACCTTGATAAATTCCTGGAAGCAAATTCCAGATTCTTTGATAATAAAAAGAGGGTTTCGGCTTTCAAGCCGTTCTACCAGAGCGATTGGAAAGAAGATCAATTTGTGGCAGGTATGCTTGCTGTACTCACAGGTTCATCAACTATAGATCAGAAGGAGATTGTCAGGAAATTGCTTCTGGGTTCACTCAAAGAAGAAGAAAATAAGATATGGGGCGAGATTGAAAATTATGGGCTCATGACTGAATTTTGGAATATGATGAAAAGTCTTTTTGGTTTTTCATCAGAACATCCAACATTAAAAAAACTGTTCTTGAGCTTCATTATAACCCACATCAGCAGGAACACAAAAGTAGCTCTGACATCCTATAAACAATACACTAACAAACAGAGCAATGAATGTGAGATATTCATTAGAGGTTGGATGGATCATTCAAATGACTCAAAGAAATTCGATGAGTACTGCGATCAATTGCTTATGGAAGATGAACACAAGCTGGAAACGAGTCTGACATCGCTCTTGAATAAATATGAAGTAAAAGATTACCTTGAAGCTGAATCTGCCGATATTTTTGACAAAAACATCATCCGCAATATCGTAATAGGACTCAATGAAAGCAGCGAAAATTTTGAAAAATATCTTGAATGGATTGACAGGAGAAAAACAAAACACTGGTATGGTGCATATGAGAACATATACTGTGCTCTTGAAAATGCTATTAAACTCCATGAATTCTCGAAAGAAATCGAAAAGGGAGGTATCAATGAGCAGAACCTGAATGAGCTATTTAAAGGATATACAAACCGCTACTATCTTATCGATTATTATTACCGCAAATTCTACTACCACTTTGATAAGGACAGTGAGAAAGAAATACTAAAGAAAGACATCAAAGAGAAAGTTGAAAACCTATATAACAGGATGCTTGATAGACTTCTCACTCGATGGAGCGATCTGATAAACTCAGAGCTTGAAAACACATGGAACATAGAACTCATAGATAAACAGAACATTTTCTACAAAACCTACATCGACAGTATCATCCGAAAGAATGATAGAGACAAGGTCGCTGTCATAATCTCAGATGGATTGCGCTATGAGAGTGCTTTCGAACTGAAAGAAGTGCTCAACAAAAGCACAAAAGGCACGATGGAATTAAAAGCAATGGCAGGCTCACTTCCATCATACACTAAACTTGGCATGGCAAGCCTTTTACCCAACAGCAGGCTTGAGTACAGTAAGGGGCGCGTCTTTGTGGATGGGATTGACTCAGAAGGCACCGAAAACAGGGAACAAATCCTGACAAAGAGCTTTGCAGATTCTGTGGCATTCAGGTTCGATGAACTTAAGGAACTAAAAACAGATGATGCAAGAGATAAGGTCAGAGGAAAAAGAGTGATCTACATCTATCATAACAGGATAGACGATACAGGAGATAAATTATCATCTGAACATAATGTCTTCGATGCAGTGGGATTAACTATCCAGGATATTGACAAAATGGTCAATCGTCTTGGCAGATCACTCAATATTACAAAGGTAATAATCACTTCGGATCACGGTTTTATTTATAGGAGAGAACACCTCGAAAGTGTCGATAAGCTTGAAACACAGGATTTTGAAAGGAACAAGATACTCGACTCGAACAAGCGTTTTATCTTGAGCGAGCAAGACCTGACATTAAAAAACACACACAAATTCAGTATGGCTTCAACCGTTGATTCTGAAAAGAAGATGTATCTATACATACCGCTTGCAGACCTGCGCTTCAAATCCCAGGGCGGCGGAGTAAATTATGTCCACGGGGGGGCATCATTACAGGAGATCGTGATACCAGTGCTTATTTACAATCACAACCGCTATGATTCAGACCTTGACAGAAAAGGGATAGAACACGGCAAAGTCGAGATCACGGCCCTGGATTCCCACAAAAAGATCACCAGCAGCCCTTTTAAGATAAGATTACTACAAACCGGAAAAGTGACTGATAAACGTGAGCCTCTCAGCTGTAAGATAGCTTTGAGGGATAGTGATGGACGAAAGGTCAGTGATGAAAAATTGGTCATTTTTGACAGCACTTCAGATGAACCAGAAGAAAGGATCCAGGAGGTCATTTTAACCCTTAGCAGCGATATCATGAACAAAACGTACAATCTAAAAGCGATTGATGAAGATACTAATGCAATACAAAGAGAGCTATTTGAAATACCCGTTGAAGTGGACATTCTGATAACAGATGATTTCTAATACATTATATAATCAATATGGATAAAACAAACAAAGATAGGTAAATGAAAATGGCAGACATAGATTCAGGCACCGAGATTGATAATAAACTGAACACCAATTTTCCTGGAAAAGTGGTAAGAAAGGATCTCACCAAACTTATGAAGGTAGGTCACAACGTCCCAGTATATGTCCTGGAGTACCTCTTGGGATCGAACTGCGCCACTGATGATGAAGAACTGATCAAGGAAGGAATAAAGAAAGTAAAAAAGATATTATCTGAGAACTATGTTCGCCCTGATGAAGCTGAACTGATCAAATCAAAAATTAGAGAGACAGGATACTACACAATAATAGACAAAGTTACGGTCCGTCTTAATGAAATCCTTGATGTATACGAGGCATTGTTCTCCAATCTTGGAATCACGAGAGTGGAAGTTGACCCAGAGTATGTAAAAAAGTATGACAAATTGCTTGGTGGTGGAATCTGGTGCATCATCAAAATGGAATATTCAACCGAATCATCCCAATCCCCATTTGTAATCTCAAGCTTAAAACCCATACAGATACCCAATGTAAATATCAACGATTTCATAGAAAAGAGAAAGAATTTCACAAAAGATGAATGGATTGACGTCCTTATTAGAACCATAGGAATGGAACCCACACAACTGGAATATCCAGTAAAATGGCATCTACTTGAACGTCTCGTGCCTCTTGTTGAAAACAATTATAACATGGTTGAACTCGGACCGAGAAGCACCGGAAAGTCCCATGTTTATAAAGAAATATCCCCTAACACAATATTGATATCTGGAGGACAAACGACAGTAGCAAACCTTTTCTATAATATGAGCACAAGACAGGTAGGACTAGTCGGGATGTGGGATGTTGTTGCCTTTGATGAAGTTGCAGGGATAAGGTTCAAAGACAAGGACGGGATACAGATACTCAAAGATTACATGGCATCTGGTTCTTTTGCCAGGGGAAAAGACCAGATAAATGCCAATGCCTCAGTTGTTTTCGTTGGCAATGTTAACCAGAGCATATCCTCATTGCTAAAAACATTCCATCTTTTTGCACCCTTCCCAGAGGCCATGAACAATGACAGTGCATTTTTTGACAGGATACACTATTACTTACCTGGATGGGAGGTTCCTAAGTTCAGACCAGAACACTTCACGGACAAATTTGGCTTTATTGTGGATTATTTTGCTGAATTCTTAAGAGAAATGAGAAAAAAGTCATTCAGTGACAATATGTTCAATTATTTCAAGATTGGAAATAACCTGAACCAGAGAGATGTCATTGCAGTGAAAAAAACATACTCGGGTTTAATGAAGTTGATATATCCTGATGAGAATATATCTAAAGAGCAAGCGAGGGAGATACTTGAATATGCATTGGTAGGAAGAAGAAGAGTAAAAGAGCAGTTGAAAAAAATTGGTGGCATAGAATTTTTTGATGTGAATTTCTCTTATATCGATAATGAAGATCTTTCAGAGCATTTCGTAACTGTTCGCGAGAGCGGTGGGAATAAGATAATTCCTGCAGGGATGACAAAACCGGGGCAAGTGTATGTAGTATCTGGAGCCAGTTCGGGCAGGATCGGTGTTTACAAGATAGAGTTGCAGGTTGTTTCAGGTAACGGGAAATATGAAAAGTCAGGTATTGGTTCAAGTCAAAAAGCTAAAGAAGCGATTCAAACTGCATTCAACTATTTCAAAGCTAATGCAAAATCAGTCAGCCAAGGCATATCTACTAAAGAAAAAGATTACCACTTAAATGTGCAGGATCTAACTGGTGTGGGAATGTCTGATGATCTTGCCTTAGCCGCTTTCCTCAGTTTATGTTCGGGTGCTTTAGAGAAGCCGCTGCAAGAACAAACCGTGGTATTGGGTACAATTACCATTGGCGGCTCTATCAGTAATATAGACAATTTATCTGACCTCCTTCAGGTTTGTCTGGATGCTGGGGCAAAGAAGGTTTTAATTCCAATATCTGCAGCGCCAAAAATCGCAGTAGTACCTCCCGATTTATTCAGTAAATTCCAGATATCTTTCTATGAGGATCCGATCGATGCTGTGTATAAGTCACTGGCGTTGAGTTAAGATGTATCAAAATAAATTTAAAAAGGTGGTATAAATATTTTAGACTCACTCCTCTTCCCCCCAACCCCCCGCCAGCTCTCAGCCATACGCCACACCCACGGCCCCCAATTGATCCTCGCAGGCGCAGGCGCACTGGCAAGACAACGACAATCACTGCTAGGACATTTGATTTGAACTCAATGGTGAAGAATATGAGAGCTCTGGTAGCTCAATGATTGGAGCGCTTAATGAGCATACTATGGATAATAAGGAGAGACTAAATGGTAGATGTATTAGGGGAAGCAATAAACGAGAGTGATTTCAAATTTGAGATTGGAGAGAGTGTTCTACAAGAGATGATATCGGGATATTTTACTGAGAATATCTTCGAAGAGTTGATTCAAAATGATTACGATGCTGAAAGCCCATCTACCTTGATTCGCTTCATGAACGACAAGCTAGTTGTCGAAGGGTTTGGCGATCCAATTGACGATAACGGATGGAAGAGGTTGGGAAAGATACTCGGTACTGGCAGGGATACGCCACCTAAAGAAAGTAAACTCGGTATTAAGAACATGGGACTCAGGGCTCTATTCTTGATAGGAGACTACATTAGGATTAAGTCTGCGGGGAGGAGGGCAATTCTTTCACTCAACTTAGGAACAACCAACCCGATAAATGATCCTACTTTTACTAGAGAAAAGGGAGTAAATATTGAGGTTCCGTACAGAAAAGAACCTTATAAAGTTTTTTCTGTATTCGATGCAGAGAAGGAAAGACAATTATGCAGGAGAATCTCCGAAACTCTCCCGTTTTTGCTTATTAAGCTACCTTTAGATAGCAAAAAGAAAATCCTTCAAAGTGTCCAGATTATATTTGACCGACTAGGAGTGACTCTGGAATGCAAAGTAGCTTTAAGGAAGTTGAAATCAAGACGTGGAAGAACAGGGCTGATGTATCGTCGGACCGTGGAATTTGTTCGAACATGCACCAATCAACAAGAGAGTGAGGGCTTTGAACCAATTAAAAAGATATTTCGAGAATTTGAGTTTATTGAAAAAATAGAAGTTAGTAGCATGTATAAGGAGGAGAGAATCCCAGAATACTTTTCGCCTCATAAAACAGAAAAAGGTCTAAGGTTGAATGTCGGTATATCTATACCAATTGATAGTAGGGGTAAGATTGACCAATCAGTTCTGGGAAGATTCTTTTATCCAATAGGGCTAGATAAGGTTTTTACTGGAAATTATTTCAGCGTTAACGCTCCATTTAATCTAAATGATACGAGGGACCGATTAAACGACAATGATTTCAACAGAGAATTAATCCAACAAACTGCGAAAACGGCATCTAAGATACTGAAAATTGAACTGTTGCCATTGCTTGGTTCAGAGGCATATGATGTTCTCTTGGAGAACGACCAGAAAAATGAATTGTTCATCGAGACTCTATTCAAGGAAATCAAGACTGGAACACTTATTTTAAATAACAAGTTTGTGCACAATCGACTCCATAAAGGCATGTTTTTGGGAGAGAAAAAGTATTTACCATGTTCGTCTGATGGAACTAAGGTAGCACTGGATCTATATGGATTTATATCTGATTCAGATTTAATTTCATCAATGATCAATCCCAAGGTTGCCAACATCTTTCTCAATCATAAGATCGTTGAACTATTCACAATTCAAGATGTTGTAGATCTGATGGTCAATGATGAAGAAGCCATCAGAAGCAATAAAATTAGCACCTGGCAGTTTACTTCGGAATCATCTTACAGAAAAGAATTTAAGAATATTGATAAACAGAAGAAGTATCTTGATGCAATTGCCAACCACATTGAGGAGTTAAAAGCCAAAGATAAGGAATTCCATAAGAAGCTCAGAGCATCGAAATCATTACTGAATGCAAATGGAGATCTCTCAAAATGGAATTTATTTGTATTCGATGGGGTAGAAAGTAATTTTAGAGGATTTAATAAATCCTCGATTGTCCACCCAGCATTGAAAGATCTCAATCTTTTCAAGAGGCACAGGATTCTTTCAAAATACAATATCTCAAAAGAAATAATAGAAAGATACATCCCCCTTATCCAGGAAGGCACTCAAGAAAAAGAAAAAAGGAGATTCTTACGTTTCATATTGGACAATATTGATTTCTTGAAAGAAAAGAATTGTGTCTCAAAACTGAAAGCTCTGCCTATATTTCCAGATAAGAACAACGAATTGTGTACATTTGATGAAATATATCTCCTTGACGAGGAATTGAAAAAAGCTTTTGGTGAAACGCTGTGTTACCCCGCTCCTGTCCTCTTAGAGAATCCAATATTTATGAAGGTTTTCAAAATCAAGAGTAGAATTACAGAGGCAGACATTATTCGGAGAGCAAAAGATATTAATCCAGCTAATCCCAAGATTAAACAAAAAGACAGCATCCTATTCGAAAAGTTTCTATCAAAAAGAAAAATAAGCAATAATCTGCTAATACAATTAAAGCAAATCTTCCACACACTAGACAGTAATAATCTACTTGTTCCAATAGGTAAGGCTTATGAGAATAGCAAGTTGATAATGGATATTGTCGGATCTAAAGAGGTTCACTATGTGAAAGGGCCTTACACCTTGCTTTATCGGCGGCTGGGAGTAAATACAAAACCAAAGTTCTTCGATCAGATGAGGTTTCTGAGGAATATTCGCGACAAACAAAAACCTATGCAACATTATCAGGAATTCTATATTAATCTGGCAAGAGCAATTAAGGAGGAAAAAATTAAATCCACCGAGTATTCTGAGGAAAAAATCATTTCAGTCGAAGGAAAATATTGCATACCAAGGAAGGTGTTAGTTAATCCTACAAGAAGAGTCAAGGACGATTTCGGAGAGTTTCGAACATATTTCAATGGTTGTTCCAAAGCGTTAAAAGACGCTCTCATTAATTTGGGATGCATAGAGAAACCAGATAATAAAGACTACAAAGAAATTCTAATAATGATTGCCGAGAAATGCCAAGAAATGTCTCCAGATGATTTCAGACGGCACTATCGCAAAAGAATTCATGCGCTGTATGAAAGACGCGATTGGAAAGATGTTGAATTTGAGGATAAAGATGAGGTAATCCTTACCGACTTAGGCTCAATGGTACCAGTTAGTTTTGCTAAAGAAGGAAAAGTAGTGATTGATGATAACAATACTATTTCTGAGCAACTTAAAGAGAATGGGATTTATCTCGCAGATATAGGAAGCTTGGAGGGAGAGGCATTTCTACGAAATATGTCATTGAAAAGAACCTCGGAGATATTTGAGCCAGTCACGGTTCATATAATTGGGGAGTCAGATAGCACAGGAAAGGATGATATGCGGCTCGTAAGGAAATTAAAAGGGGATAAGTTCGCTAAACACGTGAGAGCCATTCTTTTGACGCAGTTCAAACATAAATCTCAATTCGAAAGATCAGGATGGGACGCGAAATTGGGGAAAATTTCCGGAATTAAAGTTTGTAAGGATATAATCTCAACATATATCATTAACGGAATAGAGGTAATAGGACATGAAGAGGTCTATTTAAAAGATGGAAATATCTATATCGTTGAACAATTAAGAGGAGAAAAACTACAAAAGTTATCATATCTTATTTCAAAGGAGATTCTTGGAACAATCGATGAGAATAGAAGCCTTTCGAGTTGGATAATGAATCTGTTGGAAGTAACCGATCCGGAGAACTTTTTGAAGGGATGGGGTATAAAAAATATAAAAGCAAAGACATACAGAGAACCTAAATCTGCTATTCAAAAAAGTCGAACTGGTTTAATTGATCCTAAAAATATTACACCGAATATCCACAAAGGAAGAAAACATGGAGGTGGAAGAGGTGGAGGTGGAGGTGGAGGCGGAAGTAGGCCACCGCAGAATCATGCTAGTAATTATGGAGAAATTTGTGAGTGGGTAAGAACCAATGCAAATGGGTTTTGTCAATCTTGTATTCTAATATGCGAAGAGTGTAGAAAATCACGAAATATTGAAATTTGTGATTGTGAATTGAGCGAACAAGTTCATGGACCATCTGATATTCATCATTTCGAGAAATTTGAGAATAATCCTGAAAGAGATAAGAAAGGAAATTTAATATTACTATGTAAATACCATCACAATATACTGGATAGAGTAGGGAATTTCAAACTTGGATTTAGAAATGAGGGGATTATTATTGAGGAAAATGAAGATGTCGTATTGCTAACGCTATACCCAGAGGTAATGAGTGAAGAGGAGTTGAGGCTTCGATTTACTAAGGAGCATTTTAATTACGTGAAGAACTACATGCTACGATGAACACGGAGAGAGTTGTGTTGCGTTGTAGGTATAGGGCTTCATAGCCTATTTATGTGTCCGGGGCGACGGGGCACACATACAAAAGATGGCTGATCCTGCGGAGGGCTCCCGCGACTTGGAGATGCGGTTTCTATCTGTCGCGGTTTTTGATGCGGGGCTGTTGCATGGGAGCATATCGGCGCTGGGAATTGAATGTTTTGAAGTGATATATGCTTCCAAAATTGACGGAGAAACGATCATAAAACAGGATGGAGAAGTAAAAGAAACTCCTATCAATGAAAACTCCAAAGACGCGCCCCGAGATAAATTCATTAAAGGGCAAGGATATAAAGTGCTGTATATTAAGATTTGCTCCATTCGTGAGACCTTCTATTGTACTCCATGCTATGAATCTTTTTTCCAGGTCACAGATGCGGGAATAACTATGCAATAGAATTCCTCCGGCACACGCTAAACACAGCCTCGTGCGTTCTCTATGAGGCAATCCGAAGTGCCTGCTGAAGTTGGAATGAATTTTCAAAATTGCCAAAGCGCAGAGGTATTAAAATTCTTGTCCTAATGAGGCGGACTAATGACGGAAGAACCTGCTCTTTTAGAAATTTCAAGGGCTCGCAATTGATCCAAAAATACCTCCTGTTCAGCTTTAACGCTATTTTCCAACATATAGTCCATAAGCTCTTGGAACGAGCTTTGATTAGTTTTCTTCAAATCTAGAATTTTCTTTTTGTCTTCTTCAGTTAGTCTTAGCTTTATAAAAGCCTTTTTCAAGGTTTCCACATCCATTAAAATTGGCTCTAAGGGACAGTTTGATTTATCGAAAAAGTTCTTAACCGTTTGGAATATCTGTATCCCATCAGGGTCCAGATCGCACCAACAATATCCTGGAATCTTTTTGAATCGCAAGATTTTCTCTGTAATCATCTCGTGACGAGAAGAGGGATATCCTGAAAGCCATATGGTTATCGCATCCCCTCCGCCTAGTAAGCCTTTTTTAACGACTTGTTCAAATGCAGTTAAATTTTCAATTAGAAGAATTTTCGAGGCTCCTATATCTGTTATTTCTAAAGCCTTAACAGTATTTTCTGTTAAAACCGTATAATCCATTGATGCAAGACAGGAGCTATATCCTCTGCAATTGTATCCAAAATTTCCTGCGATAAAAAGAAGAGGAACATGATCTGTAATATTGAACTCTTCAATGTCATCTAAGAGCTCCTCGAGTTCTTTCTTGTAATTTTTAAGCTTTTTAGTTTCACCACAAACTCTCAGGGACAGTTCTCTAAAAGAAATATACCTATCTTCTTTAATAATAAATGCGATTTCATCGAGAGCTTTTATTATATATTTATATTTTTCAAGCGCTTGCGTTGAGGCAAGTTTTTTGCCATTTTTGATTATATCTGCTCTTCCGCAATTTTCTATGGATTCTGATTGCTCCTTGAAAAACGCTCCTATCTTTTTGAGTCGTAAGTCTTCGTTTCCGTCTAACTTAATTAAAGCAGCCTGAAGAGTTTGCATTAGATTATTTAACTGGTCTTCTTTCTTAGGGATATCAAAGAAATTTCTTAGGGATTCATATTGATCTAGATAGATTCGAACCGAACTTAATTCAGGTTCTCCAAAGTTCCGATAACGGTAATAAAGCTCAATGAATCCTTGTTTACAAAAAGTTTCCAAATTTTTTTGTAAGGAAAGAGGATCGAGTTGCATTTTTAGCTTTGGAGTTAATGCGCGTAGAGAAATTTCATAATAGTCCTCCCCTTTTGATGCAAATATTAATGCTTCCTTCAAAACTATTAATACATCGTCTCGATATCCTTCTAGAATTTCTATTTTGGGATTGTCTGTGAGACCTTTCCTTAAAATTCCTATATCTGCGACTCTATGGCTTAATTTCTTATTCCCACATTCACAGCGACGAAGTTTCACTAGCCTTGCTTCATTGAAATCTCCTTTATGTTCAAACTCTAGGAATTCTGTACGAACTAGATCAAAACTGCATCGATGCTCATCTTGCATTTTATTTGCCTCTACAGATCGCTGGAAGTGGGGCGTAGTCTTCTCCTTGTTTCTTCTTGAAAAGATTTAATGTTAGACCTGCTGGTGTGTAAATATTGATATTATGGGTGGAAGGCGTAGTGAGAATATACTGCGCTTTTGATGCCTGGAGAAAGCGAGTCACCTCATCAATCCTTTCAATACTAAGATGTGCAAAAGGCTCATCTAGGATGAAGAATCCTGAACCATCCTGATCTAAATCTGCCAATGACATTAGCAAAATGAGACTGGCTATAACTTGTTGCCCCCCGGATAAATCTGGGTCACCTATTGGGGTAAATGCCTTCTCATCAAATGATATTTCAATTTCGAGCCCCGCGTGATCTATGGAATCATCCTCTTCAGAAAGATTTGGGGCTTCTATTTTAATTTCTGCTTTGGCCATCTTGGCAAGCTTGCTGGCATGCGTGCGATAATTCCAAATTACTTGCGTTACGACTTTTACGTAATCACTGCGGCACTTTTTAAGCTCCTCTTCGCCCTCTTTTACTTCTCCGAGACGCTTTTCCACAAAAGCCTCTTGTTTTTTTACATTGTCATCTTGATTTGAATATCTGACTAGGATTGTTTGGTCTTTACACCCCTGGTGTCTCTCTATCTTTTCTTTAGTAATTTTGATAGAATATTCCACGGATGAGACAGGGGGCATCCCCATAAGAATTTCGGGTTGTAGCTTCTCTTGAGGAAGTTTACTTTCTATGTTTCTTAGCTCTTTATCAAAAGTTTTGGACTCTTGGATATTGTTCGCCAGGCTTTTATTTCTCCCTTCCAATTCCGATTCAAAGTTTTCTTGTTGAATTTTAAATTTTGATAATTCTTTATTAAATTCTTTTTCTATATGTCTTTCCTTTTCGAGTTCCGTGTCAATGTTATCAATCTTGTCTTTGAACTCTGTAGATTTTCTTTCTAGTTCATTTAATGTCTTGAAAAGTTCTTGATATAGTTGCTCTTCAGTCTCTTTCCAACGAATGCGTTTCTCTTGTTGAGTTTGCTCCAATTCTGTGTTAGAGATTTTTTCTGAAAGACTTCTGGTTTCTCTTTCAATTTCTTTAAGAGCTTCTTGTTCATTAATGAGTCCTTGTCCCGCTATTTTGATTCTTTCTTTTCTTCCACCCTGCCCGCAGTAATATTGTTTGACTTCTAAGGAAATGCCGCCTCTTTTATCTTGCTTGTAGGCATCAGGAGTAATTGTAGCACTGAAAGCACCTAACTTTTCATATCCTTCAGTGATCGTATCTACAAGGGCGGTATCATTAAGAATATCAAGTATCCATATTGGTATTCTATCTGTAAGGAAGTGTACCTTTTCCAATGCTGAGCCAGATTTTGGCACAGAAGGTTCAATTTTTCTTGGTTCACTGATGTAGTGATAGTATTTGAACTTTTGACCTATCTCTCTTGCCTTTATAGAATCCTCTGGGTTTACAACAATTGTGAATCTATTCCCTCCCAGCAGAGATTCAATAGCACATCGCCATTTCTCATCGACAATCTCAATTACATCCGCTAATAGTATATTAGGGACATTTAGTTCATTTAGTTTATTTGACAGGTCACGAATATAAGATTTATAAGGAGTAATTCCTCTACGTAGCTCTTCCAATTCCGCTTTGAGCTCGAAGGCATTTTTTTCTTTTCTTTCTTTTTCCAGGTTTAAGCTGTTAAATTTCTTCTGATGTTCTTGACGTTGATTTTCTAATTCGCGGATGTCCTTTGGCTCTATTTTTTCGACTTCGATCTTAATTTTTTCGAGTTCTTTCTTTTCGCTTCCTGTTTCTCCAATCTGAGTGTATAATTTGCTATTTTCCTCATAAAAAGATTTCTTTTCTGTCTCCAATCTTTTTATTTTCTTATCATTAGATTCGATTTCTCGGTTTAGTTCACCGCTCTTCGTTTTTATATCCTCAATGTTTTTTCTAAGGGTATCTATTTGTCCTCGCTGAGCTTTTATTCCTGTCTCGATTTTCTCTAAATTGTCTTTCTTTTCTTTATAGTTTGCAAGCAGGAGTGTTTCATTTTCCAGTTGATTTTTTTCATCAAAATAACCCTTATAAGTTTCGTATTCAATTTTGTCTCGTTGGAGTCTGTTAAGAGTATTTTGTTCATTAAGAAGAATTCCTTGTTGCTCTTTTAGTTCTTCTGAAACTTTTCTGTAGTTTATATTTGCTTTATTATATTGGTTTAGGACACTTTGGTTTCCTTTAATTTCCATTATGTAGCTAAAGAGCTCTTGGGGAGATTTACTGCATAGTTTGTTAGTATCTCCTTGTTCCAAAGTAAATATACTGAGAAGAGACTTGCTCACACCAGCCTTATTCAAAATATCTGAATATGCCTCTGAACTATAGAATTGATTTTCTCCAAATGCCCCCTCAATTTTTTCCATGTCTGCATCTCCAGGAAGCACAAGAAAATGCTTATCTGGGGCTCCTCCCTTAAATTTAAGAATACAAGCCAGAGTGACTTCATCGGTTTTGATAGAAATGGAAGCAAAAGGTCTCCTACCCTTGGTGGGAGTGTTTGTAACCACTGCCTTTATGACTACTATCTTGTTTTTATCTCGAACATACTTTCCTACTTTTCTCTTATTACTGAGGCGTGTATTTAATATTACACGAATAGCGTCTAGGATGGTTGTTTTTCCAGAACCGTTAGGGCCAGTAAGCATCACAATGGAGGTATCGAGGGGAAAACGAAAATGCTTCCAGTAATCCCAATTTCTTAATTCAATCGCTTTGATTGTAAACATTTAAGTCCCCTTCACTTCGTCTTTTTTCTTTGTTAAGAGTTCAGCTATGCAACTATCTCTAATATAGCTGGCCATCTTATGTCCATCTATTAAGACTTCCATTATGGGGCCTGCAATGATGTGCTCTTTCTTTGTGTAATGAATAAATCCCATTCGCTTTAGCTGTCCTATATATGAATTAAACTTTGTCTTGCCGCCCAACTTCTTACCGAACTCCGCGTATAAGGTTTCCCAGGAGATTGACGAAGTATATTTTTTCCACGCATTCTGGTCTTCTACCAAGAGGGTCTGCTTATTAATTTCAAGGCTTCGTTCCTCATCTTTAGATACTCGTTTAGGCAGAACGAGCTTAACCCATAATATAACTAATAGGGCATAGCAAGCTTCATCCATCTTATAATTACTTGGCCAATCATTTCTAGGGTCACTTTCAACTTCTTTTATAAGGCGGATTCCATAGTACTCAGAGTAGGCGCTACTCACCAATGAGAGTCCAACTCTTTGGAAGCGATCTTCTACTTCCTTGCGGATATTTGGATCCATTAGTTCTATGGCATCCTTTCTATGCAAATAGCCCTTTATTAGAAGCTGGGATATAATTTGGGTTGGTATATCTAGTGGTGCTGCTATTTTCTGGTCAGACATCTTTTTTCCCTTCTTTTTTGTTTATAAGGTAAATTTTCCCGTCCGAAATCGAGTGGATATATTGGGAGTCTACTTGGATCATGTCTTCACCCTCAACTCTTACATTTAATGGAAGGTTTTTGAACTTACTGGATATGGTTTTTCTTTCTTCACTTTCTCTTCCTTCCCCGATTAAGGGTAGCATTGAAAGTCTGTAGAAGGATATTTCTTTGCTGTCTTTAGGAACGACTTCTCCCAAACGTTTTGGTGATCCGCTCTCTAAAATTTCTTCTAAATCCTCAAGAAGGTATTTTAGAGAAATTTCTTCCTCAACATCGAGTGTCATCTCCATTGGAAATTCGGGACTACCCCATCCCTCATCCTTTTCTTCTATAATATTCCTCATGAGAACAGCTTCTGTTGATGATATCAGACCATCCTCTAATACAAATACGGGTTTTTTGATAGGCAAACTAACTGCTTCTCTTGCAACCTCCCCTAATTCTGAAATTTTAGTTTTCATTAGATAGTCAGTAATATCAATTAGCGTAATCCCTCCTTCTAAACTGATAAATTGTCTTCCAATGTCTGTCAGACTCCTCTGAAGTTCTGACCTGTAATTATGAAGGAGAGATAGATTGTGGTGTATGGAGTTTACTTCAATAAGATTATTTGAATCTCTGGTATCTATTTTTGAGAGGACTTCTCTTGTCTTCTCTGACCATTTTAAGCATTGATCAAGCTCTTCTCTAGCCTCTAAGATGATGACTTGGGAGTGAGAGCTTAATGCTTCTTCCATTCTTCCCGTAATTTCTTCTAGTTTACTGCGTAGTCCTCCTATTACAAGTGATGGGTCAATTCCCATATTTATGCAATATTCAAGACCACTGACTTCTATGCCGTAGTCTTCAGGCCTTTGACTGAGTCCTGTAAGAAGGTTTAAAATTGAATTTATCGTTCTACCGTGAGCTGTTAGATAATAACCTTTGTCTCGATCATATTCTAGCCATTGGTTATTTCTTAAGCTACTTATGAGGTACTCTCTTTTCTCCTGCTTTAGCCAACTGAAAACTCTATCAAGAGCGTCTTTATCCCAATAAGTATGGTCAGCTCTAGCCATTTCGCCAACGATAGAGATGCGAATAAGAAAGTCGTTCTCAGAAACCTTGGTGAGTTCATTTAATAGCGGATAGAATATCAATAGATTCTTATAGTCAATTAAGGCATCAATATCCTCAATCTTCAACCCCTGCGCAATAAAATCCTCTAATTTGCTTTGTCGGTTTTCTTCACAAGGTATCTCTCTAATGGTGCAATTTTCTTGATCGCTCATGAAACTATGTGTTTTAGACTAAATCTGTTTACTGTCCTAACAGCTTTCGATGGCATAACAGTAACCTCTCGAGATTTATAGACAAAACTATCGTAAATATGAGTTGCATATTAATCGAAACAATTTATTAAGTCTATAGCGGTGATGTAGTTATTCATTCATTTCATCGCAGCTTTCACAATCGTCTCATCGCCACCGCCTGCTTTACCCATGCATGGTAATTCATCACCAGTACGATCTTATCCCGAAGAGGATGACTCTCTACCGAATTCTTGAATAGCTCGCCGTACTTCTGGTATCTACTAATCTCCATGCTACATCTTTTTGCCTTTTCAGAAGGTCATACGGTTCAGGTCTTGACCCTCTATCGGCTTTTTAATCATTATGAAGTTACAAAGCGTAATTTAACCATATAATCCCAGTAAAAATAATAAAAATGTTCCTTGCGAAGAAATCCAATTAGCCATTTGACTTAAAAAGCTATCTCTTTTTTAGCTATGACCTGATTTTTACAAAAGAGTACGCCAGAATTCTATCGACAGATTTAAATACTTTGCCAAGACCCCATCTTATGGCAGAAATTTCAAAAGTTTTTAAAGGAGTCTCCATCACGGACTCCCTTAAAAACTATTTAGCTATAAGAAATGTCTCGCTATGCCAATTTCTATTTTTCCTAAACATAGCGGACATTGCACAGCAAATAGAAAACAACTTCTACAGCGATAAAGATTGGCATTTCAGGTATGACGTGTCCGCAATGATTAAATTTGCTGTATTAAAATTCTTCAGGCAGCAGCCTTTTAAGAAAATCGTTCTATCACAGGAAGAGGCATAGCTTCTTGGTTTCAAAGAAGGAAAAGATGGGGGAATATCAATACCATCCGGTGGAACACTTCACCATTTTGTAAAATACCGTTTAGGAGTTGAAGGTATCAGCAAAATCATGGAAATGGTTGGTGAAAGAATCATTAAACTCATAGATTCAAAAGAAGCAAAATTGGACTCGACTCCACTTGAAGCATCAAGATATGATACTCATAGCGATTTCAACGTATATTATGAGTGCAAGATGGATAAAGCCCAGATTACAATGATCGGCACATATCCTGTGTTTATGACCTATACAGATGGAAATGATGGTGACTCCCCTCAGCTACCGCTGCATATAGCAGCTCTTTTGAAGATGAATGCAAAAATCGACGAATACCGCCTTGATGGCAGTTATGATTCATTTGAAAATCATGCCGACATCTGGTACAAATTGAAGGCAAAACCATTGATTTCGCTGCCAGTGGATGCTGTAATCAATGAAGAAGGAGAACTTGAAAGAATAGATCATTGGGCGAATAAGATGTGGAAGCTTGGAGGCTCAAGACAAATGAAAATAGAGGATAAGCTGAAGTTTCTTTATGAACACGGAAGAAGAGAACAAGTTGGCATGTATCTCCGAAACCTTACTCTCAGGGACAAAACCTTCCCTGATTCATATAAACTCAGGAAGGAATGCGAAAGAATTCATGGGCATATGAAAATTACACTAAAATTCGATGTCAGGAGAATAAGGGAAGAAAACAGAGAGTTATATTCAAAATTCAATTTTGTTGCCTATCAATTGTTGTTATTGACAAACTTGCAGAATGGAGTTAAACCTGCTAACGCTTTCGAGAATTATATCTAATCTCGGAGAAAAATTGTTTTCTTTTAGTGATTGATAGCCATAGCTATCAGTTTTTTTGTTCAAATCATCTTATTTTTATGATTTTCAGTACTACGCAGGGTTCTTGTTTACTACTATCGAATGCTTTAAAAGATTCTTGTATTTTTTATTCATAGATGTTGGGATGTCAAATCAAATTAGAAAAGGGGTTTTTGAAGTTAGTTGGATTTTCTCCTTGCAAAGTATTATTATAAAAGAAGTATTCATTTAGCTGAACTAAAATTGGTGGTACTTATTTCCTTAGACATTCTCCTCTCGGAATTAAAACCGTGCCAGATTGAAGCTATAAAACACATATCAGGACCTCAATTAATCCTCGCAGGCGCAGGCACAGGCAAAACCACGACCATCACTGCCAAGATCGCATACATGGTAGAAAAAGAAAATATCGACCCCTCTCAGCTCCTCGCGCTCACCTTCTCTAAGGAAGCCGCAAGGAACATGCGGGAAAAGATCGAGAAACTTCTTCAGGGAAAAGAAGTAATTGTAAAAACATTTCACTCATTCTGTTCCCAGCTCATTAAGGATCATGTTGACAGATGCAAAGTTCCTGGCGACTTCAAGATATTTGAAGAGATAGATTCGGCCATTTTTATTTACAGGGAACTTGAAACAGATGCAAGAACTGCCAGCCTTTATGCAAATACAATCGGAAAAGCCAAAGACCTGAATATCTCAATAGAGGATTTCAAAAAGTTCCTTGAACAGATTAAAAAACAAGTTCAGGATATCGATAAAGATGAAAACAGATGGCAGAACATGTATCGTGAATCCAAATTCAAGCTCAATACTTTCCATCTTCAGACATTTAAAGACAAAGATGACAAAAAGACAAAACAGGCAGAGAAGAAAAGACACTCTGAATTCATAGACCTCTATGAGGAATACCTGAAATATTCGAAATTCATATCAGCCTGGGAGAACTACGAGGAAAAGAAATCCGGAATAAATGCCCTGGACTATGGTGATTTGAACAGGATTGCCCTTGCCTATCTGGATATGTACGGCACGAAGGAATTGAACGACACGTTTCGCTATGTTATCATTGATGAATTCCAGGACACGAATTACGTTCAGTTCGAGTTGATTAAAAAGCTCACTGCTGCCAATAAGAACATAACAGTGGTAGCAGACCCGAACCAGACAATTTATGCATTCCGCGGGGCGTACACCAATAATATAGAGGAGTTTAAGAAACAATTCGAGCTAAAGCCAGAGGATGTCATATCGCTGGATGTGAGTTTCAGGTCTACCAACAAGATACTAAGAATAGCCCATACGCTGATAGAAAAGAACTATTTAGAAGAGAAAAAGCAAAAATACCAGCTCCTGAAAAATCACAAGGATATAGAAGGGGAAAACATCTGTATAATAGAGACTGAAGACGAGAATGAAGAAGCAAGAGCCATAGTAGAGAAAATCGAGGGATTTCTCGTAAAAGGAATCTCACCTTCTGAGATCGCCGTATTATACAGAACGCATGCCCAGGGGCGGAAGGTAAGACATGCCCTTGAGAATCGAGGTCTCCCTTTCAGGGTCAAGGACGATACGGACTTCCTGAAGCAGCCAGAAATAAAGACGGCATTAGCCTACCTGTACGTGATCAACAATATCTCCCATCCCACTGCGCGCGGAACAGAAGCGTGGTGGAGGATATTCCATTACAATAATGCTCTGAGCCAGGAAGATTCCATAAGAATAGGGGAATACCTCAAGAAAAAATGGGTCACGTTCCAGGAAGCCATTTATCACCATGTTGGAGAACTTGGACTTTCAAAGAGCGGACTTGAGACGATAAGCAACGTGAAAAAGAGAATTGATATACTGTGTGGGAAGAAAAATCTTGACGTATCAGACCTGATCCTTGAGGTTTATGATCTGTCAGGTCTCTCAAGGCAGTTCGGCCACACTGACACAAAACACAGCAGGGAAGCACTTCTGAATCTCAGGCAGCTTCATGAATTAGCCAGTAATTTTGAGGAGTTTCATGGAAAGGACCTGAGCCTGTTCATCGATTATCTTGAGATACTCGATGAGATGGACGGAAACCCGCCACCAGCAAGAATAGCAGACGAGGATGCTATAAACCTCATGACCATACACGCGGCAAAAGGGCTGGAGTTCAGCGTAGTGTTTCTTACAAACCTTGCCAAGGACAAATTCCCTCTATACCGAGGTGGTGCTGAGCCTCTTATCCCGCCAGAATTAATGGAGCAATATCGTGATATCTTCGCGGACAAATCAATCACCGATATTGACAAAACGGTTAAGGAGCGGAAAAAAGAAATCAAAAAGGAAGAAGAGAGACGGCTTGCCTATGTTGCATTTACAAGAGCAAAAGACCATCTCTTCTTGACCCTGGCGACAAAATATGGCGATGATGAAAGAGAGCCGTCAGAGTTCCTTACAGATATCGGGTATAACAACTGGAGAGCCGGAGGAAATATCACAGACGGAGATCTCAGCTATTTCAGGGACACCGAAGTAAAAGTCAGAGAGATGATAAAGGACAGCGCGCTTGAGCGGGAAAAGGCTATGCGAAAAAGGCTTCTCATCGAGTCGCTTGATTCAGGGAATTTTACTGAGATCATGAAAAATACGCTGCTGTATCAGGCTTTAAATGCAGGGAAAGCGCCGGATTTTAAGGAACTCTTCAATTCCAATTGGTCAAAAATAGACCCCGCAGAGGATGCTGAGAAGATAATGGGCAGGATAAAAGAAAATAAGAACGGATTGAAATTCAATCCCGCAAGCATGACTTTCAGCTATTCGTCAATAAGTACTTATGAGAACTGCCCCAGGCAGTATGAACTCGCAGAAGTTCTAAGGATGCCCACACGCGATTCTGAAGATTCTACCGGAGCCATGAATAGAGGCACTTTTGTTCATGAGGTGCTTGAGAGAGCGGTGAGCGAGAAAATAACCTCGAAAGAAAGGTTGTATGAGATAAGGGATAAGGTCGCAAAAGATCCAAAATTCAGGGGTGTCGACATTGAAACTGCAACAGCGGCGCTTGATGTATTCTGGGAGCGCAATAAGAATACGATGGCGAATAACCTGATGGTTGAGCAGAAATTCGCCGTACAGCTTGGTGGTTTTACGTTCAAGGGAAAGATTGACCGGGTGGACCTGATCCCAGGTACAAAGGATGAGGTGGAGATCATCGATTACAAGACAGGAAAATCTGAACCCGGACCTGTTGAGCGTTCAAGACAGCTTTTGCTTTATGCACACGGGATTGAGCATGTTTATTCCAAATACAAGGTGAAAAGACTCACACTGGAGCAGCTCGCCCTTCCCAATCCCAGAGCATTTGAATTGATGAAAGGGAAGTTTGAGAGTGCGGGCAGTTCAAGGATGGAAGGGCTTGATGGGAAGGCTATAGATGATATGATAGAGATCGCTAAGGATTTGTTACGAAATAACTTGATTATTTATCAACTACTTTTGTGCAAATTGTATAATTCCATTCTCCATGGAAATCATCCTTTAGAATATTGACATCAGATAGCTCTTCATCTGA
>JAHFDG010000039.1 GCA_023249105.1 Candidatus Methanoperedens sp. | reverse complement strand
TGCACGGGAGCAGACCCATGCAGTGGGATTTTAACCCTTTGAACATGCATTGTATTTTTCTTTCCTCCAAATGTTCTGTTTGTTGTACTTTCTTTCTTGTGCTTCGAGGCACGCAACGCAGTAATGCCGCGCGGGGTTGTGTGAAGCGTGCTCATGAGCCTGCGCTCGCTGTCAAAGGGTAACTCCGTCACCCGCGGATGCGTTTCACTTATGCCTGCTTTTCTTGCGGCTACAAGCAGGGCGCCCTCTGTGGGGTCACCGATTATGCGCCATCCTCCATCGTGTTCGAGATATGAATTATTGCACAGCATACCGATTTTCAAAAGCTCTGCCAGATGTGCATCCTCTTTAGGCAAGAGCTTCACGCCGCCCTTTCGGAATTCACCTTCCGGGATGTAACCGCTGCCTGTCACCTCGATAATTGCATCCGTGAATACCTTCCCTACCGTCATCTCGCCTCTGGTAATAGTGCCTGTCTTATCGGAACAGATGACAGTAGCGCATCCCAGCGTCTCCACTGCCGGAAGCTTTCTGATTATTGCATGGCGTTTTGCCATCCTCTGGGTGCCTATGGCAAGGGTGGCAGTGACTATGAACGGCAAAGCCTCGGGTATGCCTGCGACTGCAATGGCAGCGGCAAATACAAGCATCTGGAGAACATCCTGCCCGCGCAGTATTCCTGCGATAAAAATGATGAGGCAGGCAAGCAAAACAAGTTTTGCAAGAAAAGTGGCAAGCTTTGTGAATTTCATCTTAAGAGGGGGCTCCTCGTCTTCCATCTGTATCATCTGCGCGATGCTGCCAATATGCGTATTCTTGCCTGTTCCAACCACTGCGGCTATGCCGTTGCCCCGTACAGCAGTTGTGCCCATGAATACCATGTTCTTCTGTTCTGCAACAGGCGTCTCCCCGCCCAGCGCATCCGTGGTTTTTAATACCGGATGGGACTCGCCGGTCAGGGAAGATTCTATAGTTCAAGATTGGTTGCCTCTACAAGCCTTGCATCTGCCGGTATCCTGTCCCCCGCCTCGATGTAAATTATATCTCCGGGTACCAGTTCCCTTATCGGTATTTTTTTCACCGCACCGTCGCAGAGCACCTTTGCCTCAAAGGCGACCATTTTTTTCAGGGCTTCCATCGCCCGCTCTGCCCTGTATTCCTGGATAAAACCAAGGAGTGAGATGAACAGGATAATAAAAAGTATCACATACGCATTGGTGGTTTCGCCTGTAAAGGCTGAAATAATTGCGGCGCCGATAAGGATAATAATCAGGTAATTTTTAAATTGCGAGAGGAAAATTCCAAGGGCAGATATCTTTTTCTTTTCAGGCAGTTCATTAAAACCAATCGTCAATAGACGGGCTTTCACATCATCCGATTTCAAGCCCGATATGCCGGATTGCAGGCGCTGAAAAACCGCCTCTATATCTAATGCATACCACTTTTCGATTAACCCCTGATTATTCATAAATCTTAAATGTAATAAGGGTCTTCGTAATATAATTAACTTTCACCAAACCGTAACGTGGGTGAATATAATAATTGGAGAATAATGCCATCGGAAATGACTTTAGTTTTTGCACGAATCGTTTTTTGCGCTTTGAAGAGATAAAAACCAAAAAAGTTAAGAACTCCGAAGTGATGAGAACAAAAAATTGTTATAGGAGGCAATTTAATGGAACTACCACCGAACCCTGATATGATGCTTTCAGGAGGCTTGTTTGTCATATTCCTGATAGTGTTGTTGGGTCCATTTTTAATCAAAAAAATTGAACACAATCTTGAAGCTTTCCTGTTTATAATGGGAATACTTGCGATTTCACTTGATCACTTTTTATTAAAAGTGACAGGGGCTGCAAATGAAATCCTGCCAAAATGGAATTTTTTATTGGTAGAGAAAGCCCTCGTAGACCCTGTTGAAATCACCATGGCTGTTTTAATTGCAGGCTTGCTTTTCCACTATGGTCGTGGCAGCCTGAAAAGCTTTACGGATTCGATACTTGCGAAAGTCCCGTTAAAAGTATTTGTTTTCCTGATTGTCGTCGTACTCGGACTATTATCAAGCGTAATAACCGCCATCATTGCTGCATTGCTTCTTGTCGAATTGGTCAGCGCCCTGAAGCTGAACCGCAAAACAGAGATTAATCTTGTGATAATTGCCTGCTTTGCAATCGGTCTTGGCGCTGCACTGACACCTGTAGGTGAGCCATTATCTACAATTGTCATAAAAACAAAATTACAAGAAAATTTCTGGTATTTGTTTAATCAGCTTGGAATATATATAATTCCGGGCGTGCTCGCTCTCGGAATACTGAGCATGTTCTTTGTAGGGCAGAAGGAAAAAGCTAAAGATACACTGACCGCGGCAGAAGAGAAGGAAACTTTAAAGGATGTCGGTGTTCGTGCCTTTAAAGTTTATATCTTCGTCATGGCGCTTGTTTTCCTCGGGATTGGTTTTACTCCGATTATCGAGTGGTACATAAAAGACCTCTCAGCTCAGATACTTTACTGGGTGAACACGGTTTCGGCAATTCTTGATAATGCCACGCTTGCTTCAGCAGAGATTACCAAAGGCATGACTGTGGATCGTATTGACGCTGCGCTCATGGGATTATTGATTGCCGGCGGCATGTTGATTCCGGGAAACATTCCCAACATTATCTCAGCAAACAAGCTTGGTATAACAAGCAAAGAATGGGCAAGGCTTGGACTACCACTTGGTGCAGCGATAATGATTATTTACTACATTGTCCTGTTTGTCCTGAGAATTAAAGGCGTGTAAATCAACAAGATAAATATATTTCGTGCAGGTGCTGAACCTGCACATACATTTTTTTTAATATTGCGAGAGGATAAATAGCGCCTGCTAATGACAAATTCATTACTTATTTAATGCTACGGGGTTAAAATAATTTCAGGATACTACAGTTTTAATCAGTGGAAAGACGCATTGTGAAAGCCAGATAGTCCATGTGCAGGATTAAAAGACTGAGGACTTTGTTGAAATTGATAGGAAAGGGCGAGAATTTTAGGGAGGCGCAGGAGAAATCCAAACCATGCGCATAGGCAAGGGGCGAGGATAAAAGAATAAGGTTGTTATCCGCTGATAAACCTTAGGGGAACGTACCGCTTAATTCTGGCTGGCGTGCTTCTATCAACCTGAATAAAATCTGCACTCTTAAGAAGTCTGTATATTATAAACAATGGGGCAATTACCAGCAGCATGGCTATAAGGGTAGGTGTTGGTTTATCGGATATCAACAGCCCAAAGTCTATGATAACAAAGAACGCAAAAATAAAAGCAACAGTTAATACCGATGTAGTGGACGTCGAATCGATAGGAATATAATAACCGTACAATGTTACAAAAAGAGCACCGATTATAGTCATTGTAAAAAGATATGCTATATTAAATAGAACAGCTTTGACAAGCTCACCCATTGTGACAGTATCGAGAAATTCTCTGTATTTCTTAATAGTCGCATCAGAAGCCATAGTTAACTCTATTACTCTCCTTCTTTAAATAGCTTATAGATTGCTTTAAGGCTCAAAATTATAGTGCTTATATAAAGAATTACCATAAATAATTCCGAAAAAGTAGAGATTATTTTTATCAGATAAAATCCTTCAAACCCAAATAATTTTGAAAAATATTTTACAATCCAAAGCCCCACCATAACAGCGATTATCGGGATGACATCAACTATTATAGCTATGCATATTATAAATATGTGTTCAAATTTCTTTTTTAAAAAATCTTTGATTTGCATAATCACCCTTTTTCCTGATACACCCTTAACAGCTATTAAGATTATCTTCATCCTCGACCAAATCAAACCCTGCGCATTGGCAATGGCGCAATCATAGGCTATATACGCGGGTTTATCTCATGTATGGCGTTGCATAAAGAATATACCCCACAACAAAAGCCACAACCCCTATCAGAATCAAAATCTTCATAGTATTGTTCATACGTTTTCATGATATGATTTTTACAGCTATATTAATATTCCCTCCACCGGTTCTGTAAAGTTATCGGTTGTTCCAATTATCTGTCAAAACTCTGTTGATGAATAGTTACTTCCAAAATTGCCACCATCTCTTTTTCTTTTCCCATTCATTTTTAAAGACCACCTCTTGAGTTCCAGGGACAGAATATACGTTGGTTCTCTTTTTAATATTTTTCTTTTTTGGTTTATATTTATGTTCACTTGCCCAACTCATGGATTTCCACCCTTCAGTTCATATTGCGCTTCTTTGTTATCCAATCAATTTCAAGCATTAAATTCCTCTCTTGCTCAGTAAATTTAAACATCATACTATTTAAAAATAAATGCTACCCATGATAATACGTCGGCTCTTCCTTCTTCTTCTGCTGCGCCTGCTGGAAATTAATCACAGGAACAGGCATCGAAGGCGGAAGCCCCAGCGCTTTTGAAAGCAATAATGCCAGAGGCGCAAGATTCGCAACCATGGTATTTGCAAGCTCGTTCTGCACATCGCCTGGCGCATTCCCCGCATCCCATTTCTCCTTCAGGGCTTTCAGGTCTTCCTCGCTATAATAATCGGACAGCCCCTCAAACCTTATATGACCGATATTCGGGCTCAGGTAATTGATGGCAAAAGTGTACTCCACCCGCAGAACCGATTTTTCCCCGAGAGGCGTATGCTGCACCACAATCGAGGGGTTTTTAAGATTCACGTCGTAGTTGATATTGATATTCTTGTATTTCCGCACATCCTCGGTCGTGGTATATGCCTTGGATTCCACATTGGTAAGCTGGAAGTTTATTATCATGTTTTCTCAGGTTGATTATACATTTTAGAGATATTAAATTATGGGTTGTAGGAAACCTGCGTATTTAAATCTCACGGCTGGTTCCTTCTTTAGCACTCTTATTGATTTTTTGTGTTCTATTTGTAAGCGTTTCAAGCTTCATAAGTATGCCTTTTATATCGAAAACCAGAAGTCTCCAGGATTAGCTATTTCATGCCAGTTCACACCCACGACATCAAAGGAATTGAGAATCACGTATACCGTCTCGATCTCCTTGCCTGTGAACCCAGACTTGAGCAGTTTCACTCTTTCATCTCTGGATTCAAGTATTGCCACATGGATTACTCCTTATATTTGTCGCTCACATTCAGCATACCACACTGATTGATAATACCTTATTGAGGTATAATCAGGTATAATAGGGTAACACACTATTTAATATTTTGGTAGTATTATGGGGTAATGTGAAGTATTATTAAAATTAAAACCAGTGTTGCCCTTGATGAGAACCTGTTAAAATGGGTTGATTTACAGATTGAAAAGAAGCGATTTGCAAATAGAACTCATGCCATAGAGTACGCCCTCCAGCAATTAGTTGAGAATGAAAATAGCGCATCAAAATATCAACTGATTTTACACGAGGGAAAAGAAACATATTCGCGAGACAAATAGCTATATTTCGATTTCCTGACAGGGTGCAAAACCTGCAGTAACATTGAGCAGGCATATTATCGTTCGGGTTTTACGAGTTTTTCAAGCTCGCCGATAAGGCCATTGTTTCGCTTCTTACAATAATGCATCAATCTCCCTGAAATCCACCCTTGCAGTAGAATCAAGAGACAGCGGCGTTACAGAGATATGACCTTTTTTCATGACAGCCCTGACATCAGTCCCCTCCTCGGCATCCCTTATCAAATCCCCGTTTATCCAGTAGTACGGCCTGCCCCTCGGGTCATGGCGCTCTTCCACGCCAGTTATGAATATCTTTTTTGCAAGCCTCGTAACATCTATCTCGGTATCCATGGTCGCATGCCGCGGTATATTGACATTGAGCAAATCCACACCATCAGGAAGCCCTTTGCTCATAACCTTCCTGGCTATTCCGTTCACGATTTTTATTCCAACTTCAAAGTCATAAATATATGCGCGGTGGTCGTCGAACTTATCCCCTTCATCAATTACCTGTATGGATGCGGCAATTGCGGGAATGCCATAGCTTGCAGCTTCAAGCGCCGCCCCGATGGTACCGCTCGTTGTTACCGTATCAGTACTGATGTTCTCACCCACATTGAAACCTGAAAGCACAAGGTCAGGCTTCTCTTTCATTATCGTGAATAACCCGATGATGACTGAATCCGTAGGGGTTCCTGCCACTGCATACGCCCTGAAACCGTTTACGCTTGCAAACGATACGCGAAGCGGCTCAAAGATAGATATTCCGCGCCCCACGCCGCTTTTCTGTGTTGAAGGCGCAACCACCGTCACTTCTCCAAGGTCGCTCACGCTATCATAAGCGGCTTTAAGTCCTGTTGAATATACCCCGTCGTCGTTGGTTACAAGAATTTTTTTCATTATAACCAGATAGGCTTCAAATAGAATAAATCTGTGGTTTTATGTGTATGGAGTCTCCGTATATTCCCTGTATATTCCCAGAAACCTATATGAATAATGGAGTTGTATGCACAGGAAAAATGGAGATAAATTATGGGAAATATTAGACCCGGATACATAAAATCATTGGCAGCCCTCTTACTTGAAGAGCATAGCGATGTCTTCACCACAGACTTCGCACAGAATAAGGAGTACGTTACAAGATATACCAATATTGAGAGCAAGGGTATCAGAAATCGCGTAGCAGGATACATAGTACGTCAGATAAGAGTAAGGGCTATCCGAAAGAGATAGAAAATATGATGAATGGTGTTCTGCCTGCCCTTATTACTCCTTTCACAAAGGATAATAAGATAGATAAACAGGGCCTTAAGCAGAATATCGGATTTTTAATTGAAAACGGCGTTTCGGGCATCGTTCCATGCGGGACGACCGGCGAATCGGCAACCCTTTCTATCAAGGAACATGAACAGGTCATTGAAATTGCGGTTGAATGCTCGACAGTTCCTGTCGTAGCCGGCACAGGCTCGAATAACACGACCGAGGCTATAGAGCTTACAAGATTCGCCAAAGATGCAGGAGCCGATGCCGCTCTATTAATAACACCTTATTATAACAAGCCCAACGACCGCGGGATGCTTGCTCATTTTAAGAAGATTGCAAACGAGGTTGACATACCAATGATTGTATATAATGTCCCTTCGCGGACGGGTATCAATCTCAAACCTGAGCTTGTCGCTGAACTTGCAAAAGAAAGCAATATTATCGGGATAAAAGAAGCAAGCGGCAATCTTGACCAGGTTACACGTATTATCGAGATGACGCAGGATGAGGATTTTGTGGTTTTCTCAGGCGATGATGGATTAACGCTTCCCATCATGGCTATTGGCGGTGTGGGTGTAATTTCTGTTGTCGCTAATGTCGCCCCGAAACTCACAGTTTCCATGGTTGAAGCGTTCCAGAGAGGAGATATGGATGAAGCAAGAAGGCTGCATCTCGCCTTAGCACCACTCATACGCGCCGTATTTTTGGAGACAAATCCTATCCCGATTAAAAAGGCGGTCGAACTTATTGGACTTCCCGCCGGGGACCTTCGGCTTCCGCTTGCACGAATGAGTGAAGATAATGAGAGAAAGCTAAAAGCAGCGTTGAACGACCTTCATCTGATAAAGAAGTGAATTTTTTATGAAAAACTTTGGAAAAGTTTTATCAAAAGAAGGGGATATGAAATATCCCCTATACGTCCTAAAGGGGCGTAACCCTTTATGATAAAAGTAGCAGTCACGGGCGCCTGCGGGAGAATGGGCGGGCTTATTATCGAAAATATCCTGAAATCCAATGACTTAAAACTTGTTTGTGCAATAGATGTTACCAATATTGGCAAGGATATTGGCGAGGTAATGAGGGCTGGTAAGTTTAATGTTCCAGTTGATGATGCCAATCTCATCGATGCTGCTCTTGAGAGGTCAAAACCCGATGTTCTTATTGATTTTACAATAGCTAATGCAGCCGTGAAGAACGTAATCGCATGCGCGACCAAGAAAGTTAATCTGGTTGTGGGAACTACGGGTTTCACCCCTGAACAGAAAGCGCTCATGAAAAAGGCAATTTCGGAAAATGGCGTTGCGGCAGTCATTTCACCTAACTTTTCCATTGGAGTGAACGTTTTCTGGGGTCTGCTTGCCGAGGCTGCAAAGAGCCTTTCGGATTATGATATTGAAATTATTGAAGCCCACCATAACCAGAAAAAGGATGCACCAAGCGGTACAGCCGTGAAAGCCGCGGAAGTTATTTCAAAAACGCTTGGTGGAAAAGAGCTTATTTACGGCAGGCACGGGCTTTCGCCGCGCCATAAGGAAATCGGCATCCATGCAGTGCGAGGAGGCGATATTGTTGGCGACCATACGGTATTATTCGCAGGCGACGGTGAGCGCATCGAAATCAAGCACCAGGCGCACAGCAGGCAGGCTTTTGCAAAAGGGGCTGTGAGGGCGGCTGTGTGGGTTTGTTCTGAGCAGCCCGGTTTATATGAGATGGCTGATGTGCTGGGGATAAAATAAACCGCAGATTTGTTTGAGTTTTTTATTTTGATTTATAGTTAAGAACCTAATATTTTAAACATATGATATGAAACTTCGCGTTCTTGGCGCCTTTGCTGTGTGCGATTTTATCCACCGAAAAGCCGCGAAGGTAGTTTAAATTGTTTAGTTTTTGGCTATATTCGCAGACTCGCTGCTATTTCCTGTATTTCTTCAACATTTTCATGAACTCTGCTACATTTACCGGCTTTGGAAAATACTCATTAAACCCCTGAGCGAGGAATCGCGCCCGGTCTTCCTTCATTGCGTATGCAGTTAAAGCGATTACAGGCGTATTTTCATAACCGGGTTTTCTTTTGATAATCTTAGCCGCAGCAGCGCCGTCCATGCCCGGAAGTTCAATATCCATTACTATCAGGTCATAAACCTCGATTTGCGCTTTCTTAACAGCTTCTTCTCCATTCAAAGCTGTTTCAGCAGTAAAGCCGCACGCTGTGACCATCTCAACTACAAGCTCCATGCTGAGGGGTTCATCTTCCACTACAAGCACTTTTGTCATTTATTTTTCCCCCTCTTCTTTGCCTCTATCGGCAGTATAAACGTAAATGTACTCCCCTCCCCAAACTTGCTCTCGGCCCAGATTTTACCACCGTGCAGCTCCACAAACTGCTTTGAAATAGCAAGTCCAAGCCCTGCGCCGCCGTAATTTCTGGAAATTCCCGAACCGAGTTGCTGGAACTTTGTGAATAATTTCCCCATATCTTTTTCTTTGATTCCTATGCCCGTATCCGATACCGAAATTTTCGCCATATCTTCTGATTTTTTAGTTGTTATGGTCACTGTTCCCCCTTCCGGCTTGCTGAACTTCACAGCGTTATCAAGCAGGTTATTCAGGATTTGCCTGAATTTGGTGCGGTCAGCTTCTATAATATCAAGCCCGGGGTCAAAATCTTTTTTGAGAATTACATTATGCTTTGCTGCATTTTCTTTTAGGAAAGCTACGGCCTCATTAATGACTTCAGGCACGGAAATCTTCTCTATGACCAGGTCCATTTTTCCCGCTTCTATCCTGACAATGTCAAGGATATCGTTGATCTGAGCAAGCAGGTGTTTACCGCTTACCAGGACATTATCGACATAGTGCCCCTGCTTTTCATTCAATTCCCCGGCATTTCCCTGCTTTAGTAATTCAGAGAAACCGATAACTGCATTCAACGGGGTACGGAGCTCATGGCTCATGACTGCAAGAAACTCTGATTTTGCCTGGTTTGCATATGCGAGTCGCCCGTTTTCGAGGCGCAGTTCCTCTATCTTCTTGCGCTCCGTGATATCCAGGAAAACACCGTACATCGCCAATTTGCCCTTATAGATAAAAGGAATTGAAATTAACTCGACATCCACGGAAGTGCCGTCGAGCCGGAGGAACTTTTCTTCTATCAGCGGCGCTGCCTTTCCTTCCTCTTGCATGCGAATTCGTTCTTTGACGAGCTCACGATAATCCGGGTGGATAATTTGAAGCACAGGTATTCCTATGAGCTCTTCAGGGTTTGCGGCGCCAAGAATTCTGGCTCCAGCCTGGTTCATAAACACAAATTTACCTTCGCTGTGGATAGCGATTCCGTAGGGAGACATATCCACAAGACGGCGGTAGCGTTCCTCGCTGTATCTCAATGCTTCCCCAGCACGCTTGCGCTCGTTGATGTCCACGACCTGAGTAACGAAATAAAGCGGTTTGCCCTGCTCGGAGCGTATCAGGCTCGTCGTCATCAGGACCCAGACGTAATGGCCGTCGTGATGCTTATACCGTTTTTCGGTCTGTGTATATTGAATTTTTCCTGCAAGGAGCTGCTTCTGTGCCTCTATGTTTTTGGGCAAATCGTCGGGATGGGTAATCGCCTGGAATGTTGTTTTAAGCAATTCATCTTCGGAATAGCCGACAATTTTACAAAGGTTATTGTTGACGCGCAGCCAACAGCCATCGGGAGACACGAGCGCCATGCCCACGCCGGAAAAATCAAACGCCGCCCGGAAGCGCTTCTCGCTTTCTTTCAATGCCTCCTCAGCACGCTTGCGCTCTGTTATGTCGCGAATTATCCCCACAGCATGCCATTTTTCCTGAATTTGCAAGGCTGAAATGGACATCTCGACAGGGAATTCGGTACCGTCCTTTCTAAGAGCGGAAATTTCAATAATCTGTCCAATGAATCGCCCTTTGCCTGTAGCCTTAAAACTATCAAACCCTTTTTTGTAAGCATCATGATATTTCTCAGGAACCAGAAAAGTATGCAATTCTTTGCCTATCACTTCTTCCGCTGCGTATCCAAATATTCTTTCCCCGGCCGGATTCAAATAATAAATTCTTCCCTGCTCATCCATTGAAATGATAGCATCTAATGCCCCAACTGCTATTGAGCGGAACTTTTCCTCGCTCTCTTTCAGCGCGTTCTCTGCCAGTTTGCGCTCTGTGATGTCGCGGAATATTCCCTGAATTATTGGTTTTTCTCTGACTATGGTCACAGACGCCGAGATTTGGACTGGCTTTATTTTCCCCGATTTGGTTATGACCTCAGCTTCCTCATCCACACTCCCTTTCTGTTGTATGTGTCTTTTGAACACACTGGCATAATATTCCGCCTTTTCAGGTGGATGCAGCGTGGATTGGTTATGTCCTACAATTTCCCGGTTTTCCTTCTCCAGCAGGTTTTCCGCGGCTTTATTACACCTGACAATCAAACCCGTCTCAGGGTCTGCCCAGAAGACAGCATCCCTGGCATTCTCAAAGACCAGCCTGAATTTTTCCTCGCTTTCCCTTAGCACTTCCAGAGCTTTCTTGCGCTCCTCGATGCCCTGCCCCAGTTTCTCTGCCATCAGGTTAAAGCAGGCGGCTAAAACGCCCACCTCATCCCTGGATTTTATATCCACTCTTGTATCCAGTTTACCCTTCCCCAGGTCTATAGCTGCATTCTTCAATTTTGTTATCGGGTCTGAAATGGATTTTGAAATACGCGCGCCAAGCACAATCGCTATGGTAAAGGTCAACAAACCAACAATTAAGATAGTTTTAATGGATGTTGCAATCGCACGCTCTACATTTTGTTTTCTTTGTGCAGTTTCTTCAGATTCGTGTGCGATGACGCCATCTATAGCTTTAAGGAATTCCTGCTCAGCCGCTTCGAATTCTCCCCACTTTTCTACGACTATTTCGCTGGAGACACCCCGTTCCTCTAGTGTAATTAATTCATTGCTCGTATTTTGAAGTTTTCTTCCACTTTTTTTTACACTCTCTAACAGAGCCTTCTCATCGGGAAAAAAGTTATTTACCAGTTCTTCATATTGCGAAATTGCGAAATCATATTGTTGTCGAGCTAATATTATATTTTCTTTTTCTATATCCAATCCGGTTAAATTGGATTTACTTTCTGCTCTCAGGTATGCGAATTCGCTGGTAGAGCCTCCTATTTTCAGACCCGCTGCTCTCACATCTTCAAGAGCTTCAATAACGGGCAGGGTTTGCTCCGAAATCTCGTTAAATGTGAAGTCAATATTATTTATTGTTTCCATTCCGACTAGAGCAACAACTATGACAAACAGGCCGACTATCAAATGCCCGAGGGTTAATTTATTAATTAATTTCATTCTTTACTCCTTTTTCGCCCCAATCGGCAGCGTAAAGGTAAACGTGCTCCCTTCCCCGAACTTGCTCTCAGCCCAGATTTTTCCTCCATGCAGCTCCACAAGCTGTTTTGTAATCGCAAGCCCAAGACCAGTACCGCCGTATTTCTGGCTGATTCCCGATTCAAGCTGCTCGAACTTATGGAAAAGCCTGCCAATATTTTCTCCCTTAATTCCTATACCTGTATCCGAAACAGAAATCTTCGCCATGTCCCCATCTTTTTTCGCTTTTATGGTTACAGTCCCTCCCTCCTCCTTACTGAATTTCACAGCATTGCTGAGTAAATTGAAAAGAATCTGCTTGAATCTCTGCTTGTCAGCCTCTATATACTCAAGTCCAGGGTCGAATTCCGTTTTCAGGAGCACTTTATGTCTAATTGTCTTTTCTTTTATAAGAGTAAGCGTCTCTTTAATGGTTACGGGCACTGACATCTTCTCAGGCGCCAGTTCTGTTTTCCCGGCTTCTATCTTGCTTAAGTCGAGAATATCATTGATGAGGGTAAGCAGGAATTGATTGCTTGTAAAAATATTATCCACAAAATGTTTCTGTTTTTCGCTTAATTCTCCTGCTATGCCCTGTTTAAGAAGTTCAGAAAACCCGATGGAAGAATTCAGGGGGGTGCGGAGTTCATGGCTCATATTGGCTAAAAACTCGCTCTTGGCTCTGTCTGCGGCTGCAAGTCGCTCGTTTTCAATGCGTGTTTCTTCTGCTTTCTTGCGCTCGATGATATCCTGTTGAAGCAGTTCATTGGTTTCTTTTAGTTCAGCTGTGCGCTCCTCTACTACTTGTTCAAGGTGCTCGCGATACTTCTTCAACTCGTCTTCTAAGCGTCTATGCCCGGTGATGTCGCGGATGTTGCATTGGATAACTTTCGTATGGTTAACATGATATACGTTGCTGATAAACTCCACATCAATACTTCGCCCGTCCTTTGTTTCAAGCGGTAAATCATCATAACGGACATATTCATTACCTTGTAATTCCAAAAAAGCAGTTTTGCTTACCGCAATGTCTTTGAAAAGACCGATTTCCCAGAGTTTCTTTCCCAAAAGCTCTTCATGAGAATAGCCCAGCATATTTACCAAGAATGGGTTAACGTCAATTATATCACCCGTGTCTGCATCTAATAGTAATATTCCATCCTGGGCAGTTTCAAAGAGCAGCCGATAACGGATTTCGGAAACCTGCAGTATCTCATCTGCCCGTCTGCGCCCCTTTTCTGATTTTTCCAGTTCAGCAATTCGCTGGCGCAATTCCGCCAGTTCATTTATGAGCTGCTGCTTTGGCTTTTCTTTATCCTTCACCTTGCTTGCCCCCAAATAAACGGATGATTCACCCACCTCATATTTCATATACCCCAGTATATATTATATATACCCTCCCAAAAACTTTTCCCCAATCACACCAAAACAATTAAATTGCTATGAACCCATGCTTAATCAAGGGAAAATATGTATGTATTAGAAGTAATCAGGAACAGACGCGCTGTCCGCCAGTTTAAACCTGATATCATACCTGACGATATTCTTTTAAAGATACTGGAAGCTGCAAGATGGGCGCCCAGCCCGTTTAATACGCAGCCCTGGGAATTCATAATAATCAAGGATAAAGAGACCTTGAAATCCATTGCTAAATATGCAAGGTATTCGGGTTATCTCGAAAATGCGCCCATGGCAATCGCTGTCATCGTGCCGCATATTAACGGAAAATTCTCGTGGATCGAAAGTATAGGTGAACCCAGGTTCGCAGCTGCTATTGCAGTGCAGAATATGATGCTTGCAGCATGGGAATTGGGTATCGGGACATGCTGGGTAAGTATTGAGCGAGAGAAGGTGGGGGAACTCCTGAATGTGCCCAAGACACATTTCGTATTGACGGTTATCCCGGTTGGATATCCTGAAATGACCCCACCCAAACACGATGAAAGTTCCAGGAAAAACATTAAGGACATGATATTTTACGAAAAGCATGGTAGAAAAAGTTGATTAAATGAGCGAAGAAGAAAAAGAAAAAACCAAACCCGACAAATTTCTGGATTGCGTGGGGCTCTACTGCCCGATTCCGATATTTAATACCACACAGGAAATGGAGACCATAGAAGTGGGGCAGGTTCTGGAAATGGTTACCGATGACCCCGCAGCTGTGCAGGATATCCCCCGCTGGGCCAAGAGGGCGGGGCACCAGTTCATAAAACTTTTCAAGGAAGGCGACCATTATCATTTTTTGATAAGGAAAGGGAACGGATAAACGCAATCCCTATATGCCATCCGGTTGATTAGTCCCATCATGCAAGTAAACGCCGACCTCCACATCCACTCAAAATACAGCATGGCGACATCCCCGAAGATGGACCTGCCCACCCTTGCAGAAGAATCCCGGAAGAAGGGTATCCAGCTCGTTGCCACAGGCGACTGCTTGCACCCTAAGTGGCTGGCTGAAATAAAGAAGCTAAAGGAAGAAAACGGGGTTTTCAAGCTGAACGATACAAGGTTCATATTGACAACCGAAGTCGAGGATATAAATCAGGTGCATCACCTCCTGATTATCCCCTCAATATCCAAAGCGCAGGAACTGTACGAGTTCATGAAACCCCGCTCAAAAGATATCGACTCCGACGGCAGGCCAAACGTGAGGCTAAATGGCGTGGAAATTGCCCAGGCTGCCCATGATGCGGGCGCGCTCATCGGACCTGCGCATGCCTTCACGCCCTGGACTGCCATGTACGCATACCATAATTCGCTCAAGGATTGCTACGGGGATATGGCAGACAAAATTTATTTTCTGGAACTGGGCTTGAGCGCCGATACCTCATACGCAGACAGGATTTCCGAGCTTCACTGCCTTACTTTTCTTACAAACTCGGATGCACATTCCCCGTATGTGAATAAACTTGCGCGTGAGTTCACACGCTTTGAGATGGAAGACATAAGTTTTGATGAACTTAAAATGGCGATAATCCGGGAGAAGGGACGAAAGCCGGTTCTCAATGTGGGCATACCTCCCGAGGAAGGGAAATATAACGAGAGCGCATGCGTCCGGTGTTACAGGCATTATACGCTCAGGGAGAGCGTTATGAAAAGCTGGTCATGCTCGTGCGGCGGAACTATCAAAAAGGGCGTGAAAGACAGGGTCAATGAACTGGCTGCATACGATAAGCCGAAGCATCCGGCACACAGGCCCCCTTACCTTCACTTGATTCCTTTATCCGAGATAATCGCGATGGCGCTGGGGATGTCCGGCACCAATACAAAAGGTGTGCAGGGCATCTGGAACACACTTATCGGGCGATATGGTTCCGAGGTGGCTGTGCTCGTAGATGCCAATATCAAAGATTCAGGAGTAGATGAACGTGTTATCAATGCAATAATCGCTTTCAGGGAAGGGAAAGTGAAGATTCATCCAGGCGGCGGCGGGCAGTACGGGCGTGTTGAATTATCGGCTGAGTTTGTGCATAAAAACGACTGTGAACCGCAGAAATCATTATTCGACTTCTGACAGACTTTTTGAAAAAAAGACACCGGCATCGTAACATTTATCAGTGTGTATAGATACTATGTGTTGGGTATTATGAAAGTATCATATATTTTAATTTATCTGGCATTGTTATCATTATTTTCAGTTCCTGTATCGGCTGACCTGAATATCGAGAGTTCCTCGGTTATCCAGACCAATGAGTCATTGGTATGGGGACTTGATTGGAGTCCTGACGGGAATTCCATCGCTTATGTTGCTTACGATAGCTCAAGGAACCAGCAAATTTTCACGATAAACGTTGACGGCACAGGGAAAAAACAGGTAACGAACGATAATAAAACTAATAAAAAATGGGGCGTGGCATGGTTTGAAGATGATATTTCCTATATCTCTTATGATACTGATGGACTGGAAAAGATTTTTCTTGTAAAGCCAGATGGCTCTGGTTTGAGAAAGTTCTTCGATAATAAGACCCGACAGGGAAGGGCACCTGAGGACAAACCGCCTTCCGTGGGCAGCGCTTCATGGAACCCGAAAACGAAAACCGTACTATTTACTTCCTTTGATTCAGCAGGAAATGAAAAGATATACCAGTTCAATCCTGACGGTACCGGGAAAAAGCAGGTAATAACCGATGAATTCCGGCAGTGGAACCCGCAGTGGAGCCCGGACGGGGAAGCCTTTGTATATATTTCGTATGATAACAAATATATCGAGCAGCTCTTTACCGCCAACGCCGATGGCAGCGGCAAAAAGCAGGTTACTGTCGATGATATCAAAAAATCTGACCCGGACTGGGGTCAGGACGGCATCCTGTATGTTTCTTATGAAACAAGGTCATCTATCGGCACTAAAATATTTATCATAAACCCGGATGGTTCTGGAAATAAGCTTCTTGCAAAGGATGGTTTTAAACTGGAAAATCCCAGGTGGAGCCGTGATGGGACTAAAATCCTTTATGTAGATATTAATACCCAGGGAAATCAAACCATCAGGGCATTGAACCTGCAAAAGCCTGCTGCGGCAACACCATCGCCAACTCCTACACCAACAGCCACAAGCATTACTACACCGACTACTACTGTGACAAAGGAAACTCCGATGCCGACTGAGACTCCAGAAATTAAGGAAACCCCGGCAAAAAGTACTTTAAAGGATGTTGTATCTTCAATGCTTTTAGTGCTTGGTCTAATAGTAGTGATTATGCTGGTAATCCTTTTTATCTCAAATTTACTGAATAAAAAGAAATAATCAGTCCACTTTGAAGGGTAGCAATCCTTTCTTTTTTATCCACCAGTAAGCAGCCCATGTCGCAAATACCGTGGAAAAAATAAGGAGCAAAGAATACCATACCCTGTCTTCCGGCCCCATATTGAAAGCAGAATTGCTAAAAATTGTAGCAAGGGTATTGGGTACAAGCACCGCCGTTCCCAATATAGTCAACCATGTCATGACAAGGGCAAGCCGGTTATTTAAAACCTGAAGCTGGTTGTTGTAGATGCTCTGGAGCACTTCAAGCCCTGAAGCCAGCACCTCGGACATGTGTTCGCTAAGCGCTATGTGCCTGTTGACGTCATCTGAGAGAATCCCGAGGCGCGCCAGTAATTTGGGGCTGTCGGTTATGAGTTCGGCATCGCCGTGGCGGAGTGAATTCACCACATCAAGGGTAGCCCAAAGCGTATCCAGGTAGTTCACCAGCGCATGTTTCATGTTGTGTATTTCCGGACCGATTATACCTCTTGGCGTGGTGGGATCCATTAGAATTTTGCTCAGTTCATCTCCCTGGGACTCTATCTCGCGAAGATGGTCAAAATTCTTGCTATTATTTTCATCAATTATCCTTGTGAGAATTATGCTTAATTTATCCTGTTCCAGAAGTGTGGGTTTGATTTTTCTCATGAAGGCATCGGCATAACGTGAAAACCGAACAAGCCTGTTCACTTTCTCATCGTGAATGGTGAGAATAAGGTCTTTTCTTATCAGGATTAATATCGGGCTTATAAGAACATCAAATTTTTTTACATTTACTGCAGGCAGCATCAATCCCATTTCAATATCACGGTCTTCGTAAGCCGAAAGATAATTTGAGAGAAGCGTGGGAACAAGCGATGAGCTGAAGCCAAGAGACATTGAGATAATCTCTGCATCCTTTGTTATGTCGCTTACCGGGAAATTCAACCATGCTATGGAAGAATCGTTAAGGAACTGTATGAATTCATGCGGGTTCTCGCCTGTTAATTTTAAGGGTCTCCCGCCTGTTTTCGGAAGCGCCACGCAAAATGCCAGTTTGCCATCAGGCTGGGGCTGGGGAGGCTTGGTCTCCTCTTTTTTTTCTTCGGTTATTATCTCTGTTTTATCTTCGCTCATGCAGCCTCGCCAATCGTATTACCAAGTTTCTCTCTTGCTTTGTCGATTTTCTTTCGAATCCGCTTAATATCACTCTTTATTATCGTAAGGTCACTCGCCAGCTTTTTTATCTGGCGGTTTGTTTCTTTCGGGGCAGGGCCTCCAGGAACCTCGCGTTTCTTGATATTTTCCATGGTTTCAAGGGCTTTTTTAACGGCTTTTTCGGATAGGCCCATCTCACTTAGTTTTTTACCGATAATTTTTAAGGAGAGTTCATCAAGCCCTGAAAGAGTCGGGTTTTTCCCTGTCTTTGCACTTGCACCCACTATATGATGCGCAGTCCGAAAAGGGATGCCTGTTGTGCGCACAATGGTATCTGCAAGCTCGGTTGCTGTCATGAATCCTATTCCTGTGGCGCTTTTCATTTTTTCCTTCCTGACTTTCATGGTCCCGGCTATTCCACTTGCCATACGAACGGAGGAGCGCACGGTATCAACGGCGCGCCAGAGGTGAGGCGTAGCTTCCTGAAGGTCACGGTTATAGCTGTACGGAAGCGCCTTGCAGATTGTGAGCACTGACATGAGGGCGCCGTGAACCGTTCCAGTCTTTGCGCGCAAAAGTTCGGCGATATCTGGATTCTTTTTTTGCGGCATTATGGATGATGTGGATGAATACCTGTCATCAAGCTCGATAAACCCGAATTCGGATGTACTCCAGAGGACAAATTCTTCAGCCAGGCGGCTTAAGTCCGTCATCAAATTGGAGAAAGAACTCAAGCTTTCTATCATAAAATCGCGCGTACTTACAGCATCCATGGAATTCGAAAGTGCAGAGTCAAACCCGAGGAGTTCAGTTGTCCTCTCCCGGTTTATTGGAAAACCGGTTGAAGCAAATGCAGCAGCGCCGAGAGGGTTCTGGTTCGTGCGGACATACGCCCCTTTTATCCTTTCAATGCCGCGCAGCAAGGCGTTTGCATGCGCCAGAAGGTGATGAGCCAGTGTGGTTGGCTGGGCGTGCTGGGTGTGGGTGTAGCCTGGCATAATGGTTTCACGATGTTCTTCAGCAGTTTTGACAAGCGTTGCGGCAAGGGCATGAACTTCCTCTAAAAGAAATACAAGTTCCGTGCGCAGCGCGATGCGTATGCATGTTGCCACTTCGTCATTTCGTGAGCGCGCGGAATGCATACGCCCCCCCGTATCTTCGCCCACAAGTTCAATAAGCCGGGCTTCAAGGGCTATGTGGACATCTTCATATGAGGTATCAAGAGCGGAAATTCCCTCTTTTTGAATCTTTTCAAGACCTGAGAGGATAGTTGAGCATTCGCTGTCCTTTATGATGCCCTGCTCTTTTAGCATAACAACATGGGCTTTATCCACTTCAATATCGGCATCGAATATCCGCATGTCCGCTTCCATTGACGATGTGAAATGCATTATGTCTTCATCCTGTTTGACCTGGAGACGACCTCGCCTTAATATATTCATAAAGCGACACCTCGCTTTATGCGGTGTCCACGTATGGCAAAGCCATACGTGTCTGCGAAGTAAAGCGGCGCGACGGTTTTGCGGTATAGGGGTATGCGCAGCATACCCCTTCTTTTGATAAAACTTTCATAAAGTTTTTTCATAAAATCTCTTTAATTCATGTCAATAGGTATAAATATAGACTTCTGACATCCTCAAAGGTTATCAGATATCGTCAAATGGCGAAACCATTTCGATTTTGACTTTCTTTTCCCGAATTCGCAGAGAAATAAGTATCTGATGCCCGTTATTTATTTAAATGCACCACTTTAGCCGGCGGGAAACCATTAAAATACGTGGATGAAGCGATCGAATAGGCGCCAATATTTTCAGCATAAAGTAAATCGTCAATTTGTAAATCTTCAGGGAGCTCATCGGATAATGAAATTGTGTCGAAAGCGTCGCAGGTGGGGCCAAACGTAGCACAAACTTTCTTTTCTCCCCCCTTGAATGAATGCAGCGGATAAGGCTGGTGATCAAAAACCTGTCCGGAAAAAGTATGATAAACTCCGTCGTTTAAGTAATAACATGTTTTGCCATCACGGACAGCTTTCCCAACAATTTTCGTAATCAAAGTACAGGCCGTCGCCACTATAAATCTTCCCGGTTCGGCAACAACCTGGATATCGTCATTGGGGAACAAACGCTTTATTTCCGATTTCAATTTATCAGAAAGGGTGGTAAAAGATTTTACGTCCGGCGTGTACTTTACAGGAAACCCGCCGCCAATATCCAGAATCTTTCTTCTTTTGCCTTCCTTGTCAATAAACCCTATTTGATAATTTCTTAAATCTGCTTCCTTGAATATTGAGGAGGCAAAATTCAAAGCTTGCGAATAATTGTCAAAATTATTGCACTGGCTGCCGACGTGGAAACTAATGCCTTCAACTCCAAGCTCCAATTTCACAGCTTCGGCGATAAGATCAACCGCTTCTCCGGGATGGGCTCCGAACTTTGAAGACAACTCAACCATAGAACCGGTATTGGGAACGCGTATCCTTAAAACCAGGCCAACATCAGGAGCATGTTTTTTAATTTTTCTTAATTCTTCAATATTGTCAAAAGTAACTAAAATCTTATAAGCATTTAACTTAGCCAGAACATCGGCAGGCTTGATGGTATTAGCATAGATAATTTTATTCCAGATAAAATCTTGCCGCTCTTTATCTGGCATATGTTTGATATTATCATGAACCAGCATAAATTCAGGGAAAGAAGCTACGTCAAAACTTGCGCCCATGTCATACATTGTTTTGACAATTTCAGGATTGGAATTGGCCTTGACGGCAAAATATGCCTGGACGTCAGGCAATTTTTCCCTGAATTCACGATAATTCTCCCTGATTTTTTCATGATCTATAATAAAAACCGGCGTACCGTGTTCCCGGGCAATTTTTTCTAACATTTCTTTTTGTTTTTCGATCATATTGTATCCGATATTATTAACTATTCTTTATTTTTAAACATCATTTATTATTAACTATTACTAATTATTAACCTATGAAAAGAAAATTTTCAATTTGCCATGGATCTGGATTGTATTTCGCTGCCGGATTTTCTTTAAAAAATATTTTGCGATTTTTAAGAGGAGTCCAGTCCGACGGAGCGGAAATAAATTTACCAAGATATGGTTTGGCAATATCCAGAACAAAATCATGAGGCAGGTCGTCTGGCAATTTAATACCTTCCCGCGGGTTTTCGATCATCCAGAGTACAGCTGCAACAATACCTGCCGCTACTTGAAGGGTCGTAGCGTTCTGACCGGGAACAAGATATCTGGCTTCGTCAATACTTAAAGAGCTGCCAGTCCACCAGGAATTATAAGGGTGCCCCATCAAGAGAGCTCCCAAGGTATCCTCGCCAGATATAATTTCATTAGTCATAATCCTGACCTTTGGCTGGAGTTCGTAATTCCTTCCTCGCAATTCCCAGAGCGAGGAAAGCGTATCGTGACAGGGCATATAAGCATAATTTACGGTAGGCCGGTATATCGCCTTGCCGTCTTCCCAAACAGTTAACCGGTCTGAAAGCCCGAAAGCTTCACCATGTCGGATCATCATACCGATAATTTCTTCATCCGGTATCCACGATCTGACATAAGTATTAATGCCCATCTGGGGCAAAAAGATCTGATTTTTAGGTCCACACGGAGGTATATCTGCCAGGGGTGGCAGCTTCCTCTCATGCGTCCCCCAACCAATTTCAGCCGGAGCTGTCCCTTCTTCCCGCAATCCTTCAATGCTCCATGTCCCTACAAATTCGTTAACCTCCTTTGGCCTGTTGGCAATTTGAGTATCTCGCTCGCTGCAATGGATCACTTTAATTCCTAATTTCTTCGCCAGTCGGGGAAAATCCCTGTCTTTTGCAAGTTGGGCAATTTCTTCTTCATCCTGTACAGATGCTTTTTTATCCAAAATCATACGCGCAGCAATATCCAGTAAAGCTTCCTTGACGAAGTGAGAAATGAGGCCGGGATTTGCGCCATGGTCAATAACAGCGGTTGGCGCATCTTTCCAATCACGGGAAAGTTCGCGCAATTGCATTTGCCGCCAATAAAGCGATTTTTCAAACGGGCTTTTTGTATAAATTCCCTCAGTAGGATCCCAGAGTTCAACAGATGTATTAACGTACAATACTTCGTGATCATGGCACCATTTAATAATATCATTGGCGCCTATATTCCATGCCAGATCTACGAGCAGGCCCCCGTTATCCAGATATTTTGACAAAACTTGATCTATATTTTCCGGGGTAATTTTTTCACGGAAATATTTTAATCCCTGATCTGTATATTTTTTCAGAGCTTTTGATTTGTCTTCAAAATCAATTATAGTAATGTTTTGTAGCGGAGCATCGATTTTGTCCATTAAAACTGGCAGGGTGCATTGCGAAACTGAGCCATAGCCGATAATAAGAATTTTATTGTTGAATTTCTTCTTCATTGTATTTTTAATTCCGCAATCCTTGATAGTATTTTAATTTAATTCCAGTACATATGTTCTGATAAATAATACTTGTGGTTCTCGGTTCTGGTTTATAATTGAAACGATATTTTCCTTTATTCCATTCTTTGTATGTCTCTGACAGAAAGCTATTTAATTCCTGAAACTAGCATTTGGCACGTGTCCTTACTTGCGCTTCTGGCTATAAGTCTCCTTTCAGGTTCATTGATCAAGCTGACCGATGATATTGAGGATAAAAACCTAACCCGTAGCCTTTACGCAATACCCGCCGGGCTTGCTTACGGATTATCAATTGGACTTTTAATGCTCATCGATACCAACGCCGCTCTTCTCTTCGGCGGCATCGTCCTTGGGAACCTGATAACAGGCAAAATTGACAGCACCGGTCATTATTTCGGTCTTGGCGCAATACTTGCCGTGGTTTTTCTATACGGGATAAAACTCTCTCCTCTTGTACTGCCAATAGCTGTGCTTGCAGCCCTTGATGAGATCGGGGATTTTATACAAACGCCGAAATTCCTGGATTTCATATTCGAGTACAGGCTAATCCTGAAGCTGGGGATACTGATACTTGTTATCCTGGATATGCTGGGGTTGAATGCGTTATTAGTCCTGCTTACATTCGATGCTGCGTATATGCTGATGGACAGAATAACAGGGAGAGCCGCACATGAGATATGATGTAGCGGTCATAGGCGCAGGACCTGCCGGCTCTTTCGCAGCAGAAAAGCTATCTTCACTCGGCCATAAAACCATTATAATAGACCCGTGCGATAAAAAAAAGATATGTGCCGGAATCCTGACAGCGCAATATGCCAGGGAATACAAGGTAGATGATGCGTATGTGGAAAGGGAGTTAAAGGGTGTCAGGCTCTCGTTTCGCGATGTCAGGGCTGAAATAACATATAAGAATTCGGTTGAGTATTCCATAGACCGCGAAGCCTTTGATTCTTTTAACCTGGATGAAGCCGTAAATTCCGGGGCTGAACTGAGAAAAGACATGGTTATGTCGTTAGAGGAAAATGGCTCCTCTCTTACAATCAGGACAACGAAAGAAAATGTCTTAGCAGATTATGCCATCATTGCATCGGGTGTATCTGATTTAAGCAGTCTTTGCGGCGGTGCGAAGAAGTATGCCTATTGTGTGCAGCAGAAAAAAAATGTGGAACCTGATGATTATTTTGAAATGAACCTGATGCATAGCGGTTACTCGTGGAGCGCGCCAAAAAAGAACCACGTACTTACAGGCACTTCGTCACTGAACGGTTACCCGGATATTCCAGGCGAGAAAGGTTTGATACCGCTTGAACCTGCTAAAAAAACATTCTCCGATAGATTCCTCCTTGCAGGCGATGCAGCAGGATTCGTATCGCCGTTTGAGGGCGAGGGGATATTTTATGCGCGGCGTTCCGGGGAAATTGCAGCAGAGATATTATCCGGCGCCATTTCAGGAAATAACGCACTTCGTAGCTACGAGAAACGCTGGAAAAAAGAGTTCGATTTTTCAACACTTGCCAGGCTTGCCCTGCTTTTGTCAAACGATATGGTTTTGGAAACGTTTGTGTGTGAAATCAGGGACAACGGGAGATTTAATAAACTTGTAGAAGCTATTCTGACAAAAGAAAAAAAGGTTCAAATAAAAGACATATCTACGTTGATTAAAACACTGATTTAAATATGGATTTAATGATTCGAGGGGAATAATATGATAAAAAACATTATCTGGCTGGCACTCGGATTGCTTGTAATAGCCTCAGTCATCCCCGGCCAAAACAGGTTCAAGCTCCCGCTTACTGGCGCCGGCTGGATGCTTTTTTCAGTCCACTGGGTTTTACAGTGGTCACATTATTATGAATTGGGGGATTATGTCAATGTAGCACTGACCATACTTGCAGCCATTTTCTGTGTTTTTATCGGTTTTATACTGATACGGCATGACAAGAGCCTTCTTGGGAATATTAACGGTATAAGCACTCTTTCCTCCATCTTTATGATGACCACTGCCGCTGCCATAGGCGGGCTTTCATATTTTGTTTTTTCGGAAATCCCGGCAATGAACACATGGATAATTTCAACCGTAACCGACCAGACTATATGGCTTGCCTCGGTTTTCGGGGTAACGATTACAAGGCTTGACTGGAACCTGATTGCTGTCAATGGTTATAAGGTCGAAATAATCCTTGCTTGCACAGCAATAGAAAGCATTGCATTGTTTATCGGGATAATCACAAGCGCCAACGCGCCATTTAAGCGATTTGCCCCGGCTTTTCTCGTTTCGGTCCCGGTAATATACGGATTGAATTTGATAAGGAACGTCTTTGTTGTTGATGCTTACGGAATGACATGGTTCGGCGACCCTGATACGAGTTTTTATATCGCACATACAGTGATAGCAAAAACGGGCTCCCTCGTGGCGTTATTCGTAATCGCATATGCAGTCCTGAAATTACTTCCTGAAATCATCGACATGATTGACGGCATCCTGAACCTTGTACAGGGGGTTTTCAAGCATGCTGGCTAAAGGCTCCTTATCGTGGATAGGAGTGATGATGCTGTTTACCCTCGCAGTTGGGTATGTTTCAAAAAGTTTCACGGGATTGGTTTTTTATATATTGTTAATCGCATTCATTATCGGCGCAATTTTAACGCTCTTTTTTTTCATATTCTTCCGCGACCCTGAGCGTTCCCCGCTCGGAGATGAAGATGATGCAGTTTCTCCAGCCGACGGCAAAGTAATTTCAATCCATAACAGAACGCTGTGTATTTTTATGAACATCCATGATGTCCATGTGAACCGCGCTCCTTTAGCCGGTACAATAGCACATATCGATTATAAGCCGGGCGGATATATACCGGCGTTTAACAAGGATTCTGATGTGAATGAGAGGAACCATGTAGTGATAAATACCGATACCGGCGTTCTTGAATTAACCCAGATTGCAGGCGTCCTGACACGGCGCATTGTCTCGTATATCTGCGTGGGAAGCCACGTGAAAAGAGGGGAACGCATCGGCATGATACGTTTTGGTTCGCGTGTTGATGTGATAGTCCCGGAAGGATATGAGTTTATAGTCGGGGTAAATGATAAAGTGAAAGCAGGACAGACTATAATTGCAATGAGAAAAGGGAAAATAAGACGGAAATAAGGAGATGAAAATGGGACAAAATATCCTGAAACTTATAAAACCTGCGGATATCATTACGCTTATCAATGCGCTTCTCGGATTTGCCTCGATAATAATGACGGTAAGAGGACGGGTCGATAGCGCGCTTGTGCTTGTTCTCATTGCTGTAATAGCAGACGGCGCAGACGGCGCTGTGGCGCGTTACTGCGGATTTGGGGTTCTTGGCGCAAATCTTGACTCGCTTGCGGATGTGATAGCTTTCGGGGTTGCACCTGCCCTTTTAGCGTTCGTTTTCCTTGCCAATACAGGATACATGGCAGTAGTTTTTTCAGGACTCTTCCTTGCCTGCGGGATACTGCGCCTTGCCAGATTCAATGTTGCCGGGAAAAAGGATGGATTTGAAGGAATTCCCATAACAGCAGGAGGGTTTGTTGTGGCTCTGTTTCTTCTGATAAGGGATTATATCCCACATTCATATTTCGTTTATACGTTTGCAGTTCTTCTTGTTATCATATCATTGCTAATGGTAAGCACGATAGATTATCCAAAATTGAAGCAGCCTGTTATCCTGGCTCCGATGTCGCTTGTGCTTGTTTTTGATATAATTGTTTTTTACCTTGGTTATCCTGATATGGTAAAAAATGCGTCATTGCTCCTGTTTATTATGATTTTTGCCTACATCCTGAGCCCGATAGGAAGGAGATGTTATGACAGATATTAATGAACGCGACATAGCTGTGTTTGAAGCCGGCATCAAGCTGGGCGCGCTGTATCACCAGTTTGTGGGAACGCCGATAAGCACAGATACCATTGACGGTCTTGAAAGAATTATAGAGGATAGCATCGGAGTCCAGCCGCATGTTCGGAGCGTGAGTGTTTCCATTGACCGCGAGATGGTCGAGAAAAAGCAGAATCCAAAGTTTAAGTACTGCGAGCTTGAAGGGCGCATGCTGCATGTGAGTTTGCAGGTGCTTTACAAAAATATTATAGCGCATGTGGAACTTGTGTATGATGAGGCATTGGATTACCCGATGATGAGTATTAAGAAGATTGAGAAGATGTAGGTTATAAGTGGCAAGGCACAAAGTCATTTATAGAGCAAACTACTATTAAAATGTGATAACATGGAAACATGCATTAAGCTCCCAAATGACATTGCCAGTGAGCTAAAATTAATTAAAAAAACCGGGTTATATCGGGATGAGGGTGAATTTATAAAAGATGCAGTAAATACACTTTTAAGCGCAAGGAAAGATGTGAGGGAATCACTGGCTATTGAGCTGTATAAAGAAGGGAAAATTTCACTTGGGAGATTTGCGGAACTAATTAGCCTGAGCTATGAAGAATCCAAAGAACTGCTGGCATCCAAAAAAATCAAAATAAGAAGGGGTTCAAAGACGCCTGAGGAGATGAGAAAAGGCGCAAGAAGACTGCTGGAGCTTATTAAATGAAGGTGGTCTTCGATACAGGTTTTATAAGCTCCCTATTTAAAATCAATAGACTCAATCTCGTAAAAAAGTTATTTAATGTAAAAGCTATCAGCATACCAAATGCAGTATTAATAGAACTTACAAAAGCAAGATTCTTCAAGGGTTTCTTATCCATAATTGCACCAAATTATGAAGGCATTACTGATGACCGATGGATAATCGTCGAGGGTAGCAATCCCATCGATGATACAGATTTGGGTATGGGTGAACGGGAGGCAATCTCGTTAGCTCTTAGTAGAGGGGCAGTACTTTTAATAGATGACCATGCAGCAAAGGAGAAAGCCATTGAAATGGGGGTAGAAGCGTTTGACCTGAATATGTTTCTCCAGGCATGCAAGTAAAAAGGATTAATCCCACAGGAGGAAATGAAAATAATCATAAGGGGCTTAAAAGAAAAAGACTGCTACGATTTCAAAAATAGTGTGGAGAAGGGACTACTAAAATACTAAGATAGGAAATGTTAAATAGAGTATTAACAGTAGGATTGATGGCAGGCGGAGGTTATCCGACTGAAGGAAAGCCAGGAGAGAAAGGAACTGAAATGCACCCGGAAATATGGAAGCGATATATCGCGTTTGCCGCGATAGTAGTAATAGTGGCAGCAGTTGCTTATTTTGCCGGACAAGCGCCAGTGCAAACATCAACAGATACCGGCGGCGGATCGCAGGGTGGAAATGGAAATCCGGCAGGAATTGTAACCGGAACGGCAACTCCAACAGCAACAGCAAGTGAAACCGTTGAAATACCAGCTGATGCGCTTAAGTGGCAAGAAGGCGCTGGGATATTTTTAATAAATGAAGCGCCAAAATCTATTTTTGTGAAAAAATATAATACGCTAATAACAAATCTTGAAATTAGCGACACAAAAATCAGTGGATACTGGATTAATACCGTACCAAATCCAAGAAGTCCATCCGTAGGTGGAAATTTGGGAATTGCTTTCCTTGATAATGAGGGGAGTCAAATATCGGGATTAAATTGGAGAGTGAGTAAAAGTGGCAATAAGGTTTTTGCAACAATAGATCGCCCGGCAGAAACTTTACAAGCCGTTAAAGTAAGGTTTGAGATGAATTAGGCATAAAACTTTTAATCTTAAGTTTTAGCATATTTCATCTTTTTTTTATTTAGCCTCAAGTATAACTTGAGGGGCTGTTACTGGGCTACAACCATCTTTAGGATAAACTTTTAATTGAGGAGTATAACTTTTAGCCACTGGAGGATAAAATGCAAATTTACCTATTGGCGCTGAAAGATTATCAGCCTGCAAAGTTAAATCATCCCAAGATTTTATATAATCATGATAACTTCCGGCACGTAAAACAGGACCTAAATTATCTCCGCACGCAGTATCAAATACATAAGTATAATCCGCTGATATAGTATCGGTCCACCAACTAGTAGCTACATTAATTTCAATTTTAGCAATCATTGGATTATCTAGAATATTAGAATGGCTAACGGCATCAAAATAAACTGGCTGAATTAAATGATCCTTATCCACTGAATGCTGTACTGCATTAGCGCCATTTATTATGGTATTGCCATCCGATGCATTGGCTTGAGTTGTACCTATCCCTAAATTAGCGTTTATACAATGAAATTGTCTGTCTGGCGATAAATCTTTACTTGAACAAAGCGAATTACAGGTATTTGGCAAACCAAAAACTATAGGTATAGGAAAATCAGAAGCTGTGCACGGCGTATTGAGCGCGTAATTAGAACCAGCTGTAAGGGCTATTTCTCTTATATCGCTGACGGCAGAAACATATTCTGCATCGCCGTAAAATACTCCAAATACTTTGATTTTAGAAGTCAAACAATTAAATTGAGTATTAATAGTATACACGCCAGACCCATCCGTACTTCCTCCGTTATAATAAGTCATGCCATTTAATGCTTCACTAACATGGTTATATTTCACAGTTTTTCCGCTCAAAGGGCTGGAGCTGGATTCATCTGTAAGCGTAAACGTTAATGCCACCGAGCCGCCCGTAGTTACAGTGGAAGGAATTGGCGCTAAGGTCAATTTCGCTTTCTTTGTTTTTTTAGGAATATTTTTTCCGTCAATGCAAGTACAATAAGTGCCGGAGTCTTTGGCATCATAAGGAATCGTGCTAAAAGCATCACTGTTTGGACGACCAACGCACACATTTGTATTGCCAGCCGCGCTATACTTTCCCGGCGCCAATCCCACGCCGGGATTTTTTAATACCAGCATATCAGGATTGACGATATTGATAATCAGCCAGGAGCCGAGCGCTAGAGCCAAGCCGTAGACCGCAGCCCAGATGGCTTCTTTAGCGTCTTCCATCGCCGCCGGATTGCCGGCAGAAACAACATATCGCATTCCGCCGTACACAATCACTGCCATAGCCAGCACTCCGACAATGGAGATAAGGAAATTATAAAGCCCGGAGAGATAACTCGTGAGCGTCGCGTTAGTCTGCATGCCGGGAATTTTAACCAGAGGCTTATAACCTTCTGTCGCTGCCATAGCCGAAGCGCCAGTTCCGACAAAAATCAAGAGTACACCGCAGACCGTAGGAACATAGAAACTATTGGCAATAAGACATAAATAAGATTAGCGTCTTACATACTCTTATGACAACTGTAACAGTTTCAAGCAGGGGACAGGTAGTAATCCCCAAAAAAATAAGAGAATTGCTGGGTTTATCGATGGGCAACAAGCTCAAGGTTTTTCAGGAAAACAAAAAGATAATCCTTGTAGCCGAACCGGAAGTAAAACCTTCTGAACTATTTGTTAGCGCCTCCCCGCATGCTGTTGATAAAGCTACGAAAGCATCGCGTGACATTGACGAGGCAAAACTCAAGAAACTCCTCCATGATTTGGGTATAAAATGATAGCAATAGACACTGGAGTCTGGGTAGAATACATTAATACCAGCGGCGCATTGCACACCCAGGCAAAGGCGGTAGTTGAGTCTGTGAACAGGGGAGAAACTGACGCTGTTCTAACTCCGCTGACGCTGACAGAAATATATTATGTTGCTGAGAGGGTGTATCAGGAAGTATATAAGCCCCCGCAATCCGAAACCCTTGCAAAAAAATTCTACGACTTTGTTTATCATCATCCGCATGTAGAAATAAAACCATTAGATTATGAACTCTGTCTAAAAGCTGCTATGATAAAATCAAGGTATAACATTGCGTTTTCAGATTGCTTTTTACTTGCATTATCAGAAAAGGATAATGTTCAAGTTTTATTCAAGAATGTTGAAAGTGAAATGAAACAAAATATAAAAGAGTTAAGTAAACGTTTTAAGCTTAAGTTCCTTGAAAACTATTCGTGAAATTATGTCCCTCACCTTTCGCATCGTCCTCGTTGAACCTCTCTACAGCGGTAATGTCGGCTCCGTAGCCCGTGTAATGAAAAATTTCGGATTCAGCGAGCTTGTCCTCCTGAATCCATGCGAACTTGATATGCCAGCGCGTTTAATGTCGGTTCATGCTTATGACATAATAGAAAATGCCAGGATTGAGTTTTCTTTAAAAGACGCACTTTCAGGCTCAAATATCATTGTAGGCATGACAGGACTTCACGGGAAAACCGACAACAAGCACTTCAGAATGCCCGCTTACAGCCCCGGACAGCTAAAAGATAAACTTTCTGGAAAGAGCGGCGTGGTCTCGCTCGTCTTTGGCCGGGAGGACGCCGGTCTTAGTAATGAGGAGCTTGAAATATGCGATATAGTTGTGAATATCCCCACGAGCCCGGAGTACCCGAGCATGAACCTGTCCCATGCCGTAGCCGTTGTGCTCTACGAACTCAGCGATATCAAGGGCGGGGAAAGGTATCTTGCAGACCATTCTGATGTCGAGCTTTTATATGAGCACATTGATGAGGTGCTCGATGATATAGAGTATAAGGAACATAAAGAAAACAAGACAAAGCTTATGCTCCAGAGGATATTAGGACGCGCTGAGTTAACAGGACGAGAGGTGCAGACCCTGCGAGGAGTGCTGCGCCGCATACAGTGGAAATTGAGAACAGGTGAATATGGAAAATCCTATTAAATTCATACTCGGCTGCTTTTTCGGTACAAAACCAAGAATAGCAGAAAGCCAGCTTATTCTCCCTTCCGACCTCAAGGGAGACCTTAAAAGAGGCGAGTTCGTACCTTTCTTCATTGTCGCATCCATCGAAGTTGGAAACACAACCACCAAATGCATCCTCACAGCCACGAACATGAAGGACGGACGCACGCGGCTTTTGAACAAGACCGTAAAAATGACGCGCGATGTGAGGAAGCCAAAACCGAACGAGAGAATATTCGGGACAACCTTAAGCGGTGTATCGCTGACGAGGGAATCGATTGCAGAGCTGGTTCGCGACACGCTTCTTGAAGCGCATGATGCTGTCAATCTTGATATAAAAACCGACCTTGATTTTGCAGTGAGGTCAACAGGCGTTGTTGCAGGATTTTCATCGCCGCATGAAGTGGGGGAATTCATAAAAGCGCTTGCAGATGGCTGTCTTATTGCAGGAATACCGCCAAAGAAGATGGTTCCCGCCATGTCCATTGATAACATACCGGTAAAATTCAGGGACCACACGCTTATTGATAAGATTGTTTTTACTGGCGCTGTGGGCGGAGTGCTACCGCCTGTAGGCTCAACTGGCGTGGAAATTGTCGCAAACGAAATGGAAGGGGAACTTTCAACAGCAGGCATCAAGGAGGGGGCGAAATGGGCTGGCGTTGATTTCAGGAATCCCGTATTTTCCATGGACTTCGGGACTACGCTGAAAGGGCGGATTACTAATAGCGATATACCGTATGCCAGGACTATCGCAAACCTGTGCGGTTATGCCGGAGCCATTCCCGATGCTGTGATAAAAGGCACGGGGCTTGTGGATAAAAGATACGGCGCTGCGCTTGATCTATTTCATGACACGAAAGAACGGACGATATGGCTAACAAAAAGCGGCGTCATTAAAAAATACGCAAAGGATATTCATGCGCTGATAACTATTGAAGTCGTGCCGGTGGACAGGGAAAGGTATGGAAGCGTGCCGGTTGACCCTGCAGCCGCAAAAGAAATAGGCGTTACACTTATCGGATGCGATGTGGGCGTGAACGGAAGCCTTTTGCCAGGTCTAATTGATATAGGCGCAGAAATCTATTCAAAGCACGGATTAAAAACAATGTTTGCTACACTTGACCTTGTTTCGGCTATGATGGTTGAACGGCTCGTGAAACTTGGTATGGATAATAACCTCATCTCGGAAAAAACATCCATAGGATTAACAGGAAGAGCTGCAATCACAGGCTGCAAACCTTTTCTTATCCTGAAAAGCATAGAGAAACTCGGGATTTTCAAAGAACCCGGAGAGCATGTGGTGTTCGTGGACGACGGTCTGGCGCGCGGTGCGGCTGTGATGGCGCGGTGCATGAACTCGATGGGCGTTCCGAAAAATCCTATCGGAGGGAGGCGCGGAGGCGGCTGCGTCCTGAACCAGCGCATTGAATATTATAGAAAATCAAAAGAGAGGATTATAACATGAAAGCGCTTCTATTAATGGGGTGCCCTGAACTGCCAGTGCAGACAGCGGCGGCAATATATATCGCCAATAAATTGAACCTTGACGGTTTTGATGTGACGGCGGCGGGGAATAAAGCCGCTATCAGCCTGCTCCTGAATTCAGACCCTGGAAAGCATTATATCAAGAAGGTGATGGAGCTTGACAGGTGTATAGGCGCTCTGGCTGAGAAGAAAATGGAGTTTGACCTGTGCTTTGTGTTCATTCACAGCGACAGCGGCATATCGTATCTTGCCACTGTGAAATCCCTCTCAAAAGCAAAGACTGTGGCTGTCATTTTCGGAAAGGAAATCGAGCCGCTCATCGAAGCCAGCGGGGATTCGGTTATCATTGCGGCAAGGGCTGTGCATAACCCCACGCCGCTTCGGGCGCAAATCGACGGGGTGAAGTCATGGGCTGCATTGACGAGATGAATTATGAGATACTGCTGCCCAACAGTTCTTTCAAGGAGTGCGCCGAGTACATAAAGAAGAATTTTAAGGAGATTTATTATGTCGAAGCTGGTTTTAAGATTTTTGATGGTTATTTGATAGGAGTTCCACCGATTCCGATTGCAGTGGATGGGGATTTTATTATCATGCCGTATGTCAAGCCGTGCCACGGATGTTTTGTGCTGAGGATACCTGGGGGGGAGGAAGTGGAGAGAATGAGGAAGGGGGAGTGATGGTTACCTGAAAGACCATATCGAAGAGGCTAACGCTCCACAATAAAATTAATGTGAAAAAATATTGAATATGATAATCATACAATTTTCGACTTCATTTTACCGTAATATCTAATGAACGCTCATTCAATGTTGTATTGTTGTAAAGCAATTCAATATCTATTTTCCAAGGAGAGATGGGTTGCCCAGACACTTTTTTACCAAATACTTTAAACTGATATTTAAACTCCCTTCCATAGGTTGTGAGATTTCCTGTCTCCTTTTGTTCCACTTTTTCATTTGATTCTGCATCAATGGGGTATGCATAATCGGGATTGGATGGTGTAAATTTTAAAACAAAATTTGTTGGTTTATTTTCAGTATCTTTTTTTGTTATAGTAACTGCGATAAGGTTTGAAATTTGATTATCATTTACATCTATTGCAGTTGGTGATACTATAAAATCAACTTTGGGGATATACGCTGGTTGCGAAGGTTGCTCGCAACCACTAACGAAAACTATACCTAGCAACATCACAATTATAACTGTTGATTTTTCTATTTTCATCTTTATCATCTGCAATTTCTATAATTTTTAAGAGAATTTAAACCTTGCGATGTATTGTAAATTTATTTTCCAATACAAATTGAAACAGCATTTGAAAATAAGAAACATTTATGAGTAATTAGAAAATGTATAATGTGAAGGTATTGAAATGACTAAACATATTGTATTTGGGATAATGGTTATATTTACTGCTTTATTCGTATCGGGCTGTTTAGGCTCTAATCCAGAAAAAAGAAATGACATCGTAACTCCTGTAATTACTCCAATAATAACTCCTACTCCTGAACAAAAAATAGATAGTTCAAAAATAGATGTTAAACTTGATGAGTATAAATTTGACTTATACTTTGGTGGTCAAGGTGGACCTCATACGGTATATAGTATGGTGACAATTAGAAACAATAACAATCAAGCTATAAAAGTCGAAGCAGTTTGTACTGATAGAAGTACTATGGAGTTAAATTATATACTTTGTACAAATTCAGAATTGACAACTATTGATGCGTTTACCAGTAAAGTTTTACAAGCTAGATGGTATGTGGGCTCAGAAGCTGGAGGAGAGCACAGAAAAAGTAAACCTGGAACATATTATGGGGCGTTAGAACTCCATTTATATGATGAATCGGATTTAGCTCAAATAAAGGATTTAAAAGACTTCGACAGCTATGGAAAAATCTTAGCTGAAGCACCTGTAACTTTGAGAGTATATGATTTATTAACAAAATAATAATTATTTAAAAGAGGTTTCTATGACAGATTGGATTTTGATAGGCAGAGGAATAATCGAATTAGGTGCTGCTGTAGCTGCAAATTTAATTTTAGAGCGAACACAAAGTGATTATATAGTCACTTTATCTAAAATAATAGCAATAATTGTAGCGGTTTTTGGAGTATTAGATATTTTGAGAGGAATGGGCTACCAAATCCCTTTATAGGGTGTTTAAATTGACAATCTCAGATTCAATTAATAATCAAGTATTTACATATCTTATTGATAAACCAAATCTTTTAATTCCAGCGATATTAACGGTAATTATATTCGCACTGAATAAAAAATTAGATATTTCTGGAGATAATTTAAAACTTTTATTGCTTTTTTGGCTTGTCTGGGTTTTTTTATATTCTTCAAAAAATTTTCCAAATATATCAGAAGGAATTTCTTACATTATGGCGTCAGGAATAGCTTTATATTGTATTTACTTATTAATACCAAAAAAATATATTGAATTATTTAAAAAAATTCAATCTGATAATAAATGAAAAATTTGGAAAGCTCTTATGCCCATTGAAAAGTTTTGGTAAGAGCTTATTCCTGTTGGAAGTTGTCCTGATAGAAAATACTAGCGAATGAAAGAAGAAGATTTAGAGATGGAAATAATCAAAATATAAAATGCAGAGTCCGTTTATATCACTCCACCGCCATCAACATCTCCGCATACAACTCAGTCAAACATCTCCACCCCGCGCGTATCATCCCATTCAAACCCGCCAGCGCTCCTCTTTCGTTATCCCACTCCCGGCAGAGCTTCAATAGTGAATACTTGCGGCTTTTGACTCTGGAACGCCTTTCGCATGCGACATGGTCGCATAAATATTATATACCATATCACATATGCGACAAGGTCACAAACTATTTATATACTTGGTCACATAACAACTGCCATGAAAGAGGAAGACCACCTGAAAGCGTTTCAGGAATACAAGGACAATATCTTCTCATGGGCGCTTGAAATCCGCGGCCTGGAAAAATCGCAAAGGACTGTAGCGCTCAACGCCTCCCGCGCAATGGTTGAACTCCTCTGTGCATACCTGCACAGGAAAAAGCTTGTTGACGAGGGCTTCCAGCTAAACCACAGGTGGTTCAAGTCAGGAAAGGTCTCGGAGAAGCTACCTGATTTTGAAAACAAGGATACGATACTGAAAAAGATGGTGGCTCTGGAAAACACAAGCGAAATTCTTGCCTACGGCGCGCCGAAACCAAAAGAAAACATAAAGGAAATTATCGTGATATTTAACGAAATTGAAAGCATTCTTCGGGGGATGATGGATGAATAGATACGAGCTTATCGCCTGTGCAATGGACTTCTCCTCTTTCCTCCTGAAATCCAGCACAGCGAAGGACATAAAAAACATAATACTTTTCGGTTCCGTTGCGCGCGGGGATTTTGACAGCGAAAGCGACATAGATATATTTGTAGACACGGAAAAAGGCAGGGCAATCGGAAAAGAAGTGGCAAAACTGCTTTCTGCCTTTGAAAAATCAGAAACATACGAAAAATGGAAGCTTCGCGGATTGAAAAACCCCATTTCTGTAAAGACGGGGGAACTTGAACGCTGGGAGCTTTACAGAAGCATCATCAGCAGCGGCATTCTTCTGTACGGAAAATATGAAAGAATGCCAAAGGGCGCGAAAGATCACTTCCTGTTTGTTCTGGATTTTCGCAAAATGGACAGAAGCAGGAAAATTAAGCTCTGGAGAGAACTTTACGGTTACAGGCAGAAGGTTGGAGAGAAGGTTTTTGTTTCAAAAGGCATTTTGGAAGAGATATCAGGGAAAAAGATAGAGCGGGGGGTCATTGCGGTTCCTGCCGAACAAAAGGAGAAAATACTGGAATTCATTAAAAAGAACGGCATAAAGCACAAAATTATTGAAATCTGGGCAGAACGGCTTTAAGTCGATAAACTTGTTCAGTCGAACATCCCCGCCCCATGCGTCCATCTCATTCAGACCTGCCAGCGCCTCATCTTTTGTGAGCAGTTTCATCTTTCTTTCCCTCCTCCATAGTCCGACAGATAAGCATTTTTGGGACTATACAGTTCAGCATGGGGCGAAGCACACTGATAACTTTATATATCACTTGATACAAAATTATATCACATGCTACAAGAATATACCACCTATCGCATCCTCACCCTGTTTTTTGACCAGCCCACAAGGTACTTTCAACTCAGGGAGATTTCAAGGATGCTCAAGCTCGGAATGCCCTCCGTGATAAACCACGTAAAGAAACTTGAAAACGAAGGCTTAATCAAAAAAGAGAAAAGAGGGGTCTATGAAAGCTATGTTTCGGAAAAAAATGACCTGTTCAGGATATACAGGAGAAACGACATCTTGCTGAGGATGCATGAATCAGGGCTTGTTGATTTTCTTGCGGACGAAATTATGCCCGACGCTATAGTGCTTTTCGGCTCGTGCGCCCGGGGCGAGGATATAGAAACAAGCGACGTGGACCTGCTGGTGGTTGCAAAAGAAAAAGAAGTGGAGCTGAAAAAATTTGAGTCGGCGCTCAAAAGGAAAATATCGCTCCACTTCGAAGAAAACGTTTCGAAAATTCCGAAAGAATTATTAAACAACATAGTCAATGGCATACTAGTATATCAATTCCAAATTAATATTACAATGACTCAATTCTTCCAGGCATTTCATCCATCTTGTATTTCCACTTGAAAATCACAGGCATTTTGTTGATATCATCAAGATATTGAC
>JAHFDG010000131.1 GCA_023249105.1 Candidatus Methanoperedens sp. | reverse complement strand
CCTATCGACAAAGCAGCATTGCCTGTCGCCAAAGAAAAGCCCATTAAAGCAGTCAAGGTTGACCCCCGTCTCAATCAGTTCTTAGCATTAGACGACATAGAGCAAGAACAGTTACGAATGGCTTTTGCATCACAACTATCTTCACCACTTAGGGAGTTATGGAAAGGCTCTAAAGATAAAAATCCTGAGTTTAAGCCTATGTTTACAGAGTCATTTTTAGCTATGCTAAAGGAATACGGACTGTTCGATTAACTCAGGTTATCGAACCAAGCATAAATAATATGGATGGTAGAATGAGAGTTCGATTCTATAAAATCACTACAACGAATGGACATCTAACTAAAGATGTCATTATTCCATCTTGTAATATCGCCACTGCAAAATCAGAGTTTCCAAAAGGTGACACCCACGTTTTAGAGGTTAAGTTCTTGGGTTCGTATCATGTTGACATACTCGTCGGAGAGCATGGCTTATACTTCCGCGCCCACATGGATAACAATCAGGTAGTCCCCATCACAAACGATCATCACGGCTTTTCATATTTACAAGAAAGCCTTAGTAATCAAAGCAAAAACAGAAAATCCACCTGCTAAACCGTAACAATTCGTACATACTATGAACACAGACGTTTAAGTAGACACGGAGTCTTACTTTAGGTTTATACGGAGTATTTGCTGTTAGTTCCAAACCAGCCAGTCCAAGACTAGCCGCGATATTTCGGAAAAAGCCCATCTCAACCGTGGGCTTTTTTGCTTTTACTTCATAAATAATGCGTTGATCTCGTCTAGGTTTTTGCTGTGTTCCATGACAGTGGCTAATTCCATGTGATACAGCACATCAGCAACACCCATGAGATAACTCCTCTTGTTTTGCTTCCATTCTGCACCATATTCGGCCTCTTTCATTGCCGAAATAACCTCCGTTATTTGGTGTTTGATTAGCCAAAACACCGCTTAAATGGGCGTAGGTTATTAAATAATTAAAGATTCCGAAATTGAACATCAGCCCTCGGCACGCTCTTTCAAATGCTTTTTGATGGCCATTCTAATCAGGGTGGATACCGACTCTCCTTCCTCCTTAGCCACCTTCTTGAGTAGTGCCAAGTCCTTCTGTGGGATGTTTAAAGAATAGAGTTTGCTACCCACTTCTTCCTCTTTCCCCTGCCGTTTTGGACGTGCTGTGGCTTTCAGTGGCGATGGCTTTTTGTATATAACCTGCGTCACTTTCGGAGTCTGTACGAGTGGTTTTGGCGGAGGGCTTTGAACCTGTTGCTTCTGAATTGGGGGCTTCTCTAATAGTTTTTTATGCGCCTCCTTCGCTGCTATTGCCTTCTTAAATATCTCACGCCTCCCAGCTTGAGGCATCCGTTGGAACACCTTCGCAGCCTCCACCAATGACACAGACCGCGTATCTCTCAGGTAACGATGGCATATCTTACAATCATCTTTTATGTAGTTAAGATCATCAGAATTACTAGCTTCGGCACTCATTAAAGCATCCTAAAAAATTCAAACATATACCAATTATATATATAAAATACAGTGTTATATACATATAAAAAATATAGAAATTGATTAAATTTAAGCCTATTTATCGCTTAAAATGCCATTTTTCAGCTTAAAAATGCAAACTAAAAACACACTTATGTAATGTAATGTAATGTAATGTAATGTAATGTAATGTAAAAGAAAATTTGAAACACTTGGGAATGTAATGTATTGAGATTCCTGCTATTTTTTTAACGAGAGGATGGCTCATTTTGGAGATGCGAATTTGTAGCATCTTGCCCTATACTCGGAAGATGATTGGAGAACTGAAAAATGAGTGTTGCATACGAAAAAGACATCATCGCTTGGGCAAACGAACAAGCGGGTTTCATTCGCGCTGGACGTTCTTTTGTCCCATCTGCTCAAATGGCAATTTCAGCCCGGCAGACTCGGTGCGAGCTGGCAAAGAACGATCAAGGAGCAGCGAAAAGCGATCGCCCTTGAAATCAGAAGTACGCCAAGTCTTAAAGTTTCTCTCAACGACGTGGACTGGCTAGCCAAAAGCTGGGCGGATGCCGTTGCTAGGGCAGGCGATGAGACTGGACTCGATGTGTTTCCAGAATCATGTTCATGGACGACAGAACAGATACTCGATCAAGAATTTTTCCCCATCTGACCTGCCGCATCGAGAAACAACGGCAAACTAGGGGGCAGGCCACGAAAAACAGCGGTTTAAATTCGTGCCGCCTGTTGCCAAAAACACCACGAGTCTGACTCATGGTGTTTTTGAATTACGC
>JAHFDG010000091.1 GCA_023249105.1 Candidatus Methanoperedens sp. | reverse complement strand
AAATGCAGCCTGAATCAATCTTAGGACGCTTTTTTAAGGTTTTTGGATGGTGAGATAAAAGATGAACGAAAGAAAGAATATTGCTGAAAAAATTCAGCGAAAAAATATCCGGACTCTACAATTACATATTCTATGCTCTAACCTGATGTAAATTTCCGGGTTTGTTTTGCAGGTTCGGGGCGTTCACCGCAAAATCAGCCAACAACTACGGTTCATAGATGGCGATGAAAAGTTTTTCATATCCGGTGCAAAGTTCGCTCTTTACGATTTATCCTGCCAATGGACACTCTGGCACACATTCTAATATCTCCGCTTATAGGGTTTTATAAAGGATTTTGAACCTTTATGAACGATTTAACAGATTTTGGAAAAACTGGGTATTTTAAAAAACTATTAAAACTGTAAGAATGCTTATATTTGTTAGGGATTAATTTAATTTAACGGCAAAATGCCGAATTATGAGGTGAGAATATGAGATTGAGAAATATAACGCTGGCAGTTATGCTCCTGTTAATGCTGGCTTTTTCCGCAGGTATGGCTGGCGCAAGCAACCAGACGAACGCTACGGTTAATGGAGCTGAAAACCAGACAAGCATAGCAGCTAATAATAAGAATATGGACGAGCAAGCGGACGATGTAGCGCCGTATGAAGGCTCAATTGGACCAGGGAGCTCATTATACGGATTGAAAATCGCATTTGAGGGCTTAGACGAGACTTTTACCTTCAATAAGAGTGAAAAAATCGGGAAAAAGGTAGCCCATGCAAGGCAGAGGATAGCCGAGGCAAAGACAGAGCTTAAAAATAAGAACGACGAAGCCGCGGTCAGGGCGCTTGAAAAATACAGGGAAAAGATAAAAGAGGCGGATGAGGCGGTTTCCGAAGCATCTGATGAAGATACAGGTCTTCTCAATGCCCAGAAGATGAGTGCCAAACACGAAGCAGTTCTCAAAGCCCTCCTTGAGTCGCACCCCGATAATAAGGGACTTGCAAGAGCGTATAACAACAGTGTGGATCTTCAAGAAAAGTTTGAATCAAAGACCGGAAGAGGATTCGTACTCGCTACAAGGAATGGGAGGGAAGTGCTGGAGGAAATCGATATAGATGAAACCAAAGAAAAACTAAAGATCAAGGCAAAAATAATCGACAAAACGACACAAGTCGAAGTGGAAGTTAAATTCACCTCCAACAGCGCTGACAACTTCACCATAGCCCGGGAAATTGTCAACCGGCTGCAACTGAGCGAAGAAAATATCAACAGCATAATAAAAGTCGAAGAAGAAGATGAAGGCGAACATAAGTTAAAAGAGGAACTGAATGCTGAGGCTGAGGTTAAAGGAAATATCTCAAAGGTAGAGGCTGAATACAAGTTCCCGCTGAATGAAACGAACGAATCTGAGATTGTCAGAGACGTCCATCAGAAGCTGTCAGTCCTGACGCAAGCAGATGTTCTAAAAGTACTGGAAATAAAGGTCAAAAAAGAACATAATGAGATAGGGGAGAAAGAAAATAAGAATGGAAATAAAGGGCAAGAGGAGATAGGGGAGAAAGAAAATAAGAATGGAAATAAAGGGCAAGAGGAGATAGGGGAGAAAGAAAATAAGAATGAAAAGAAGGGACAAGAGGAGATAGCGGAAAAAGAAAATAAGAGTGAAAAGAAAGGGCAAGAGGAGATAGCAGGAAAATCTGAAAAACGTGAAAAGAAGGAGTAAGTGGAGAAGGAGGACTTAACCGGGTAAAACCGGAGAAGTAAGATAGGTGAACTTTCACCTATCTTTTTCATCCTTTTAAGTCAATATTCAAAGCTGAGTATTTATACTACTAATTAGATACACCTGTGCGATATGTTACTGAAGGCTCTGTATCTTTCTATAATTTTTTTATTGTTAGCCCACGCAGCCAGTGCCGCGCCCGTGAACGATTATAAGATAACATATACAATCAACGTCAACGAGGGCGGAACTGCGATATGGAACGTAGAATACAGGACGCTTCTTGTAACAAATGATGATATCAATTCATTTGAGAATTATACGCAGCAGTTAAATTCAGTTCATCTTAACGAGTTCAAGGACTTGATGCAGAAATCGGCATCCGAAGCTGCTGTTGCAACGTCCAGAAGCATGGTTGCAGCGGATTTTACAGGTGATGCGGCAATCCAATCAACTCCCACCGGGAAATACGGAGTTGTGCATTATTCGTTCAGGTGGACAAATTTTGCCAGGACTGATCCGAATATCAACATCGGGGATGTCTTTGTAGGGGGATTGTACCTTTCAAAAGACAATACGCTTATAATCCAGTATCCTTCCGGTTTTGCAATCGAAGAGGTTACGCCGTCACCTGACCAGACCCATGAAGGGTTTATATGGTACGGTCTTCGCTCTTTTGGCAGAGGGGAACCCAGGATTATTCTTTCAAAGACCCAATCCCCCTGGATACCCCTGGCTATTGCCACTTTCATTATCGTTTTGCTTGGCGCGTTCATTTACTTGCGCAAAAGGGGAACTCCAAAAGAAATAGTTGAAGATATTACAGAAACCGAAATGATAGACCTTGAAGAACAGATTACCAGGCTCTTAAAAGAAAATGGCGGGTTTCTTTACCAGTCAGAAATCGTAAAAAAGCTTAATCTTCCAAAATCGACAGTTAGTTCGGCATTGAATGAACTGAATAACAAAAATCTTATTCTCAAAATCAAAAAAGGGCGGGAAAACCTGATACGCCTCAAATAATTCCTGGCTCAGAGCAATTTCAAAATGGATTTTAATTCATCTACCCTCAATTGCCCCGGAGCCGCGGGCTTATCCACATACCCGTAGGTCATGACTGAACCGTAAATCGGGGCAACAACGCGCGAATGCCTGCCCATATTGCCCATTGCAATAGTGCATACTTTCCCAAATGCGCGTAAAGTAACCTCAAGCAGGTGGAGAACATCCAGAAGTGTTTGCGGCGTAACTGCAAGTTTGGCAATATCTGCTCCGGCCTCAAAGGATTCGTTGATTATACCGGCCATGACTTCAAGCTCCGGCGTATTCTGGAAATCATGCGTAGAGATGATAACCGTCTTTCCTTCAGTTCTTGCTTTTTCAACTACATTATCGCGTTCTCTGGCGCATAACTCGATATCAACAGCATCCGCCAGAGGGATTAAAGATAACAATGTCTGGATTCGCTCATCTTCGCTCCCTTCCCACGCCCCACCTTCCTGCTTCATCCGGTTGGTAATGATAACAGGCAAGTCAAGCTTTTTTATTTGCAAAATCGCCATGCTTACATCCATATCAAGGAGATCTATCCTTACCTCTAATATATCAGCTCCGAGCTTTTTCGCTTTTTTGGCGGAATCAATAGGATTTTTTCCAATGACCGCCACTATTGACCTTTCAAGCACAAGACCGCCTATGCGTACCATATTGCCATAAATATCGTTAATCTGTGATAAGGGTTATGAAAAGAATATATCGCATCAAAATATTTATCTGGTTTGCATTACATAAAAACGAAAGATGGAACGTTTGGCTGGTAAAATCAGGAGAGCTGCCACAAGTATTCTTCCGGTGGACGACACTCGTGCAGGTGAATGTAAGAATTGCGGCTCATGCTGCATGTTTTTATATAAATGTCCTTTCCTGAAATTTGAGAATCATAATTCTCACAAAGCCATCTGCACCATACACAGTATCAGGCCGCCCATGTGCAGGAAATATCCGAGGACAAGGGAAGAGCAGGGACATCAACCGTGCGGTTATTATTTTATTGAAGAAAAACCTGCTGAAGAATTGCAAAGAGGGCTGAAGGCTTAATATCCGGTTGCAGATAGATTAAAAATATTTCATAGAGATAATATATGATACTCCTCACAGGCTCAACAGGTTTCATAGGCGCCCGGGTCTTGCGGGCATTATCGGAAAAAAACTTGCAGGTAAGATGCCTTGTCAGGAAACCTGCAAGCCAGGAAAAACCTAATATCACCTACATAACAGGTGATGTCCTTGATTATGATTCGCTGGTCAGGGCAACAGATGGCATAGACACCGTATATTATTTTATTCACATGATGGGAACCCAGCCCAGAGGCGAGCAGAAAAGATTCGATACACTCGACAGGTTTGCAATAAATAACATGGTCAGAGCCTGCAAGCAAAATGGCGTTAAAAGGATAATACATCTCACAGGCATGAGAAATCCTGATGAAAAGCTATCGCATCACCTTGAGAGCAGGAAGGAAGTTGAAGAAATAATCAAGAATAGCGGCATCGATTACACGATTTTCAGGGCTTCGGTAATAATCGGCAGGGGAGGCGCTGCTTTTGATATTCTGGATACTGCTGTTAGACAATTTCCTATTATCCCTGTCCTTAACTGGGAGAACACGAAAGTGCAGCCCATTTATATCGACGATGTGATACGATATCTTGTGGAGTGCCTTGACAAGAAAGAGACTTTAAACAAATGCTATGACATAGGCTGCTCACAGATATTCACATATAAGGAATTGATACAGCAATATGCAGGGGAACTTGGATTAAAAAAGATTTTCATTTCCATTCCCGGTTCATGGAACAAGCTCTCGGCAGCAGTTCTTGGAAAGCTTTCACCTGTGAATCCCAATGTGGTTTACTGGCTGGTAGAATCGCTTCAGAATAACATGGTTTGCGAACCGAATGACCTCAAAAAGATATTCGGATTTGAGCCGATTTCATTTAAGGAAAGTATAAGGAAAATAGGAACAGTCAATAAACTTCAATGAAAGCAAATTTTACGATTTTATCGCTTTGACAAGTTCTTCAATTTTGCCCTTAACATCCTGAACCTGCTCAACAATCGTACCTGTGCATATCATATCGGCTCCGGCTTTTACCCGTTCCCTGGCAGTAGGCCCATCCCTGATACCTCCGCCCACTATGACTTTGGTGGCTTCACCCACAGCCTTTTTCACAGCCGCCACCATCTCGACAGGCACAGGCTTATCTGCGCCGGAACCAGCTTCAAGATAAATATAATGCATGCCCATGTATTTTGCCGCAAGCGCGTATGCGACTGCAAGTTTGGGCTTATTTCTCGGTATCAGGCGTGCATCTCCTACCCATCCTGCGGCTCCCCCCGGCTCTATCACAATATATGCCATGGATATCGGTTCGATGCCATGCTTATACACAAGAGGCGCGCCTATAGCCTGGTTGGTGGTAATATAATTTACATCCCTTGAATTTAGAAGGCTCATAAAAAAAACGGCATCGGCATTCTCCGCAAGCCCGCCAGCGTTTGCCGGGAATAATATCACAGGGAGGTCACAGGCAGATTTAATCGCCTGCACCGTCTGTTCAACAGTAGACCCTGTAGCCCCCATAGAACCCCCCACCATTATAGCATCCGTACCGCCAAGTGACGCCTCGTGTGCGATTTTCCCTGCAACCTCAGGTAACTGCGAGTCGGGGTCGATAAGGGTAAGGTGAACAGCACCTTCTTTTTCTACTATATGGTTGAGGCGTTCCTCGACGACCATCTGGTTTACGTTCCCTTAAGTTCCTTTGATTTCATTCTAAGATTGGTATATCCGCATTTCCTGCATCTTGTCGCGCGTACTGAATTGCGGGCATTGCATTTCATGCATATTTTCATATGTAATAGTATTTTTTCCGCTTCTGGAAATCTTGCCATGATTCACCTCTGTTTGATGAACCCAAAAATATCATTCTTTTTTAGACGGGGTCATCAAAGCTGGATTGCCTACTATAATGTTATCAGATTTAACCTTTTGGTCTAACAAATTTCTTCTCTTTCTTTTCTTCCACCTGCCGCACTATCTGCGGATAATTCCCGAATACAGAAGCCAGGTCGATAGTGCAGACCACGTCTACAATTCCCACGGCTGCAATAGGATTTCCTTCATTGTCCTGTATGGGGGCAACCACTACCGGTATTCCCTTGTATGCACCCCTGTCTGGTATGGTATGTATAACACAATTCTTAATTAAAGCCTCTTCAAGTATCGGACCTGTATAATCATTATCCACTACTTTCCCTTTCTCAAGCCTGACGCCTTTCTTATTCTTGCTTCGCATCGTGACCGGAAGGGATAATAGTTCATGCACCATTTTTGCAAAAGGTAGAATTTCCTCACTTTTAGAATCCACATATAAACACAAAGCAGACATTTTCAATCACTCCTTATATTATTAATCATTATTCACTGCACTTAATATCCTTTTCCCTTATCTCCCCGCCGGGTTCGATTTCCTCGAATATCTGTCCTTCAAACGAATATACTTCGGCGCCATTAAGCCATGCGTCTGGCATAAGCCCTGCTTTCATGCAGGTCTGGCACAGGAATTCAGTGGAATCAAAACCATGTTCAACCGCAACCTGGGGGAGCAAGAGGCCCGAACTCATACCTGCTACAACTATCAAACCATCTCTCCCGATTATTATTTTATCCGGGAATTCTGTTGGCTTTGCCTTTATGCGTTTTGGAACGGTGAGCACAGTGACTTCGATAACAAGGTCATTTATCTCTTCAGGTTTAACAGGGTTAAAACGCGGGTCGTCACGGGCGGCGTTGATTGCGGATACTATTATCGCTTCACCAAGCGGCAATACGGGATAAGGTCGCCCTATGCAGCCGCGAAGCTCCTTCCTGCCCTTTTTCTTATTTAAAGTTACGAATACACCGCGATTTTCTCTAAATACAGGGGGTAAGTTGTCGGGGTTGATTTTTTTCCCGTTTTTCAGGCATTCCTCTATAGCTTTCCTTGCAAGTCGAACCGCCAACTCTCCCTCTTGTTTTGTGAGCATGATTACTGATTATCCTGCGGGAATATATGTTTTTTTAATAGCAAAGATATATACCATATAAAATTATTAAAATCATTGTGGTATGCATGGATTTTCTTGGAAAAACAAAAGGATTTTTAATTGACCCGCTAAGGACATTGGAGGCTTCGAAAGAGGATAGCCTTGATGATACAGTAAGATATTACTTAATTACTGTCGTAATTTTTTCCGCATTGTTCACATTCCGGTCTATAATAGCAGGCGATGAAAATGAAGGGGCAATAACGATTTTTGCGAGGACATGGGTTTTCGGGGTTATAGGAATATTTATATTGGGATTGTTCATTCACATTTTTGTATATCTCGTTGGAGGAAGAAATGGGAATGCACAGACAATAAAAGCTGTTATGTACGCCGCAACTCCAGGATTGTTGTTAGGCTGGATACCTTATATAAACATTATAGCAGTCATATGGTCGTTAGTTCTTGTGGTTCACGGGATACACAAGTTTCATGAAATTACGGTTGGCAGGGCAATCATTGCCGTACTCGTGCCAGTTATTATATTATTGGCTCTCGCAGCAATAATCGTTTATATAGTGATTGAAACATTAGCAGACTTTATAATAAATATAGCCAGTAGAACTCATTAAATTTCTCTACTTCTTCACCTTTTTTAATTCCTCAATCACTGCATCACACCTCTGGTATATTCTCGTGATGAGGTCTATCTATGTATTTTTGTTGGCAGGAAATCCGAAAAGTTAATTACATTTGATTACAATGTAATTAATATGGAAAGCATGCAAGTAAGAATTGATGAAAAAAATATGAATGCTTTGAATGAACTTGCGCAAACACTCAGTTCATCCAGGTCAGAAGTCATAAGAAGAGTAATTGAGGGCGGCATCAGGGAGCTGCGCATGAAAATTGCCATGGAAAAATATATTGATGATGAATTTTCTTTGTGCCGGGCCGCAGAATTTTCCGGTGTTTCAATACAGCAGATGGCAAAATACCTTGCCCAGAGAGGCATCCCATTTTTCAAGCAAAGCATAGAAGAGACAGAACGAGATGCAAAGGAAGCGCAAACCTGGTTTTAAAATGCGAGTATTTGTTGATTCATCCACGCTTATCGCTCTTGCAAGGATAGGCAAACTGGACATGCTCAGGACAGTTTTTAAGGAGATATTTATTACTACGGCTATTAAGCAAGAGATTATAACAGAAAAATCACCAGATGCAGAAGCATTCAAAGATGCAATCAATCAGTGGATTAGGGTTATAGATTACAAAGGAAAAACGGCTGAGCTAAAAAAATATGGATTGGATTCAGGAGAAGCAAGTTTGTTTCTTGCTGCCCAACCGCACGATAGACTTATTCTTGATGAGGCAAATGCGAGAAGGTTTGCAGAGGCAAAGGGATTAAAATTCACTGGTTTAATAGGACTAATTGTTGCGGCGGTAAGAACCGGGAAATTGACAGGAGAGGATGCCCTGGAAATTATCACTAAACTGGCAGCAGGAGACTTCAGGGTAAGCACAGAACTCTATCTTTGGGCACGAGAAGAAATAGAGCGTAATTGCTAAACCTTACTTCTCAGGCTGTCCCAAAACCCCCAATAGTAAAATAATTCAATAAGTCCTGCTTATCCAACAATACTTTCTGACCCTATGATCTTAATAACTCGTTGAAATGGTCAGTTAGTTCTTGAATATA
>JAHFDG010000130.1 GCA_023249105.1 Candidatus Methanoperedens sp. | reverse complement strand
GCAGAGAAAAGGGTGGATGATGTGAGGTTGCCGATACTTGATTATATTAGGCAGGGCTAACCCACCTAATTATAATAATGCTTGACAATATGATAAATAGGTAGTATGAAGCAGCCAAACCATGAACAATAAACGAAAGGGGAAATGAAAATGAGAAAGCAAGCAACGGCAGTATCGGCACCATGCAAATCTGTAGTAGGCAACCAGAATGATGAACTCTACGATATGTTTTTATCCCGTATCCAGAAAAGATTCATTGCCAACACTTCAAACAAGGAACCATTGTTCCAAACCACGGCCAAGGATAAAATCTGGGATACTTACCTCAACAGCTTCCCCGATCCTACTGAACGTCAATACCATAATTGCCATTGTTGCAAGAACTTCATGGAACGATATGGGCATTTAGCTATTGTCAATGAAGATGGCACACTGTCCTCGCCCATCTGGAATGAGGCCGATGCACCTGATATGTACTTGCCCACCATCAAAGCACTTAATAAGTTAATTGGCAAATCGCGTATTATCGGCCCCTTTCTATCGTCGGATAAATCATGGGGTGAACACGAGACTGGAATTTGGAGACATTTTGCCATCACTAATCAGAGAATTTACAACCAAACCTTATTAACCTCTGGTCAGGCAATGGCAGAAAAGCGGGAGGATTTCAAAAATGTCATCACGGCTTTGGTTGAATTTAAACTTCCGGTTATCCAACAAGCACTTAACCTATTACAATCGGATTCATTGTACCGCAGCGAGAAAGTCTTAGGACAAGCGCAATGGTTATTCGATCTTCACAATGCCAGAAAGCAGCATAGGGGAATATTTGGTGAAAACTTAGTATGGTGGGCAGTAGCCAATGCGCCTGCCGGATTTTGCCATCCCCGCACATCCATGATAGGCACATTGCTTGAAGATATTGCATCAGGAATGGATTTTTCAGAAGTATCGCGTCGGTTCAAGGATAAGATGCACCCTTTACAATATCAGCGGCCCCAAGAATTACCTAAGTCTGGCAACATTGAACAGGCTGAAAAGATAGTTGAAAAATTAGGCATTAAGGAATCCCTACGGCGCAGATTTGCACGGATGAATGAGATTGTGAAAATATGGGAACCGGTAATAATCACCAACACCCAAAAATCAGGTGGTGTATTTTCACATCTTAAGCCCCGCAATTCTGAACCTGACACTTTTGATATGCACACCCCTCCCATTTCAATTACATGGGAAAAGTTTGCACGGACAATTTTGCCGGAAGCGATAGGAATTGAATATTTGACCCCTCACCACAATACAAACTACACGGCATTGTTAACTGCCGTTGACCCTGATTCACCCCCTATTTTGCAATGGGATAATGAATGCCAGCGTAATCCGGTATCGTGGTACGTTTGGCATGGTGGATCATCTGCAAGCCAATGGGGGCTGTCTTCCGGTGAGTATTGTAAGGTATCCGCTATCACACTTAAGCCTTCCATGTGGTACGGAGAAAATCCCCATCAAGGCAATGGTGTGATATTCATTCTCGAAGGTGCAAGGGAATCAAGATTTAACGGATTAGCAATATTTCCAGAGATATTAAAATCCGAATTGCATCAAATTCGTGCAACTATTGAAGCATATTCAAAGTCTGGGATGTTAGAAGGCCAAGAAGAAATGTCGGCTTGTGGGATTGCTTTATTTGCTGGCAGTGAGTGGGCAGATGGCATTTTCAAAGTCAAGACCAAATTGGGGATTGCTATCTATAAACTTGACAGGTGGGATTAGGTAATATAATGTTTATAATACGGGGAGTAGTTCAGCCAGATAGAACGCTGGTTTTGGGAACCAGAGGTCGAAGGTTTAATTCCTTCCTCCCCGACCATTTAATCTTAATCCAATAACAATGTGCAGCCAAACCCGAAATTGAAATTGAAAAGGAGAATGAATTATGAAATCATGGCAAAAGAAGTTGCAGGATGAAGTGGTGTATTGGAGAGATAAATATTATAACCTCCAATCAGAAGTGGAATCACTGAAGAAAATCATCAGCGTAATTGAAAAGTCAGATAGGAATATTTCTGATATTATTGAAGCATCAGGTAGGATTGCATCTGCATCTGGGGAGGCAATCCATTCTATGTCAAATTTCATGGATAAGGCGTCCCGGATTATGGATAAGTAACTCGCAAAGGAGAATGAAAATGGAAAATGAACCCGCAAAAGTACCAGAGACACCCCCTATCCCCGGCAATATGTCCTACATCATCGCCAAGAAATCACGGTTCGACACCGCCTTTGCCGATTTCATTTGGTGCATCAAG
>JAHFDG010000090.1 GCA_023249105.1 Candidatus Methanoperedens sp. | reverse complement strand
TTCCGATAACGATAGCAAGCGATGCGAGCATTAAAACCTTGAAGAGCTTTTCTTCGCTATGTTTATGCATTCATACCCCTCTCAATCCTTATCAATGTCAGCCTTGCTAAAAGCGTGAAAAACAGAATCACGAGCATAAGTATAAGGGCAGCAAGCAGCATGGCTGAGTCGTACAATGGTATTGACATCATCTCGCCGTAGTTGTTTGCAATAAGCGCGGGGAGGGGATATGCAGAGTCAAATACCGACTTTGGTACGATGGGTACATTTCCTACTACCATGAGGACAGCCATGGTTTCGCCAAATGCACGGGAGAATCCGAGAATAATTGCAGCGCCCAGACCGGGTAAAGCTGTCCGTATCACTGCATGTTTTATGGTCTGCCACCTAGTTGCGCCAAGCGAAAGCGAGGCTTCTCTCACCTCAGAAGGCACTGCCCTGAATACCTCGTGGGAAATTGAAATAATAATTGGAAATACCATGATTGCAAGCACAATTCCGCCTGCGAGAAGGCTGTAACCTGTGGAGTAGCTCTCAGAACTTAGAAAAGGTATCCCCAGCGTCCCTATTACGGGCGCGATGTACTCAACCAGAGGCACGATGGCAAGCACCCCGAACACCCCATAGACCACGGGTGGAATGCCTGCAAGCAAATCTATCAGCGGCAGAACCTTTTCCCTTAATTTCTCGTTGGCATATTCCGCAATGTAAATTGCACTCAGTATGCTAAGAGGCACGGCAAATATCATGGCAAGCACGGTTACATAGAGCGTGCCCAGAATGAAGGGATAGAATCCGAATTCACCTCCGAAGGGAAGCCATGTGCTGCCGAGAAGAAGGTCGCCCAATGATTTCGCATCAAGAATCGGTTTTGAGCGAAGATACAGGGCAATAGCTATAATAAATACAAGCAAGCTCGAAAATAGCGCAGTTGCCATCATGAATCTGCTTGCCAGGATATCCTTTAACCGCCGAATATTCATGGTCTATAAATCATTTTCTAACATAAAAAATATAGGGTTAAGGCAAAACCTTAACCCTGTTCATTCAACCTTTTTCAATTCAGCGTTCAGAGTTTCTTTTGATAACTCGATATATCCTACCTCATCAACGAACTTCTGCCCGTCTGTGAGCACCCATTTGATAAACTCTGCTGTTAAGCCTGTGGGCTTGCCTTTGGTTACGAAGAATTCCACTCTTGCAGGCGGATGCGGGAACACGCCTTTCTTAATGGCTGCAATCGTTTTTTCTTTTGTGCTTATATCCTCATCAGGGTCAACGATTCCGTTCTCATTCACGTCGAAGGGTATTATCTTGATACCTGTTACTGGAAGTCCGGTTTTCATATCCTGGGCATAGTTATAGTTGTTGTAGCCTATACCCAATGGGTCTTTCTGCACAGCAGCAAGCAATCCCGGGTCGCCGTAAACACCTGTACCTTTCAGATTCTCCTGTTTCTTGCCAAGGTAGTTAGCCCATATTTCGGGGGCGCCTGCTGCGTCGCTCCTCGTATATAAGTGGATATCCTGTTTTATCTCAGGTTTCCCGATGGCTTGTCCCCATGTTGTTACAGTTTTGTTGATATATATGTCCACAAAAGTCTTTCTCTTGAGACCTGTTTTCAATATTTCCTGAGCCGCGGGGTTCTTTTCATTGATTACTGCTACAACGGCATCCTTGGTCACGCCGATTGGATATGCGCCTTTTGCAATCTCTGAAGGATCAATAGCCCTGGAAACCATGCCTATATCAACCTGTCCGCTTAGGGCATCTGTCATGCCCTTGCCTGCGCCGCCAGCAGCGACGTTTACAGTTACTTTGGGATGCAATTTCTGGAACTCCTCGCCCCAGCGAACTGCCATTGGATAAAGCGCCCAGGCGCCAGATAGCGATATTTTGCCTTCAAGTTCCTTTGTGATTACGGCTGTCTGAATAGCCGTGGCTCCAGGGGATACCGGCGTCGTAGTGACAGCAGCGGTAGGCGTGGTCTGGGTTTCAGTCTTTGGCTTATTGATGCATCCTGATAATAAAGCTCCTATTAATACTGTAATAAGAATGATTGTAATAATTTTTCCTTTCATTAATTCCACCTCGAATTATTCAAAACTATTTTCTGTTTTTGCAGGAAATCCTGTATATGCAAAAATTCCGCACTATGTTTTCTATATCTATTCATTAAATTACTGTCATCGAATCCGGTGACGGCAAAGACGATTCCTTCTTAAATTCATTATTAATTCACCTGCTTGTAATAAGCGAAGCGTAGATTGGTTGGTATGTATAAATATGCAGAGAAACAGGCGATAATTGTTGTGATAAATACAAAAACCGAGTAATTGCGGCAAAAAATGACAGGAACGACTCTTATTATTTCGAGATAAGGAACAATCCGGTTTGCGCTAATAGATTAGGAAATATACCTGCTATTCCGGTATTACCAATATAAGCAGTTCTTTTTATCCTGATATCCTGTCTCTGGCAATAATCCCTGAAATCACAAATGCTCAGAAAATGCAGGTTAGGCGTTTCATACCACTCGTATGGCAATGACGGGGTTATTGGGGTTTTTCCCATGAAAAAAATCTGAAAACGCGCCCTATAATGTGCAAAATTCGGAAATCCAATAACAACTTCTTTTCCTACCCTCAAGGACTCCTTCAGAACCACACCAGGTTTTTTTACCTGCTGGAGGCTCTGGTTCAGTATCACGTAATCGAATGTTCTATCCCCATACTCTGATAAACCGTTATCAATATCCTGATGGGAAACACTCAAACCAAGTTCCACGCATTTATAAATCGCCTGTTCATCGATCTCGATTCCGTGCGCCCCGGCATTCTTTTCCCTGACCATCAGAGACAGCAATTCTCCTTCGTGGCAGCCCAGGTCAAGCACTGAGGAATCCTTTTTAATCCAATCAAGGATAATCCTGTATTCTAATTTGATATCATATCCCATAATTTTCAACCACTGCATACCCATTGAACACTTTTTTCAAGAAATGCTTGACCAGATGCGTTTCTTCTTCAATCTCCAGAAGGAATGCATCATGTCCATAGGTGGAGTTTATCTCGCAATATGTAGCTTCAATCCCTACCAATTTGCATATTTTTAAAATCTCTTTTGATTGATAAGTCGGGTATAGCCAGTCAGATTTAAATGCAATTATGAGGAATTTTGCCTTAATTTCTTGAAAAACTTCGTAGAGAGTCTTTCCATTTGAAAGATCGAAATAATCCAGTGCTTTAGTTATATAAAGATACGAATTTGCATCGAACCTCCTGACAAAATTATCCCCATGATAATGAAGATATCCTTCTACTTCAAATTCTGCCCCGAATCTGGAATGTATCTTTCCGTTATTGAAACGCCTCCCGAATTTCTCACTCATTGAGATATCGCTCATATAAGTAATATGACCTATCATACGGGCGACTGCAAGACCTTTAGCCGGGAACGTGCCACCATAATAATTACCACCTTTCCAATCAGGGTCTGCCATGATAGCCTGCCGCCCCACCTCATTAAAAGCAATCTGCTGCGGAGAATGTTTCAGTGTCGTGGCAATGGGAATAACAGAGCGTACTCTCTCAGGATAAGATGCCGCCCATTGCAGCGCCTGCATTCCTCCCATTGAGCCGCCCACAACGCACAGGAGTTTTTCAATCCCGAGATGGTCTATCAGGTGCCTCTGGGCATTAACCATGTCTTTAATAGTGATGGCCGGGAAATCCAGCCCATATGGCTTGTTTGTCACAGGATTAATAGAAGATGAACCCGTCGAACCCTTGCACCCGCCAAGTACATTTGAACAGATCACAAAATATGTATCTGTATCAAATGCTTTTCCATGCCCTATCATTTCATCCCACCAACCGGGCTTTTCGTCTCCTTCATGATAACCGGCAGCATGTGCATCCCCGGATAGCGCATGAAGGATCAAAACGGCGTTTGTTTTTTGAGCATTCAGTTTACCATATGTCTCATATGCAAGAGTTAGGGGGCCGAGCCGTTCACCTGATTCAAGTGTCAATTCATCAGAGGCTTTAGCAAAAGTGAAGTATCTGGTCTCCACGACCCCGAGACTGTCACTCTGTTCAATTTTTTCCAAGCTCTCCACAGCAATTGTTTTGCTCATATGAACAAACCAAAACTACTTTACAGCTGCATTTAAAGCCTGATCAATGTCCTCTTTTATATCCTCTGCATTTTCAAGACCGATCGAGAGACGGATATAATCTTGCGTCACTCCAGTTTCCTCCTGTTCTTTTCTTGTCAACTGCTGGTGTGTGGTCGATGCAGGATGGATTACCAGGCTTTTTGCATCGCCTATATTGGCAAGGTGGGAGAACAGTTTTACTGAATTGATGAACTTCTTTCCTGCCTCATATCCACCCTTGATTCCAAATCCTACAATTCCACCATAATGGTTTTTCAGGTATTTTGATGCTATTTTATGATTTGGATTATCTTCCAGTCCTGGATAGTTGACCCATTTGACCAGGGGATGTCCTTTGAGGAACCTTGCGACCTCAAGGGCATTTTCAGAATGTTTCCTTACACGAAGCGGCAGCGTCTCAAGTCCTTGTAGGAACTGGAAAGCGTTGAAAGGACTCAGAGCGGGACCTATATCCCTGAGAAGCTGCACTCTAACCTTTATGATGAATGCAACATTCCCAAGACCCGGAAAGTTCCCGAATGTATCCCAGTATTTTAACCCATGATAACTTGGGTCTGGCTCCGTGAATTCAGGGAATTTACCGTTGTTCCATTTGAAGTTCCCCGAGTCCACAATCACTCCGCCAATAGATGTCCCGTGCCCGCCAATGTACTTGGTTGCCGAGTCAACTATTATATCCACACCATGTTCTATTGGTTTTACAATGCCAACGCCCACCGTATTATCCACAACAAAGGGAATGCCTGCATTGTGCGCTATTTTTGAAATGGCTTCAAAATCCGGTACATCCAGCTTGGGATTACCTATTGTCTCTGCATATACTGCTCTTGTCTTGCTATTAATTGCCTTCTTTATTTCTTCGGGTTTTGTCGAATCTACGAATTTTACTTTTCGTCCAAGTTTTGGAAAGGTGTAATGGAACAACTCGTATGTTCCTCCATACAGGTTATTCGCGGATACGATTTCATCGCCTACCTGCGTGATGGCAAGAAGTGCAAGTGTTTCTGCGGCTTGCCCCGAAGCAACACCAAGGGCGCCTGTCCCTCCTTCAAGAGCAGCGATCCTTCTCTCGAATACATCAGTCGTCGGGTTCATTATCCTTGTATAGATGTTCCCGAACTCCTTGAGAGCAAAGAGGTTTGCCGCGTGCTCGGTATTCTTAAAGACATATGATGTTGTCTGATAAATCGGTACTGCCCTTGCTCCGGTTGACGAATCAGGGCTTTCCTGCCCTGCATGTAGTGCTATCGTTTCTATTCTTTTGTGTGACATTTATATTCTCCTTTAATTTAGTTTTGATAGAGATTGATAGACAGGGATGTTTAAATATGCAGAGAAACAGGCGATAATTGTTAAGAGGATTACGTAAACGGAATAATTGCGGCAAAAAATGAAACTAATTTAAACCTGCATAATCCATTACTGCTTTCTGTTCATTCAGGAATTTAACAATTTTATCAAAATCAACATTGTTTTTATCATCATCTTTTGTTCGACAATGGCTCTGTATTCGGGATATGTTGTGCATTTCTTCAATCATATCAATCATAATAGAAAGATAGCACTGGCAAACATATATAATTACAGAAAGAGGCAGATGTTGACACAATTATTCCAAAAGGATGCACAATAATGCATAATAAATCAAACAGGGTGCATCGTTTTACATCCCTATCAAAAATAGCTCAAACTTGATACCCATGCAGGATTGACAGAATCCCAGGAATTCTTTTGCATTGACGGACATTTCGTCGTGAAGAGATTTGGATATGTAAAAAACAATATGGACTTTTCCAGGGTTTTCTGACATTCTTTTCTTTATCTCGCCGTGAAGCTCTTCAAAAAGAGACACAAGAGTCGTGAAATTTATCCTCTTCAGTACCCGGATGCGCCCCACTCCTGCTTCATCTACCCAGACCCGGTAATTGGCAGATTTCCGGACAAAAATATCCCTCTCATTCATATTATTCCTGAATTATTCCTGTTGGACTCGATATCCCATCTGACTTCTTCAGCCAGAGACCGTCTTGTTGCAGCAACGATATCGAGCTGTTCATAAATATATCCGCGCAGGAATGTATCTTCGATATTCTCCGCATCATTCTCAACTTCATGCTGCCGGACCAGTGCGTTTTCAAGTTCCTTTAGCGCATGATGCCTGCTTGTACGCTGCCAGCTTCCTTCTATTAATGCAAGCGTGCGAAACAGTCTTTTAAGGTTTATTTGCATGCGACGGTATTCCGGTTTTTTCAGTCCTTCTTCTGCGTAGTTCTCATACACAGATTCCTTTAGTTTCTCCTCAGTACCCTCATCTATCGATGATTCTATACCATCCCATTTGTTATGGATGGCAAAAATGATCCCTTCTTTTATTTGACATTGGTTTTTTCACCGCGTCTAACCATGTGAACAGTATATATATTCCTGGATATACAGGCAGATTTTGTCACTATCTGATGCAATATCAGAACAATCACGACAATAATTGCCGTATGGGTTAAACTTTAGACCTATCCTTTTTATTTAGTCCCAATGATAAACTATGAGTGGTTCTGAAACAACTGATTATCCAAAAGTGGACAATAACAACGCAGGTAAAACATTAATATTTCTCGGAATCGACAGTTTTTCACCTTCGATGAAACTTGTTCTCAATATACTTGAAAATCATGGGGCTCTGACCCAGAAAGAAATAGCAAAAGAGTCACATCTTCCCTCAAGAACCGTGCGCTATGCATTAAACCGGTTAAAAAATGAAGATGTTTTAGAAGAGCGGGAGTATTTCCAGGATGCCAGGCAGTGCTTATACCAGATTAAATGTTGAAAGTTCCAGGTAATTATTGCCCTTTTGTTCCTGAAAACCGCATAGAGCTATCAAATATAGCCTGTTTACGTGATTTAAATATGTATGAAAACAATGGAATTTCTGGTGTTAAAATGACAAAACAAGAAAAAAGAAGGGGTTTACTTTGCCCCCGGTAAAGAATACAGTAATGGTATAGTTAGCAAGGATGCCCTGCTGAAAGGCAAGCAGGAAAGAGCGGCGATTAGAAGTCAAAGCGATGTCCACAATCAGAATTATGTCTGGTGGCTGATATGACCTCTACCAGACAATACAAATGCCCCAACTGCAAGCATGCAATACAGATAACACGCGCAGATTTCATCAAAGGAATTGCGATGGCTTCATGCGTGTGCGGCATGGATGCTTTTGCCATAGAAGATGCATTGTTGAAATGACAAAAAGAAAAAGGGGTGCTTTTTGTCCTATCCATTTGCGCTCCTTTTCCTTATTATCGAGGTTAAAATATGAATTATACTGCGGAAGAAACAAACAAAGATGACGAAAAATCAGATGACGATGAAGACCTGAGGCGCTTCCTGCGCGGAGGCTTTGGGGCAAAGTGAACATCGAAGTTGGTTTAACGGCTCCCGTTGAGCCGATGAAGAGTATCTTTACTTCTTGAGCTTTGCAAGATATTGCTTGCGAAACCTGGCTACCTTTGGCTCAATCACTATGCTGCAGTACGGTTGGTCAGGGTTACGTCCGAAGTACTCGCGGTGATACTCCTCGGCAGGATAGAATGCCGTGAAGGGCGCAACCTCAGTCACAATCGGCGCATCCCAGAGCTTTGCAGCCTCAAGCCCGGCTATCACCTCTCTTGCAACAGTTTCCTGTTCCGATGTGTGATATAAGATCACCGAGCGATACTGCGTGCCTGCATCCGCGCCCTGGCGATTTAACGTCGTAGGGTCATGTACGGTGAAGAATACCTCCAGAAGCTCCCTGAACGAGATGATATTGGGGTCAAACGTGATATGGACAACCTCCGCGTGACCTGTGGTACCTGTGCAGACCTCGCGATAGGATGGGTTGGGCACACTGCCGCCTGAGTAGCCGGACTCCACTTTCTCCACACCGCGCAGGTCGTTAAAGAGCGCCTCCAGGCACCAGAAGCACCCTCCGCCAAGTGTTGCGGTTTCAGTTACGTGGTTTTGATTCATAGATGAAATCTCGTTTCTTTATCTTTATTGTTCAATGTGTATAGATTACTATTGTCTATTAAGAAATAAAAACCCTTGGTTATTCAAACAAGCTGTCCGGGCTGCTTCTCGGCAAATTGGTTAAAACTAAGGCAATTTTTTCCTTATTAGTTCTATAATTAGAAGATTTCTGGATAAAATAGCCGATTTATGAGGTTTTAATAACTATGCGTGTCTATTAACCCTTTCCAATCACGGCAAAAGTGAAATGTGCGCTGGGGGGTCACATTTCACTTCCTATCCGTTTTCTACTTTATAACAAAAGAGAAGAATAGGGTCAATAATTGCTTGAATAAATAGGTTTATAAGTGATAAACTCGAATTTAATGCTGGTGATGAACCAATGAGGAATCGTCTTTGCAAACAATGGACAACTATTTGATTTAGC
>JAHFDG010000012.1 GCA_023249105.1 Candidatus Methanoperedens sp. | reverse complement strand
CATCGCGTTCTTCTTTGGAAAGTGTTACAATATATTTCTTCATAATCCATCCTCTCAGATATATTATGAAAGGCATATAATATATACTTTACGACTTTACAGTATTGACTGGACACTAGTACTTTTCTTTAATTATATTTATTATATAGGATAAATTTGATAAATTTGCTCTGCCATTGCAATAGTCCAGAATATTCTTTGCAAAATCAGTGATCGTGAAAATCCTGTTATCATTTGTGTCAAATAGAATATTTACTCTTTCAGTTTTCAACCCGTTCTCCGGCATGTTTCCAGCCATCGCTGAATGGATTATTTTCGCTAAATTGAAATTGAACGTCCCGGCAAAAATCATTTCGACGTTTAGTTGAATATTCATTTGTTAACTATTGTTCACCACAAACTTTATTTGATTTGATAATGATTTGATGTTAAGTGATTCCCATGACTGATAATGATACAAAATATATAGGCGATGAATTTGTTGAGGAAGATGAGACTACATTAAATGAAAATGAGAAAGCATTAGAAGGATTATATGATCTGGTTTTACCGCCTGGAGTTCCTTATAAACTGATAATGGAAGTAATGGATAAATTCAATCTGGAAGTTGCAACCCGGAAATGTGCAGTCAAGACCGTAGATATAGAGGCTGATAATCTTCTTACATTACGAGGGGATCTCGATTCAGTAAATAATGCGCATGATTATATTTATAAAAAATTAAGTGAAAAATATAATTATAAGAAATGATTGTTTTTTTTTAAAAAATCATATTGATAAATATTAATAAAGATCAGGGGGATTAAACCCCCGTCCCTTTATAATCCTAAAACAGGCGCTCTTTACCAATAGGTCTTGTGGCTCCAGTTCCGCCGCAATTGGTGCATGGTATGCCATGCATTAAATATCCTCTTCCCTTGCACCACTGGCATTTTCTGGATGAGTCTACAACTTCTACTTTGCCTTTTCCGCCGCAGACAATACATGCCGTACCAAAATGTTTCCCTGTTCCGTCACAATACGCGCATTTCACTTCTCCTGGTACTTTGGGCGTTCTTACTTTTGCTTCAGCCATTTTAAATCACATCGCTATAAATATCAAACTATAATATATGTCTTTCCATTTTATTTTCGTATCCAAAAAAAATAAGAAAAGTAGGCATTTAGCCTACTTACCAATGTTTACTTTGCTGGGATAACGAATGCTCTCTCACCGGCGCAGCGGTCCCACTCTCTGAGAGCTGCCTTGCCGAATGCTCCTCTTGGATCTGCGAAGTCAAAGTTGATCAAGTCATCTGCGAAGCAGAGTTTGACCAATGGATTGACGCAGAATGCATCTTTGCCAGCGTGAGCTGCTGCAACTACAGCGGTGTATCCACCCTGGTGACCTACGTTCATTGCGTAGTTGGGGTAGTTTGCGCCTCTGCATTCGCCTATGCAGCCTTCATCTGAGGCAATTGAGAACACGTTGGTTGCACCGCACTGATCCTGCAGGTCATACCCGTAGAATCCAAGTCGTCCGTGAGCCTCTTTGTGGAGGTACATGGACAGGTACCATGCGGAGAGACCGGCCTGGCTGTGTCCTGTTGCCAGAGCTGTTGCGCCGCCTGATGCCAATGCTACGGCTGTTGCGCGCAGTGAACCACCGAAATGGTCTTCCAGTGTTGTCGGGTACTTCTCATATGCTTCAAGACTGTACAGTGTTGTTTCTGTGGCGATATCTTTTACAGTATCAATGGTGGCTTTTGCCTTTCCATTTCCGCCATATTTCTTGGTTGCATAGTCGTTGCCCCAGTACAGGAAGTCGTCAAGGATATCGTTGCAGTATGCTGGTAATGCATACATTGTGAATCCGACGCCGCCTGACATGTAGCCACCGAGCCAGATCTGGTCATACAGCATTGTGGCCGCGCTTCCGACCTGCAATATTACGTTGACCGGGTCCTCTGGGCTCTTCCTGTTGGTCTGGACGATATCTGCCATATGACCGAAGGATAATCCTCCTGGTTCATTTGGTCCCCTGGCTCTGCGTGCCGGGATCATATCACCCATTTCGACAAGTCCTGCGTGCTTGGCTGTGAATGCAAGTTCTCCGACTGCTGCTTCACCGGCGCACATGTGATATGCACTGATAAAGGTCATACCTACTTGCATTGCCATCCAGCGGCTTGTGCCTGGTCCATCTTCTGTTCTTGTGACGATGGTTGGGATGTGAACTGCCTGCCAGGAGGTCTTGCCTACTGCTGCCTTGATCTGTTTTGCCTGGTCTGCAGGGAATTCGTTGTCAATGTTGATAACGAACTGTTTATCTACTTCATCCTGAAGGGTTTCATCACCTGTGAATATTTTCACATAGCAGTCATCTACTAATGCCGGGTGTGTCTCGACCATGTGTTCCTGAACGATTGCTGCGCCAGGCATTGCGTGGTTCAAAACTTCCAGGTAGTAGTTGATTGTCTCAGGTGTAACTTCCTTGCCCAATCTTTTCTCAAGAGTCTCATGTGCGAGGTCAAGACCTACGACGCATGTTCTCCTGATATCGTCCCATTCCTGCTGCATTGCTGCATTGTTGACGAAGTGAAGGTCGTCACCGTCGCATACGATATCTGTTCCGGATATTGTATATGGGGTCAACTGTCTCTGACCCATGGGTATACCAGCTAAGTGCAACTTGGGGTCATAAGCCTGCAATCCTCTCTTCTTGGTGATTGCCGCTCCGCACTTTGCCATTTCTACCTTTCTCGGGTTCTGTGTATACCCAAGTCTGAGGTATTTGGTCTTCTTATCGGTTATTTTACCGCCCTTGTTTTTATTGGTGCCCCATTCCTTAGTATATTTTGTTTCCATTGCTTTTTGGAATCTTGGTGCCATTTAATTCACCTCACGCCTTTGGGACGAACCCGTATTTGGTTCTTAATTCCCAGACTTTCTGAACATGTTCAACAACTTCCTTGTCGCTTCTGAAGGCCACGTTGTCCACTCTATAGAAAGTGGTTCTCTTTGCAGCTTCGGACTCGCTCATTGCTTTACCAAGGTTGACTTTTCTGTCAATTGGGACGCCGACCTGGTCTTTGTCACTTACAATGACGCCGCCTTCCAGTCTGCGCCTGTCCAGCATATCGAACATGGTTCCATCTTCCTGCAATCTGAGGGAGTGACCGTGAACTGTACAGCCTCTAAGACCTGCAAGACCCGGGCATGTCATTTCGGTCTCCATCTGTCTCTTGGTGTACTCTTCCATATCTCTCTCTCTCATTTCGTTGACCTGTCTGCCAGATAATGTACCAGGGTCAACTCCTCTGAAATTGATTGCTGCATGGTACGATCTCCAGTATGGAACGGATGGAGCGTTGTACATGGAGTCAGCGAACTGTGAATATCTGACTCTGTCACCGGCTGCTGCGCCTGGTGTTGGTTCTACAACTTCTCTTACCGGGCATGCTGGTTCGCCCATCTCTGAGAGTGGTGGGTGTGTGCTCGGGTAGTCTGAGCCTGGTGCTCTGTGACCGAGTAATGCTGTTAAATCCTCATCAGATATATCACGCAGTTTCTCTACGTCATCTGACATGTGTTTTCTTCTATTCTTAGCAACTGAGGTATTGCCAGGATAATATTGTGGTTTATATGCCATATTTTTTCCTCCTAATTGATTTGAATCGGTTCTTTCTGCTCCTTGAATAAACTAATCATTTCTCTTCCCCTGTATTAATCACACAGAGGTTACTTTCCGCTTTTGCATGCGGGTCTATCAGGCCGAGTATTCGTTCATCTTCAAGATTGATGCTTTCATCGGTCTTGCTTTTGAATCCATACTTACCGTAATCAGTCAAAGTAGCTTTCTTCTTTATGAAGAAACCCTGTTTGAATTCAAAGGAAAATGGTAGCGCTCGCTCGCACGCTTTTCTTAGTTCTTCCTTTGTGCTTTCATCTTCTAGTTCGACTATTACCTCGCCCACCATAACATGCAATTCGAATGCACAATCTCCGACATGGATTATTTCCATATTCGGGTGGTTTACATCTGTTCCGGTTCCAGGTCCGCATGTGACCTTTCTGGGCAAATTTTTTCCACCGATAAGCATTCTTATTACACCTTTGACCTGATCTATCTCATTTAAGAGCTTTTCAGCAGTTTCTGGTTGTAATAATCTTTGCGGAAATACTTTGATCTGGATTGGTTTACCCGTGACTGAAGCAGTTTTTACCATTCAATTCTCCGAATTTATACGGCTCCTGCTACTGCCTTAATTGGCTCTCTGAATTCGTCCACTGAGCTGAAGACATCTCCTACTAATCCTGAGGTCTTCTCAGGGCTGTAGATCTGTACACCTGCGTCAAGAGCAACTGCTGCTGCTACGCATGGTACTGCGAGACCCTTTGAGTGTCTGGTAACGACGTGGTTGCCGTTGAAGACTCCTGGTCCACCGCCTCCATAAATGGAGTGTGAGAAGAAGGAGAATCCGACTGCTGCGCCCTGTACTTTACCGAAGTCACAACCTGGGAGTGAGGTCTCCTTTTCAATGAGGTCGTTGAAGTACAGCAATACTGCTGATACTGACTGTGGGGCTCTCATTGCACCGCAGTTTATCATTGTTGCGACCATTGTGCCGCATGCGCAATATGCATTCCATTTTCCGACATCACTGGTCTTGTAGGTTGTATAGCCAGATGCGAATTTCTTATCTGCGCTGATTACCTTGTCTGCAATTGCTTTCTCAACGGTTGCATGGACAGCTGATCCGATGGTACCGGTCTTGCCCAGTGCTTTTACTGTTCCATACACCATGTTGTTTGCGTTTAAGCCCTGGTGTGAGAATGCCAGTAATCTGTGTCTCTCCTGGTTACCGATTGCGTCTCCCATTTCGAAGACACCGGTATTCTCAAGGATTGAGCAGAGTGCTGCTGTGTTCATAGCGTTCTTCTTGCATGTTGCTGCAAGGTGGTTTGCCATGACGTTTCTTAATGTATAGCCAAAGCCTTCATCTTTCTGTGGGATTTCGACGATTGACTTTACGTTTCCGCCTACCATATCAAGTGTCTGTGGGTACTGTCCCCAGACTGCGGACTTGATGGTTGGGGCATCAAACATACCGATGTTGAATTGACTGATTAATGCCTGTGTTACTGCTGATGCCGTGCAGGTCAATGATGATACATATTCTGCTGCAACATCGATTCTTACTGATGGAACCTGGACGATTAACTGTTTTCCACCATTTAAGGCCTTTACAACGGTGTCATCTCCGCTGTCTACCTTTACCATATCGGCAACTGCCTTCTGGATAGCTGCTGCATTCTTTACGATATCCAATTTCATTTCTCTTCCGGGAATCTTTCTGCCCTTGCCACCGATTGCGGATGTTGCTAAGGTTTTCTCGATTCCTGCTAAGTCAACGGCTGCTGTTCTCTTAATACCGGTGACTATTGATTTGATAGCGGCATTTCTCATTGGGCTTATGTCGTTTATGTCGACGCCTGATTTGAGTTTTGCTCCTCTGTCGCTATATAGGTCTATTGTGTCAGCCACGTTTATTTACCTCCTAATTTTTGTTTATTTCCAAGAAATTGCTCACTTGGAAGCGATACAACAAACGAGCGACGCCAACATGATAGAGTATAGAACCCAAAATAAGTCAACTATGTTCTATTCATCCCGACCACATTGTGTTTTATTGTATCGAACAACCATTACAATCCCTTGCAGAACCTACCTATTCCTCTAAAGTACTTAAAGTTTACGAATCGTTCACGATAATACATTATAAAATAAATCATAGCGATGCAGCACGTTTTTAATAGCAAGTAGCTTCAATTATTATGAATTTATCCGCCGCTTTCCACGCTAACGTCACTCATTTCAGCTTTACCAGCGTCTTTCTGTTTTTCCAAAACTTCGTTTACTTCTTCACGAGTGAATAATTTTTCACCGAGCTCTTTCTCCTCAACTTGCTTTATTGTTTTTAGAACCTCGGTTTTATAGTATAGATTGGTCTTATCGACAAGAGCCCAGGTACCTTCTTCATCTGAAACGATTTCAGTTACATTGCCTTTCGTACCTGTAGGCACATAGAGTACAAAACTTCCCACATTCAAAGGGTTTCCTGCCGAATCGGACACCTTCAGTTCACTCATCTGTTCCTCTGATTGAACTCATTACTATTAATTATTACGGTCAAAAGCCAATAGGTTTAAATGACTTTCTTACATTTCATGAAGCCATGGAAATACTAGCAGACATAGGAGGACGCCCCGGCCATGACTGCCGCGGTTTTTGCAGATATTGTTATTTTAAAGGAGTAAATGAAGTCCCTGCTTTCGGATGCAAGCACTGCCTCCCCTTCCAGAAAGGATGCAATTACTGCACTAAAAATGTAAAAGAAGGTTATTCGAGCTTTAAACCATTATCCATGGTGATGCAGGAAGTCCAGCAGGCAGTTTATTTCAACAAGAACGTATCAAAATTCAATGTTAGCGGCGGAGGGGATGTGAGCTGCTATCCTGACCTAAAATCCCTTGTGAAATTCCTCTCGCAATTCAAAAAGCCGATACATCTTGGCTACACAAGCGGGAAAGGACTTAATAAGGAAGATGCGCTGTTCTTCATTAACCACGGTGTAAATGAGGTCACGTTCACAGTTTTTGCCACAGACCCGGAGCTTCGGAGAAAATACATGAACGATAAAACCGCCGAGGATTCACTTGAAGCCCTCCGCGCCTTTGCGCAGCACATTGATGTTTATGCAGCTTCGGTGCTCATACCAGGCGTTAACGACGGCGATGTTCTTTTAAAAACCTGCGAAGACTTGGAGGAGATGGGCGTAAAAGGTCTTATCCTGATGCGGTTTGCCAATGAAGTTGAGCAGGGTTTGATTCTTAATAACGCCCCCGTGATAGAAGGGATAGTCCCGCATACGCTTTCTGAATTTAAGGCAATAGTTGAGGATATTAACGATAAGTTTAAATTCCGCGTGACGGGAACGCCCCTATACGACCCAGAAACAGGGTCGCCATTTGCTATCAGGAATGAACCCGAAGTGCTCTCAAAACTGCCGAAGCTCACCAAAGAGGCTACAATAATAACAAGTGAAGTCGCTGCACCATTGTTGAAAGATATTTTCGAGAAGCTTGGAGGGCTTGTTAATGTTGTGCCTGTGAAAAAAGACGTTGGATGCCTGATTACTATTGAAGATATAAAAGCTCTAGACATGTCTCAACTAAAGGAAACTGTTTTGTTCCCCGGCCGGGCGTTTGTCCATGACCCTGAAATCAAGAAAGTATTGACTAATGATGGCGTGGATAGATTGGTGCGCAGGGGACCGGACTTGCTGACTGTTGATGGGGAGATGAGCATTTCGATGACGAAGGATGAGGTTATTGCTAAGGAGATAGAAGCTTTTACTGAATTGATACAGATGATAAATTTGCTTGGGACGGCGCCGAAATAATTACGGAATGTTCAGAATCCTTTAATATTCCTGAATTTTCTCAGACGTTAATAGAAACACTTTTTTAATATCACAGTCATTATTAAACCTATGAGGCGGCATGAGGATTGGCTGAAACAGGCGTACTCTGACCTGAGCGCAGCAGAAGATAGCGCCGTCACTCTTCACTTTGAATGGGCTTGCTTTCAGGCTCAGCAGGCTGCTGAGAAATCTTTGAAAGCCCTTCTTATCTCAAAAGGCGGTGAATCCCGCATCCATTCAATTAATCACCTGCTTGCCAGTCTGCCTGAGAGTATAAAAGCCGGCGACCAGATACAATATGCAGCCAAAGAACTTGATAAATGTTATATTCCAACAAGATACCCAGATTCCTTTTCTACGGGTATCCCAAAAGATTTTTTCACGACTGATGATGCAAGGAGGGCAATTGCCAATGCAAAAAAAATCATTGGATTCGCTGAAGAACACCTTAGTTAAACTGGATTTCAGGCTTGACTGGATTCCTGAATTTATACGCTATATAGAGCATTGTATTGATAAGGGAGCAGTTTTAGTTCTTCTTTTCGGCTCGCGCGCAAAAGGGGAATTTTTAAAGGATAGTGACATTGACCTTCTGATTGTTTCTCCAAACCATCCGGCTGATGTGCGAGATAGAGTACTTGATTTTTTCAGTGATAAACTGCCGGTGCAACCTTTCGTTCTCACCCCATCCGAACTTTTTGAAAGATTAGAAAAACTTGATTTTCTTATTTTTGATGCTTTAGAGGATGGAATAGTGCTATACTCAAGCATGGAGCTAAATCAAGTTTATGACCTGCTAAGAGCAAGCAAGGAGCGGTTCAAACTCCAGCGTGTTAAAAATGGGTGGAAGTTTGATGCTGCTGCGGCAGAAGCAGCAGGGATTTAGCGTATAGGAAAGGTTTTGTTTCAAGTTACATATCTGAGAGTTTGGGGTTATTCAGTTTTTATCCTTCTCTTCAGGAATCCCGCACACTTTGCATGCCTCTTTATCAGAAAGGTTAAGCTTCTCGGCATCTACCGCCCGCGTGCCCTCGGCAAGCACTGCCGCGTTGGATAACGACCCCGCAATCAATATGGCATCAAAGATTTCCTCTTTTGTGATACCGAGGCGCTGAGCCACGCGGATATGCAGTTTGAGGCAATGCTCGCACCGCAGCGCCGCAGCCACGCTAATTGATATAAGCTCTACCGTTTTCGCATCGAGGCGCTTAAATTCCCGGACTATGGCATTCTCATAAATAACTTTGGCTACAAGCAGCTCAGGCGACTCCTTCATGAAATTCAGGATATACGGCACTTCCCCGTAAACTTTTTCAACCTCTTTCAATAATTCTTCGGCTGCTTCACCCGGCTCTTTTTTCAGGATTTTTTCAATCTTTTGCAATTCCATGTTTCTAATAAAACGATTTCATTCCTATACTAAATAAACATTTGTATTTTAAGTAACATTTGCGTTTATCTGCGTTCATCTGCGGTTAAAAAATTAATTTGTTCAATTCTTTCCCCGAAAGCAAAATTTGGTTTGATAAAACGGATTCTTATTTTAACTTTCTCGCCTTTTTTTGCACCTTTCACAAATACGACAAAATCATTGATTTTAGCTATCCCATCCCCGCTGGCTCCTACATCTTCAATGGTAACCGTATATTCCTCATCTATTTTTACCGCTCCTGAAAGCAATTCCCTTCCGATAACATATATCTCTGCGCTCTGCTTTCGAGAAGCCACCGGGGAAAACGCCTTGACCTTCACAAAACTCTGCCGTACCATATCAAGGAAATCAGGAAATAAATCCCCCTGGAAGACCTTTACCGCAAATCCCCCGCCAGGCTTTAAAATCTTACCCGCGCATTCAAGAGCCGAGGTAGCAAGGTCGATCGAACGGGCATGGTCATAACTCCAGTTCCCTGTAAGATTGGGCGCAGCATCGCATATAACAACATCCGCTCCCTCTTTTCTTATAATTTCATTTATTTTTTCCACAGTAGCATCAAGTCGGATATCCCCCTTTATTGTTTCCACGCCTTCAATTTTCTCGATTGGCAGTATATCCACGCCAACCACTTTACCGCCCGAAATCTCTTTTGCAACCTGGAGCCAGCCCCCAGGAGCGGCGCCGAGGTCGACTACAACATCCCCTTTATTAATGATTTTGAACTTTTCATTTATCTGTTTCAGTTTAAAAGCAGCCCTGGAGCGATAGCCTTCGTCCTTGGCTTTTTTATAAAAATAATCTCTTCTATCGCGCGGCATAAGTCTTAGTTCCCAGTCCCTGTATTTAAATACGGGGTCTTATTACAGGGTCTTTATTCCCTACATACACCCACTGGTCATAAATTCCTTTTTCATCGGTATTGTCGATAAGTTTCCCTGTAATCCCGTTTTTCTCAAGCGCGCCTTTTAGTGTATCTATTTCTTCCCGTTTATTTACTGTCAGCATGATCATTCCCCCGGGTTTCAGGACATTTGCCGATTCAGCCATCATTTTCTCCCAGATATTTTTATTAAAAGGATATATCGTGCCCAACATGAAACCAACTATGGTATCGAATTCATTTTCTGCGAAGAATAGAGAAAGCTTTGTTGCGTCAAGAACTATAGTCCTCTTTGGGTCAAGAACCTGATGCTCAAGCCCCTGGCATATCTGGCATTTATCATAATCTGTTGTCAGGGGATTATATCCCATCTTATGAAGGGGCAGGGTTGACATGCCGTTCCCGCAGCATATTTCAAGTATATCCCCATTGAGTTTGAATTTGTCCAGTAATCCTTTTAATCTGGCATTGCGGCTTTCGATATAAACCATTTCGTATGGTTCTTTTGAAATATGGCAATTTTCACATAACCGCCTGTTTACAAGTTCGATTGAATAATATTCTATGATGGCATTATTGAATTCCGTAGCAGTGGTATTGTAAAATTTATTAAATTTTAAATTCTTTACGACACTGGAAAATCTCCTGCTGCTCTCATCAGGCACGGGCTTTGAAGAAACGAGGTTTGTGAAAATAGCCCGGAACTCTTCTGTCTCTTCTGTTTCGGGATTAAAAAGAACTATCCCTATTATATTTCCATTTTCATCCTTAATCCCGTTAATCCTCGCATCCGGGTCTTTCTGGATATTATCTAAATATTGTAACGATAATAAATTGTTTTTTAACGAAGCATAGCTTTCTTCAACAAAATATATATTTTCCCGGCTTTCAAGACCTAAAATATCGTGAATCAACATATCAAATACGCATTATTTAACCGCATATGAAAGCAGATGTATTTATTCATCTGCTTTTTACTGCTGTTTCTTTTATATTCAATTCCCTTCATCGGGTTCGTCATCACGGTAGCTGGTATCGCCAACCATAGCCGCACGGAGGGAATCAATCCCATCAAGCCATTCAGCCACAAGCCCTTCCGGAATATCATCAAGGGCTTTTTCCTTGATTTTCCCGCCAGCAAGGATATTAGCGCCGATTTCTGCGATATTTCCAAGCGCTGCGCCCATATTCTCTTCTTTTTCAGCCGCCAGGGCGCTTTTTATTAATTTATCCAGAGATTTTGTTTTTTCAAACGCCTTCTCTACATAACATTCACACGATGCAAAAACACCCATCAATGATAATTGAACTGATTCTATCATCATGTCGATATCTTCGTTAACCGGTTCGATTTTTTTCAGGACAATATTTTTAATTTCTGAAATATACCCAAGAGCCGATTCTTTGCTAATCAGGTTTTTATCGTATTTTGCTATTATTTTCAAACATGCAAGAACCACATCATCTTCCATATATACAAAAACAGCGCCTTTTTCCTGGTCTTCGATCTTGAAACCGCTTTCAACCACTTTTTTTATCCAGTTGTTCCATCTCTCCTCTGTATAGAAGGGAATTACAATTTTTTGTTCTTGCATGATTTCTCCAATTGTTATGGATAGTACTTTAATTTTTGGTCATTTTTCATTTCTGGCAGCCTGTCAGTTTCTTTACTTTATTAATCAATTCATTTTTGCCAAAAGGTTTTGTTATATAATCATCGGCTTTTAAAACATGCAGCCCGAGCAATTTATCTATGTTCTGCGCTTTGGCTGTCAAAATAGCAATGGGAATTTTTGGATATTTCTCTTTGATTTTCCTGAAAACATCCCATCCATCCATGTCCGGCATCATGATATCAAGAAGGACAAGGTCAGGCTTTGTATTCCCAACAATGGCCAATGCTTCAATGCCGCTTGCAGCAAGCACCGTTTCAAAACCGCCGCTCTCAAGGACTAATTTTACAAGCTCAAGAGTATCGGGTTCATCGTCCACCACCAGGACTTTTTTAATTGATACGCTATTATTCATTCTTTCACCGATTTTGGCAATAAAATATGAAAGGTACTTCCCCTATTTTTACTTTCCGCCCAGATTCTGCCGCCATGGGCTTCAACAATATTCTTTGAAATCCATAGACCCAGTCCAGTCCCGCTATATTTTCGTGAGTCTGATGAATCCAACTGGTAAAACCTATCAAATATCTGCAAAAGTTTATCCTCAGGAATCCCGATACCGGTATCGCTGATTTTTATATGTACGTTTTTATCTTCTTCTGTTGCAGTTATTCTTATTTCACCTGTTATTGTAAATTTAATGGCATTATCCAGTATATTCGAAAATACCTGCATCAACCGCTCCCTGTCACCTTTGACAAGAGGGAGTTTCGGAATCTCAGTATATATTGGAAGATTTTTAACAGATGCCATTGTTTTCATATCTTCAACAGCCTGTGCAACAATGTCGTTAATTTGCAGCATTTGCATGTCAAGCTGGAGATTCCTGGATTCAATTAGTGTACTGTCAAGCAGGCTTTTTATTAACCTGGTTAACCGTTTTGAATTTCGCAGTATTACCTCAAGCTTATGCCGTTGTTCCTGGCTTATGTTTTCTTCAAGCAACAGTTCAGTATATCCCAGCACTGATGTAAGCGGCGTCCTGAGTTCATGCGATATGTTTGAAAGGAAACTATCTTTTATCTTATAAAGTTCCTTGAGTTTTGAATAAGTCAGTTTAAGTTCTTCATAAGAATCCTTAAGCTCTTCCTCGAGTTTTTTCTGGTCAGTTACATCCTTGATGACTGTAATGATTTTTTCAACATTACCGCTCTTGTCCTTGATTGGTATTTTGCTTGTGCTGGTGTAAATTATTTCGTCATAATATTGCGTTTTTTCTTCGCTCAGGAAAATTTCCCCGGTTTTGATAACATGTTCATATTCCATATCGACATGTTTTTCTTTCAGGAAGGGGTAGACCTCATAAAGATTCTTATTCATTACAAGCTCTTTTTTGATTATGCCCCTGCTGAGTCTTATTAATTCATCATTAACAGCGAGGATATTCATGTCTTTATCAACGACATGGATTGCCAGATTGACATTATTCAGAATTTCTTCGTTAAATTCCTTTAGATATTTGATGTTGTTATAATACGCAATATTTTCTTCTTCAAGCGCTTTTTGCTGCGTTATGTCTCTGATTACTAAAATTATATTTGCAGATTTATTTCTATCGGTAAACGCTGAACAACTTAAATCAAGGATTTTTTTATTCCCCCTTACTTTAATTTCATGAATTAATTTAACTGGTTTTTTTGTTTGCACTAAAGCATCAATCGAGCATTTTTCTTCCTGGTCTTTCTTAGCTCCAAACATTATTTCGTGGCATGTCCTGCCCAACACCTGCTCTTCACCCATGCCCATTATCTCTAAAAATGACTTATTTATTTTAATAATTTCATTATTGCTATTCACAACAATAATACCATCTTCTATATTGTTAAAAACTGTCTCAAGATATTTTTCCGCAGCTTCAGTTTGTTCTTTTGCTGCGGTTAAATCTTTTATTTTTTGATTCAGGCTCAAAGCCATTTCATTAAATGTCTTTGCAAGCTCGCCTAATTCATCTTTTGTGTCGATATCTATGCTCTGGTCGAGGATGCCTTTATTTATCCTGTTTGCCCCTTCGGTAAGCTTCTCGATGGGTTCTGTCAGCCTTCTTCCGATGAAATAAATAAATATCCCGCCCAGGACAACTGCGGATACAGCTAACAACAGCAGTTTCCGTGACGCTTCGAGAATTTGCGCCCTGACCCTGTTTTCCGATACACCAACATGAACGTAGCCTATATTTTTGAAAAGCGGTGCGTCAAATTCATGTATTATCCCTTTATCGGTTTCAAATATCCCCTCCTTCATGACATTTGAAGGTTTACTCCTATTAATAAGCGCCTTCGGGAAACCCTTCTCAAACGTATGCACCAGCACTATCCCCTGGGAATCTGTCACAAAAATATATTCTATGTCGGGGTAGTTGCCCTTAGTATATTCAACTGAATTCCTGATTTCTATTAAATCGTTCACGAGCAATGGAGTTGTAACTTCCGCTGCAAGGTTATTAGCCAGTAAATATCCTTTGTCGCGGAACTCGCCTTCAATAATTCCGGATTGAATATCCTGGATGACAATATAAGACCCGGTAACTATCAAGAATATTATAAATAAAGTCGAGATAATTATTTTGAATCGAAGGCTGCTCATTTAACTCGTTTCCTCATTTCCCTGATAGAATCATAGGCGTTGTCATTTATACTTACGAATCTGTCAATCTTGACATTAGATAGGATTTTCATGCCATTTTCATCTTTGTCCATATTCAGGAAAATATCCTTAAGCCTTTGTTCCAAAAACGGGTCGATGGCCTCTGGAACTACTACGGGAGGGATACCAAAAGGAGGTGAAATTTCAATAATCCTTGTTTTCGCTATAATTTCAGGTCTGGTATTTTTCATGTATTCATACACCAGGCTGTCAACAGCGGCGCCATCTGCCAGCCCTTCCGCTACCGCAATGATGGAATTGTCATGGCTGTATGTAAAAAAAGAATTATTCCTGCCATTTTCATCTACCCCAAAAAAGGACCCGGGCGTTTCATTGATAAGAGCCAGCCTGTATCTGGGATAAAGTTTTCCGGAGTTGGATAACGGGTCTGAGAACGCAAACTTCTTGCCGCGCAGGTCGAGTAAATCGGTGTAGTTGCTGTTATTTGGAACTATTATATAGGAGTTGTATGTTGTCTTCCCATACACCTGCGGCGCCACAAGAAGCTTCATCCCTGGCGTTGTGTTGCCATCATTATCAATGTACGCGCCGCCGCATATGAAGGCAAAGTCTATTTCATTATTTTGTATAAGCTGGTTAATCTCCTGATAGCTCTGCTTCTGTACTATTTTTACAGGTCCGCCCAACTTTTTTGAGATATACTGTATCATCTCTTCATAATATACATAGGATTCCTTGGGGGATACTACCGATGCAATAGCGACTTTAACAGCAGTATCAGTTTCTTTGACTTCCGGCTCCTGGACAATGCTGAGATTAACTTTTTCCTGCTTTTCAATACAACCTGTTATTATCAATAAGATAAAAATAAAAAGATATGCGCTTTTCGTATACATTATCCTCTAATAAGTTCCTTGATTAACCATCCCCAATATATTATTGAGGCAATAAGGCTTAGGGTTAATCCGATTGAAAAAAAAACATATCTTATAAAAAACAAGTTATCACCAGTAGAAAATAAAGCACTCAAGATTGAATCCAATATTGCAAAGAAAATACCTGCATAATAAAGATAATAATATTTTTTCATTCCCAGAACTTCACCCAGTCGTCTGCTGAGAGCACTTAAAAAATAAAAAATGAATGCGAACAAGAAAAACGAGAATGAATCCATAATGTCAACGTTCAAGTTCATTTCACACCCACCATTACCCTGTACAGGTAATAACTTGCCAGAAAAGAAGCGACAGCGCCCAGAAATTCCAATGTTTCGGAGAGGAATGTATTATATGAAAAAATATGAACAGCGGCTGCAAAAATAACAATTATCGGGAATATATAAAAAAAATAAAATGTTTTTATTCCGAATTTCTCCTGATAGAACTTGGCAATTGCTGTAATAAAAATCATTATGATGCTGGCGACAGTCCAGGCATATATTTCCATGTTTTTCTGGACTAAAATCAATTCTGTCATATAATTATTTTTTAAAAGCTTCAACGAAAGCTTCTACAGGTGTCTTTACTGGACTGCCAGATAATATTCCTGAATATTCCATAAACTGCTGTGTTACCTCAACACCTTTTTCATTGATAATGATTTCTCTTATCGCCTTCTCATGGTTGCTACCTCTCATCTTAAGTACTGATATAGCCTTTCGCATTTCGCTTTTTATCTCAACATACCGCAATAAAATGACCGCATCCATTATTGGTGAAATACCGGTTCCTGTAATCTGGGTTGCGCCTGTAAGGTTAGACGTCTCGTTTGTATAAATTGCAGTAATGTTTTGATTTTTTAAATAATTGACAATATCCTCCATATAGTCGGCTATCGGCATATACTGCGGCAGCATATGTTGAAGTTTTGCAGTCCCATCAAACAGCAAACGTTTAGCTTTTATTTCCTGGATGGTTGCTTCCACCTGTCCAGCCAGGGCATGAATATCAAAATCTACAGCAGATATTATTTTAAGCATTTTTTTATTTTCATATTCATCCAGATTCCAGCCAAACATTTTTGAATTTTCACGTATTTGAAGCGGGTCTTCTTCAAAGGAGATTATCACACCGGGTTCTTTTTTCAATAAGCCATCCACAATGAATTGTGTTCCGATTACTGTTTTGCCTGCTCCGCTGCTTCCTGAAATCAATATGGCAGAGCCGCGGTTAAAACCTCCGCCGGTCATCTTGTCCAATCCTTTTATCCCGGTGGAAACCCGTTCTTTTAGTATAGCTGTCCTCGCTGGCGTACGCAATCTTGGAAATACTATAAACCCGTCTTTTGTTATCTCACATGAATGCTTGCCGCCCTGGAATTCCTGTCCTCTCATTTTGAGAATATTAAGATGGCGAATATTATTTTCGTAAAAAGGTTCGTTACTGAGATAGATAATACCGTCAACCAGATAGCTCAGGGCGCTTTTAGTGAGTTCGTCCTGGGTAAACTCGCCCGTCAAAAGAACAAGGGAATTCCATCCTTTCATGCTCGCAAAAAAATCATAATAGAACTGGCGCTGTGCCTCTCCATCTAATCCATAAGCAAATACGTTCACCGGGTCAATCACAATCCTGTCAGGTTTGATTGCTTCAATGTTCCTTTCCATTTCTTTAATAATTGCATCCGAGCCTTTATGGATGATATCAATGCCAATAGGCACATATTTGACATTTCCTTTTCCGAGCAATGAGATATTATAAAAAGAGAATTTGGACATGAAATTATTAATCATAGCTATGGGCTCGGAAAGCGCTGTGATGTACATGCAAACCTCTTCGGTTTTTGCAGCATTGAACAGCGATTGCATTACAAATGTTGTTTTGCCTGTCCCTGCTGTGCCTGCTATCATAACAACAGACGGTCGCAGGAATCCCCCCTCTAATATTTTATCAAGACCGTTTACTCCCGTCGTTATCTGTTTCATATTATAACCCCCATATGGTATCAGCCCAGAACCTGCTTTATCTGTTCTGATGCCTTTGTCATCTCGATAAGAACCAATCCCAGACCTGCATCCGGTTTAGTCATGACCAATAATAAGGCTTTTGGCCCGGCTCCGGTACCGATTATTCTCCCTGTTTTTGATTCCACGATTATCCTGTCCGGGATGCCCTTCCCGAGTTCCGTTGTTGCAGTTTCCGCAGCGCCTATCATAGTTGCCGACATGGCCACAAATGTTTCAGCATGCTGCTTTTTCGATATTGTTGAACATATAAGTAACCCGTCCCTGCTTGCTACTGCGGATGCTTCCACACCCCCGATATTATTTATAGTTATTAAGATTTTTTCAAGCATTTCTGTTGTTGTCATGGTTACCTTGTTATTTTCAATCCGTATTACCGATAATTTAATTATAATTACATCATAATCATGATTGTAATTATATTAACTCATACTATATTTTCTTCCTTGTGATATATGAAGTTTATTGTACTTTTGACAACATTGCTAAAATTGAACAATTTCAATTGTCCAAATATTTATACAAGTTACAAATGATTTATGGTCTTAATATATATGAAGTTTATCATGATATCAACAACATTGCTTGAATTGGGCAATATTTCCTATATTTCTTATTCCCTTAGCCAGCTGGTTTTAAACAGGATTCATTCAATATAAATAGCTGGTCTCATAGGGACAGCATGTCGGCTTTTTCCCTGTGGGTCGTATTCGGCTGCATCAGCGCTGTAAATCTCAACCGGGCAATCAACAGCCCTGCCCAGAAATTCCTTTGCTTCATTCAAAGCGGAAATCTCATCAAAATCCACATCTATCAAAGAATTCATAAATTCCGCATCCATGCCCTGGATATCAATGATTACTTTTTGCGCAAATTTTGGTATTTCCTTCGCATAAGCGCGTATCGTTGGGTCGCTCATGAGAGCGTTCATGAGATTTTTCATATCAAGAACATTATCCTTTTTCATCAATATGGCTCTTTTAAGGACGGCTTTTTTCCATGATGCTGCCGTGTACAATACTATCCTTTTTGGTTTAATCTTGATAAGGCGGATTATTTCTTCTATATCTTTGAGGGTGTTGCTTGTAATCTCTTCAGCAAGTTCTGCGCCCTTATCAATGAGTGACGGGTCTGCTTCGGGGTATTTCGCCTGCGAGATGAATTCCCCGCCCAATTCCTCTTCAATTTCATCGCAAAGATGGGGCGTGAAAGGCGCCATCAACCTGATCCATGTGCCAAGAACCTGCTTTCTGGCAGCGCTTCCGCCCCGGCGTTCATACCATTTCATATCGTTCATGAGAAGGTAAAATGCATTCTGGACTGCCCTTCTTGTCTGCATTTTATTAAGCGCGTCAGTTGTTTCATGTATCCTGTATTGTAGTTTGCTCAACATCCATTTATCAATGAACTTTAATTCCCCTGCTCCATCCACATTTTTATCCTGTATGATATCGAAGGCGGTTTTATAGAACCTTTCAATCTGTTTCCAGGTAGATTCCACATCAGCGGCGCGCCAGTCTGCATCCTGTACATGTTCTGCCGTGCTCAGGATATAAAGGCGTGTGACATCTGCCCCGAATTCCTTAACTGCTGATTTCAATGTGAGTAAGGGTCCCTTTGATTTACTCATCTTTTGGCCTTCAAGCGATACAAAACCATTGATGGCAATCGCACGGGGCCATAACGTTTCCGGGAATATCGCTACGTGATGGAAAAGGAAAAACAACAGGTGATTCGGGATTAAATCCTTCCCTGAAGTGCGCAAATCAACTGGATACCAGTACATGAAATCATTTCTGATTCCTTTGATGATCCTGATATCAATCCCGGTCTTTGCCGCCGTATTTTCAGGTGTGCCCTCACCGAGCAGGCAATAATTGAAAAACTCGTCTTTTAGTTGTTCGGGTTTGAACTTATCAAGATATTTGGCAATAATATAATAGCACATATAGATGGTTGAATCACCGAGTGATTCTATCATCCATTCCTTATCCCACGGGAGTCTTGTTCCAAGTCCCTTGCGCCGCGCGCATGCCTTATCTTTTAACCAGTCAACCTTGTTCTCAAAATCAACTCTCAATTCAGGCGGGATTATCTGCATGTCCCTGAGACATTTATAGACCTGTTCTTTCCATGATGGTTCTGAATAATTCAAGAACCACTGGTCTTTTACCATTTTGATAACGCATGTCGCCCCGCACCTGCATATGACTGGCTGTTCGCTGAATTCATAGAAAACATCGGCAAATCCCTGTGTTATGAGGTCGCGGGTCAGGACGTCTTTTATTTTGGAAACCGCCATGCCTGCGTATTTTCCTGTGGTTTCTGTCAGCACGCCGCCATGAAATTCCCGCCTGTAAACAAGTTTGGTCGCTTCTTCTGCCTTCGGGTCGTTCTGGTCTTTGACTTTTAATTCGTTTACCGCATCGACTGCAGGGTATTTTCCATATTCCGGTACCTTGATCAGGGAAATAAGCGGGATTGATGAAACGTCTTCGGTTATGCCGTATTTTGTCAGCTCTTTGCCTTTTAAATCGCGAAGCGCAAGATAATCGTAGGGCGCATGGGCAGGCACGCTCATGACGATACCGCTCCCGTTCACGGCGCTCACAAACGAAGCCGGCAGTATCAAGACATGGGAACCCGTGACCGGGTTTTTCACTTTTTTGCCAATGAATTCAACGCTATTGACCTCGCATTCAAGCTCCACATTTTTATCCGTAAATTTAAGCTTAAGATAGGCTTCTTTGCTGACTATCCATGTCTCATCGTTGACCTTTATCCTCACATGAATGTTTTGCGGATTCACCCACAGGTTCGTCACCCCGAACACCGTTTCCGGGCGCAGTGTGGCGCAGGGAAGAATATCATTATTGAGTTTGAATTTGATAAGAGTATAATCAATTATCGTTGCATCCTCGCCTCTTAAGATATCGTGGTCTTCAACCGGGTTTTCATCATTCGGGCACCATCTGACAGGATGCGCGCCTTTCACCACCTTGTTATTATCATGGAGAAGGTTGAACTGCCATGTAATGAATTTCTGGTAATGCGGGTCTGTGGTTGTGAATCTTCTTCGCCAGTCGATTGAAAAACCGATGCTTTTCATAGCAGCTTCGGCTTCCCTGCTGAAATATTCAACAATTTGCTCGGGAGTCTTTATGGCATCAAGGACATCAAGTGGTATTCCATGAAGCTGATTATAGACCCTTATGGTCTCAGGGTCTTTTTTCTGTATCTGTTCCACCAGGCCAACTATCGGGGTTCCCGTAGCATGAAATCCCATCGGAAAAAGGACATTGTAACCCTGCATACGTTTATATCGCGCAATTACATCGCCTATCGTGAACGTTCTGGTATGACCTGCATGAAGGTTCCCATTTAAATACGGGTATGGTATCGTGATAAAAAACTTTTTTTGATTAACAGGCTCAGCCTCGTATATTTTTGTCTCAGCCCATTTACGCTGCCATTTTTCCTCTATTTCCCACGGGTCATACCTTTCTTTCATTCGCCCTTTTGCACAACCTATAAGTAAAAAGCTTTAACGGTTTGGCTCAACCTTATAAACAACCACATCCCCATATTCGAATACCATGGGAAACCTTTCAGGATGAGATTCAAAAAGCTTCGGGCTGCTGTATCTTTTTGCCTCAACCTCTCCAAAATAAATATAAGACACATTATACTTCCTCAAAAGCGAGTAAACTTCGTCCATATTAAGGGAAGTGTACATGGTATCCACATCTGAAAAACGGGTATTTATTTGCGCATCGTTTGATCTCCAGTTGATTTCGTGTCCTCCCCAACCCATTACTGTGGGAAGACCTGTAAATGCGGTTATATATGTATTCCATTTGTACGGTTCCCCGGTCGCCTGCAAGACCACCGGCTGCCCGGTAATATTCTTGAACCACATAATGGCCATGTAATCCTGCGGGTGTTCCTTTTTTACATACAATTCACCATCAAGTGTTGGTTCTCCCCTGAAAGCGCCTGATTTTCCAATCGTCGCGAACACAGGATATACGGATACCATTAGAATCAGGAGCACAGCAAAAATCCCCCATGTCTTTTTTTGGGAAAAGGAATCCCTGAAATGAAAGATAATATATCCCGCTGAAACTCCCCAAAGAATCCAGTTCTGGAGATATAGTTTGAATACCGTGTTCATGCGGATAAGGGCGGGATTTCCGGCTCCGAGTGCGTCCTGTATATAAAAAAGCTCGCAGGATAACGTTACCAGGATGCCTGTTATTATCAGGATTAATACAAAAACATGGTTCTTATCTTTCTCTTTTGATAAGGATACGGCTGACAAAATAAGTAGCGGGATAATTAATATCAGTAATTCGAACTCCAGCGCACTTGAGAGTACAAAAAGCAAAAACAGGGCTGGTACGGAATATGCCGGCTTAAGCCCCGATTTTTTTGATTTTAATGTGACAAACCTGAACAATAAGTAAAGGAATAACCCGTAGATAACGAAATAATATCCAAGCCCGGTCCTTCCGGAAGGGACAAATGAAATTGCCCGTCCGAGCTTAAATGAAATATGGTACGGGAGATACGACAGGTAACTGGAAGCCGCTACGATTACTACAGGAAATATTGATTTTATTATACCGTCTTTCATTGTTTTTGATGATGAAAATACGTTAAAACCAATTACAAGCGCTGATAAAAACAGGTAAACAGGATAATCCCACGTGTTCAGCGGAAAGAGAAAACCGATAGACATTCCAAGGACAGTAACAGAAACCCAATCCCTCTTCGTGGATTTAATTACATTCAATAAGAGAAGTATAATAAGAAGCTGGAAGGCAATTGAAATCATGTGGGCATGGACATCGCCCTGCAGAAAGCTGAAAAAGGGAAATTCATTGATGGTATCCGGTATCACGCGCGAACCTATCCAGTAATTAAATGACACGATATTATTTATCACATCACCTTTCAGGAACAGTATAGCCATCAACTGGAAAAAGCCCACAAGGTTCCCCGCTATCGTTACAAAAAATGCGGTAATAATCCCGTAGCGCATTTTCTCAGTAAGATTGTATCCTATACCGAATGCAGTTGTGAACGAGAGTGCAAAAAATGACGCTGTCGCAAGGTTAAACGCTATGGATGATAAAATGCCGGTTAATTTTACCAGATTCGCAACAAGCAGGTATCCGAAATAATAATACGGGAGAACCGTGCCCGACATCCACGGGTCGGCTGGCGGGAATTCAGTGGTTCTCAGCATTCCGTTTATGTAGGTTATGTCCATGAGCTTTTCGCCGCCCGTCCAGTAAATATCGGGGCTGTATGCGCGGATAACCGCAAAAACCACAAAAACCCCTGCAAACAGGAGTTCAAATTTGATTATGTATTTTTTATCAACCAGCGGTATTCCCTTTATAAGACAGATTACAAGAGAACATGCCCCGATAATCACCAGAGAAAGTAAAACTGAGTAATAAGAATAACCCGCAAAAACAGAAATAATCCAGCTAATGTAGGTCAGAAGCAATAATCCGAGAGGCTTTGCAGCCGAGTATCCATTATCCTTCAAATTGCGGGATACCTGTGAGGCAATCGGAAGGGCGGCAAGTCCGGTTATTTCTAAAACCAGCCACCATACTACGATATCAAAAAGATTTAATCCCATAAGGCAATATCACAGGCGTTTAATACTTTTTTCAGATATATAACGGACATGGTATAGTTAGAGTATGTATATGATTTTGACAAGAAATAGGTCTGGGCTTTGGAAATAATACCCACTAACAACTTTTATATACTGTGCGTGTCCAATAAACTCTCAAAATTAATGAGGTGGTTTTATGAATAATGTAAAATACTCGATAGTGGCGCGCACCTTTGCGCTGTTTATTATTGCGGCGCTGGTGTTCGCTGGTATGGCGGGGCTGGGCGCGGCTGTAAGTGGATTGGTAGCTGAATGGCATTTCGACGGCAGCGCCCAGGATACCAGCGGCAGCGGCAACAATGGCACTATCAACGGCGCAACCTTCGTTCAGGGAATAAGCGGACAAGCACTGAGTTTTAATGGTGTGGATGATATGGTCGTGGTTCCGCACTCTCCAACCTTAAGCCTGGAGAAATATACCATGGAAGCATGGATCAAAAGATACCAGGATGGAGCTGAGAATACTATTCTTACAAAGAGGTACGAACCATCGTGGATGGATAATTATGGGTTGTATATTTCTCCAAATGGAACAGTTAGTGCCAGTTCCTATAGCCCGGACATCTGGACATGGTTTGGCGTAGGAAGCGTGAGAAACATATCTGCTGGTAATTGGTACCACATAGCAGCGACCTATGACCGCACCGCTCTCAAGATTTACATTAATGGTGTTCTTGATAATTCAGTGAACACTCAATACACACCTTATCAAAATAATCAACAATTAGTGATCGGAAGGGGATGTGTGGGCGATCCCTGCATGTTTAAACCTTCTAACCCGTCTTTCAACGGTATCATCGATGAAGTCCGCATCTACAACCGCGCTCTTTCAGCCAGCGAAATACAAGCCGAGTATAATGCTTTAACTTCTACCCCCACACCAACCACAGTACCACCAACCACAGTACCACCAACCACAGTACCACCAACCACGGTTCCACCTACAACAGTTCCACCTACCACGGTTGTACCTACCACAGTTACACCCCCTCTAACTACTCCAACGCCACCAAAATTCCGCGTAGGCCCGTCTGTTACGCTAAGACCGGTAACCGATGTGATAGATACTAACCAGGATGGGATTGTGGAATTGTTTATGAATAACCCGTCTTTAAACGATGTTACGCTGAATGTGGACGCGCAGGTCAGTGTACCCGCAGGCTTACATGTTTCCGGTGAAAATTTCGGGCAGGCGTCAGGCGCTGGCGTGGTAGCAGGTACGTTCAGTGTTCCGCCGGGTACCGCAAGGACTATATCAATAGCTATAAAAGCAGATAAATCCGCAAGAATCGGCTCGCATACTATCCAGTTCACAGGATTATATTATCCTGGTGACAATAAAGATAATTTCCAGCCTTTAAGTCTTACATATTCCGTAACCATCAAAAATCCGTCAAAGGAAATAGTGGAGCCAACACCAGCAACTTCCTCTACTAAAACTCCGGGATTTGAGGTAATTCTTGTCGGCATTGGAATGATTTTGGCGCTGACGCTCAGGAGAAGGTAATCCTTCTCCACTGTATTTTTTAGTTTATCTGTGCCCCAATTTTAGCGTCACGATTATCGTTTTGGTTCAAGATGTTCAATTGATGCACGAAACTCAATGCAATCACTCGAAAATCGGAACATGGGCGTGAGGGCATGAGGGTTCTTTTACTGGACTAGAATCTTCTGAGAAAGTGATAACCTTAGCTAAGTTTAATAGAGGCAGACGTTAAGAAGATTGAAAACCTAAAGGAGACAGCATAAACTTTATTTAATCATACGATAAACAACTGGATGGGCATATCGATGGAAGACAAAATAGATGCAATAATAAAAGGGAAGCTTAAACCAAAACTCTCATATTATATTAGCCCGCAATGGGTAAAAATAGCATTAATAATATTTTTGCTGTTGGTAGTGTTAGAGACATTTGGGGTAGTGTGATGACAAAATCGTCATCGAGATGGCGTGATTAATGAGATTAGATAAAGAACTCTATAAAATAAAAAAGAAAAAAATACGAAATTATGCTATTTATTTTGGCTTTGATGCAGTGTTCATCTTCATTGCCGGATACAGCGGGCAGTAGGCAAGCGCCGCAGTAACCAGCATCATTATGCCGAGAATCTCTGCCACGTACATTACAATTCCCTGTACCATACCTGTCGCAACTGCATACAACAGGACTATTCCGATAACAACCCTTACAATACGGTCAATCGTTCCAGCATTTTTTTCCATAATTCCTCATGTGGAGTTTCCATAGATACTCCAATGGATGTACGAAATCGTATGATATAAAAAGGTTTCGGGGAGTAATTATTATATTATGTGGATAATATTGGCTAAGAAAACCTCAAATCTCCTTCCCTGCGACCCCATCTATTTTCAGGCTTCTGTTTTCCAGGTTTACAAACCATATCGGGTAATAAAAAACTTCAAATTTTGTTATATCAGATTCATCTTCCAGACCCTTTATTATTTTTCGCAAAACATCCTCTGTAAGCACCTGTTTATTTGTTCTTCCGGAAATTTGCTGTATTTCAGGGCGGATTAAAGATTGCTTTAAATCAGGGGGTTTAAAGTTAATAAGAAAAGAATATAATTTTAAATTACCCTGTTTTGAAGAAGTTACAATCTTCCTATCCTGCAGATTATGGATAATATTTCTTATTGTCGTCTCGGATAGCTTGGTTTTAAGTTCAAGATCGCCGATAGTAGTTTTTTCATTCCTGAAAATTTCAAGCAAAATCCTGATATCATTTTCATTTAAACCGATTAATCTGGAAATACCTGTTGAGTATTTTAACCCGTTTTTAATATCCACAAATTCTCCGCTTACAGAATCTACTATAAATGAATGCGCTGTAAGGCTCTTCGTGATAAATCCTTCAGGAGCAGTTACTTCAACCCAGACAAGCGGATGATAGATAAGCTCGATAGATTTTACATGCTCCTTTTCCCCGAACAGCCAGTATTTTTTCTTTCTTTTACCATCAACGATAGCTTCTATCTGCTCTTTTGGAATTTTCGCCTCAACCCCTTTTAATTTTCTCTCGCCAATAGCATAGGCTTCTTTTACTTCATAAGCCTCTTTTACTTTCTCTTTCTCCTCCGGCATCCCCGCAAAACCCAGGCTTGTTTTTAGCTCGGTAATTTTACCCGTTGCTTTTGGAATCAGTTTCGGGGTAAGACCCTTGTGCTGTGTTATTCTCTGGATGGTCTGCATCCTGGTTTTTTCTTTCACCACATTCCCCATCACAAAAAATTCCCCGGTATTCAATTTAGGCAATAGTTCCAGTTCTTTCCTGTCAGCAAAAAACAAATCCACTGCTTTTAAATCGTTTTCGGTTGTCAATTTCCCGATTAACTGGTTTCCGCACTGGGACAGGACATTCTTATTTACAAGCGAAGGCCTCTGCGTCGCAACAAGCAAACCCAGCCCCCTTTTTCTCCCTCTTTTAGAAATCTCCTCGATTTCCTTTATAGAGTCCTTGCTTTGCGGAACAAACCTGTCCGCCTCCTCGATAATCAATAAATACGGCTGCTTTACCTGGCTTTCGATTTCATATAATTTACCTGCAAAATCAGAAACAACCTTTCTCTGGTCCAGGACATCCGATACATCTAAAATCAAAGGGACGTTATTTTTTATTGATTTTGTTATGAGGTCATAGAAATCAACTTCTATACTGACATCCGCTTCTTCCCCGCCAACCCAGAGCAATTGGAATTTTTCCTTCAAAGAGAAATATTCTCCTTCCGTATCAACTATACAAAAAGCGATATTATTTTGCAGCAGTTGTTCGCAAAGCACGGCTATTAAATAGCTTTTACCACTCCCGCTTTGACCTATTACGCACGTTCTTCCGGTAACAAATTCCTGTGCATCTATGAATACGTCTTTTGTATCCATTTTTCCAGTAAGAAGCTGTATTTTGCCAGTCATAGAATCGTATGTGACTTTTTCTTAAATTTTGATAGCTCTGAGTGTGCTTCAGCGATATGGTAGCCCAACGCCATTATAACGACAATCCCAATCATTCCTCTCATTGGGAGAGATTTGTTAATCAATATATATAAAGCGGTAGTGTATGATTGTATAAAATTTTCAATCCCATAGGAATTCATACCATAGCCTGAATATCTGCGACCCCATCCCGAAAATGTCCCGTATTAAATTAACTTTTGTAGCGCCGCCGTGTTTCCATTCTACCGGGAACTCTTTTATCCTGTAGCCTGCGCGCTGCGCCCTCACGAACAATTCCGTATCCCAGAACCAGTGGGTATCCTTAACGGTATCCATGAGCGCAAAAAGGGAGCTGCGTTTAAAGGATTTGAAACCGCACTGGTGGTCATATAGTTTTGAACCCAGCATGAATCTTGTGAGAAAATTATAACCTTTGCTCGCCAGCCCCCTCTTAAATGGTCTCTTGACATTGCTTTCAGGGAGCATCCGCGAGCCTGTGGCAAAATCATAACCGGCACGTATTGACTGGACTAACTCTTTTAGATGCTTCATGTCCGTGGCAAGGTCAACATCAATATCGCATATGATTTCTCCCCTGGATGCCTTGAAAGCACGGACCATAGCGCGCCCCCTTCCCAGCCTTTCATCCGAATGCAGGTGCATTACAAAATCGTATTTATTTGCAAGAGCTTGCGAAATCCTGTCTGTCCCATCCTTACTTCCATCCTCGGCTATTATGATTTCAAATGATGGCGTTATTCCACGAATAGCTAAAGCAGTTCTTTCTACTGTATCCTCTAACCTTGCAGCCTCGTTGTAGGCAGGCAGGACGATTGAAACTTCTATCTTATCCATAGTTACGGATTTTAATGAATGTGTTTTATTTCATTCCATACACATTCTTTTTCCGCCGTTCTATCGTGTCCTTCAACCTGTCATGGTCTGTAAAAGGCGGTTTTACTTCAGCAAGTTTCTTCTCTTCCCTTACTGGCGGCTTGCGTTTCCGGGTTTCCCATACATTATCGTATATCTCAGACATTCAATTACTCACCTGTTCAGCACAGTATTTGGTATCTCAATTATTTTCATTCTTAATAAAGCGAAGGTATGCTAATATGTTTCCTTCTCAGGCATGATATTTTTAATCATCCAGTTAATTCCGCCGATGACGCCATTTTTCAAAACACCTATATTTTCTATCTCAATTTCTACGCTGTCACCGACTGTGAGCTCGCCAACCCCTGGCGGCGTGCCCGTCGCAATTATATCCCCGCGTTCAAGCGTCATGATGCCTGAAATAAATTCTATCAATTGCGGCACATTGAAAATAAGATTGGCAGTACTTGAATCCTGCCTCAATTCACCATTCACCCGGGTTTTAATACGAAGATCGCTGATATCCACTGTCGGGTCTGCTATGTAAGGACCAATGGGAGCAAAAGTATCAAAACTCTTGGACCTTGTCCACTGGATATCTTCCTTCTGCATGTCCCTTGCAGTTACATCGTTGAAACACGAATATCCCATTATTATGCTTCCTGCATCCGCAGCCCTTACGTTCTTGCATCGTTTGCCTATTATTACTGCAAGTTCTGCTTCATAATCCATCCGCTTAACTTTATCCGGATAAACTATCTTTCCCATATGACCAATTACCGCCGAGGGTGGCTTTAAAAATAAGAGGGGATTTTTGGGTATGGGCATGTTTAATTCCTTTGCATGGTCTTTGTAGTTTAGGCCCACACAGATTATCTTGCTTGGCTGGGTCGGGGGCAGCAACTGGAGCTCGGAAATTACAAATGTATCGCTATACAAGCCCCTGTCAACAATCACGCGTTCCCCTCTAATATCGCCGTAAAATATCTCGTTCTCGAATTTGAACCTTCCAATCATACAATTTTTCCTCCGACCGTTTTTTCATTTTAGCCAAGCAATTACTTGAATTAGTCCTTTCAGAAGTTGAGCACAAATCAGATATAATAACTTGCTGCCATGCTCTTTTCTGGCTGCATACAGGACTATCTCCTTTGGTTTCAGATATGAATATCTGGCTTTACATATTAATATTTTGATTGGTAAAGATTTAATATCGTTTTAATCGAAAGCTTTATACATGATTAGCATAATCATGATAATGATGGTATGTTTGTTATCAAACGGAGGAATAAATGAAATGAAGATTGTTCACGTCCAGTCGGTACTACCCCAGGAAGATGTCATAGCACTGAAAGAAAAAACCGGGGAGTCCTCTGTCAAAGAAGCAATCTCAAAAGCAGTGTATCACTATTTGAAATATGGTAGGGAAGAGATATGAAAGAAATTCCCAGATATTTTTCCTCAGTTAAGATTAAGAACCAGCAAAAAGAGTATCAGGACATGTCACTGGGATTTGAGAAAAACGGGGCGATGAGACTGTATTTCCAGGATACTGCGGAACTGGAACAGGATTCGAATTATATCAATGAGACCGCTTATCCCAACAGCGGATTAATGGTTTATGGGATGTACTCGATGTGGGTTTCCATGTTTTCAAGACATGTGAAGCAATCCTTTGAAGATGATGAAATAGAATAGGAAGCCATAATGTTGGGGGGATTGGTCATCCCCCCACACCTCAATTTTTTTACAAAAAGATTTTATGGATTAATCGACTATTAAGATTTATGGCAACCATTGCGATAGTGATAGGTTCTGAATCCGACAGGGAGATTGCAGAGCGGTGTACAAAAGTTCTGGAAACCAGCGCAATTGATTTTGAGATACGTGTCCTTTCGGCGCACAGGAATCCCGTGGAGCTTGAAGATTATATAAAAAAAAGTGATGCAAAGGTCTTCATAGCAATAGCGGGACTATCCGCAGCCCTTCCAGGCGTAATCGCCTCACGGACAAAAAAACCTGTTATAGGCGTTCCTGTCAGTTCAAAGCTTGGGGGAATGGATGCCCTTTTATCCATAGTCCAGATGCCAAAGGGTGTACCCGTTGCATGCGTGGGAATAGATAACGGGGAGAATGCTGCGCACCTGGCGCTGCGCATACTCGGGAAGACGTAATATTTTTTCGGTCTGATTACCAAAAATTATAGAATCCTTTTTTTATCTTGCTACCAGAACAGTGCACTTTGCTTTCCTGACCACGGCCTGTGCCACGCTTCCAAGTTCCGGGTTAATATCTGTCTCACCCTCGCCGCCCATGACGATGGTATGCACTCCGTACTTCTCTGCCGCATCCAGTATTGCCTGCGATATAATCTCTGCGCGTGCTCCCATTTTTGGCATCCGCGCCATGCTGACCCCGACCAGCAGTTTTTGGATATCCACGCCCATATCCGCACCTGTTTTTAATACTCGTTCCAGCACTTCCTCGCCCCGCGCCACGAGTTCCTCGCGCTCGGAATCCTTGCGTGCTACGGCTACATAGATAGCCGCCATGCGGATGTTGTATGATCTTGTTATTTTCATGGCTGCAATCTCGGCCTTTCTCGCGCATGCCGTGCCATCGGTCGCCAGAAGTATCTCGTATCGTGTCATGGTTTTGCCTCTATTTTTTTAATTTTCTGCGGAAGCTTATCAAGCGCGACCATGATGCCGAATATCACTGCCTGCGGCCTGGGCGGGCATCCGGGTATGTACACGTCCACAGGGATAAATCGGTCAACACCGCCCCCGCTTGCGTAAGTATCCCCGAATATGCCGCCATTGCATGCGCACGAACCCATTGCCGCCACAAGTTTTGGGGATGGCGTGGCATTATAGGTTTTAAGGAGAGCAAGTTCCATGTTCCGCGTAACAGGACCCGTGACCAGCAGCATATCAGCATGGCGCGGGGACGCCACTATGTGGATACCGAATCGCTCGATATCATATATCGGATTTGAGAGCGCATTTACCTCAACTTCGCAGGCATTGCATGAGCCTGCATCCACCTCGCGTATGTGCAGTGAGCGCCCGAAGATTTTTTTTATCTTATCATTAAGGCGCTGCCCCATTATCTCGATTTCATCCTCGACTGTCATGTCTTTCTCCGAATACTGGTAAGAAGGTCTTCTTTTGTCTTTGAAGCAAGCTCATACTCCCCGCTAAGTTTGATTGCACCCTCGGGGCATACTTCCTCGCATCTTCCACAGAATATGCAGCCGCAGTATGATAATGTAAGGATTTTTTCACCATCCCCTTCTGCCAGCCATATCACACCGGGCGGGCAGGCAGTAGTACATTTACCGCAGAAAGTACATTTTTCCGACAGGAGCTCCGGTTTCCCGCGAAATCCCGCAGGTGCAATGTCTGGAATTTGCGGATATTTTGTAGTTTGCGAGCCGGTTTCTAGGGTTTTTTTCAGGATATCAAACATTTTTTTCACCTACATATCATTGCCGGAATATGATAAGCTCAGGCTTTTATTGATAATCGGGAAGTCGGGAACGATATTATCAAGCACAGCGTACTCAATCGCGAGCCAGTTGCAAAACGACGGGTCTCTTACCTTGCATCTTACAATACTATTGTTTTCTATCATAACCCAGTAAAGCGTTTCTCCCCTCGGGGCTTCAGTGTATCCCAGGGCATAACCATCGGGAATTTCGCCAATGTTTATATTGATTTCACCATCGGGAAGCGACCAGAGCGCCTGCTCTATTAATCCAATGGATTCGCATACTTCATCGGCGCGCACAAGCGTTCGCGCGTACACATCGCCGCCTTTTTGCACCGACACTTTGAAATTGGTTTCAGGATAAGCTGCATAAGGATGGTCGCGCCTCGTATCCCTGTTGATTCCTGAAGCTCGCGCTACCGGTCCCACGACATGCAGCCCTTTTGCTGTATCGTTATAGATGCGCCCCGTGGTTTCAATCCTGTCCATAAGAGACGGTATTGACATCAGGTACTCCATAAGTTCCCTGAAATCACGCTGTATTTCAGATAATGTGAGTAAAATCTCATCTTTCTTATCACCGATATCGCGTGGCACTCCCCCGATTGTGTTCATTCCGCGAAGAAGCCTGCTCCCCGTTATTTTTTCGTTTAGCTGCAATATTTCTTCCTTGAGCCTGTTGGCATGAGCAGCGCCCATGGCAAAAGCCACATCTGTTGCAATTCCGGCAATGTCCCCCAGATGATTATACACGCGTTCAAGTTCAAGGAGAACTACCCGTATATATTTTGCCCGCCCCGGAATATCAACACCTGCTATTCTCTCAACAGCCTGGCAGAAGGCTACAGCATGCGCCACAGAGTTATCGCCGGATACACGCTCAGCAAGGAACACGGCTTTATCGAGGGATATGTTCTCAAACAGTTTTTCTACACCTTTATGCGTATAGAAATGCCGTATCTCAAGATTGATTATGGGCTCGCCTGCAACGCTGAACCTGAAATGACCGGGTTCGATTACGCCTGCATGCACGGGTCCCACGGGAATTTCATAGACGCCTTCACCCTCGACGCGCCGGTACACATATTCACCTTCAACGCGCGGCGGTTTTGTCTTTATATCAAAATCCTTCCGAAGCGGGTAAACCCCGTCTGGCCAGTCCTCAAAATTCACAAGCCGCCTGGGGTCGGGATGACCGACCGGAACCAGGCCGAACATATCCTGTATCTCGCGCTCATACCAGTTGGCTGTTGCAATCTTATGGGTGATGGAATTGTATCTGGGGGATTTTTCATCGACATTTATTTTTATTATAACGAATGCGTCGCCTTTGTCAAGGGAAAACACATAATGGATTTTGAAACAGCCATCCTTTTTTCTCTCATCTGTTGCGAAAATCGAAACAAGGGGAATATCCAGGTGATGGTAAATATGGTCGCATATCTTGACATTTGCTTCTTTTTTTACGGTGAGATATGTTTCATTAAGCGAGGTTATTTCATCAAGAATATTATTGCCAAATTCCTTTTTTAAAGCCGCTATGAATTCCCTATTCATTATATCACCTTATAACCGCCACGACTTTCATTATCATATCATAAAAGAACGGCGGGATATAAACGCCAAGCACAATGACAAATACGATTAAAATCGACATCGCTGCAAGCGTCCACCTGCTCACTTCCCCTTTTGTAATTCCGGGTTTTGGCGTCCCGAACACCATCTTGCTTATGTTGTTGAAAAAACCTGCAAATATCATAATCAGGAATAGCAGGAATAAGACAGATGAGACATAACGGCCCTGCAGGAACCCGGCTGCAAGTATGGTAAATTCGCTCAGGAATATACTGAAAGGCGGTGAACCCGTGATTGCAAGCGCGCCTATAATTAACATCGGGCCTGTTACCGGCATTGATTTCACTATCCCGCTGACTTTATCTATCTCTTTTGTTTCATATTTTAAGAGGACATTTCCGGCTCCGAAGAACATGAGGGATTTAGTCATGGCATGATTGAACATGTGAAGAATGGCTCCAAATATCCCGTAAACTCCGCCAAAACCGATACCGAGCGCAACTATTCCCATGTGTTCAACGCTGCTATAGGCAAGAAGCCGTTTATAATCTTCCTGCAAAATGATAAAAGGCACCGCGATGCCAAGAGACAGAAGCCCGAATATTATTATGAGATTGCTTGTAAATCCGACACCTGTGGATTTTGTTGCAATCGTATAAAATCTGATGATGCCGTACATGGCACAGTTGAGAAGCACACCTGAAAGAAGCGCGCTGACAGGCGTGGGAGCCTCACTGTGGGCATCCGGGAGCCACGTGTGCATGGGGGCAAGCCCGGCCTTTGTGCCGTACCCGATAAGGATGAAAATGAATGCCAGTTTCATAATTGTCGGGTCAAACTGGTCTGCCACTGCTATTAATGATGTCCAGTTAAGCGCATCTCCTGTCTCTCCCAGTATCTTCACTGCCGCATAATACGTAAGAATCGTGCCAAAAAGCGCAAACGTGATGCCTACCGTGCATATTATCATGTATTTCCAGGCAGCTTCAACCGAGGATTTTCTGGAATAAAGAATCATCAGAAGCGCAGAGACAAGCGTGGTCATCTCAATGGCTATCCAGAGACCCAGGTTGTTCGTGACCCCGACAAGGAGCATCGTGAACATGAAAATATGGAAAAGAACATAATACATTTTCAATTTTTTTATATCAAATATATTATGGTCAAATTCATGCCCCATGTAACCGACAGAGTAAAAAGACGCAACAAAACCCACAATGGATACGATAAGAACAATAAATGCGCTGAATGCGTCCGCAAACAGGGCGTTTTGCCATGCGACTATAGTACCGTATTTAAAAACATTATTTACAAGCACCAACCCCAGGACGAGAGTGGCTATTGAACCAATAATACTTACCGTCTCAACCTGTTTTCGGGTTTTTGTTAAGAAGCATAATATGCTTGTAAGGATGGGAGCAAGAAGCAGGTATTCGATCATCGCAATCAACCTATCAATGTTTTAAGCATGTCGGTATCGATGCTCTCGAAAGTCTTGTTTATCCTGAATATCAGGATTCCCATGATAAGAACGCCTATCAGGACATCGAAGAATATCCCGAGTTCAACAAGCAGGGGCATACCGTATGTCAGGGATATGGCGCCCAGGAAAAGACCGTTTTCCATTATCAGTATTCCGAGCATTTGCATTATGGCTTTCTTGCGGCTTATCATTACGAAAAGCCCGATTGATACAAGCGACATGGATGCTGAAAGGGCAAAACTTGAAAGCTCGGATAAGATATTTATTGACCGTATAAGATAATATGAAATTACGACCAGCACTCCGCCGATAATAAGCGAAGGTGAGACATTTACATACAGTTCCACTTCCCTTTTCACCTTGATCTCACGGATTATATAGATGAAAATATAGGGAATAACTGCGGCTTTTATGACAAGCGTAAGCAGTGCCACGATATAGATATCATTTTTTCCTGTTGAATATGCCACAATACCGGCAACGCACGCAAGTAAGAACGACTGGATCCCGAAAGCCCTTACGCATGAATAGAGCCTCGTGGAACCGAGTATCAGGAAAGTCGAAACAAGTATCAATGCAATGATCAATTGCACCATTTTAGAGCCTAAAATAATTTCTGACATTTATCCACCTTTTACAATAATAAATGAAACAAGTGCAAGGAATGAAAACATGAGTGATATCGAAAGCAGCTCCGGCAGCCTGAACAATCTCCATTTTGCAGTTGAGGTTTCAACCATCGCCATCACTGCCCCCAGAATCACAATCTTGGCGAAATAAGCGAGCAACGCTATGATAACCGCCGCTGCGCTTACGCCTTGTGCAATTCCCCAGGGGAAGAATATGTTGGCAAGAAGAGAGAATACAAGCAGTTGTTTTATCATTGCCCCGAGTTCCACTATTGCCAGTTGTTTCCCCGAATACTCAAGTATCATGGCTTCATGAATCATGGTAAGTTCAAGGTGCGTTGCAGGATTATCCACAGGTATTCGTCCTGTTTCCGCAATTGCGATGATAAACAGGGCAACGAATGCAAGTATCTGGTATGGCGAAAACGCATCGAAACCCATTGCAGAAACAGTTTGCGAGATATAGCCTAAATTCGTGGAACCGACATTGAGGGCTATAGCGAAAATGGAAAGCATCAGCGCAGGCTCAACCAGGGATGCCACGAACATCTCGCGGCTCCCGCCCATCCCGCCAAAAGAACTGCCAGCATCAAGCGCAGCAAGGGCTATGAAGAACCGGGCAAGAGCAAAAAGATACACCACAGCTATCAGGTCGCCGGCAAAGCCGAAAGGCAGTTCCGTAATAAAAATTGGAATCAAAAGACCTGCCGTAAGCACAGCGACAAAAGAGACAATCGGTGCTGCATGGAATAGCCATGAAACATTTTGCGATACTACAGAATCCTTCTGCAAAAGTTTTGCAATATCATAATACGGCTGGAAGATGCCTGGGCCTTTTCGTATCTGGAAGAAAGCTTTTATCTTTTTGATTATACCGCTAAGAAGCGGGGCCAGGGCGATGATGGCCAGGAGCTGAAGGATTACAAGTGCAATCTTTGCAATCATTTAGCTGCCTCCTGCTATTACGAACATGAAAAGAATGATGAGCGTTGCAAAAATATAAGAAAGGTATGCATGTATACTACCAGTCTGGACGACCTTTGCACTTTGCGACTTTGCCATGACGAACCTCACAACCGGGTCATAAATATATTCTTCGAATACCTGTTCCACCCTGGATTCAAACCTGAAGGATTCCTTGAGGAACGGGGAAGCTGAATATGTAGCTTCGGTTTGCCTTGCAGGGCGGTATAAGTTCTTAAACCACATTTCCACAGGTTTTGAGAAGGCATGGGCTGTGTATTCGTTTCTTGACGTGGAAACGGGCTGGCCGCATCCCCATGTCTCATAAATTGCCCGCGATTTTCTGGCATTATAGAGAAGCAAAAACGGTACAAGCAGGAAAATGAACATCAGCACTAAAAGAAGAGGCGTGGACAGGGAGCTCTTCGCCGGTAATACAATAGTCCCGAAAGTGCTTATTGAAAAGAATTGGCTGAATGCACTTACACCGATGAATGTCCGGGTAACCCTGTCCAGCGCAGGCAGGATGTAGAAAGGTAAAATACCAAGCAGTATTGATAAAATCGCAAAAAGTCCCATTCCGAGAAGCATCGGGGTGTTTGCCTCGGTTGCATGTTCCGCATGTTCGCTTCTCGGTAGAGCCAGGAACCCTATGCCAAATGTTTTCAGGAAACAGAATGCGGCAAGCGCTCCTGTGAGGGCAAGAACCGCGGCGCTGATGGACAGCACAATCATAGTAAAGGTATTAAAATTAAAACCCAGAAGCAGTGACTGGAAAGTTAGCCATTCGCTCACAAAACCGCTAAAGGGCGGTAATGCAGAAATGGATAGCACCCCGACAAGGATAAGAACCGAGCTTACTGGCATCTTCTTTATGAGACCGCCCAGTTTCTCGATGTTCTTTGTATGTGTTGAAAAAATTATGGAACCTGCGCCCATGAACAATAATCCTTTGAATACCGAATGATTGAGGAGGTGGTACAGCGCCGCTATTGCCGCAATCGCTGCAAGACCCGGCCTTCCCCCCTCAAAAAATATCATTGAAGCGCCGATGCCGATTAATATAATTCCCACGTTCTCAATGCTGCTGAAGGCAAGCATCCGCTTGATATCAGGTTCAACGACTGCGTATAATATGCCGATGATAGCTGAAAGCGTTCCCACTGCAAGCACAAGGTATCCCCACCATGCCTGACCGGCGCCAAGGAAATCAAAGAAAACCCGTATCATCATAAAAATCGCAGTTTTAATCATCACGCCTGACATGAGCGCTGAAACATTGCTCGGCGCAGCCGGGTGAGCGTAAGGAAGCCAGATGTGAAGCGGCACGATACCTGCTTTTGTCCCAAAACCAATGAGAGCGAATACGAATGCCATGTCCCGTAACAGTGGAGGCATTGCAACGCCAGCCGCGCGGAATGTCTCGAAATTGAAGCTGCCGCTTGAACCTGCAAGAATAAGGAATGATAGGATGATGAAGCCTGTTCCGATATGGGTCATCACGATATAGATAAAGCCGGCTTTCCTGGTTTCTGGCTTCTCATGCTCGTAAACTACAAGTAAATAAGATATCACGGACATCAGTTCCCAGACTATCAGGAACATGATTGCATTATTTGCAGAAACTACGAGTATCATTGAAAGAATGAAGATGTTATACAGGAAACCAAGGTATCCGATATTCTTTTTGCCGAAATATTCTCTCACGTACCCGATTGAATATATCGAAACTGCAAAGACTGCAACCGAGATTACAAGAATGAAAAAAGCTGACAGCGCATCCACAAAAATACCGAATTGCAGAAATGAAGTGCCAGGAAGAGCTAATGAAAAAGGATCGCCCCAAATAACAGATAACGAAAAAATAATTCCGAAAACGGAGGCAACGGCCGCGCTAATAAACGAAATAAAGGCGCAAACCCCGTCTTTTTTATTCAATAGCACAGCTGATACTGCGCCAATAAAATAGAAGAGAATCAATCCAGAAAATAAATAAGTAATCATCATTTCACCAGAAACCATCGTTCCTATCGAGAGTGAACAAAAACAGTTGACTTAATTTTATGTATATATTATCCCAGCTTTTTTCTATTTTGATTTATGAACAACAGAACCACACTTTACCTATGTTTCTGTATTTAAGATTAACCAGTGAAAGTATATCGATTATTAGTGTAGGATTTTGAATGGAGCTTCCCTATGCTCCGCTTCCCACATATATCAATGCAATAACCAGCGTGATAAGTATGTAAAGCAGGTATGTCTGGATGTACCCCGTCTGGATAACTTTCATTAGCCTCGACACTGTAAGCACCACCCATGTAACAGGTATGTACAAATATCGCTCGAATACCGGCTCTATCTCGGACTCAAAAATCACCCTGTCCTTGAAGAATGGAGAGTCCGAATAAGTGGTCTGGATTTCCCTTTGAGGGCGGAAAATTCCACCAAGCCAGATGCGTATGGGCTTTGAGAACGCCGTTGCCGTATATTCATTCCGCGCCGTGGAAACCGGCTGCCCGCATCCCCATGTTTCGTATTTCACCGTGTTCGTCCGGCTCATCAGCATATAGATGATAACAGGAAGCGGCAGAACGACAAATACAAGCAATGCAATCCATGTTGTGGAAATGCTTGCGGGGAAAGAGGACAGTGTTCCGATAGTCAGGTCAAAACTGATCCTGGAACTGATATTTGTCCCGACAAGTGGCGCTGATACCGAATCAAGTATATTGACCACATAAAACGGCAGGACGCCAAGAGCAACACACATCACGGCAAGAATTGCCATTCCTGCAAGCATTGGCGCTGGCACTTCTTTTGCGTGTTCCGCATGAGCGCTTCTTGGAAGGGCAAGAAAACTGATGCCAAATGCTTTTACAAAACACGCAGCTGCAAGAGCACCGGTAAGGGCAAGACCTGCGCCGCTAAAAAGCACTGCTATTTTTATGATGTTATCCGTGAGGTTAATGCTCAGTAACTGCGCCTGCAATGTAAGCCACTCGCTCACAAAACCATTGAATGGAGGAAGCGCCGAGATGGATATCGCGCCTATCAAGAAAAAGAAAGCTGTCCAGGGCATTCTCTTTATCAGGCCTCCATATTCCTCGATATTTTTGGTGTGAGTGGAATATATTATCGAACCAGCGCCCATGAAGAGGAGGGATTTGAAGACTGCGTGGTTAATCGTGTGATAGAGGGCAGCAATCAGTCCGAATGCAGCAAGGTCAGGATGCCCTGAAGACATGAAAATCATGGCAACACCCACACCGATAAGGATTATTCCGATATTTTCAACGCTGTGGAAAGCAAGAAGGCGTTTCATATCATGTTCCATTAATGCATACATGACACCGATAAGCGCGGAAACCGATGCAATAATCAATAGCAGCATACCCCACCACCAGACCCCGCCGCCCAGGAAATCAAAAGAAACCCGGATGAGCATGTAAATCGCGGTCTTTATCATTACACCGGACATGAGCGCAGATACGTTACTGGGCGCGGCTGGATGGGCGTATGGGAGCCAGATATGAAGCGGGACGATACCGGCCTTTGTCCCGAATCCGATAAGCGCTAACAGGAAAGCTATATCTTTTAAATAGGGCGGCATGGTCATGCCTGCGTTGCGGAATGTTTCGAAGCCGAAACTCCCGCCTGAACCTGCCATTATCAAAAACGATAATATAATGAACCCGGTTCCGATATGGGTCATTACAATATATATGAAACCAGCTTTCAAAGTTTGCGGTTTTTCATGCTCAAAGACCACGAGGAGATATGATATTACTGACATCAGTTCCCAGACTATCAGGAACATGACAGCATTATTTGCCGAAACAACCAGTATCATGGAGAGAATAAAAATGTTATAAAGGAAACAGAGATAGCCGATGTTCTTTTTCCCGAAATATTCTCTCACGTATCCTGTTGAATAAATGGAAACTGCAAAAGCTGTTATTGATATTGCAAAGACGAAGAATGCAGAAAGCTTATCCACAAAAAAACCAAAATTCAGGATTGGCGAGCCTGATAGGGTTAATGAGAAATCATTGCCCAATAAAATGGAACCTGAGAAAATTATCCCGAATACGGAAGCTATGGAGGCACTTAAAAAAGAGGTATAGGTGCAGATGCGGTCATTCTTGTTCAGAATAAGCGCCGAACTAGCGCCAATCAAATAAAAGAGAATCATCCCGAAAAATAAATAGGTATCCATCATATCCACCTTATCGGTTTGCAGACCCCTTATCAAATTGGAATAATTGACTCCAATTTTTTAGTTTTTGCATAGGAGCCAATGAATACATGTATTTTGTATTTAAGATTTCCTGAAAAAGAACTAAAATCCATATCGATTATTAATGTAAGATTTTGGCAACTAACGAAAGTTTATAGCCCTTAAAATCATTATCCTGTCCATGCTTGCCGTTAAAGCTGAAGGTTTATTTAAATTTTATAAAGATGGCGCACATGGGAAAAAAGAGGTATTAAAGAACGTTTCCATCGATATCGAAGATGGTGAGATTTTCGGAATACTTGGTCCAAACGGTGCAGGCAAGACCACGCTGATATCCATCCTTTCCACGCTCACAATACCAGATAGCGGTAAAGTGGATGTCTTTGGAATCGATGCGCTTTCTGACCCGAACAGCGTGAAAAGCATCGTGAATATAAGCAGCGGAAACCCAAATTTTCCATGGAGCCTTACGGTTTACGAGAACCTCAAGTATTTTTCATTGCTCTACGGGTTAGACGATACTGCTATTGAAAAAGTAATTGATATGCTTGAACTTGAACCTTTCAGGAATGTCAGGTTTGACTCACTTTCCACAGGCACAAAACAGCGTCTTTCGCTTGCGAAAGCCCTCCTCAATGAACCGCGCCTCCTGTTCCTGGACGAACCCACGGTGGGTCTTGACCCCGATATGGCGATTAAAATCAGGAGATTGATAAAGAGGATACATGACGAGAAAGGGATTACAATTGTCCTGACAACCCATTATATGAAGGAAGCCGAGCAGCTATGCGAACGGATTGCATTTATCAAGAAAGGGGAGATAATCGCCAATGCAGCGCCGGGCGAGTTAAAAAGACAGATGAAGCTTGGCGAGACTATAACGATAGAGTACATGGGGCAGTTTGATGATTCCCAACTAAAGGATATTCCCGGGATTCTTGATATTTTGCATGAGAACGGGAAAATAAAGATAGTGGCTGAGAATGTTGAATCTATTATTGATAGTGTGATGAAAAAGTTCTGTGATGTTCATATCAGGAATATTGAGATTTCCCAGCCCAACCTTGAGGATGTGTTCCTGAAACTTGCTCATTGAAGTACTTTTGTAAGTAAATTATTATTCAATGGAAGATAAAATATAGGTAAAGGTATGAATATTTTCAAAACATTGAAAAGAGGAAATCAAAGAGAAGAGGAGTTTTTTAGCGCATCTCTTGCTATTTTATTAGATGAAATTCCTGAATTTACTTCGTTTCTAATAGAAAAATTACTAAATAATAAAATAGATGTGAAAAATCTTGAAATAAAACTTGAAGAATCCTTTTCAGACGGTCGAATAGATATTGCAATAAAATCTTTAAACTTAGATGTTTACATTGAAAACAAAATATCCGCTGGTTTAGGCGATTTCCAATTGGAAAGATATTCTAATTATTTAAAAACCCGCCCAAATGAAACAAGACTTATTTTGTTAACACGCTATTATATAGACGATGAAAGTATAAACTATACCGATAAACATGTATTTTGGAGTGAACTTTATTCGTTAATTGAGTCATTTAAAAAATCAAAATTAGACTATAGAAAAGTAGAAGATGATACGAAAATATATTTACTCAATCAATTTTTAGATTTCTTAAAGGATGAAAATATGTCGGATGAAAAAGTTTCATGGGAATATTCAGAAGGAGTAAAATCTTTTCTCAATTTATTAAATATGATTCAAAGTGTTTTAGATCAATTGGAGAAAGAAAAGGTAATAAATAATTATGGAAAAATAAACATCGGAATTGATTGGGCTGGTATTTATATAAACCAACAAGATTTCTGGGTAGGGGTTAATTATTCCGACTTGCATGAGCTGTGTTTAAGTATTCAAGATTCTTTTATAAAAAAATATGATGACAATAAATTCGAAAACCTTAAAAGACATACTAGTGATACCCCATATGGTTATGATTTTAATAAAACATATTTCTTAGCATTTTCAAAAGAAGAACAAAAGATAGCAATTTACGATTTTATTAAAGCGTGTATAAATGATATAAATAAATCAATACAATAATAATTTATGAAAAAACCCCTACAAATCAACCCCAAACAAGCCGCGGGTGAAAAAGCCGCCCAACTCGTCAAAAACAACATGGTCGTAGGACTCGGCACAGGTTCCACCACGGCATACGCTATTAAAGAACTCGGAAAACGTGTAGCTTCAGGTTTGAAAATCCAGGGCGTACCCACATCCTACCAGTCCGCATTCCTTGCCGCAGAGAACGGCATCCCCATCACCACGCTGGACGAGCATCCGGTGCTTGATATCGCAATTGACGGAGCTGACCAGATAGCCAATTTTATTGCAATCAAAGGAGGCGGCGCGGCGCATACAAGGGAAAAAATCGTAGCTCAATCTGCGAAAAAGTTTGTGGTGGTGGCGGATGAATCCAAAGTCGTCGAAGTTTTGAATCACCCGGTTCCCCTTGAAGTTATCCCATTTGCGCGTAAATTGGTAGTAAAACAGGTTGCAAAATTGGGAGGAAAAGCTGTTGTGCGCATGGGTGTCAATAAAGATGGCCCAGTTATTTCGGATAACGGGAATTTCATTATGGATGCCGATTTCGGGGAAATAGACGACCCGGAATCGCTGGATAAGGCGCTTTCACAGTGCACAGGCATCGTGGAACACGGGATATTCACTAAAGTGGATGTCGTTTACATCGGGAAAAAAGACGGCTCAGTGGAAATATTAAAAGCATAGGATTCTCACCGCTGAGGCGCAAAGACCGCAAAGCGCCTATTTTTTCTTGAATATCTCAGGCACTATCCTTCTTGCAACCTCGCGGTAAGCAGCAACGAGGTCTCCCTTATCAAACCTGAACACATCCTTATCAAGGGATTCGCCTGTTGTTTTATCCCAGAACCTGCATGTATCGCATGATATCTCATCAGCCAGGACTATCTTGCCTTTGCGCCGTCCGAATTCAAGTTTAAAGTCAGGAAGCATTAGATTTCTCTCATCCAGATAATCAATAAGTATCGAATTAATAGAAAGTGCAAGCTTTCGTATCTTTGCGAGTTCAGCTTTCGTTGCAAGCCCAAGCGCCAGCGCAATATCTTCATTAATCATCGGGTCGCCATGTTCATCGCTCTTATAATCGAAAAGTAATATCGGAGGGTCAAGTTTCTGCCCGGTCTTGAAAGGATATTTTTTGGTAAGTGAGCCGGCTGCGATATTCCTCACAATTACCTCGATTTTTATGATATCCACTGCATCCACGACCATCTCAGTTCCTGAAAGCATGCTGTCAAAATGTGTCTTGATGCCTTTTTCCTCAAGAAGCTGCAAGAGCTTCGCGGCTATCTGGGCATTGTAATATCCTTTTTTTGGTGCTTCGCTTTTTTTCTTGCCATCAAAAGCCGTCAGGCTGTCCCTGAATTCCATTATCAGCTTTTCAGGATTGTCTGTTTTGAAAACCGTCTTTGCTTTGCCAGAGTAAAGTTCTGAGAGCTTAATCATGGTCTCTTTAGTGGTATCTTTATGGATATAAAGGAGACGCTTTTGCGCCCTTTATTGATGGCGGGAATGTGATAATCATTTCAATAAGTATTGATTTTTTATCAAAAAATTTCGGAAAATATATGTAGGGGCATAGTAATTGATTACCTGATATTCAGGGAGGACAATATGATAGAGGATAACGTAGTATATATCGGAAACAAACCAGTGATGAACTATGTTCTTGCGGTAGTTACACAATTTAACAACGGCGCATCTGAAGTTTCAGTCAAAGCCAGGGGAAAAGCAATATCAAGGGCAGTGGATGCAGTGGAAGTTTCAAGGAACAGGTTCCTGCCTGAATCCAAAATAAAGGATATAAAAATAGGTACTGAGAAAATCGCCACGGATAGGGGAGATTCCAACGTATCTATTATTGAAATTGTGCTGTCAAAATAAAAATCAAATTCTTCAGCTTTTTTTAGTTATAGTCAAAAAATTAAAGGATAAGGCAAGTATCTCAATTATACATTGCCTATTCCAATGCCAGCTCCAAACAGGTGTAAAAGCAGCCGGGCTTTTACATCATCATACCAGGAGGCATGCCTCCCATACCACCCATGCCGCACGCTCCGCCCTGTTCGCCGCCGCCTGAAGCAGCAAGCACGTCATCTATTCTCAATATCATAATGGCGGTTTCGGTCGCCGAGTTGATAGCCTGCGTCTTGACGCGAAGTGGCTCGATAACCCCGTTCTTCCACATATTTTCAGCTTTTCCTGTGAATACGTTAAGCCCGGAATCCTTGTTTCCCCTCTCATGCTGGCTCCGCAGTTCCACAAGCATATCAATAGGGTCAAGGCCTGCATTTTCCGCAAGCGTCTTCGGGATGATTTCAAGCGCCTCTGCAAACTTTGCCACAGAAAGCTGCTCCCTGCCTTTCAATGTCGAAGCGTAGTCCTTTAACCGCAAGGCAAGCTCAATCTCAGGTGAACCTGCGCCCGCAACCAGTTTTCCATCTTCCACTGCAACGCCCACAACTCTTAAGGCATCTTCAAGAGCCCGTTCAGTGCTGTCCAGTACATGCTCTGTGCCGCCCCTGATAATGATTGATACTGCTTTGGGATTGCTGCATTCTGTAATATAAAGCATCTTATCCTCGCCATGCCCCTTCAATTCAACAAGCTCCGCGCTTCCCAAATCAGAGGCGTCAAAATCGTCAAGGCTTGTAATGAGATTTGCACCGCTTGCCCTTGCAACTTTCTCGATATCCTTTTTCTCAACGCGTTGTACTGCAAGAATATTCGCTTTTGCAAGGTAATGCTGCGCGATGTCTTCTATGCCGAGCTGGCACAGCACAACATTGGCGCCGCTGGCAGCGATTCGGTTCACGATATCATGGACAATCTGTTCTTCCTGGTCAAGATATTTTGAAAGCTCATCCGGCGTTGATATATTGATTTCCGCTTCAAGCTCCATTTTGCTAAATTCAATGGGTCGTGTAATGAGCGCAATTTTGGCATCTGCAACCTTATTTGGCATGCTGTTGTGGGCTTTATTTTTATCAAGAACCACACCATTGATGAGTTCGCAATCATCAACGCTTTTTCCTACCTTTTTCTCAATTTTAATATTATCAATATCTACGACTTTCTTCCCGTCTTCCTCATCAACAATGGATTTGATAGCAGCAACTGTAATTTTTGCAAGTTTTTCTTTTGAACCTTCAGCGCCCTTTCCTGTCATTGCGGTGCTTGCTATGTTCAACAGATGCTCCTCATCGTTCTCCGTAATGGTGTGGGTGATGTCCTTGAGGAGTTCAATTGCCTTATCAGCGGCCATCCTGTAGCCAGTTACTATTATTGTGGGGTGGAGGTCCAGGTTCAATAATTCCTGGGCCCGTGACAGTAATTCTCCTGTAAGAACTGCGGCTGTAGTAGTGCCATCCCCGACTTCATCATCCTGCGTTTTTGCTACCTCAACAAGCATTTTTGCTGCCGGGTGCTCTATTTCCATTTCCCGCAGGATGGTGACGCCGTCGTTTGTAATTGTAATATTCCCGCCGCCCACAAGCATTTTATCCATGCCCTTTGGTCCCAGCGTGGTTCTCACGGCATCTGCAACTGCTTTTGCCGCCATGATATTATTGTTTCTGGCTTCCTGCCCGCGTGTTCTCTCTGTGCCTTCCCTTAAAATTATGATAGGTTGTCCGCCAAGTTGTGCTGCCATAGATAATTATCCTCCTGATTCCAGTTTTTAGTAATATTATTTTGATTTCCCGATTAATTATATAAATCTAATATAATTATACAAATACCGGGCTGCTATTTTGGCAAATCAATGTTTGTTGTTCTATATAAGAATTCCGATGGGTGGGGCTGTCAAATTGTCGGTTGGTTGAGATATCTTCAGGAAACCCACAGGTTTTCCTTTCTCCCTTTTTTTAATTTCCGGATTTTCCCGTCTGCATGCATGTCATTCAATATTTCAAGGAGGTCTTTTTTTGAGGTCTTTATGCCGTAATCGCCCATCAGGGCTTTTTTGATATCAAGAAGCGTCATGGGTCCGGCCAGGACTTTTATAATAAAACCTGTCAAATCCTCATAAACAGCCCAGGGATATATTATCCATTGCCATTTATCCTGCTTCTCTGCCCAGTAATCCGGGATGCTGGTCGAGCAGGTTTTATAGTGAAGGACTGCCGTCTTGACCTCTTTCGGATTTTTTTCCTTTAAATAATCCATAAGCACGGCATATGTATCCCCGGTATCTACGACATCGTCCACTATCAGCACATTTTTTCCTGATATGTCCACAGGAAGAGGGAACTTTATCACGGCTTTTCCGAGCGTTGCCGCGATTCCCCAGTGTTCGATTTTTACGGCGGCAAGGTCTCTTATGAGAAGAAAATCACATACAACACGCGCCGGGACAAGTCCTCCTCTTGCTATACCTATTACAAGGTCGGGTTTGAACCCAGAGCTTTTAATTTTGCGCGCAAGGAGCTTTGCAAGCAAGTAAGACTCTTTCCAGCTTACAAGGTAGCATTTGAATTTGTCGCCGGGTTTTTCCATGTAGTGTAGATGGTTTATTGTAATACATATCCTTTCCTGATTTGATTATCGGACATCAATTGAATCGGCGGGGCATGAAGAAGGATGAATGATGGTTTTGCATTCCCGGAGGAGTGATGGTTTTTCCGGTTTTGCGGCGCCAGGATTTTATAATATTTGTTGTAAAGTTGAGGCGCAAGTCACAAACCCCGTACGATGTACGAGGCCTGTATATAGCGTTTTAGAACATCAAGGATTATTCCCCGTCATATCAACAATTCCAATGCCCTAAAACCTTACAACTTCTTCAATTCCTTGAAATCCATAATAGTAGAAATAGGATAAGTTGTGACATTAATCCCTCTCTCTTCAACTGCCGCCATTATATTCGTGCCCGCATAAACCGCCACACCCACTTTCCCCGTCTCAACAGGCGCATTAAGTAACGATTTTCCGGGCTTCCCGATTTCCACAACATTTGAAATACCAAAACTTGTTGCGGATTCAAGGATTTTTTCAGATTCTGTGACCGCCGATGCCGGAATCTCCCGCAGGTTTGCAAGAAGCATGCCAGAACCTGTATCCACAGCATCAAGAACCCCTGTCATCTTTTTTGAAATAAAAATACGCATTGGGTCAATCGAAGTCCCGTTATAAACAATAATATCCTCAAACCCCACAGGTTTCCTGTTTTTCACGTTCAATAAGCCGCCATATTTAGGTGTTACAGGAATCCCGCTCTTAAGTAAAATCCCGTCAATCGTTATACTGCACATGGTAGCTATCCCTATTTTACCAGTGGGGATATCAATATCCATAGCCTCTTCCCCTTCCTCCATTAATTTGATGTACGGGCTGAAAGAATAACCTTCATAAATCACATGCCGCATTATCTCTAAAGTTTTGTCAACATCTTTCTTATCTATTATCGAAGTGTTGATTATCACTGTCCCCTGCCCGGTCTTGAGGTCAAAAGTGGTATCGTAGATAAGTTTCTCAATCCTCGTAATGATGAAACCCAGCCTGTCCCCAACAAGCGCGTTATTCAATTCATTTATCCCTCTTTCAGTAATTATCCTGCCGTCATAACCCTGCCGCTGCGTGAGGCCGCGCTCATCCAGGATACGGAGGTGATAACGGACACCCCGTTCACCAATGGGGTATCCGCGTTCATTCATCCTGTCTGCTATCAACCGCGCTCCTATCGGTTCTTTGTTCTCGAAGAGTATCCTCAGTATCTCTATGAGTTTCCTCTGAACCATTGAGTCGATAGTAGTTGTGTTCATTTCACCTTTTTACACGATATTCAGGTAGCGGTTAAGTTCCCAATCATGTACACTTGTCCTGTATGCATCCCATTCAGCTCTTCCAAGCCTCATGAAATCAGTATATACATGTTCTCCGAGGGCATCCTTTATTATGCTATCGGTTTCCAGAAAATCCAGCGCTTCCTTCAGACTTCCGGGGAGCGATTCTATTCCATGACTCTTTCGCTCTTCTTCGTTCAGGTGGAAGAGGTTAAGCGTGGTTGGCTCGCCCGGGTCAATCTGGTTCTCCACGCCGTCAAGCCCTGCCATCAAGATAACAGCGAAGGACAGGTATGGATTGCATGACGGGTCAGGGCTCCTGAGTTCCACACGTGTGCTCATGCCCCTGGCTGCGGGGATGCGTATCATGGATGAGCGGTTGGCTCCCGACCATGCGATATACACAGGCGCTTCATAACCAGGTACTATTCTCTTATATGAGTTCACTATTGGGTTTGTTACCGCTGTAAAGGATTTTACGTGCTTCTTCAACCCGCCTACGAAATATCGCAGCGTGTCGCTCACTTCCATGTCCTTATTCTTGTCATAGAAAGCGTTATTGTTCCCTTTGAAAAGGGATATGTTCGTGTGCATACCTGAACCGTTGATGCCGAAAACGGGCTTTGGCATAAAGGAGGCATGCAGGTCGTTTTTCTGTGCGATAGTTTTTGTAACGAACTTGAATGTGATGACATTATCCGCTGTTTTTAACGCATCTGCGTATTTGAAATCTATCTCATGCTGTCCTATTGAGACCTCATGATGAGAAGCTTCAATGTTGAAACCCATTTTCTCAAGCGCTACGACAATATTTTGTCGTGTTTCTTCAGCCTGGTCGATAGGAGGGAAATCAAAGTAACCTCCAAAGTCATGAGGTTCCGGGGGACTGATCGCCTTTCCATCTTTTCTCTTGAAGAAAAAGAATTCAAGTTCAGGACCGTTGTTCATGACGAAACCTTTTTTGGCGGCTGCCTGTATCGCTCTCTTTAAAACATAGCGTGGGTCGCCTTCGAAGGGTTTTCCGTCCGGCCTGTGAACATCACATATCAGCCTTGCTACCTTACCGCCGCTAACTTCCCATGGAAGGATCTGATAAGTATTTATATCGGGTTTTAGTATCATGTCGGATTCTTCTATCCTGACAAAGCCCTCGATTGAAGAACCGTCAAATGCTATTCCTGATTTCAGGGCTTTTTCTGCCTGTGATACAGGGATGCCCACGTTCTTGACCATTCCCCCAATGTCAACGAATTGCAATCTTAAAAATCGTACCTGGTTTTCCTCTATCGATTTTAATACATCTTCGTTTGTTTTAATCATATTTTATCACTTATTCTTTTCAACTTTATTACTATTTGTAGTTATAAATCATTCTGTGTTATTACAGCTTTTCGAATTGCATATCTTGCCTGTGCAATTATCCTTTCTATACCATTATCTTTTGCGGAATCTGGAAACTTTTCAGGTGCTATCATTTTTTTCTCCTTTGAAGTTGTGATCCCAACATATCCTTTCAGACCCTTTGTAGATTCGCTAACTTTGAATCAACTGTCACAATGTATTTTCCCAAATTGAGAGGTTGCCTCAAAGGATATGTCAAGACCGACTATAAGCTACCGTTTACCTACTTATATAGTTTTCTATAAATTCGGATGGTATGGATTTGGGCAGATGTCACGGATTAAAAAATATCCGGATACTACATTAATAATTCACTGCCACAGAATATATTTAGCATCAAAAGAATTATCTGTATTATTATGAATGAGGAGTTTTCTATAGTTCCTGATACAAGTGTTGTCATTGATGGGCGCATTACTACAAAATTGAAAGCCGGGGAGTTTAAGATCGCAAGGGTCATTGTTCCTGAAGCCCTCGTTTCCGAATTGGAAGCGCAGGCAAACCGTGGAAAAGAAACAGGGTTCAAAGGGCTTGAGGAATTAAAAGAACTAAGCGACATGGCAAAGAATGGGGAAATAAGTCTTGAGTTTACAGGAAAGAGACCCTCCCTCGAACAGATAAAGCTCGCATCTTCAGGCGAGATAGATTCGATGATACGCGCTGTGGCAGTTGAGAATAACGCGATTTTTATTACAAGCGACAGGGTGCAGGCTGAAGTCGCCCGGGCCAAAGGGTTGAACGTGGAATACCTTATTCCGCTTATGGAAGAGTTAAAATCCCTCACGATTGAAGACTTTTTCACGGATGATACTCTTTCCGTGCACCTTAAGGCAAATGTTATTCCGATGGCGAAAAAGGGCAGCGTGGGGAAACAGAAACTTGTAAAGATAAGGGACAGTGTCTCTTCAGAATCAGAGCTTCATACGATTATAAAGGAACTTATTGAAAGGGCAAAACGAGACCCTGAATCGCATCTGGAAATAGAATACGAAGGGGTAATGGTGTTCCAGATAGGCTCGATGCGTATAGCCGTTGCCCAGCCTCCTTTTTCAGACGGTATGGAAATAACAGCGGTAAGACCCATAGCAAACGTCCGGCTTGATGATTACAGGCTGAGCAAGGAGCTTAAGGCACGGATTATCGAAAGGCAGCGGGGAGTGCTTGTCGCAGGTCCGCCCGGCGCCGGGAAATCCACATTTGCTGCAAGTGTGGCTGAGGTATTGCATGAGCAGGGTTTCATCGTGAAAACAATGGAATCGCCCCGCGATTTACAGGTAACCGATGCAATAACGCAGTATGCGCCGATAAGAGGCGATATGGAAAAAACAGCGGATATCCTGCTGCTGGTGAGACCGGATTATACTGTTTATGATGAGGTCAGGAAAACCAGGGATTTCCAGGTATTCGCGGACATGAGGATGGCGGGCGTGGGGATGATTGGAGTGGTACATGCTACAAGGGCTGTAGATGCAATACAGAGACTCATAGGGCGCGTTGAACTCGGGATAATTCCACAGGTCGTGGATACCGTGGTTTTCATAGATAAAGGCGAAATTTCCAAGGTCTATGATATTAAATTCACGGTGAAAGTCCCTCACGGGATGGTCGAGCAGGACCTGGCGCGGCCTGTGATAACCGTAGCTGACTTTGAGACCGGGAATATCGAGTATGAGATATACACGTACGGCGAACAGGTTGTTGTGATGCCTGTCACCGGAATTGAGATGGAACGTCCCGGCACCTGGGCGCTGGCGGTCGGTGAGATACAGAGAGAAATACAAAGATACACTCGCAGCGAAGTGGATGTTGATGTCGTTTCAGATTCAAGCGCCACAGTTTATGTTGACGAGGAAGATATCGCGAGTGTTATCGGAAAAGGCGGAAAGAATATCGACCAGATAGAAAGAAAACTCGGGATTCACCTTGATATCAGAGAGAAGGAAAAAAAGAAAAGAACCGGCAAACAAGAGATTTCGAGTTATATACCCGCAGTTGAGCGTACTAAAAAGTACGTGATACTGACAGTCAAGGGACTATCCGGTGAAACCGTGGATGTGTATAGCGGTGAAGATTATCTTTTAACAGCGACTGTGGGAAGGAAGGGGGATGTGAAAATAGGAAAAGACACAGATTCAGCTTATCGTATCATGGAAAATCCATCTATCGTCACATTACGGCTGAATCTTGAAACTTAAATAAGGGTATTTCACTTAAGTAACTTCTTCTTCCATGTCCTTCCATGGAGGAAGTATATAGGTTATTACTCTCAGGATTATAAACGGAATAACCAAGATTATAATTGCGGGGAGGACACCCTCCTGGCTAAAGAAAACCGGTACATACGTAAGTGTTCCGCTCAAGCTTTTTGAGATTTCCTGCCCGCCAATGACCACGTTCCATCGCATGGCAAAAACGCCGATTATAACAAAAACAGATGAGATTGATATCATGATCATCTTGAGTGTTTCACGGTTCTTCATCATACCTACCAGAAGGAGCAGAACGAACGGGATGAAGATACCCATTGTCAGCTGCACGCCATAAAAAGTGAATGCGATTTTATCTGAAAGCAGCCTGTTAATAATATCTATTTCCTCAAGTGACTCATATTTCATACTGATAATTTCAAGCAATTCCAGGGTGACATCAAATATAAGGAAAACCCACAGGTAATGCGCCAGTGAATGAAGGCACTTGTGGTCGATAGCATGTTTCCGGATCTTCATCGAGGCGATATACAGTAAAATCAAAAGCGCTATTCCAGACACTATAGCTGACATCAGGAATATGAGTGGCATAAGGGGAGTTGACCACCATGGATTTGCCTTGATACCGCCAAATATGAAACCAACATACCCGTGAAGGAACGCAGCCGATGGGATTCCTATTATTGCGAGTCTCTTTGCAAGTTTCTCATCTTCATGCAGGGCTTTTTCGGAAATATCGTACGAGAATAGAGCCAGGGCTGAATACATTAGCTCTTTCCATCCTTTGGAACTGTGCGCTTTTTTAACAATATCCTCCCTGAAAGAAAGCCATATCTCAAGCACTACAATGATGAGATAAAATGAATAAATATAGCCAAAACCCGACATTGCGGATGTGAGATGCGGCGTAAACATGATTTCAATGCCCCGCTCAGGATGCCCGAGGTGTGTAAGAAGAGGCATGGTCGCTACAAGAAGGAAGGATAATGCGGTAAGGAGAGCAAATCTTGCTACAGGTTTGATTTCCTGTTTACCGAAAACGTGGTACAGTGACGATGCTATGAACGCCCCTGCCACAAGCCCTGTGATATAAGGATATAATACTATCAGTATGCTCCATTGTATTTCAACTTCGTTGGGATACACGTATCCCCAGATTAGATTATCCATTATCGCACTTCCCTGTCCAATCCTATATAGTAAACCTTGGGTTTTGTGCCAAGGTCAAGTTTAAGAACATTGATTCTTTCTTCATCAAGGATTTTATTGACGATGCTGTCAGGGTCCTTGAGGTCTCCGAATTTCCGGGCCCCTGTGGGACATGCCTGTACGCAGGCGGGCAAAAGACCTTTTGTAATCCTGTGATAGCACCAGGTACATTTATCCGCAGTCCCCTTTTCAGTGTTAAAATACCTTGCCCCATAAGGGCAGCCCTGGATACAATATCGGCATCCAATACAGTATTGATAATCCACGAGAACAACACCATCCTTTGTCGCAAACGTTGCCCCGACCGGACAAACCTGGACGCAGGGCGGATTATCACAATGATTGCAAATTTTAGGAACATAGAAAGCCTTTTTGACTTCTTCAGGTGGAATATCCTCAGGGAAACCATTGATACTTCCGTTGGGTGAATCTATCACTACTTCCCCATCCCTTTTTGTCCTGTACCTTTCAACCCATGTCCTGTAAACAGGCTCATCGAAAGGAACATCATTTTCAAGTTTGCAGGCGTTTGCACATCTTCCGCAGCCTATGCATTTACGCGTATCGACAACATAACCCCAAAAATGCTCATTCCAGTCATATTCACCTGCGGGGGAATTCTCTGCCGCCGTGCCGTTTGTTACAACGGATTCGATAATGGCAGAGACTGCCGCCGCTCCAAGAATGACTTTGCATCCGATTTTCGTGAATTTGCGTCTTGTAACTTCCATTTTCATTCTCCGTTTATATGAACCACGGCTTGTGGGGGTTATGACAATACGTGCATCTCATGTTCTCGCCATGAACATCCGGGTCTATCTGCGGGAAAGTGGTTGGTCTTGCTACCCGTTTGAAATGACATAAACCGCAATAGTCTCTTGAATCATTTGCTGGCTCAGGCATTTCCCTGATATTGTTGACATGCTTTTCAGATGGGCCATGGCATGTTTCGCAGTTTACTGTTTTATGCCTGTCCTTAATCCACACCGAATAAATGTTTTTGTGACAATTCTCTTCACCGCAACTTGTGGATCCTGCATATTCTACGGGAAAATTTCTTATATCCCCGAGAGAGTCTCCCCTGTACCATCCGTATTGCCCGAAAGATGAGGGGACAACAAGTGACCTTACGAAGATAAATGCAATTATCACAAGCGCCAATAAAGTAAATGCTTTCTTCAAATGCGGCTGCATCAGTTACTCACCAACAACAGAGGTTCTCTTGTATTCATAAATCGTTTTTTTATTCCCTTTTAATCCCTATTTCTTTCTTATCAAGTACCACATTGCCAGCAATGTGATTATCCCGGTTAATCCGATAAATCCTGATGTCTTGGGAACTGGCGTCCTTGTTGGAGTTCCGGTGGGCTTAACAAGCGTCTCAGCTTTCCTTATTTCTTTATTGGCTGCATCCAATTCATCTTCAAAATGCGTCAGGTTGAATTCATGCCACATGGGTGCAAGATTCTGATATCCTTTCAGTGCATTATCTGTATACTGCTCTGCCTGTGTTACATCGGTTCCGTTCTTTTTTGCCCAGAAGATATCCTGCTTTGCCATTTCGATATTGAATTTCAATTTGTTTACTTTTCCAAGCAAATCTTCTGCCTTAAGCGGTATGTCGTAGGGTGCAACTTTCTTATAAACCGAATGGCAATTCCCGCAGGAAGTCCTGAACTCTTCAGGATTCATGATTGTAAATGTATGGGGGGCGTGGCATGTTGTGCATGTCGGCGCAAGTTTCAATGATTCAAGTTTCTGGTAATGTTTACTGTTTTCAAAATTAGCCAGTTCTTTTGAATGGCATTTTCCGCATGTTTTTGGAACATTGGTATAATAGACCGGGCTTTCAGGGTCTGTGTTTTTCTTAAAGTTTACATGCGCTTTTTCTTTGGTGGGCTGTTTTGGGTCTCCACCGTGGCAGGCTTCACATGTCACTCCTTTAAGTGCATGAACTGATTCAGACCACTGCTGGTAGTTCGCTGTAGCAACCTGCCTTACCCTTTCTTCATGGCATTCAAGGGAACAACCCACATTTTTTTCAAGATGCCTTATTCTTATCTGGTTGAACTTCTGCTGCTCTTCAATAAATGGAGTTAATGTTTTATGGCAATCAATACACGAATTTTCAGAAGCACTGGCATCAGGGACTAAAAAAAAGAAAAATCCTGTTAAGACAATCAATGATATAATAATTTTATTTAATGATTTCACACGCATCTTACTCAAACCTTCCGTTTTAGACAAATACATTTTTGCCTTTTTTCGTTGTTATACCTATCCGTTTTTGGTGTTCACCTAACCTTTTGTTTTCTATATATAACTTTTGGTTTTAGTATCTTTATATTTTTATTTTATCATATTTTTTAATAAGAACCACATGGATTGATGCATAAGAATAATCTATATGCCATCGTATTTGAGAGCATGGAGTTATCCGATGTACTGAAAAAATTAAAAAGTAATGAGATAAGCCTTGAAGAAGCGGAGCGGCAGCTTAGGATAACAAATTTTGAATTATTATCCGATATTGCCAGGGTAGATGTCCACAGGGCAAAAAGGATTGGCATTCCCGAAGCTGTTATCGCCGACTGCAAGACCTGCGATGAGGTGGCATCCATTGCGCGGGTCCTTTTAAAAAATGAAGGGCGCGCCATTATAACGCGGGTAAAGGATGATGATTACCCGGTATTAAATTCATTAGCCAAAGAGTTGGGGGCAAAAATCAGGCTGGAAAAGCGGGCAAAAATTATCGTCATCGGTGAGCCTGCCGCAAAAACCGGGGGAATAATTGGCGTTATTTCAGCGGGTACCGCCGATATTCCCGTAGCAGAAGAAGCCAAGGTGATAGCAGAGGAGATGGGTTGTTCCGTTACTTCAATATACGATGTTGGAGTGGCAGGAATTCACAGGTTATTCCCGGAATTAACCAGGCTTGTTGAAGCAGGTGTTGACGCCATTGTGGTTGCCGCCGGGCGCGAAGGCACGCTTCCGGCAATAGTATCAGGATTGGTCGGTGTCCCTGTTATCGGGGTTCCGGTGTCAACAGGTTACGGTGCCGGCGGGAAGGGGGAAGCTGCGCTCCTATCCATGCTTCAATCATGTTCCGTATTGGCGGTCGTGAATATCGATGCGGGTTTCGTAGCCGGGGCATTTGCCGCAAGGATAGCCAACCTGGCTTCAAAAAACAGGGAAAAAAACGGGTAAGGATAGGCAATCTGTATTTCATATTAACAGTATAACTTATTCCAAATCTCATTAAATAAACGAAGATTATTTATATGGTGAAAAGTAAATATAGTTATTGTAAATTTCGATTAATTTTTATGTTAAGTAAAAAAGTTGCAGCATACATAATATAAAATAAAGAGGTAAAATAATATGAGAATTCGAGTAGTAAGCTCAAAAGAGGAAATTAACTCCCTTGGAACAGGCGAAAAGATAATCCACCTTGCATTCAGGCCTTCAAACAAAGATATTTTCGTATTAGTGCAGACATGCCCCAATGTGAAAGCAATCCACGTACCAAGTTCTTATATCAAGACGATATCAAATTCAACCCGGATGTTCCTGGATATGCAGGGTATTGCCCTCCTGGAAGGGGATGTATGGGGTCACAGGAAAGACATCAATGAATATTCCGAAGTAAAACCTGCTGTATTCGAAAGAATGGAAGAACTGAAATCGCAGGGTTTATCTGAGAATGCAATACTGGATAGATTGGGAAGGGAAACGCGTCTCAGCAAGGATTTATTAAAATTCCTGTTAAAAGAAAAGGTAAAGAAGAAATAATTTTTTATATTTTCCTTTTATTTTATCGGAATACCCCGCAGCTCTGCTGCGGTTGGGTACAGCCTCCCAGAAATGCAACAACAAAACGAGGAACCAGGAGATGCCCCACAGCTCTGCTGTGGGGAGCTTCACTTTTCGGATTTTACAGTTGGCATTTTTTTCTGTATTTCATCAAGCAATTGTTCATCGCTCTTACCTTCAGTCGATATTCCGAGGTCGGAAGCCATCTTTTTTATCTTTGAAGATTTTTCTTGCGGGCTTTCTTTAAGTGATTTCTCAACATCTTTCAATTCGCGTTCAGTTTCGCTTTTTGCCTTCTTAAATTCGCCTGTTGCCCTGCCCAGCGATCTTGCAAGCTCTGGAATCTTATTTGCACCAAACAAAATGATGACTGCTATTACTATCAGTATTATTTCCGTTGTGCCCATAACCATATTACACACTCGCCTTTTTTGTAGGTAAAGTTCCACTGGATTTTATTATTAAGCGAATTTCTTCTACAAGCTGTTCAGTTGTTTTATTCTGGGCATCCAAACCCATTTCTATCGCTAAATTATGAATCTTTGTATCCTTCTCATTTAACGGTTTATCAAGCCTCTTTAACTCATATTCAGTCTCCATCTGGGCTTTTTTGAATTCTCCTGCCGCCTTGCCTAATGAATGCGCCAATTCAGGCAGTTTTGTGGGACCGAATAGGAACAAAGCCACAATTATGATTAATATCAATTCCGGAGTTCCAATCATGTATATCTTATTGATTTACTGGATTACTTAAATCTTTGCACTGTAAAAATCCATATGGCGATTTATTCTCTGGACATAAGGCAAATCTCTTCGGAATCGCTGTTATATCCTATTAATCCGGCATGCCGTGTCCAGTTAATAATTATCCTGAAGTAACTTTCAATATCTGTTGTGGCAATTCTATTCTGGAGATATTTCAGGGTATCCTCTTTCTTCATTTTATGCCCGCTCGATTCAATGAGTTTATTCTTGAGTTCTTTTATAATCTCAACACCGCCAACTTTATCCCTGATGATTTTCTTTCTCTCCCTGATGCCTGTATCAAGTAGTTTCTGGGCATCCGCGGTCAATTCAATATTGCCATCCGTAACTTTAACAAACCCGAGCAGTTCTGCTCCATCTATAGAAGGGAGTATCTCGTCAAGCTCAAGGTCAAAATCTGCGGCGAGGCGGGCAGCGTCCTCTATGCCGCCGGAATCATTGACCACTTCAAGAAGTCCTATTATCTCGCTGATTGTTGCTTTTGGGAATATCATGTGTTTACTATACTATTAGTGAATAGACTTTATCAACCCATCGATAAAATTCAGGGTCTTTCCTGTTACGGGGTCTTTCTAATTCGATTTTTAAATCCGCAACGATTTTTCCAGGTCGATGTGAAAGGATGATTATTCGGTTAGCCATGTACACCGCTTCCTCAACATTATGGGTTACCATTATTACCGCATCAGGCGGCATACTGGCATCAGCCCAGAGCATGAGGAGTTCATCTTTTAGGTTCTGGGATGTCAGGGCATCAAGCGATGAAAACGGTTCATCCATGCATAACAGCACCGGTTCCACTGCCAGTGCGCGCGCAAACCCTACCCTTTGTTTCATACCGCCTGAGAGTTCACGGGGGTAAACCCTTTCAAAACCATCAAGACCCACGGCTTTGATATATTTACAGGCGACCTTTTCGGCTTCTTCCCCGTGTTTTTTTGATTCAAGCACAAGCTCAATATTTTCTTTGACAGTGAGCCAGGGAAAAAGGGCGAAATTCTGAAAAACCATAGCTACCTTCGGGTTATCGGGCGCAATTAATTCGCCTTTAAAAAGAACTTCACCTGATGTGGGTTTTTCAAGCCCTACAATTATTCGCAAAAGAGTGCTTTTTCCGCATCCCGACGGCCCTACAATGCAGATGAAATCGTTATCTTCCACTGTAAAATTAATATTATCAAGAACAGAAATCTTATTACCATCAGATTCATAGGTTTTCGATACATTTTTTATTTCTGCGAGCATTCACGCCTCATCAATCAAATTTATATTTAGCCAGAGCTTTCCTGTACATTGGCTGCCAGATAAGCCTGTTAAGGAATATAATAGTTACAGCCATACTTAATACAGATAATAAGACCATGCTTGAATCCGGTGACTGGAATGTTGCCCTGTCAAGCAAGTATCCAATGCCGAACAGGTGATATTCCTGCCCTTTAAAGACTATGAATTCAGCCACTATCAACGTGTTCCACCCTCCGCCCCATGCCGTTATGCTTCCTGTAACGAATGATGGGAACATTGCGGGCAGGAGAACTTTTTTCCAGTAGAGCTTCCCTTTTATCCCGAAAGATGCGGCGACAGTATCTACGTCTTTTGGTATCGATTTCACTCCTGCTATCAGGTTAAAAAGCAAGTACCACTGCATACCCAGAAGTATGAGGATAATTGCCGCAATCTCAAGGCTGCCGTATCTTATGAAAATTACCACCATAGCGGGAAAAAGCGCGATTGCAGGGATGGAAGCTGCCACTTCCATAATCGGCATGAGATATGACGATGCTTTTTTGTTTCGCGCAATATAAACAGCAGCCGGAATCGTCCATAAGATGCAAATCACGTACGCTACGCTTAACCGGAGGAATGAATACGCAATGGCAAGCGGAATCGAATAAGCCTCATCTGGCAGGTTATGCAGCATTTTAGTGATTGAAACAATAAAAGTATATGCAATGTATGCAAGGACTGAAATTAAAATAAGATATCCCAGGAGTTTTAAAGTTCTCTTAATCAATTCATGCTTATGGAATATTATATACAATGAAACTATTACTTTTGAGAAAAGCTCGAAAATAGAACGGAATACATATTTAATTATCCGCATATTGAATATGAACTCGCCGGGTCTTTTTTCCCCTGCATATTCATAGTTATATTTGTCAGCCCATGACTGCATGGGTTTCCAGATAAACAATTCAAGTAAAAGAATTATTATTACCAGGACAGATAATCCCACAAGCATGAGGGCTATTTTTCCCGAATATGTGGTATCTATCAAAAAGCTCCCTATCCCGGGAAGCTTGTACGTATCCGACCCTGCCGAAATAATCTCAGATGCTACTAAAAAGAACCATCCCACGGACCATGATACAATGCTGTTGTAAACCAGTTTCGGGACGCAGGCAGGAAGCGTAAGGCTTTCAAGACGCTGCCAGCCGTGAAGCCCGAAACTATTAGCGGCTTCAACGAGTTCTTTGGGAATGGTGGTCAGGGATTCGTAAACCCCGAAAGCCATGTTCCACGCCATGCTTGTAAAGATGAGAAAAACAGCGGCAAATTCGACGCCCGTCCTGCCCGGGATAAGTCCGATAAAAAAAAGAACAGCAGCAGGGAAGAACCCGAGTATCGGGACAGATTGGAGAACGTCAAGAACAGGCATCATTATTTTTCTTGCACTCGTATTTGTTGCTGCGATGTAGCCGTACGACAGGGCAAAACAGAGGGCAAAGAAATAAGCAAAACCCATTCTCAGCAACGAAGACGCTGCATAATATGGGAGCAATTCAAGGTCTGGAAAATCGATAATATCAAAAAAATAGAATGCTGAAGTAACTGAGATTAAAAATATTATTATTAGCAGGATAAAATGTCCTTTCTTCATCGACTAAATGCAGTAATAGCATGTATATAATCCTTTTTCAGGTATCTACTGCATATTATTTTCTGAGCTTTCCACCGGCGAGCTGTCCGGCAATGTCCGATATAACGAGCAGCGGTATAGCAGTCCAGTTCAAACCTGAGAATATCCTTAATAAGAATACGAACGGCACAGGGATATGCACAGCCATCATCCACTGCCTGGAAAACTTAGTGGCTTTACTCCTCAAATAACCAAAGGGAAGGTTGATTAGGAATACTATCAGCATTAATTCGTTTATAGACATTTTTCAGTTCTTCCTATTCTATCCAATTTCTTTTTTGTTTCTCTTTATTTTATCGGAATACCCCGCAGCTCTGCTGCGGTTGGGTACAGCCTCCCAGAAATGCAACAACAAAACGAGGAACCAGGAGATGCCCCACAGCTCTGCTGTGGGGAGCTTCACTTATCTAGTTTGTGCTTAAAAAAATTAAATCCCTTTACTGCAAAAATCCACAAACGACTTCGCAAAATCGGTATATGAAGCTGCATGCAGGTGCGCATACGCAGCGAGCGTATTTTTGACAAGTATGCCGTCAAGCTCGCCTTTGATACCAGTTCCGCGCTCAAGCCTGATAGCAAAAGTTGTATCTTCTGGAATGTCAACTATCTCAGAATGGTGGAATTCATGCCCTATGAATGAAGCGCCGGCTTTTCCAATCACGTTATCTTTTACAAAGCTGCCCACGTTGTAGCTCACGACCCTTTTATGTCCCATCAATGTCTTTCCAGGAATCGCCCCGACCATCGCAAAAGTGCCATCCTGCATTTGCGCCATGTGGTAATTACTGCTTCCTGGTACATCAGTGGTGATTTCCTGAGTCAGGTACATAAGCCCGCCGCACTCTGCATAAATAGGAAGCCCTTCGGATGACGCCTGTTTGATGGATTCCCGCATTGAAGTATTATCTTCAAGTTCCCGTCCAAACAATTCAGGGTAGCCTCCGCCGATATACAATCCATTAACCCTGGGCAGGGCTGTGTCGTTTACAGGGCTGAAATAAACGAGTTCTGCCCCTGCAAGCTCAAGCAGTTCAAGATTATCCCTATAATAGAAATTAAATGCCTCATCCAGTGCCACCCCGATTCTTACTTTCTTTTCATGGGATTGTAACTTGAAAATATTTTCCCTGGGTCTTGGAAGGGGTTCTGACGATTCAGCAACTGATATGAATTTATTAATATCAATCCCCTCTTTAATAATAGTCTTTATTCTTCCCAGGTTTTGGTCAAAATCAGCAAGCTTTCGCCTTCCTTCCATTGCAGGAATTAATCCAAGATGCCGCATAGAGATTTTCATGGAATCATTGCGCGGGATTTCCCCGATAACAGGCGTATGGGTATATGTCTCAATAGCAGTCCTTGCTTTTTCGCCGTGGCGCCCACCACCGATATTGTTCAATATTACCCCGGCAACGTTCACCTCAAGGTCAAAATTCTTGTATCCTGAAACAAGAGCTGCCGTGCTCCGGGTGATGCTTCTGGCATTGATAACAAGAATGACAGGACATTTCAGTATCTTTGCTATCTGCGCAGTACTTCCGATATCGCTTGTAGCCTCAAGCCCCTCAAAAAGCCCGCGCACTCCCTCGATAACCGCAATATCCGCCCCCTCAACCGCATGTGAAAACACTTCCCTGACCGCTGGCTCGGACATCAGGTAGCCGTCAAGGTTCCGTGAATGCCTGCCCGTTACCTCAGTGTGGTAACTCGGGTCGATAAAATCAAGTCCCACCTTGAATGGCTGCACACTATAACCCATTTCCCGCAGCACCGACATAATGCCGATTGAGATTGTGGTTTTTCCGGCTGAGGAGCGGTCTCCTGCGATGAGAATGCGGGGAATGTCAAGGGTATCTGCGTTCATCTGTGTTTATCTGCGGTTCCTTTTATATTTTCGTTAATTCTCTCAATCTGATATCATTAAGCGGCACAGGGATTTTTCCTTCATTTCTTGTCATAATACTGTGTGCAAGTTTGCGGTAAACTCCTGCGATATTAGAATCCGGGGCTTTCTCGATTACAGAAAAACCCTCTCTTTCGCATGTCTGTACAAGAACATCCTTCGGGATAAATGCAAGCAACTGGCTTCCGATTTCCTTTGCGAACTCGCTGACAATATTTTCCTCGTTGGGAGCGCCGCGGGAGTTGCAGATAACGCCGTTTAGCGTCATCTCAAGGCGCGAAAGCCCTTTGCAGATATTGTTGGCAGCATACAGTGGCATATATTCACCTGAAGTAAGCACATAAGCTTCATTCACAAGCCCTTTCTTTACAGGCGCAACAAAACCGCCGCACACGATATCGCCCGGTACATCGTATATCACAAGGTCTGTATCCTCAATCGCTTTTGAAATTTTCTTAAGCAGGCTGATCGCCACGATGATGCCCCTTCCGGCACATCCTATTCCCGGCTCAGGCCCCCCGATTTCAACGCATTTGACACCTTTATACCCATTGAATACGATGTCCTCCTCTTTTATGTCCATGCCCTCACGCATCAGGTCCATAATCGTGGGAATACGCCTCCCGCGAAGTAAGGTGATGGATGAGTCGCTCTTGGGGTCGCATCCTATTATCGTGACGCGGAAGCCTTGGTCGGCACACGCTGCTGCGACATTAGAGGCTGTGCTTGATTTCCCGATGCCGCCTTTTCCGTAGATGGCGATTTGCTTAGGCATCTTTTGCCATCTCCCGAAGCGTCGCCCCGAATTCCGACTCTACGATGTGGTTTACCCCCAGCGTCTTGGGATGCAGGTCGATTTCAACCACGACATGCTTGTGTCCCATTTCTTTTAGCGGCACTACCTGGCGCGGTCCGTTCGTGATAGAGAATAATTCCATATTCTTTATGTTATCCATGGGAAGAGCATGTGGCACGCCTGTTATTACTGCAAAATCATAATCAGAGTATTTTTCGCCGATTATTTCACTCGCGTTATTTCCTGCTACCGGATATTCATCCAGCCCTCCGATGATATGGTGGATTTCCATGTCCTTCTTTTGTAAGTCGTCCAGAATTTCGCGTGCGTTTCTCCTGTTCTTGGGAAGACCCACGGTCTCATCAAGGTTTGCCATATTTATGATATTGGAACCCTTGCCGAGCTTCTCTGCCACCTCTGCTACTGCGAGGTTGATATCCGCGAACATGAACGCGGTCTCTTTCTTGGCATTGAGGATATTGAGCCCTTTTTTGCCCTGTTTCAGAAGCTCAAGCAGCCTTTCAGCTACCTTATATTTCAAATCTCCCCTGCTCGGTTCAAGATATTCCTTGCTTGCAGCGCCATGGCGCTTTTCAACCATGGTGGCTTCTTTCAGGAGCATTTTCTGCCTCTCAAACTCTGCCTCGCTGATTATCCCGCAGGCAAGCGCTGACTCAAGCGCCATAATAACCCCTTTCGTATTGTCCCTGTAGCCTGCATGCACTTCAACCTCGATTACAGGTACGTCAGGCTGGACTTCGGTAACAGCCTCGTGCAGTTCTTCGCCGATTATCATGCTCGCGCATGTCCCCACGATGCCGATGCGTTTGGGATTGAATCGCTCGATAACCTTTTCAAGCACTTCGACAAGGGCATCATGCCCCCCGAAAACGAATCCGGATTCGTCAAGCGATGTGGTGACAACTCTCATGCCGTCCTCTTCAAGAAGGCGTGCATGCTTGAAGCTGCAACCGGGAGGACCGTGAAGTATCACGACATCGGTGTCGAGGTCACGTAAAGTGTACAGCGCAGCAACGATTGAACTCGGGCGCGGGTGCATTATAAGAGGTTCTTTTTCTTTTTTTACAGGCATCTTTTTTCTCCGGGAGACCCCTTATTGGGGGTTATAAAGAAAACTCAGGGTTTTCAATAGGGCACTTTATTGGATAATACTTTCGCATCAAATATGCTTTTCCACACCAATATTTTTAAAACCATAACCCCTTTTGAGTATAAAAAACATAGACACACTCAAAACTAACAATGATAACCACCCTGAAATCCATCCCCCGCATTGGAGAAAAGACCGCCCGCCGCCTCATCGAGCACTTCGGAGGGGAAAAGCAGGCGCTTGACGCCATAATAAACCATGATATAGCTGCGCTGAGCGAGCTTGAAGGAATGACAGAAAAATCCGCAATCGCTCTTGTACAGGAAGCAATTGCGCTGGAGGAAGGCGCAGGTATGCGGGATTTCCTCAGGACGAACGAGGCCTATGAGATATACGAACGCATCCTTGAGCTAATTAAAGACGCCGCCCATACCGGACATGCAAGGAGCAAACTGAGCTTATATTTCCCCTTACCTTCGCATAAAAAGGATAAGATTGAAAAAACGCAAAAAGAAATTAGCGCCATTATTGGGAAGGTGGGGAAGCTTGATGAAAATGAACTCTCTTCCCTTTTGTCAAAAATAAAATCCATAAAGACGAATTTCAACATCCCTGCAATCAGGGACAGGGTAATCATCGCAACAAATGCAGGGGAATTCGAGGCAGCCAAAAAATTCCCCGTTTCAGTCCAGCTCGTTTCCGACGCCAGGGAAGCCGTGGATGTAGCCCGCGGATACTCCCATGTCATCGTAAGCACAGACCTTGCAGGAATGGATTTCCCTGAGGAGCTGGATATTGATTTCATGGATATCAGGAAAGCCGGGATGTGGCAGGTGGCGCCTGAAAAAGAACTCTCTTTCTTTACAAAAAATATTGAATCAATCACTTCTGCAATTTCAGCCCTCAGGCTCATAAGACAGCACAGCCCTGATTTCTGTGACAGGATAAAAGAAGAAGAGCTTGAGCAAATGTCCTCGTGCCTGGCAAAGTTATCAATAGACGGGAACTTAAAAAGCGGGCTGGATAGTGAAATAGACAGGTGCAGCTCGATTTACGACAGGTTAAACGATGCCGTTACGGATGCGGAAAGGAAAGCAAATCTTGAATTCGGCGCTCTCATAGAAAAAAGCTCCATAACAGTGAAGGGTTTTGACCTGCTAACAGCGATGGACGGCAGTATTAACCGCCTTTTTGAAAAAGAGGTAAAAGAAAAATACAACTCGGTAACAGCCGCAGCGCTTCGCTCAATAGCCGTCGAATTGGGCTTAAACCCGAAAGAATCCCAGTATGTTAACAATTTCTTCGGGGATGAGGTTTCACATCCCATAAAAGTAAACCCGCGTGCTGTCGATGGGTTGAAGAACCATCTGTTGCGCATTATTGCATCAAAAAAACTTGTGCTTTTAAGAGAAAACGCGCGCACGCTTTCAGCTTTAAAGGAGACCGCATCCCTCATGGTGCGCGAGGTTCTTGATTTCGACGTTGGCTACACGATTGCCTGTTTTGCAGGAAAATACAGGCTGAATATGCCTTTGCTCAACACTAAAAACGGGATTGGCATAACCGGAGGCGCCAATCTCTTTCTTGAGAATGCTGTCCCCATAAACTATACTGTCGGAGCTTCCGGCATGAACTCCGTGCTGAGCAAGTTAAATGACGCCCGCGTTATCCTTTTGAGCGGCGTAAACTCAGGCGGGAAGACCTCTACGCTTGAATTGCTCGCACAGGTCGTCATATTATCTCACATGGGTTTCCCTGTGCCTGCAAAGGAATGTGAAGTCGGTCTTGTCGAGGAGTTTTTCTATTTTGGTAAATCAAAAGGTACAATGGACGCCGGGGCTTTTGAGAGCACGATTAAGGATTTCTCGGCAGTGGCGAACAATAAGAGAAAGATTGTGCTTACAGACGAGATGGAATCCATCACTGAGCCGGGAGCTTCTGCTAAAATAATCTCAGGCATCCTTGAGGAACTGGATGATAATAACGGGCTTGGGGTTTTCGTGAGCCACCTTGCAGAATCCATACTCAAGAATACGGCTCACAATATCCGCGTTGACGGCATCGAAGCAAAAGGCCTTGATGAAAACCTGAACCTTATCGTTGACAGAAACCCGCGATACAATTATCTGGCGCGAAGCACCCCTGAGCTTATCGTGGAGCGGCTTGCGAGGAAGAATAAGGATAATGGGTTCTATGAAAGGTTGTTAAAGAAGTTCAAATAATTTGTGGCAGTTTAAAAGCCCTGAACTCCATCCCCTTTCCTTTATAGAACAAATAAAACCACTCAACCCAGTGGAGCCTGAGCGTCTGGATAAACACCACAAAAGTCTCAACAACAATAATCAGGACAAAGGTGATAAATCCGGCTAGCGCCAGTGAAACCGCGGAATTCCCGCTTAATGCAATAATAGTGGCGCTGATGGTTGAATGCGCCAGCGCCATTATTAAAAGACGCATATACGACAGGAGGTGCAGGGCATATTTAAGACCAAGATACAACGGGATAAATACACCCGATAAACTGCTTCCTCCTTCACCTGAATTTATTAATATACCTCCAATAACCATACTTACCATCGGGAAAAGCATTAGCACAAGGAAACCCTCAATAAGCATGGTGAATTCCTTAGATAAGAAAGTCGTTAAAAACAGGATACTGCTTCCTGAAAAAATAATCCACTGAACCTGGAATATTGCCCTGAGATATTTTTTGTTTTTCCACAGGTTTAAGGTATTAAGGATAAGTCCCAGGACAAGATGCAAAACCCCTATCCAGACGGATAATAACAGGAAATAGGCAATATGCTCGGAAGGACTTAACCACAGGGGTTGGAATTTCAACCCAAAGAATTCACCGTAAATAAAACCGAAAATAATTGAGAAAATCGAACAACCTAACAGTATCGGGGCATATTCTTTAAATTTGATAATGCGCTTAAAACTTTTCCTGGACAATAAAAGCCCTGTACTTAGCAAAAACAGAACTATGCCGTGACCAACATCCCCGTACATGATTCCAAAGACCAGGGGAAACGTCACAAAAAGAATACATGTGGGATCAATTTCGTAGTAAGACGGCAGGCCATATACATTGACAAGTTTTTCAAATGGCTTCATCATTACCGGATTTGAAAGCATTGTAGGTGGCGTCTCTCCAAAATCAGGAGCTGAAAAAATTACAGCGTTTTTCCCTTCCGAAGCCTCGTTAATCGAAGCCATGGCAATATCCTGCATACCCTCAGGCACCCAGGCTTCAAAAATATAAGTATAATGTGTCTCTTTAAAATTTTCGAGTGTTGTATAAATGGATTTCAGGCGGGATAGTGTTTTCTTAATTCGAATCAGTCTGCCTGCATGTCTTTTTTCAATGGATATCATATCTTTTGCCAGATTGTACAGCACTGAATCAACATCGTTTGAAATATCGATGTCGATATCAAGCGGTTCAGTGCCTGGAATCCCGAACAGGATTTCATCAATGCGACGCTCAATTGATGCAATCAGTTTTTTCTTTTTAGCAAAATCAAGTCTTGAGTCGGTTTCTTCTATGAAATGGCATGCTCCCGTCTCACCAAGCGCGCAAATCACTTTGCCGATATGTTCTTTCAACACTACGGCGCATAATTTATTCATCCTTACCGGCGTGAACAGTGCAACCACTTCCCAAATATATAATGTGTGCTTTTTAGGATATAATCTTAGCCTGCAAAATATCATGTACTTTTAAGAGAATTATTCCAGTATGTTTCTTGAATTATCCCGGCCCGTTGATTGCCTGTGTGATTTTACCTATGATTTCTACTGGCAGCATAAGGGAGAGCGGCTTTCACCTTCCGGTATTATCCCGCACCAGTTGGGTACGTCTTATACTTATGAAGACCTTATCTCTTGTTTGAAGCGGGAAGAGGATGTGCATATTAAAGGGAATGTTGGAAAAAGGCTTGGCAGCAGCCTCGGCGTTGATTTGAAATTCTTTGGGGGGACTGGTCTCCCTCAAAAAGCGGGAGCGATAATCGTGGATGGCGATATTGATACCAGAATGGGCATCAGCATGGTAAAAGGGTCTATCTACGTCAATGGCAATGTCAAACAACCGATTGGCAATGTGGTTGAAGTAAAGTCTGACCGCGCTGGTTATCGAAAGTTCAGGTCGGTTACAAATTTACTCCATGGAGGGTTAAAGGATGAAATTCTTCCTCCCAATGTTTTGAGGGGAGATGATTTGTTCCTGAAGGATGGCATAATCCGGGATACGATAGCTGCGAGGCTTGATGCTGATAAGACTGTTATTGTGGAAGGAGACGCGGGCATGAGCACCGGTATCCTGATGAAGCGCGGGTTCGTGCGTGTGGATGGTGACGCGGGCATGAATACAGGCGTGCTCCAGAGAGGAGGGATTCTCATCGTGGGCAATGTCGGGGAGTTCGCAGGCGCATACATGAAAGACGGGACACTTATCATAGCCGGGAAGGCTAAAGGCTATGTCGGCGCAAACATGAAAGGTGGAACGATATTCTATAAAGGGGAAACAATGCTGCCTGCCCGCGCGCCTGATGAGAGCAATATAAAGATGCTGGTCAGGCTTCTCGATATAAGCAAGGTTGAGGCGATGATGTTCAGGAAATTTTTGCGATAAAATGAATTGTTCCTATCCTTAAAGCACTTAAATTTACACTCCGTGGATATTTGTATATGATAGAACTGAACAACCTGGATGTTAAAATATTGGCACATTTGCAGAGCAACAGCAGGGAGTCATTCCAGGAGATAGCGAAGTGCTGTCTTACAAGCATTCACACGATAAAGAGCCGTGTGGACAGGCTGCTTGAACTCGGGGTCATCAGTAAATTCACCATAGATATCGATAACAATAAGCTGGGGATAACCGAAGCGATACTCCTGGTAAACGCAAAATCAGGTGCTGTCAGCAGGATAACTGAAGAGCTCCTGGGATTAGAACAAGTTAAAGAGTTGTATATAACCTCTGATTCTGACACAGCCATAGTATCAAGAGTGGCAGGAGATATGCGGCGGATTCTTGTGATACAGGAGAGGATAAATCTTATTGATGTGAATAACATCCGCATATTATCAGTAAAAAATGCATTCCGAAAGGATTCAACTATCCCGCTCGCATTCTCCAGTATAACCCTGACTGTTCATATTGAGATAAGAAAGTATCAGGAGATGCTGTAAGGAAGAAATTTGACGGCAAGGATTATTTCTTTTGCTGCAACACTTGCCTGGGTGAGTTTGAAAAGAAATATACCAAAATACTTGCAAAAGCTAAATGAACGATAGCCAACTTGTTCGGCACTATCCTCATAAAGATGAATTATTTTAAATCAAAGTGCAAGGATGACATTTTACTTCCCAGTAGTACTGGAAGAGCTTTTTGCACCATTCTCTGAATCGGTCGTCATAGCCGAAGATGGCGGTATTTTGATCGATCTTTCCATCCTGTCCGGGTAATTCGAGCATAGAAAATTTATCGGTTACGATTACTGATATTTTGATCTCGTCTGATACTTTGATTTCTATCTTTTTCCTGTTTTTTTCGCTAAGTATCGAAGTGGAGCAGAGGTCTTTTGGAAGTATTACTCTGATTTCCAATCCCTCTTCCAATTTCTTTTCGATATTGGGCAGATGATGTCTGGGAAAATCATCGGACATGTACCACATGTAGCCCTTTATTCCATCGCCCATTTTTTCATGGGTATTTAAAATATTATAGACACCTGTTACTATCTCTCCTTTAGAAAGGGCGTCTATTTGGCTCAGGAGATCGAGCGGAATCTGTGCAGTGTCATGATTCAGGAAGTATCCTGAATTCTCAGATATGAAGTTCAGGTCTGATATACTGGATAAAACCAGTTTCCCGAAGAGTGTATTATAATATCTCCCGTCCCCTTTTTTCTCAATTAACCGGGCTTCTGTTAATCTTGATAGCTGTCTTGATGCTTCTGTCGAGGTCATGTCAACTTCTTTGATCAGATTGGTGAATGTCATCGGTTTTTCATCAATGGTCTGGAGAATACCAAGTCTTTTTTCAGAAGATAGTTCCGTGAATAGCTCGTGGACTTTCATCGTGTTTCCTTGTTACATTCATGTAACCTTTGTTACACATTTGTTTTCTAACTCCACATTCGTGCCAGATTTTATTTAAGCTTTTCCAAATCCATGTTTCGTTTGGTGATAAAATAATGGTCGGACACGAATTTGCATTCTGTGTTACCTTGAAGCCAAACATGATAAAAGACCTCAAAATCAGATGCGACTACAGGGAGGAATTTGAGTTCGGAGGCACCCTGGAAGTCGATGAGATCAAGATGGTGGAAGGCGAAATCCTGAGGATTGCGGGCAAATTTGGCGTCATCGACTTGGGCATTTCAAGTCCTGAGTTGAAGAATATCATAAAAAAAGAAGGTGAAAATAAATGAACAAACTACACGTAAGCGCCCGGATGAAGATCCGGGAGGGAAAGTTAGAGGGATTCAAGCAGCAAGCGGCTGAAATTATAAGACAGACGAAAGAGAAGGACACAGGAACGCTCCAGTATGACTGGTTTCTTAGCAGCGACCGGACCGAGTGCGAAATTCGCGAGGTCTATGAGAGCTCGGAGGCTCTGGCAGAGCATAAGCACAACCTTCGCAAAGCTCTAAAAAGACTCTTTGAGGAATTCGCCTATGATCATACGGTTGTGTTGTATGGCGACCCATCACCGCAGCTTCTGGAAGGGGCGAGGACCATGATGCCGGATGTTGAAATAAAGGTGTATTCCTCCCTTCAAGGACTTGAGTTAGGGCGAGAAGCTCACAGAGATCGTAAAGGGTGATTCGCCATGAAACAGCAATTATTAACTTTAATTGCAGTGTTTGCGCTCATATTCATGATTGCTCCTGCTAACGCTGAACTTGAAATCGTACTGGATCAGCTCTCACCCCAGCCAGTTGAACCGGGTAAGGATTTAACGCTGTCCGTCAGTCTTGATAATCAATTTAGCGATATAGATAATGTAAGGCTTGAGATTCTTCCTGACTCGCCAATTAAACTTAAAAATGAAAATGACCGCATTATCGATGAGGGCAGGATCATTAAATATGGCGCTGTCGCTGAAACCTATCTGCTTCATGTCGATCCTCTCGCAGCTTCCGGTGCATACGAGATTGAATTCAGAGCACGCTGGTCTGGCAACAATATGGTCCGTGAAACCAACAAGACCTTCAAGGTGATGGTACGAGGAGCGCCTCAACTCATGATTTCTAATATCTCTGTAAATCCTGGGCGCATAAGCCCGAAGGATAAATTTGATATTACGTTTTCAGTCTCAAATGAAGGAACGGGTTTGGCGCGGGAAGTGCAGGTAAGTGCAGCAACGAGCAGTCTACCTTTCGTATCTGTGGATGCTGATACAAAGGTCATAAAGAGACTTGATCCGGGGGAATCCATTCAATTGAGCTATGCATTTGCGGTTAAAGACAAGACTGAAATTTCATCCTACTCAATCCCCATCCAATTGGATTACAAGGATGAGAATGGGAAAAACATAAGTTCGAAAAGTTTCGCGGGAATCCGGGTCCTTGGAAAGGCAGAACTTGCGATTTCAGACCTAAAGATCGAACCGCAAAATCCTGTAGAAGGTGACCTTGTCACTGTTAACATGCGCATTGAAAATTCAGGAACTGGTGAAGCGAAATCGGCAAAAGTCAGCCTCGATGCCCCATTTAAAGGAACAAGAACCGCTTTCCTTGGCAAGATCAAACCCGATGATGATGCGCCAGGCGTTTTTACCTTCTACGCAGAGAATGGAGGCGACATTCCTTATTCTGCTAATATCGAATTCGAAGACGATCTCGGTGTCCGGACTGTCACCGAACCATTAAACCTCTATGTGCGCAGCCCGAATAAAAATGGCATGGCGGCACCGGTTATTGTGACTCTGCCGATCATAGCGGGGGGGGCATATTATCTTCACCGCAGGAAAAAACTATAGATAATATTATATGATGAGGGCATATGTTCAATAACGTTAAACTATCGTTGTTTCTGGCATCCAAGTCAATGATGAAAGGAAGTAAAAGCACACAGCTTTTAATAATCTTTATAATGTCCTTAATCTTTGTAAATTTAGTATTTATAGGTTCTATTTTTCTTGGAGTGACTGAGGCTACTAACAATCAGGTAATCAACTCGCTATACAGCAACGTAGTGATCGAACCCAAAAAGGATGAAAAATATATAAGCGATGTTTATTCCCTGGAACAAAAGATAAAAGGCGTTCCGGGTGTAGTGGGCATCTCATCACAATATGTAACGGGCGCGACACTTTCATATAAGGATAAACATGGAACCTGGACAGTTCGCTCCATTGATCCGGATGACGAGATGAAAGTTACTACAAATCATAATTATCTAATCGCTGGCAAATACTTGAGCAAGCTCGACAAGAACGAGATCTTACTTGGAAAAGAGATTGCAGGAGGGTATGGCGGTGATCTTGAATATAGTTCACTTGGAGTTAAAGTTGGTGATAGCGTAGATGTGCTGTTCGATAATGGCGTTAAAAAGAGCTTCAGGGTAAAGGGAATATTTGATGCGAATTTCATACAGACCAATACGATGGCATACATCAGCCAGAAAGAGATGGAATCCGTAGTCGGCCTGGAAGACAAAGCTTCACAAATGCTGGTCAAGACCAGGGATAATGGAAATGAAGACCGGTACATAAAACAGTTTTTAGAGATGGGTATTAAAGAAGAAATAAAACCATGGACTGTCTATGCCGGCATGGTAAAAAACATAACAAACAGCTTTGACATGATCGCAATGATGATATCCGCGATCGGTTTGTTTGTTGCGGTGATTACTATTTTTATAATAGTCTATACCAGTACTATCAGCAAGCGAAGGCAGATAGGGATTTTAAGGGCTGTTGGAATAGAAGAATCCATAATCATACAATCGTATATCTTCCAGGCAATGTTCATTGTGATTTGCGGCATATTTATCGGCTTGATAATAATATTTTTTGCCATAAAACCATGGTTCATCGAACATCCTTTAAAATTTCCTATCGGACTGGCTTCATTACTGATTCTTCCTGAAAGAGTTTCGATGAATGCAATAAGTCTGATCATAGCTGCGCTTGCTGCCGGGTTTATACCTTCATGGATGGCTGTCCGTAAAACGATAATAGATGCGATATGGGGTGAATGAAATGACCGGAGATGAAAAAATAATTGAAATAAAAAACCTTTCCCGGATCTATGCTATGGGCGAAGTGAAGGTAAGGGCTCTGAATAACGTCACGCTGGACATCAAACGAGGTGAATTTGCTGCCATAATGGGCAAGAGCGGAAGCGGGAAATCAACGCTGCTGCACCAGCTCGGATTGCTCGATGCACCTACGTCCGGAGAGATCGTTTTCGGTGGAAAGAACATTTCAGATATATCTGAATCCGAGAAGGCAAGATTCCGTCTTTTGAAATTCGGTTACGTCTTCCAGGAGTATGCACTTCTGCCTGAACTTACTGCACTTGAAAATGTCTATCTGCCTGCAATGGCGCTCGGCAGGAAGAAGGAGGAATATTTAAAAGCCGGGACGCAAGTTCTGGAACAGGTCGGTATCAGTGAGCAGGCTGATAAGCTGCCCGCGTTGCTTTCCGGCGGTCAGCAACAACGGGCTGCTATTGCACGTGCGCTGGCAAACGATCCTCCATTGCTGCTGGCGGATGAGCCGACCGGCAATCTCGATTCACATACTTCAGAGGCTATTTTACAGCTTTTTAAGAGCCTTGCAGCATCGGGCAAAACCATTGTAATGGTGACGCATGAACGTGACATCACGACATGGGTTTCAAGCGTGGTGAAGTTAGCGGACGGGAAGGTTGCCAATGGAAGTGGTCTCTATGATTAGTGTACGCTGGCGCAAAGTCGTACGCGATCTGTGGTTGAACAAGGCGCGTACTCTGCTGGCAGTACTGGCTATCGCTATCGGAATTTTCGGGGTCGGCACAGTCCTGACCGGCTATTCTATTCTAACCCACGAAATAAACGCAAATTTCCTTGGTACAAATCCCGCCTCGGCAATCCTGTACACGGACAATGCCGACGATAAGCTGGCTGCTGCTGTCGAAAGTCTCCCCGGGGTTGCAAATGCTGAGCCACGTCGTGTTGTCACGGCTCGCATCCTGGTCGGACCGGGTGATTGGCGAAGGCTCTTACTCTTTGTGATCGATGACTTCAACAATTTACGCGTGTCAACATTTAAACCCGAACAGGGAGATTGGCCTCCCGCTGACCGTGAAATACTCATCGAACGTTCAGCGCTGCCGCTTATCAAAAAGCAGATCGGCGACATGGTAATAATCCAGACTCCAGATAATGGTCAGAATCACGAACTGCGCGTGAGCGGGATTGTCCATGACCCGGGGCAATCACCAGGCGCGGTAGATAATATCGCCTATGGCTACATCACCCTCAATACTCTGGAATGGCTCAACGAGACACGTGCCCTGAATGAATTGCGTATTGTTACGGCGCAAAAGGCAGATATCCCTCAAATCACCAAAATCGCTTATCAGGTCAGGGATGTTATGGAGGAACGCGGATACAAAGTTTCGCGGATGGAAATTCCTAATGCGGGTAAACATCCGCATTCTGACCAAATGGATTCGCTATTGTTCTTATTGGAGGCGTTTGGCGTTCTCGCCTTGGTTCTCAGTAGTATCCTTGTCGCAAGTACAATATCTGCTTTGCTTGCGCAGCAGACCAGGCAAATAGGAGTGATGAAGGTCATTGGAGCAAGGACTTACCAGATAGCAGGGCTTTATTTCGGATCTGTTTTGCTGCTTGGCGTTGCAGGACTTCTTATTGGTATTCCTGCCGGCATGTGGGCCGGCCGGGCATTTGCGGCATTCACGGCGAAAATATTGAACTTCAACATCACCAGTGACTTTATCCCGCACTGGGTATTTGTTGTCCAGATTCTCATCGGGCTGTCTGTGCCGCTGCTTGCTGCTGCCTTTCCGGTATTTACAGGCAGCCGGATAACCGTCCGGCAGGCTATCAGCGATTATGGGATTGGCAGCAAAGGACAATTTGGTACAAACCGTATTGACACACTTGTGTCCCGCATGCGGGGCATGGGTCGTCCGCTGTTGCTATCCCTGCGTAATACTTTTAGGCACAGGACACGCCTGTTGTTGACGATCGGAATCCTGGCAGTTGGAGGCGCAACGTTCATGAGTGCGATCAATGTCAGTGCCTCGTGGTCAAACACTATTGATGTAGCAATGAGTGCCCGCCATTATGACATTGAAGTGAAGTTTAACCAGCCCTACCCCGTGGCATATGTAGAAAAAACGGTTCTTGCTGTGCCGGGTATATCAAATATGGAGAGCTGGGAGCAAGTTTTGGCTGTACGCAAAAACTCAGATGGAACTGATGGCATTAGCTTTACTCTCACCGGGGTACCGCCTGCGACGGAAATGATCGCTTTCCCGGTTATTGAGGGGCGCTGGCTTAATTCAAACGATACGAATGCACTGGTAATCAACCATGAACTGCTGGAGGCATCTGACGCCAAAGTCGGAGACCGGATAATGTTTAAAACGGGTAATAAGGAAATGGAATGGATAGTTGTTGGCGCCGTCCGTGAAGTGGGCGCACGCAAACGCGGGCAAAATATTGCGGCTTCGGCTTATGTCAACCTTGACTATCTGGCTGGCATTACAGGTATGGAAGGTAATACCGCTGATATCCGTATCAAGACAGACCAGCACAGTGATGCCGCATTGAAGACAGTGGCAGGGCAGCTTGAACAGCAGTTTGATACTGCCGGATTGCACCGTATTTCTGTCAATCCGAGTACCGAAAGGGTTCAGGAGCTAAGGGACCACCTGGTGGTCATCCAGATGTTCCTGATGGCAATGGCGGCATTGGTCGCTTTGGTCGGTGGATTGGCACTGGCTTCCACAATGAGTATTAACGTGATGGAACGAAGGCGCGAATTCGGTATTATGCGGGCGATAGGCGCTTTGACCGATGATGTGCTGCAGATCGTGGTCGTCGAGGGAATTGTTATATGCATCCTTAGCTGGCTGGCTGCCATCGTAATTGCGTGGCCCCTCAGCGTGATTATAGGGGACTTCGCAGGGGATATTTTTATCCAGACCTATCTGGATCATGTCTTTCCACCATTAGCAATGGCGGGATGGTTTGTATTGGTTATCCTGATTGGAATTATCGCAAGTGCCTACCCTGCCTGGCGTGAAGCGCGATTACCGGTGCAGGAGGTTCTGGCTTATGAGTAAATATGAATGGAGGTGACACAAAATGAAATACATTAAATGGATAATCATTCTTGCCGTAATAGTGGTCATTATTCTGGTGTTCGCAGGTTTAGCCCTTCTAATCCATGGTGGAATCCCGCCGCATCTTAGACAATTAATGCCTTAAGGAATAATGCGGCAAATTCAATAATTTTTTTGGGGTTTTTCAGTAAATTCTGATTTATCAGAAAAGTTTAAATATTGAGAACAATCATTTGGAATCCAGTGTGATAAAATGGCAAAGAAAGATGAAAACAAATCCTGCTGCGCCCCTGCAAATATGGGCTGCTGCAAAGTAGAGTCTGTAAAAACTGTAAATGAGAGGGGGCAGACAGTGCTTCCAAAAGAGAGCAAAGAAATAGGAAAAATTCACGCTGGTGATAAACTGGCGATGGATAAATACAAGGAGGAAACAGAATGAAACAAAAGGAAATAAAAACAGTAGTACGGGAAAGATACGGTAGTATAGCCAAGGATAAAGGCTCAAGTTACGCTCCTGCACCTTCCTGCTGCGGCGGGAACAGGGCAGAGGTCATCAGCAAAAGAATAGGATATGGCGATGAGGAGATTAGATCAGTGGCAGAAGGTGCAAACCTGGGTCTCGGATGCGGGAATCCGCTGGCTTTGGCGTCGTTAAAAGAAGGGGAAACAGTGCTTGATCTTGGCTCAGGCGCCGGGTTTGACTGCTTCCTTGCAGCCAAAAGGGTAGGGAAAGAAGGGAAAGTCATAGGAGTAGATATGACACCCCAGATGCTGGATCGGGCAAGGGAAAATGCAAGGAAAGGGAATTATTCGAACGTGGAGTTCAGGCTCGGGGAAATTGAGAATTTGCCCGCGGCTGATAATTCAGTCGATGTTGTGATCTCAAACTGCGTCATAAACCTTGCACCCGATAAAAGCAGGGTCTTTAAAGAAGCATTCAGGGTGCTCAAACCGGGCGGCAGGATGATGATATCAGATATCGTGCTGTTAAAGGAACTTCCCGAAAATGTCCGGGATTCAATCCATGCTTATGTCGGTTGCATTGCAGGTGCAGCAATGAAGGATGAATACTTAAAAACAATAAAGAACGCAGGTTTCGGTGAGATAAAAGTACTTGATGAAAAGACTTTTCCTGTAGAATTTATTTCAAATGACCCGGTCGGAAAGGAGGTCATTGAGAAACTTAAGATACCGATAGAAGAAGTTGAAGAAATCGGGAAGTCTATCATTAGCATAAGGGTACAGGGAAGAAAAATAGGATAACCGGGAATGAGCTAAATATGGGTGAGTTATTATGAAAGACATAATCGAAATCATCAAAACAAGACGAAGCATAAGGAACTATAAGGAAGATCCGGTGCCGGATGAGGAAATAAAATTCCTGATAGACTGCGCAAGATACGCCCCATCTGGTATGAATATGCAGCCTTGGAGCTTTTTGGTGATAAAGAACAAAGAAGTGATTCAAAAGCTCTCTGAAAACGGTAAAAAGGCGATGATCCCGCTTGCCGAACAGATGGTCGATGATCCCAGGAAAGCACCTGGTTTCATTTCTTTTCTCAAAACAAAGGGTACAAGCCTGTTCTATAATGCTCCTTTGCTTGTAATAATCCTTGGAAATAAAAAATCCCTTACCGCAGATTGGGACTGCGCGATGGCTGCTCAGAACATGATGCTTGCAGCGCATTCAATAGGTATCGGCAGCTGCTGGATTGGGTTTGCGATGCCTGCTCTCATGGATGAAAAGATATTGAAAGAGCTTGGTGCGCCTTCAGGCTATAAAGCGGTTGCTCCGCTGATATTCGGATATCCGCGTGGTGAAACCGCAATGCTAATAAGAAACGAGCCTGAAGTGAAATGGCTAAGATAGGGTCGATAGAACTCGGATTACGCTTAAACCCTGTCAAATCTGGGACACAACTTTTCTAAGGAATTTTGCCGGTTTTCAAACCCATTCTTTTTTCCGCTTATTCTGATTTATCAGAAAAAGTATAAATATTCAGAATGCATATTTGCCACCAGGATGATAAAATGGCAAAGAAAGATGAAAACAAATCATGCTGTGCCCCTTCAGAAATGGGTTGCTGCAAAGTAGAATCTGTAATAACCGTAGATGATAGGGGGCAAACGGTGCTTCCCAAAGAGATAAGAGAAAAAGCAAAAATTCAATCCGGCGATAAGCTGGCTGTTGTAAGCTGGGAAAAAGACGGTGAAGTATGCTGTATATCTTTGATAAAGGTCGAGAAGCTCGCAGAGCTTGTAAAGGGCATGCTTGGACCGGTGATGAAGGATATATTCGAAAAATAAATATAAACCAATTTCTTGAACTTTGCTGTAAAGTTTACATTAATGAGGAGGAGTGACATTGAAAAATTTATCTGGAACAATAACGAAAGAAATTGATATCAAATCCACTTCCGGCGACATAACGTTCGCCAATAGAATGGATCATTTTATGGCTCGTCTTGGAGTAAATCGAAACGGGCATTTAATAGCACCCGGGCTATACGCCCTGGGAAAACCTGCAAAAGATTCACCAGTCTTTGCCAGCGCAAATTATACCCTCAGCTTTGATGCCTTAAGATCAGCATTGTCTGGCATTGATGCCTATATTCTCGTTCTTGACACCAGAGGCATTAATGTATGGTGCGCTGCCGGGAAAGGTACATTTGGGACTGATGAGATCGTGCGTCGCATCGAGACAGTAAAACTTCATGATGTAGTCAGCCACAGAATACTTATCGTTCCCCAACTGGGCGCGACGGGAGTATCTGCCCAAGAGGTCAGGGCGCGTTCTGGATTCAAACTCGAGTTCGGGCCAGTGAGAGCTTCTGATCTACCGGAGTATCTTAAAACGCATCAGGCTACAGAAGAAATGCGCCGCGTACGCTTTACCCTTCTTGACCGCATTGTCCTTATTCCTGTTGAGATGAACTATATCCTTATACCCATGTTAATCGTATCCGTGATCCTGTCACTTGTGGGGAGCTACACGGCGGCAGCGGCTGCCATCACAGTCATCCTTTCCGGAGTGGTTTTATTTCCAATCCTGTTGCCATGGATCCCAACAACAGATTTTAGCACAAAGGGATTCATTATAGGTGGACTGATGGCGCTATCGTTTGCCATGAACGCGTTTTATGGCATGATGAGTGAAGCCTTGTGGTTGCGTTCCGGTTGGGCATTGACTTATATGCTGACCATGCCGCCTGTAACTGCCTTTTTGGCATTGAACTTTACAGGTTCTACAACTTTTACCTCGGTGATAGGGGTTAAGCGCGAAATATTTACCTATGTTCCAAAAATGGCATGGATGTTCGGAATCGGAATTATCCTGGTAATTGTGTTGTCATTACTGAAAATATCTGGAGGAATGTGATGTTCAATTCGTATGATTCAAACACCCTGAAATATGATCCGAGATTGTGTATTAACTGTGGGATGTGCAGCAAAGTATGTCCACATGGTGTATTCAATACGAGTGGAAAGGTAGCACAATTAGTGAACCCAAAAGCATGCATGGAATGTGGAGCCTGTCAGCTCAACTGTCCCACAAAAGCCATCAAAGTTGACAGCGGCGTTGGATGTGCATCTGCAATGATATGGGCAGCTGTAAGAGGACAAAAGGAAGCAACATGCGGTTGCGGTAGTTCTTGTGACTCTAAACCTGAGATTCTGCAGATAGGAAAAAAGGAATCATAATGTATCCCTCTATGCGTTCATCTGCGGTTTTTTAATTCAATTCCCTTTTATTCAAACCACATCACCTTTGCTCTCCTTGCAACATGCACCAATCCCAGCATTACGGGCACTTCAATGAGCGGACCTACCACAGCAGCAAATGCCTCGCCTGAGCCGATGCCGAACACTGCGATAGCTACAGCGATTGCAAGTTCAAAATTGTTGCTTGTCGCAGTGAAAGCAAGCGTCGTGGATTGGTCATAGGAAAATCCCAGCCTGTAAGACATAAAAAAGGATAAGGCGAACATTATGGAGAAATAAGCAAGCAGCGGTATTGCTATCCTGAAAACATCAAGTGGGAGCTCGACGAGCTTTTCGCCTTTCAGAGAGAACATGACTATGATTGTGAATAGCAGTCCTATAAGCGCTGTCGGGCCGAGCTTTTTCATGAACACATCATCATACCACGTTTTCCCTTTCTTTTTTAACAGAACTGACCGCGTTATTATGCCTGCAATAAAAGGAATGCCCAGATATATGAAAACTGCCTTTGCTACCTGCCATATGGATATATTTACGATTGCCCCGGCTCCCGCACCGCCAATCCATGTGGACAGTACTGTGATGAATACATACGCGAGCACCGAATAAAGCGCAACCTGGAAGAGGGAATTCATAGCTACAAGAACAGCACACAGGTCGTTATCCCCGCCAGCAAGCTGGTTCCAGACAAGCACCATGGCAATGCATCTGGCAAGACCTATCAGTATCAATCCAATGCGGTATTCGGGCATGTCCGGGAGGAAGAGCCATGCAAGCGCGAACATGAGAACGGGACCGATAATCCAGTTCTGGATAATTGATGCGGTCAAAGCTTTCCCCTGCTTCCTCATTTTTGAGAGTTCCTCGTATTTCACGCCGGCAAGGGGCGGATACATCATCCAGATAAGCCCGATAGCGATAGGAAGCGAAACCTGTTCGATGCGGACAGCGTCAAGTATGGCGGCTATCTCCGGATAGACAGCGCCGGCAATTATTCCGCCTGCCATGGCAAGAAGAATCCAGAAAGTCAGATATTTGCTAATCCACGAGAGTTTTTCATCCATTATTTCCGTTCATGTATTCTTTGTGAAATAAAACCCCCTATATGGATTCAAAAAAATTTGAATTATATCATTTCAAAAGCCGCGATAGCCTTCTTACCGCTGTGAGAAAGCGAATAAAAGGTGAACCGGGAGCGTTTTTTTACGCAAACCATACCGTGTTTTTTCAGGAGTGACAGGTGATAGGAAATAGCCGGTTTTTTAGAATTTAGTTTTCGTGCAATCTCATCCATACAGTGTTCCCGCTGCTCAAGCATCAACAGAATTTCCAGGCGGTTGGAATTTGAGAGGAGCTTCAATTTCTTTGCAATTTCCTTTGATGTCTGCCTTAATGGTTCGTGTTCGTTTTCAAGACTAAAAAGCCATTCATTCCGAAGTTTTTCATCGCCCGGGCAACATAGTTTTGCGGTTTTGGATTCACATAAACATTGATTAATCATAAATCTTGCATTTTACTTATTTCCTTTAATATTTAGCACATTTTATTTCAATATACCCCTCACAATTATATCCACAGCTTCCTCTGGTGTAAGCCGATGTGCCATGAGTGTTTCAAGCTGTTTTTTATCCACGCTCCCGATGGCTGCTTCATGCGTTACTTTCGCCAGGGGATGTGAAACGCTCACAATGGGTATTGCTTTTCCAACGGCGCCGTCCTTTATTATCTCCAAACAGTCAACATGACCTCTGGCACCTTTTGCGTTGCCTTCGGTGATGCCTGTTATTTCAGCCTGGGATTTGTCTTCGATGGCAACCCTTGTTTTTATGAGACCCTTAGAATTTTCACCTTTAAGAACGACCTTTTCCTGTATCTTTATCTCATCATTGCCATGACCGAACACCCTCACAATTAACTCGGTTACTGCATTTTCACCCACTTCTACGGTATAATCTATACCAAGTTTCCCGACCCTTCCGGTGGTCAGTGAAAAATCCGTTAAGTACCTGCCGTTTTTACCAACCTTGACAACTGCTTTTGGGATAACTTCTATTCCCCCGGAGATTCCATGATAATGTATCTCAGAATATTTCATCTTCGAATTTTCACCAATCTCAACGACTGCATCCATTATATGCCGTACTTTTTCCGCTTTCGGGAATATGCAGTGCGCGATAAATTCTGCAGAAGAATCTTTTTCAAGTTGGACGTTCATCTTTATTTCCTGTATCCCCTTTTTGTGCAGTACGCCAAAGCAAATATGTACCGGATGTTTTAGGATTATTCCTTCAAGAATCCTGATATTTGCATCAATTCCGGTAGCGGTTTCTTCTGCCTTTACCTCTATTCCCTCAACTGCCCTCATGCTTAATATTTTATGACCGCTTGCAACGAGGTGAGCTATATCATGTATTCCGAGAATGCTTTTATCACCGCCGGATTCTCCAAATACTTTCATCAAATCTTCAAGTTCAGACATATACACATTCCTCGCTGCTGCATATCTCGCATTTTCGTGTTTTATAATACTCTGCAACGTTATCAGGAGCGCCTGTGCATACTATTTTGCCGTTGCATATCTGGGAAGCCCTGTCCGCAATTTTCGCGATTTCCTCCCTGTGGGTAATTAAAAGCACCGACGCCCCGTTTTTCTTTAAAGTTGCGATAACATTTAATATATCCTGTATCGAGAGCATATCTATGCCTGAGTCGGGCTCGTCGAGGATTGCAAATTTTGGTTGAAGCGCTACAATGGAGGCAAGTTCTATCCTTTTTCTTTCGCCGCCACTGAGGGTTTTATCCATTATCCTGCCAAGATAAAGTTCAGGTAAAAGTCCTACCATTTCAAGATAAGGCGAGGGATCAGCTTCTTTATTCTTCAGTATGAGGAAATCCCTGACTGAAATACCCTCAAACCTCACCGGTTCCTGCCATGCAAGAGTTATTCCGAGCTGCGCTCTTTCATGGAGCTTAAGACCATTGATGACTTTTCCTTCAAACAGTATCTTTCCCGAATCCGGGACATAACCCTCACATCCCATTATCAGATAAGCAAGTGTACTTTTTCCTGTTCCATTCTTACCGAGAATTGCGTGGACTTCTTCTTTTTCGACGACAAGAGAAAGATTTGAAAATATCTCCTTTTCTGGTACTCTATATGTTATATTTTTAATCTTAAGTAAGGCCACATGTTCCTCCCCGAATACAATATTTTATTCATTCGCAGCTTTGATAGTTCATTATTCTACTTTATTGCTCTTTAAGTATCTGCTTTTGCGCTGCCATGGCAAGTATGGAATTCACAAGCTTCTTCCCTTCTTCTATATCATTAACTTCCCTGATAGTCACTTTGCCGCTTGCGAAAAAATTTACCTCACGCCTCCCAAGACGCACCAATACAACCCCAAGGCTTTCGGAATAGCGCGCTTTAAGGGTTTCCGCAAGCTCTTTCAGGTCAGGAGGAGTGTCAAGATAAGCGATTATCCGAAGCTTCCATGGATCTGAAAGGCAGGGAAGCACCTGTTCTATTCGTTCGACAAACATTTCATATGCTCGGATTAAAGATGCCGATATAAATAAGCGCATAACCCCAATATCAAAAAAAGTTGAATTTTGCCACGAAAAAGTAAGTTTCATTTATCAATCAAACTTTCTTTTATTAATCTGATTATACCAATCGCATTATCATTCAGTTTATAATATTTATGCTTAGAACGATAGTAGGAGTCTATTATTTTGAATCTTTTTAATATACCCAGATTAGATGAAACCAGATTTTGTTTTTCATTTAATATGTAAATTATTTCACAAACGCAGTGGTCTCTGTTTAAAAGCAGAAGAGTTATTTTTAATCTTGATGGATTACCCAGAAGTTTTAATATTGTACTTGTTTTATGAAATTTATTTGATTCCAACAAATCATTTTCCGCTTGAAGTTCAGTTTCCCAATCACTTTTGATTGCGCAATCAGCCGGGCAACATCTTCTTATTTGCATGCAAAACAGAGAGTTTTTGTAGGATAAATATTTTCCCTGAATTCAATTTATCTTGATAACCGGTTTTATGGTTTATATGATTTGAAACTTAAAAATGGTGTAAGAGAGGCGAAATATGAATTATGAAACAATCAAAATCGAAAAGGTAGAAAAAACCTGCCCCGCATGCGAGGAATATGCAGAGAAACATTCCACAAACCCTCCCAGGATTGCAGTCATGGCATGCGAGGGAGCATGCGCGAAAGGCGAGGTTGCAAGAATAGCGGCAAACCTCGTAGCCCACCGGCTTGCCCGCGAAAACACTGTACGCATCTGTCTCGGCGGCGCCTTTACGAAGGATACGGGGCAAAGAAACCTGGTCAGAAGGGCAAACAAAACGATTGCCATTGAAGGATGCTTTATATCCTGCTCTTCAAGGATGATGAAAGGCGTATTGCCCGGCCTGTGCCCTGAAATAGTCCAGGCTGATACGCTCTATGAAGCTTCCCTTCCTTTCGGGATAGATGAAGTTTCAGAGGAAGAACTCGGGGAATGTGCCCGCACTGTGGCTGAGGCTGTAGTGGCAGGGCATATTAAAAATAGTGCGTCAACTGATGAAAAGGCATCAAGGAAAGAATCTACGTGCAGTTCTTCTAAAAGCAAAAATTCAACTTGCTGTGGGAAATAATGAAAATGCCATAGAAAGTTCTTGCCCTTGTCTATATCATTTACCCCATTAAACTATTGAATGTACTATTAAAAAATAGGTTCTCCCGCAACTTTATCTGCGGGAGAACATTTTAATCAATTTGCTTTATTTAAGAGCCAGAACCTTTGTCTTTAACTTATTCGCAATATCATCTCCAAGTGTTAACTTTGAGCTTATTTGAACCCATTTTGCCAGTTCCTCGATATCCGAACTCGTAAGAGCCACAGGGTCTTTGTTCAGGTGGAACTTGCACTGTCTCTCCAGAAAAGGTTGGGCTGATGGGCCCATGTCCTCAGCCAGTATTTTAATTACCTGATCACTTATTGCCATTCTTGATCACCCTTTTGGAGCACTTTCTTCTTTGCTCATTGCTTCCATCACTTTAAAGGCATTTATCATGCGCTTGAAGGATTCCGCCAGGTCTCCAATCTCATCCGAAGACGACACTTCGACCTTCTCTGTCATGTCCCCTTTACTCACCCTGTTGGCAACATTGGTAAGATTTTTCACCGGGTCGGTTATCTTCTTTGCCACTATGAACGAGACGATCAGGGCAATTAATAGCGATATTGCTATTGCGTAGAGGGTTATGCGAGTCGTCTGGTTTCCGCTCTTTTGAGCCACTTCAAGGGATGATGCAGTATCTTCCTGGGTCTTATCCACAAAGGTTCCAAGCTTAAGATTCAATGCATCCACTCTTGCTTCCAGGAAATGCATGTCCTGTTTAAGGTGCTTTTCCTGTATGCTGGTATCCTTGTCCGGATTTTTTACTCTTACAACAACTTCGTTTGATGCTTCTATTGCAAGTTTTTCAATTCTTTCTATCTCGCCCAGTTCCTTTTTTGCGGCTTCGTCTTTCAGTGTATTCTTCAGGTTCTCCCTGTTCTGTGCCATGGCATCTTTTCCTTCATCAATCAGTTGTTTGCCCATTGCCTGGCTGCCCTGGGCGTAAAGGTAAGTTCCAACCTGCACTTTTCCGGCACCTCTTTCATAATTTGTTGCATACTGGTTTATTGCGAAGTCAGTGCCGACCTGTGCATTCACAGTATCTATCACTTTCAGGTTTGAAATAACCACGGCTCCTGCTATTGAGAATAACAGGACAAGTAATATGAACCCGCTCATTAATTTATACATTATTTTCATTGTTTATCGCCTCACGTTACTGGAATGAATCCTTCTTTTTGAACGATGCCCTGTCCCTGTTCACTTAAAATAAAACTTATAAATTCTCTTTTAAGTCCATTGGGCGCCCCGTCGGTTATCATATACATCTTTCTTGACAGCAAGTATGATGTATCAAGGATTGTTTTCTGTGTCGGTGCCACTCCATTAACCTTCACCATCTTGACATCGCTATTTATCCAGTTCACCGGTGTGTAGGCGATACCATCAGGGTCGTCCCTTATTGTGGGTATCATCAGGGGAGTGGGGTGTATTATTTTTGTCCCGTTTACATAGGGCTTATCCGCCTGACCATGGATCTTAGTGTTAAAGAGTTCAGCAGTTCCTGAAATCTTGGGGTCTGTATTGTATATTTTTATTTTACCCTTCTTTGTGCCGTTTGTAAGCTGGCTCCAGTCGGTTATTGTCCCATCAAAGTAGATGGCTTTTAACTGTGCGGTCGTAAGGTCAGAGAGCGGGTTGCTCGGATGTACAATTATACCAACGGCATCATTTGATATAATAGTCATATGAAGTCTCATGCCCTTTTTATTTGCATCTCCATACTCCTGATCCTTGGGCGCCCGCGTAGCATCCGAGATGTCAGTCTCGCCTGCTAAAAATTTTACAAGCCCTTCACCTGTAGAGCTTTGCTGTACATCGATAGTAACTGCAGGGTGGAGTTTCATAAACTCTTCCGCGGCTGTTTTTGCTATCGGATAGACGGTTGTTGACCCGTCAAGCTTCAGAACACCAGATAGTTCTGTTTGCTGTTTTATGTTTTTTGTGGTGTCTCCTATACATCCTGCCGCAATGACAGAAATGATCAGGAAAAACATAACCACTAATTGTTTTTTCATAATTAATACCTCAGTTTCCTCGTGCACTAGGTTTTCATACCGTTTTTTCCTAGATACGCATTTAGCAGAATTCACATAGGTATATAATTAAGTGTGAAAAAAAGCATACAAATTTATATAAAATTATATTATTTAATGTTTTGTTCTATTTTTGAATCTTGCCTGACTTAAAGGGAATATTTAATGCCCAGAGTTGTATAGAAATTTTTTTCAAAAATAAATAATTCAATTGAATAAAATTTATATACCATTGTAACCCATCATTATTAGCATATCTATAATAAAATCTTATAAAGAATTCCGCATCATACTGGTAAAACGGGTGGATGGAGATTTATTGATAATGCTAATAGAGGGTATTATGATAGGAACACAGGAAATTATAATAGTTTTTGCATTAGTTCTTCTGCTTTTCGGTGCGAGCAAGCTTCCCGGGTTAGCGCGCTCTATTGGAAAATCGGCTGGAGAATTCAAGAAAGCAAGAATAGAATCTGAAAATGAAATGAAAGAAATGGTGAGGGAATAAAATGAGTGAAGATATTTTGGTTTCCATGCAGGGTGATTTAAACAGAGCCCTTGAAAAACCTGTCAACGAACGGCATTGGGTAATGGTTATAGATTTAAAGAAATGTGTTGGATGCCATGCATGCACAATAGCATGCGTTTCTGAAAACAAACTTCCGCCTGGTGTGGTGTACCGTCCTGTACTTGAGGAGGAGCTCGGAAAATACCCCAACGTGGGCAGGAGATTCGTGCCAAGACCGTGCATGCAGTGTGATAACCCCCCCTGCACCCCGGTATGTCCTGTGAACGCTACATGGAAAAATGCTGATGGGATTGTTGTCGTGGATTATGATAGATGCATAGGATGCAGATATTGTATCGTTGCATGCCCGTACAGCGCCAGGACTTCTGACTTCGGTGAATATTATACCAAAAAAACCCCAGCCATTCAACCTTATGAACAGATAGCCAACTTTGAGTATGAAAAGAAATGGGAGAGAAAAGACGGCAAATCGCCTATTGGAAATGCAAGAAAGTGCCATTATTGCATACATAGATTGAATGTAGGAATGCTGCCTGCATGCGTTACAACATGCATAGCCAGGGTGAATTACTTCGGGGATAAAAACGACCCGGAAAGTATGGTGAGCAGACTGATTGCAAATCCCAGGGTAATGAGGCTCAAAGAAGAAAAAGGAACAAATCCGCAGGTATTTTATTTATTGTAGGAGGGAAAAAAATGAAACTTGAGAAACCAATATTCTGGGTTGCGATAATTGCATTGATAATAGGAGCTTATGGGATGTTTATGAAAGCCATCTCAGGGAACCTTGAAGCAAACATCGGGAGTTATATTCCCTGGGGGCTGGGAGTTGCTGCCTATGCATATTTTATGGGATTGTCTGCAGGTTCATTCCTTCTCTCAGCAGCAGCTTATGTTTTTGAAATTAAAAGCCTTGAAAAAGTAAAAAGACTTGGACTCATAATTGCTTTATCAACCGGAATTCCCGGCTTGATCCTTGTTTTTGCAGACATCGGTCATCCTTTCAGGGTATTCATCTCTGCGCTTCACCTGAATACGGGTTCCGTAATGGGCTGGATGTTTATTCTCTATCCTCTATATCTGATTATACTCATTGCAATGCTCTGGCTCACTTCGGATGAAAGCAGGAACGTGAAAAAGCTTGCCGCATTAGGAATGATAGTTGCAGTCGCATTTGAGATAGGAGGCGGGGCATTATATGGGGTAGTTGGAGCAAGACCCTACTGGAATGCAGGGATATTGCCAATAATGTTCCTTGCTGCTGCTCTGCTCTCGGGGATTGCACTTGTTGCCTTTACAGCATACGTACTTAATCCAGAAAAACATGAATACGCAGAAAACATCAGGAGTATGGGCAGTGCAATACTTCTTTTAATAGTATTTTATGGCTTGCTCGAATTCTCCGATATCCTATCTATATATTATTCCAAGATACCGGCAGATATAGCAAGTATCGATCTCGTATTATTCGGGCCTTTTGCCTGGGTATTCTGGGGATTCTTCGTATTTGGCAGCCTACTTGTGCCGGCGGGTTTGCTTATCTTTAAAAGACGGGAAGCATGGGCAGTAGCTCTTGCCTCGTTTTTTGTAGTAATATCCTCCTTAAGTGTCAAGTTGAATATTGTAATCCCCGGACTGGCTGTCCCGGAACTTGCCGGACTTGAGACCGCATTTGTGCACTCAAGGCTTTCTTTCAGTTATTTCCCAAGTACAATGGAATGGCTGGAGTTCGTTTTTGCTCTAGCTCTTGCAACGCTTCTGATTATCATCGGAAACAGGGTACTGATTGAAAAAAAAACAATAACATCGTTATTTAAAGAGGTGGATTAAATGCAGATTACACGAAGGGACTTTGTAAGATCAACAGCAGTCGTGGGAGGCGCAATACTTGGAACTTCGCTTTTCGATAGACACCAGGAATTCCTGGTAAATATCGCAAGAGCTGAACCTGAGCGTTTTGCCTATGAGCTGTCAAAACCAGAGAATATATTGTACTCAAGCTGCCAGCAGTGCAACACAGGCTGCCCGATTAAAGTAAAAACGCTGGACGGCCATATTGCGAAAATAGACGGCAATCCATATTCTCCCTGGAACCTTTATCCTCACATCAATTATATAACTCCTCTTGAAAAAGCGGCGGTCATTGATGCCGGGCTGTGCCCCAAGGGACAGGCAGGGATACAGACCTACTACGACCCTTACAGGATAACAAAGGTCTTAAAGAGGGCAGGGAAGCGCGGAGAGAACAAATGGATGACCATCGATTTCGACAAGGCGATCGAGGAAATAGTGAATGGAGGAAAACTTTTCAGTCATGTCCCGGGTGAGGAAGACCGCAATGTAGAGGGCTTTAAGGATGTGGTGGCGCTTCGTGACCCGAAGATATCAAAAGAAATGTCCTCAGAAATAGACAAAATCTGGGCAGAGAAAGATGCTAACAAGAAGAAAGAACTCATAACCGCATTCAAAGAGAAATTCAAGGCTAATATCGATAAACTCATCGACCCCGACTACCCTGACCTTGGTCCAAAGAATAACCAGTTAGTGTTCATGTGGGGCAGGCTAAAAGGCGGCAGGAGCGACCTGATCAAGCGATTTACCGCTGCATGCGGCACTGTGAACGCCCACGGTCATACCACGGTATGTCAGGGTTCGCTGTACTTTACAGGCAAGGCTATGAGCGAGCAGTACCTCTACGATGCCAAGGATAAGAAATACAAGTGGACTGGCGGCGATAAATTCTATTTCCAGGCAGATGAAGCGAATTCCGAGTTCATAATCTTTGTAGGCACGACGCTCTTTGAGGGAAATTACGGTCCCACCAACAGGGCTATGAAAGTAATGGATGGGCTTTCCACCGGGCGGCTCAAGTTCGTAACGCTCAACCCAAGGTTTACAAAAGAAGCCTCCAAGGCATGGAAATGGATACCCACAAAACCCGGGACAGATGCGGCTTTTGCCTGGGGAATGCTGCGCTGGATGGTGGAAAATAAAAAATATGATGAGAAATACTTACGAAACTCCAACAAGAAAGCGGCAGCGGATGGGAAAGAGCCCACGTTTTCAAATGCCGCATGGCTTGTTGTTGTGACGGATGGAAAGCCGGGGAAACTGCTATATGGCTCTGACCTTGGCATAGCGGCGGTAAAGAAGAAAGAGAAAATCGGGGACAAGGAAGAAGAAGTGGAGATGGACCCACTCATCACGCTCGTAGGAGGAAAACCGGTAGCATTTGACCCGTATGATGAAACTGCTCCAGTAGTCGGCGACCTGTTCGTTTCTACAACGCTCAAAGGCAAGGACGGCAAGGACATTACGGTAAAGAGTGCCATGCAGCTTGTGAAAGAAGAAGCACAGAAAAAGAGCATCAAGGAATGGGCAGAGATATGCGGAGCGAAGGAAGAAGATGTTGCAGCAGTGGCAGCTGAATTCACCTCCCACGGCAAAAAGGCTGTCGTGGACGTCCACAGAGGGGTAAGCCAGCACACGAATGGTTTCTACAACGTAGGTTCATGGATGCTCCTGAACACGATGCTGGGCAACAATAGCTGGCTTGGCGGTTCTTCGCAGCTTTCCACGTACAGCACGAGCAGCGGGGCGTATGATATTGGAAAGCAGCCAGGTAAGATAACAGCCTTTGGCATAAACAGCATACGCTACGGTATTAAATACGAGAATACTACGCTCTTTAGCGGATACCCGGCAAAGCGTCCATGGTATTACCTGAGCAGTGACGTATATCAGGAGATAATCCCGAGCGTGGGCGATGCGTACCCGTACCCGGTCAAAATCCTCATAAATTACATGGGAGCTCCCACATATTCATTGCCCGGGGGGCAGACCAACATAGAGATACTCTCTGATATAAACAAAATACCCCTGTTCATATACAATGACATAACAGTGGGCGTGACTTCGCTTTATGCGGATTACATCTTCCCTGATGTAACATACCTTGAGCGGTGGGAATTCCCTGGCTCGCATCCAAGCTTCATCTACAAGGTACAGCCTGTGAGGAACCCTGTTGCTCCTCCGCTTGTTGAAACAGTCAAAGTGTTTGGCGAAGAGATGCCGCACGGTCTTGAAGCAATGCTTCTGGGGATCGCCGAAAAGGCCAACCTGCCCGGGTTCGGTAAGGACGGGTTCGAAACAGGTGTGGACTTGAAGCATCCGGACGACTACTACATACGAATGGTGGCAAACGTTGCTGCAAGCGCAAAAGCCCCCGAAGCCAGTGATGCAGAGGTCGAGCTTTTCACAAAAGCAAGAAGGCATCTGCCAAAGACAGTATTCGATGTCGGGCGGTGGCAGAAGATTGCGGGTAAAGACTGGAAGAAGGTCGTATATGTTCTCAACCGCGGCGGCGCCTTTGAGGACTTTGAGGCAGGCAAGAAGGGAAAGGTCGAAGGCTGGATAAAGAACACGTACAGCAAATCCGGTCAGAACCTGATAAATATGTACCAGGAAAAGACAGCTACCACAAAGAACGCAATTACAGGAAAGTCGTTCAATGGTCTTCCATCCCTTATGCCGATAACTGATTCCCAGGGCAATGAATTGAAGTTCGCACCTGAGTATGACCTGCAGCTTATTACACAGAGGGATATCACGCAGACAAAGTCCAGAACGAACGTGGATTACTGGATGCTATCTCTCCTGCCTGAGAACGCCATTCTTATAAGCGAACAGGATGCCACCAGGCTCGGTCTGAAAGACGGGGATAAGGTCAAGGTATCATCTCCCACAAACATCGCAGGTGAATGGGACTTGCAGGCTTCTGGAAAGAAACCGATTGAAGGAAAGGTCAAGGTAACTCAAACAATTTCTCCCGGAGTCGTGACTTTTGTTCTGGGATTCGGCAACTGGGCAAGTGGTTCGCGGGACATTGTCATCGACGGCAACACAATAAAAGGCGATGAGAGAAGGGGCATGGGCATCCACGCCAACGCCGCAATGCTCCTTGACCCTTACCTGAAGAATACATGCCTTTCAGACATGGCCGGCGGAAGCGCTGTGTTCTATGATACCAAAGTGAAACTGCAAAAGGTTTGAAGAAGCAGATGGAAATCCTGCTGTCATTACGACGGCTGGATTTTTTTTTCATCAAGCGAATGTGTCAGGAAAAATTACTGGATTCTCAATAATTTATAGTAGGCAGTGCCTCTGCAAGCTTTGCAATAAACTTCATTTTCCATATTTTCTGTTAAGCTTTCAGGTATCAAATTGCCGCATTCTCTGCATGTTACTATTCTGGATTTTTCGAAATTCTGATCCCTGTTAATCTCAACATCCTGAACTAAGAGGAATTTTTCATCCATATCCAGTAATTGCATGCCAAGCTCTTCTTCCTCTTCATGGGTGAGTTTCCCAAGCCGCATCATCCATTTGTTCATAAGAGATGAGTGCTTGTTCGCATCTTCCTTTAGTGCAATACGCACCCCCTTTTTCGTCCTTACATCCCCTATGGTAAGGGCAAGTTTCCCATAGTCTTCAACACAGGCATTCCCGTGTCCGAGAGTGCAGCCGGTTGCAGCCTGCATTGCATCTGCAAGGCATCGTGCTGTTTCTGATATCCCGATAAGATGCTTATCTCCCTTTTTGGTGTTCGTTCGTGAAAGTGCGATCTCACTCATCCTTAATCCAAGAGCAATGCCCGGCGCCAGATGGCCGTGAAGGTCTATTGCAAGACTTACGATTTTGTTATCCATGTATCTCCTTTTTTATATAATCGTGGCCGTTGAATTTCCAGTAGTAAGAAAGTATCATTCCTGCAAGGAATCCAAAAGCTATGTTAACGCTAAAAGAAATGCCAGCTACAAGCAGCATGACAATCACATCTTTGTGTGCTGTCACATCTTTTATGTGAGTGGAAAGCTCAAATCCCCCAAATATTATCATGGTTCCCAGTATGCTAACAGGGAATGACCTGGAAAATAGCAGCACAGAGCCACCTAAGAACAGTCCGAGCAGCAATTTTGCAATACCAAGAAATACAACAGAACCCCCGGTGCGCGCACCGAATCTATGCTGGGCAGCCAGTCCGCCAGCACCGTGGCACATAGGCATCGCGCCGAATGGCATTGTAAAAAGGTTCATGAGACCCATACTGAAACCGATTTTATCTATATTCGCCTTTTCAGCCTGTTTTGGATAGTAATCTTTTACAAGTGCAGCAGTTGCAATCAGGGAATTGAGTATTGTAAGGGGAAGCTGTGGGATTACCATCAGATACGATGCTGATAAAAAAGAGCCCATATCAGGAATAGAAATAATAGGAGAATAAAGATCCAGAGAGATAGAGGATTTAAAATTAGGGAGCATTAATAAAATCCCGATGCCAAAAATAATCAGGGCAGCCGGGATTTTCTTATTATTGATCAGTAAAAATCCTGCTACTGCCGCAAGCAATGCAGTAAGATAGCTATCATATCCAGACCAGTTTCCTGTTGTCATTATCAGGTCGGCACCAGTTTTTAAAAATATCAGCCCCAGACCAAGCTGGATTCCGCGAACCACACAATTAGGCACGTAATTATTTAATTTTGAAATAACTCTGGTCATGGATAACACAAGTATAATTAATCCCATCAAAAAACCGGCGGCGATTATGGTTGCAGAAGGTAATTTATTGGAAATCGCTATGATTCCGATGGCTTTCATTGGCTGGATAGCCATTGGCAGTCCGAATACAAAGCCGTTGAATATATTAAAAATCCCACTGAAAACCAGTATTGGAGAAGGATTCATACCTGAAATAGTGACAACACCAACCAGAAATACGATAAAGGTACCCAAGTCTCCAAGTGAACCAGCTATTTCATTTCTATCAAACCGTATATTCAGGCGTTCGAAATTTATTTTCTTCATAAATTATTACTTGATGATGCTTAGAATTTTTTATTCCTAATTTTCCTAACTGAATAGATGGACTTCGACCAACTCGCCTTTCTTAATATTCCTATCTGTTATCACATACCCGTCCACGATAGTAGAGCGTGGAGAAGATGAAATGATTGCAGTCTCGTAATCCTTCTCAAACAGGTTCATATCTGAATTCTTATACCCCATGGTGTTTGCTATGTTTTGTGTTATTTTCACGAACAGTATGTAACTAAAACCTTTTTCCTGGAGCAACACATCCTCATTTATCATAAGCTTGCAAGTTGCTCTGGGTATCTTTGTGAAATAACTGCGTACAACCATTTCAAGAGCAGCAAAAGCACCTGTGGGCTTACCTGGAAGGCTGAATACTGGTGTGTCGTTGATGATTCCCACAGCGATTGGCTTACCGGGCCGGATTGCAACCCTGTGGAACACGAGTTCGCCCGTCTCGGATATAATATCTGCAACATAATCGCGCTCGCCAACTGAAACGCCACCTGTAGTAAATACAGCGTCATATTTTTCGGAGGCTTGCAACAACATTTTCTTTGTTTTATCATAGTCATCCGGCACAGTTCCAATAAATGTGGATTCACAGCCCATTTCTTTCATAAACCCCTGTAATAGCACCGCGTTGGTATTTTTTATCATCCCATTATGAATCTCTGTACCTGTCGAGATTACGCCTGCCCGGATCTTTTTATATACCGGAACTTTTTCGATGCCAAGGCTATATAAAAGCGCAGTACTCTGCGCCATAATGCGATGGTTTTTCTCAAAAATCCTGTCCCCTGTCCTGTAATCCGAACCTGCACGGAAAACGTTTTCCCATTTTTTTAAATTTTTGCCATAAAAGAGGTTTTCTTTGACCATGGCATCCTCCATCTTCAACACAGCGTCTGCGCCCTGCGGGAGTAATGCGCCTGTTGCTATTGCTATGGCTTCTTTGCTTTTTATTTTTGTAATCCTATCGCCCGCGTATGCCCTGCCTGATATTTCCAGTGGATATTCGTCTTCGCACCGAACGGCAAATCCATCCATAGCTGCTATATCGAATTCAGGCGATATGGAATGAGCAAAAATGGTTTCACTTAGTTCCCTGCCTATCGAATCGGTAAGAGCGACCTGTTCGGATTCACGCCTGAAGTAAAATATACTCTTTAAATCTCTTATTTTTTCAAACGCTTCATCAAGGGTTATTGGGGAGTTCATATTCTGCAGGTAATCTGTTTCTTGTTCTCTTCGTAATATGGCTCTCTTTTCTCCACTGCACATTTAAGCATCTCTTTGATTTCCTCCACAGCAGCTTCTTCGTTAATATCTATCAGGTTATCATTCCTCATAAGGCATGGTTTCAACTTACTACTGGAAGTTATGCGCAGTCGATTGCAGTTAGCGCAGAATTTTGAATTGTCTATAGGCCTGACCAGTTCTACTTCTATTCCGTCTATGAAATACTTTTTCCTTCGGTGCATCAGGCGTTCTTTAGTGAATATGGCTCTCGATTCCAGTATTTTTTCTATTCCGTTTATATCGACCATGAACTGTCTGGTATTTTTAAAATTCATGAGTTCTATTAGCTGTAAAATCACATTTCCATCAAACCTTGCTGCAAAATTAATGGCATCATCGATTTCAAATTCATTTATACCCTTTAAAAGCACCATATTAAGTTTGATTGGGGTTAATCCAGCCTCTACTGCTGCATTGATGCCCTCAAGCACCTTTGGAAGCCCATGCGGTGAACCTGTTATTTTTTTATAGTGGTCTTTGTTAAGCGAAGGAAGACTGATATTCACCCTGTCAAGACCGCTGTCAGCAAGAGATGCTGCCCTCTCAGCAAGAAAAGTGCCGTTTGTTGTGGCAGATATGTCTTTTAATTCAGGCAACGCTGCAATTATATCCTCAAAGTCGCGTCTCATTAACGGCTCCCCGCCTGAGAATTTCACTTTTTTCACTCCAAATTCGGTCGCAGAAGTGGTTATTTTGACAATGGTATCAAGAGATATTTCTCTCTTAGGTTTTTCGTTTTCCCCTTCCTGGTGGCAATAAATGCAATTTAAATTGCATTTTTGTGTTATCGAAATGCGAAGGCTGGTAATAACCCGACCATAGGGGTCGATAAGCTCGTTATTCATGAATATATGTATTCCATGTTTATTGGAGTCATAACTTTTTCTTGTTAAAATACTTATATAAACAGACTATTATTCGAATAAAAATTCCATTACCTATTAGACTCCTTTTGACTTATTCTCCAATACCTCTTAATTATAAGCATAGATACAAGTAATATGGAAATCCAAAATGAGTTTATATGCATCCTGAAAAAAGCGTAATTCTGCTGACGATACTCTTATTTGTAATTACTAGCGGATGTTTGGACACTGAAAAAGCGACAAAAGTGAATCTCTCAAACAGGAGCAATGACGTTGGCGACAATTCAGATTCACAGAGCCTCAGGATCGCAGTATCTGCAATCATTTCACCAGATGAGACTCTAGTATATTATCAGGAAATGTTCGATTATATTTCTTTGAAAATGGGTGTTCCGGTCAAGCTTGTCCAGCGTAAGACATATCAGGAAGTGAACGACTTAGTGCGAAAAAATAGCGTGGATGCAGCTTTTGTATGCAGTCTCGCATATATTGAGGGGAAAGACCAGTTTAGCATGGAACTCCTTGCAGTGCCCGAAGTTCGAGGAGAAACTCGCTATTATTCATATATTATAGTGCCAGGGGACAGCAGTATCAATTCACTCAAAGAACTGAAAGGTAAAACCTTTGCCTACACAGACCCGCTCTCCAATTCAGGGAAGCTATCACCTGAGTATATGATAGCGCAGATGGGTGAGAATCCGGAGACGTTTTTCAAGCTTACGTTTTTCACCTACAGTCATGACAAATCCATTCAGGCGGTAGCTGAGAAGATGGTTGACGGTGCTGCAGTGGATAGTCTGGTATGGGATTTTAAAAATGCAACCGATCCAAGATTTACTTCAAGAACTAAAATAATAAGTAAATCCCCTCCATACGGCATTCCTCCTATAGTTATCTCAAAGGACATTGACCCGGCATTAAAAGAGAAGTTGCGTAAAATTCTTCTTCAAATGCATGAGGACAAAAAGGGAAAAGAGATACTTGACCGTATTATGATAGACAGGTTCTCAGAAGCTAATGACAGTCTCTATGATAATGTAAGAGAGATGAAAAAGGTAGTCAGCGATGCCAGGAAAAAAGATAAATAAAATAAATAATTTCATAGGCGGGGGATTAGTAAGGAATTTTGTTGTCTGGATAGTCGTTATCATAATGCTTCTTGGAGTGCTGACTACCATTTTTGTGCAAATAAGCCTCACAAAGACATTGTCAGAAGAGCTTCGTGAGAGAGGACAGGTCATATCAAGGAATCTGGCAACAAGCATTATAGAATCCATACTGATCGAGGATACGGTATATGTCCACAGGCTCGTTGAGAATACAAAAAAGACAGAAAAAGATGTTAAATATATTTATATAACCGATGCGAGGGGTAAAGTGCTGGCGCATACATTTGAAGGCGGTTTCCCAGGCGACCTTCTTACTGTTCAGATAGATTTGGGAAATAATCCCCATCTTCTCGATACAGGTGATGGTATTGTCATTGATTTTACTGCGCCAATTCTGGATGGCAGGGCAGGCTTTGTCCATATCGGAATGGATGAAACGTCCATGCATGAAAAGATAAACCAGACAAGCAGTGCAATAATCACACTTACTCTTTTTGTAGGGGCTATAGGTGTTTTAATGGCATATATAGCGGGAAATTATTTGACAAGACCGATACGTTCCCTGATAAAAGGGACTGAAGAAATAGGCCGTGGGAATCTCGGATACCAGATAAAAACCGACTCAACAGATGAAATAAATATTCTTTCAAAAGCGTTCAACGAGATGTCATTTAACCTGAATAACGGCATAAACGAACTGCGTAAATCAGAAGAGAGATATAAAAATCTCGTTGATAGTATAAGTGATGCTGTCATATTGATAGATTCACAAAAAAAGATCCTTTCCTGGAATAGTGGGGCTCAAAAAATATTTGGTTATAGTTTTGAGGACGTTGCCGGAAGTAATATCAATTTGCTGAATTATTCTTCGGCAAGCGAGGGCGATAATCTGGAAATACTGGATGGTGAGAACGTTTTTAAGAGAAAAGACGGTTCGACTTTCCCCGGTCTTATAAGTAATAAACCATTGCAGGATCGTTTGAATGCTGGCAATGTACTGGTTATCAAAGATATTACAGAGCAAAAGGAGATGGCAAATCTTGAAAAGCGGCTCATGCAATCAGAAAAGCTGTTCATGCTGGGAAAATTGGCAGCAGGGGTAGCTCATGAGATAAACAATCCTCTGACCACTATATCCCTTCACACCCAGATAATGTTGAAGAAAACGTGGGATGAGAAAACTGACAGCAGACTTAAAATCATCAATAATGAAACTAATAGGGCAGCTCGTATTGTAAAGAGACTGCTTGAATTTGCGCGCCAGTCAGAGCCAAAAATAAGTTCGGTAGACATAAATAGGGAGATAGATAATGTGCTGAATGTCCTTGAACCTCAGTTAGACCGTACGAAAATAACTACTGACCTGGAGCCTCTTCCGCTTATAATGGCTGATAGGGAACAAATCCAGCAGGTGATCATGAATATGCTGACAAATTCAATCCAATCCATAACATTGGACGGAGAAATTATTATTAAAACTGAAGCAAAAAATGACCACATTGAGATCAGCATAACCGATAATGGTTGCGGCATTCCGCATGATAACATTGGTAAAATTTTTGATCCCTTTTTTACGACCAAAATGCCGGGTGAAGGAACCGGACTTGGATTATCGATTTGCTATGGGATCATTAAAAAGCACAATGGTTCGATTGACGTGAAAAGTGAAATTGGAACTGGAACAACGTTTACAATAAGATTACCGTTTTGATGTTATGAAGAACATCTTAATAATTGAGGATGAAAAGGAAATTCGGGATGGATTAGCAGAAGTACTGGAAGATGCAGGGTTCTTAGTAGATTCTGCCGTGAATGGTCAACAAGGGCTTGAAAAAATCGGGAAAAAAGATTTTGATATCGTTGTGACCGATCTCATCATGCCTGTTGTCGGGGGAATGGAAGTGTTACGGGAAACAAAACGTATAAAACCCCACACCCGTGTAATCCTGATTACTGCATTTGCAACTGTTGATAATGCAGTTGAAGCCATGAAAGCAGGGGCATCAGATTACATCACAAAACCTTTTAAAATAGATGAAGTCCAGACAAAAATACGAAAGGTTCTTGCAGAGGCGGAATTTGATAAGCCCCAAATCTTTGATTCTGACCTGATCAAGGCAATCTCAAATCAAACAAGGAAGGATGCGGTAAAACTTCTCTATAAAGCAGGTAAACTCAAGTTCACAGAGATCCAGCGCGGGCTTGGTATTGAAGATGCCACAAAGTTAAACTTCCATATGAGAGTGATGAAGGTACATAAGATAATAGAGCAGGACGGGGAGAAATTTTATATGCTGACGCCTGCCGGAAAGAAGCTCTTTGAAGCATTGAGAAGCGCCGAGCTTTGATTTTTCTCCAGGCAAAAGTCAATGATTGGAATTTTTCTTATTGTAAAATCAATTAATTAGAAATTTTTTTCTAAAAATCTTTTATATATATGCATTGCTTTATGTTAATAATAATTAGCTTTGGATTGGATGTGAGAAATTATGATAGGAACCCAGGAAATGGTGATTATATTTGTTGTTATCCTGCTGCTTTTCGGGGCAAGCAAGTTACCTGAGCTGGCACGCTCTATGGGTAAAGCGACAGGTGAATTCAAGAAGGCAAGAATGGAAACTGAGAACGAATTAAAAGCTATTGATTTAAAGAAAAAGGAGGCTTAGAATGGCTTTAGAATTAAAAATGAACCGAAGAACGTTTTTGAAAGCTACAGGCGTAGCTGGTGCAGCAACAGTTGGAGTAATTTCCTTTGACCAGCCTGTTATTAAAGCCCTGGCACAGGGCATGGAAGCGGTAAGGGAGGAAAAATGGGTCTCAAGCGTTTGTATTCAATGTCCAGCAGGTTGCGGAACAAAAGTTAGGGTTGTCAATGGAAAAGCTGTAAAGATTGAGGGGAACCCGGATCATCCTTACAGCAACGGCAAGCTTTGCCCCAAGGGATATGCAGGGCTACAGTTACTTTACGATGTGGACAGGGTGAAATCGCCACTTAAGAGGACAAATCCGAATAAGGGTCAGAACGAAGATCCAAAGTTCATGGAAGTCTCATGGGATGAAGCTCTCAATGACATAGCTGCACGATTGAATAAGATACGGAATGAAGGAAAATCCCATACTGTAGCTTTCCTCAGCGGCAGGAACCAAGGAAGGGCAGGATCGGTATGGGGAACATTCACAACTCTGTACGGAACCCCCAATAACATTGGTCATAGCTCGATATGCGCGGACGCAAGCAAAAAAGCAAGGCTTTGCATAGACGGGACGGATGATTACTGCGCCTATGACTGGGAGAACTGTAATTATGTGCTCAACTTCGGCGGAGCTACCCTTGAAGCCTGGAGACCCACAAACCTGATGCTCCAGAAATGGGCGCACATGCGAAGGGGAAGACCTGTCAGGGCAAAGCAGGTCATGATAGACACAAGATTCTCAACAACAGCTATAAAGGCGGATGAGTGGCTGCCTGTTAAACCAGGAACTGACGGTGCGCTTGCACTCGGAATAGCTCATGTCATTCTTACCGAAGGGCTATGGGACAGGAGCTTTGTAGGCGACTTCAAGGTGAAGGGAAAAAAGTTCAATCATGGAGAGACGGTCGCAAAAGAAGATTTTGAAGAGACCTGGACTTATGGTCTGATAGACTGGTGGAATAATGTCCTTAAGGATTTCGGTGCAAATAAAGCAAGTGATATCACAGGCATTCCTGGTGAAAGGATAACAAGGATTGCAAAGGAATTCGCTACAACTAAACCTGCTATAGCAGCGGGTGAGAGAGGAGCAGGCGCCCATACCAATGGCACCTATAACCATATGGCGATACATGCTCTGAATGCTCTTGTTGGAAACATGTTCGCTGTCGGCGGAGTGATGTACCAGATGGGTGTGCCCTATGCAAGTATTTCTTTAAAAGACGCCGATTATATGGATGATGTCGCCAAAAAAGTAGATAAAGATTTCAAAGCGCATACTCTTGCAAGAATAGATGAAGCAAAAAGCGATGAATGGCCGATTGCCAGCAATGTGTACCAGAATGTACCGGATCATCACGCAAAGGGTGACCCCTATAAACTGGGTATGATGTTCACCTATTACACAAATCCCTTGTTCTCAATGCCAAATCCCCAGCGGGCAAGGGAAGCCTTTAAAGATGTATTCATAGTCGAGACTTCAAGTTATTTGAGCGAGACAGCTCTTTATGCGGATTACATATTGCCTGATGCCTATTACCTTGAGAGAAGACAGGATATGGCAGTATATGCAAGTACAGGTTATCCTGTTACTGGATTTAGAGCACAGGTAATTCAGCCAATATATAATAACAGGGATTCCGTGGATGTAATAATAGACCTGGGGAAGAGAATGGGCGGAAAAATGGGTGAGTATTTTACGAAACTTGGCAACCATGAGAACATGCTTCGCGAAATATCAAAAGGCTTTGAAAAAACCCCGGGAGATAATGGAGTTAATGGCTTTGATTCATGGGCTGAAAAAGGAGCATGGTATAAGAAGCCATATCTCTACCGTTTATCAAATGGAAAATTCTATGAATGGGATGGCACAGGATACAACAAGGAGATGAAAAAGAAAGAAGAAGTGAAAAAAGAAGTTAAGGATGGGAAAGAAGTCGAAACAAAGGTCATTACAGACCCCGTCAAGGATAAACTCCTCAAAACAAAATCGGGTAAATTCGAATTCAGGAGTTCAAAACTGGAAGGATTTACTGATAAGCAGAAGGAAATCCTGAAAAGCGAACTGAAATCTCCTGAACTCTTTGCATACCCGCATTATGAAGAACCACAGTTCGCGGGTAAAGATGAAGGATTCCCTCTTCATATGAGTTCTCCTAAGATGATAACCCATGCCGAAGGAAGGGGCGCAAATGTGCAGTGGCTGCAGGAGAGGTTCGGGATAGTTGTAGGAAGAGGCTGGAATAATTGGGTGGAGCTTAATCCCGATACAGCGGAAGAACTGGGAATCAAGAACGGAGATGAAGTCTGGGTTGAATCCCCGATAGGGAAAATCAAGGTGATGGCTGTGATAAATCCGGGGAACCCTCCCTGGATGGTTGTTTTCCCGTTCGAGCACGGACACTGGAACTACGGCAGATATGCTAAAGGGCTGGGGGCTAATCCCAATGAGATAATGGCAAACCTCTCCGCCGTAATATCTGCGCAGAGCTGTACGAATGCAACCATGGTAAAGGTTTACCCGGCGTGAGGTGAAATTTATGGTAAGATACGGAATGGTCATTGATCTTGATAGATGTGTGGGATGTGCTGCTTGCGCAGTTGCATGCAAAGCAGAGAATAGCGTGACTTCAAGCACACCAGAGGATTACAAGAAAAGAAGGCTTATGGAGTGGAACCGTATGGTGACAGTGTTCAAAGGGAAGTACCCCAATGTGAGTGCAAGCATCATGCCTCTCATTTGCAATCACTGCGAACATCCTCCATGCGTGAAAGTATGTCCTGTTGATGCCACATATAAAAGAGAAGACGGTCTTGTCCTTCAGCGATACGAGCGCTGCATAGGATGCAAATACTGCATGGTAGCATGTCCATACCAGCAGAGGTTCTTCAATTTCTACGAGCAGGAAGAAAAGGATTATCATAATCCCGACGTTCCCAAGAGGATTTCAGGAATTGTTGAAAAGTGCACTTTCTGTCGTCACAGGATAGATAAAGCAGTGGCTGAAGGGAAAAAAATAGGTTCGCCAGATGGCGTTGAGCCTGCATGCACCCAGGCATGCCCTGCAAGGACAAGGACATTCGGAGACCTTGATGACCCTGATAGCGAGGTCTCAAAGCTGCTGCGGAGCAGGAGGAATTATCAGCTTCGCCCTGACCTTGGTACAGAACCGCAGGTATATTATCTGGATTAGGAGGTAAGAACATGGAATACACTAAAATCGAAGGAAGATCTGTGGGGTTTTACGGGATAATTGGGATTCTGGTAGCATTTATGATCGCTGGTTTATATGAATTCATCCAGGGCATGATCCAGGGTCATGAAAGTTTCGGTACGAGCAATATTGTTCCCTGGGGGCTGCCTATAACATCGGTAATATTTTTCATAGGAGCAAGTGCAGGCGCCCTGATGCTCTCATCCCTGACCTATGTTTTCGGAAAGGAAGAATATAAGCCGGTATCAAGGGTTTCCATATTCCTTGCAATTCTCCTTATAATCGGAGCCCTGACAACCATATTAGGGGAACTTGGCCGCCCTGATAGGTTCTTAAATCTATTCCTATATGGGCCCGAGAACCTGACATCGATGTTCGCGGTAAATTCATTCTTATATACTGGATATATTATTCTATCAAGTGTATATCTCTGGACGACATTCAGGGAAGATCTATTGAAAACCACAAAGCTGCTGGGAGCATTGGCAGCGGCTCTTGCAATATTTGTGCATGCAGGAACTGGCGCTATATTTGGTTTCATAGTAGCAAAAGAACTATGGTTCTCACCGCTTCTCCCGATACTTTTCATTGTGGCAGCCCTGACATCCGGGGTTGCTTTGCTCATACTTATACTCACAGTTACATTCAAGTTAATTGGGTATAAGATGGATGAGAAACTTGTCGTAGGATTGGGAAAATATCTTACAGCTTTCCTGCTGCTTCAGCTGTTCCTTGTGTTCATTGAAAACATCGTACGCACATATGGAGGAATGGGCGGAGGAGAAATGTCAAAATTCCTTTTCTCAGGCCCATATAGTCTCGTGTTCTGGGGAATACAGATATTCATGGGAACAGTGATACCAATTTTGATCCTCTCTTCAAGGAAGACGATGCTGAAGGTGCAAATAGCTTCACTGCTAGCTGTTATTGGTGTGTTCGCAGAAAGGTTCAGTCTTGTGATACCGGGTCAATCTGTGCCATCCCAGCAGGTAGTTGGAAGGACTATGATGGGATTATACGGTGAACCTGCCATATATTCAATATCAGGAGCAGAAGTCGCTATTATCCTCGGAGTAGTTGGAGCAATAGGATTAGCATATATTATAGGGTTGAGGTTTATGAAACTCCTCCCCTCTCAACGTTAATTATGGAAAAGGAATTCTATAAAATATTCAGTCTTATTTTTCATAAGCCTGAAAGGGAATTTGTAGGATATCTGAGAAATGGTTTCTCAAAGGATATTGGATTCCTAGAAAATGGAGCAAAGTCAGGTTTTGCCCGTTTCCTTGATGAAAACAGGCTAAAGAGCGATGAAGAATTTTATAAAATGTTGGCTGTTGAATATACAAAACTTTTCACAACCGCTATTCCAAGTGTACCCTGTCCTCCCTATGAATCAATGTATAGGGAGAAGGAAGTCATGGGGAATTCTACGATTAGCGTTCTTGATTGCTACAATAAAGCGGGGCTTCGGGTTTTAGAAACGTTTCGCGACCTTCCTGACCATGTTGCGGTAGAACTTGAGTTCCTATATTATCTTGAGAATCAGGGATATAATGAAGAGTTTAATGCTTTTATGAACGAGCATTTTTCAAGATGGGTTCCGCAGTTCTGTGAAGATATTGAAAAAAACGACCGGATCGGTTTTTACAGGCATGCGGCAGCCGCTCTTTTGGAATTCGTGAATGAGGAAGAATTGAAAAAAAATCAATGAGGTGACATTATGGATAAAGAAAACAAAATAATACTGATTCTGCTTGCAGTGTTAGTTATCGGAGTGTTTATTGAAGTATCCCTTACGCAAAAAGTCTCCTGGGAAATAAAAGCAGTATCTTCGGACATTAAAGACCTTGGAACCTCGATAAAAGGGATCGACACATCAGTAAAGAACGTTGATTCTTCGATAAAGACAGTAAAAACAAGTCTGGAAGAAAGTACCAGAGAATCATTCAGGCGGGATATGCAGGAGAACGGGCGAAGGATGCTCCTGATGGACTATACAGGAAAATTTTCCAGGTGGGATGCAGTTACAAAGGAAGTCGATGGATTGGATAAGAACCTCCAGGATGCTATGAACCATAATTCCGAATTGGCGCAAAGTATCCAGACTTTCCGAAGCACATATATTCCGAAATTAAAGGATGCTGCCGGCAAAAAAGATATGAAAAATTTTGAAGTTGTATGGAATGAAACTTATAATTCCTGCATTGGCTGTCACAAAGGAGCATCAGCCCCATCATCAGCATTTGAGGTTTTAAGTGAAATAAGTAATGAGGTTGACCAATTGAGCGGGTGAAAAATTAAGAAGTTGTTTATGATAATCGGCTTGCATTAATTCGTATTTGTTCATTTCGTTACTATACCCCTCAGCTCTGCTGTGGGGAGCTTCATTTTTTTTAACTTCAAACTGATTTACAATCCCGTTATATCTATATACTGCCAGACCAATTTCAAGCAGGATTTGAATGAAAACATGCATAATGTGCGGCGGTGAAGGGACCAGACTGCGCCCCCTGACTTTTGACAGGCCAAAACCGATGATACCGCTTTTGAACAAGCCATCATTAGTACACCTTGTTGAACATCTGGCTATCGAGGGTTTCAATGATATTGTGCTCACTCTAGGTTATCTTGGCGGTGAAATAGAAGCCGCGCTCGGCGATGGCAGTATGTACGGCGTGCATATTGAATACGTCCATGAAAAGGAGAAGCTGGGAACTGCAGGAGGAGTGAAAAATGCAGAAAAACTCTTTGAAGGCGAACCATTCATGGTAGTCGGCGGCGACCATGTTATGGACCTTGGGCTTCGGGAGTTCGTCCGTTTCCATGAGAAAAACGATGCACCCGTCACCATCGGTCTTATCCCGATAGATGACCCGCGCGAATATGGTATTGCGGATATGGATGTTAATAACAGGATTAACAGGTTCTTTGAAAAACCAGGGCCCGGCGAGATTTTCAGCAATCTTGCAAGCACGGGCATATACGTATGCGACCCTGAAATCCTTAAATGGATTCCAAAGAAAAAATACGATTTTGCAAAAGACCTTTTCCCGAAGATAATGAAAAAAGGCGAACAGATAAATGGTTATCTTGTACGCGGAAGGTGGACTGATATCGGTAATCCCCAGGCTTACAGGGAAGCATGCAGGTGGATGCTTGAGCAGATGCCTGGCACCAAGATTTCAGGACGGCTTGACATTAAAGATGCAAAAATTACAGGGCCCATTGACATCGGGCATGATGTCTCCCTGGGTTCAAACTCGGCAGCTGTGGGGCCAATAGTAATAGGAGAGAACACTTCAATTGGCGATAATGTCCTGATAGGCCCTTATACCTCTATCGGCTCAAACTGCACGATAGGCAGCAATTCAAGAATACTTTCTTCGTATATCTTTGATAATGTTGATATTGGTGAAAACTGCGCGATTTCAGGCGCTGTTATTGATAATGCCACAAGGATAAAGGACTCATGCATACTTGAAACTGGTACTGTTATAGGTCCAAGGGTATTAATCGAGGAAGGGGTCACGATTCATTCAGGCGTCAAGTTGTGGCCTGAGGTTACTGCAAAACGGGGGAAGAGAGTAAGGGAGACGCTGGTGAATAAGGATTTCGGGAATGAGACAAACGGTTCTTAGGGGATAATCACCGCAAAGACACGAAGAGCGTAAAGCAGATTGATTATCAGACAGGATAACAGGATGAACTGGATAATCGCATCCTTATATACAGGTTTTTACCCCTACAATTCATCAAAAACATAAAACTTTATAATCTTGTAGGGATAATATGGTGTAATCTTATGGTAACAATCAGAAAAAAAACCGTAGGGAAACAGACATACTATTACCTTGAGCATAGCTTCCGGGAGAATGGCAGGGTGGAAAAGAAAGAGAAATACCTTGGAAAAACTTTGCCGCAAAACATCAAAGAGTTGAAGCAGCAGTTTATTTCTGAAATTTATGGGGGGAAATGGTTCGGTCTTTTTGACAGAATAAAAGAAGAGTATTCAGCACAGGAAAAAACAATCCCTCCATCGGCGAAGGAAAAAGAATTGGAGAACTTCGCTATCAAATTCACTTATGATACGAACAGGATAGAAGGTTCAACACTGACGTTTCGGGAAACCTCTTTGCTGCTTGAAAAAGGCATAACACCGAATGCAAAGCCTATGCGTGATGTAAATGAGGCTGAAGCGCATAGAAACGTATTTTATGAGGCACTGGATTATAAAAAAGAGTTATCGCTTGATACTGTCCTGTATTTTCACAAAAAATTATTTGAGGAGACGAAAAAAGACATAGCAGGAAAGATAAGGCAGCATCAGGTGACTATTGCAGGAAGTAAATTTACACCGCCTTTTCCAGCCGAGATATATCCTCTGCTAATGGAGCTTTTCAGATGGTATCGCAAGAATAAAGACAAAATTCACCCTGTGGAACTTGCGGCGCTTGTTCACCTGAAACTTGTAACTATTCATCCTTTTGCTGACGGGAATGGAAGAATAAGCAGGCTGATGATGAACTTTGTTTTAAATAGACATGGCTTCCCTATGCTCAATATAAATTATGAAAAAAGAGCGGGTTATTACAGTTCATTAGAGCGGTCTCAGATAAAAAAGGATGAGATGATATTTCTACAATGGTTTTTCAAGAGATACCTGAAAGAAAATATGAAGTATCTAAAAGAAGAATCGTTGATTTAAACGGGATTGACAAGTTACTTAATTTATTTTAACTGTTGTGGCGCCCGATAGAAAACAAGGCAACCACAACGCTCACCGCAAAGGCGCGAAGAGCGCAAAGGGAGGACTGAAAAATGGATAATGAGCTGCGGGCGCTGTGGATTAAAGTTCTCTCCATTCTTCCGGTGTAATCTTCCTTGCGATGATGTTTTCTAATTCCCGGATCATCATTCTAAGTTGCGGAACAGAATATTCCTCATTACTGGGTATAGTCAATACGTTGCTGCCGTACCGCATGTAAAAATGCCGACCGCCGGGTTCAGGCGGATTGAAACCCAGTTTTATCAGTTTTTTAATAAAAATCCTGCGTTTGCACGGTGTCCATCTAGGCATGGGCGACAGCCTCATTACCTGAAGGGATTCCCTGGTTAATATCAAAACTATCTATCACAGGCAGTACATCGCCGTGTCTTATCTTTACTATCAGCCATCCTTCAAGTACCGACCGAAGCTCATTCTGACATTCAAAAAGCGTTTTTCCGAAAGCAAGTACACCCGGGCACTCCGGTATTTTTCCAAAGAAAGTGCCGTCTTCGAGTTTGTCATATACCGCTTTGCTAAGCGCCTTGTTTATATATTCTATAAGCATCAGAATCACCTGTTTTGTTTTTATAATATCTTAACTTATCATCCTGATATACTTTTTTATATATAGTAGTTTCAAATAGACTCTTCTGGGTTTAAGAAATTGAAAAATAACGAACCACAGATGAACGCAGATTAAATCTCTGGATTCTCAACGGCGCACACCGCAAAGGCGCGAAGAACGCAAAGCATAGCAGCATTTTTTTAACAACGAACTCAAAACGAACTCGTACGAACTCGGCGGCGCAATGTCAGCATGCGGCGCAGTGGTATGCGCGGATGAGGAGCACTGGGCGCATATAAGGGAGGACGCATGGGGATTACGGGAGGAGGCGGACTGGATAGCGGGAATGGCTTAACTTATTTTGACAGTGGTGGCGCTACACAGAGAACGAAGCAACCAAAAGCGGGGCATCACCGCAAAAAAGCGCCAAGAACGCAAAGCAACAACCCAATTGCATCAAATAATTATAATACACTGGAACGACCATTTTGCATGGAGGCCATCTTAGAATAAGTTTGAATGGATTTGGCAAGATTAAGCAAATTAATATAGTCTCAAAATAAGATATAGCTTTAAAAATAGCTTCAAAAATAATTCTTGGTATCTTGATTATGACCGAAGAAAATAATAAGAATTTCCATATTAAACGTGTTGCAAGAGCTCATAACTTGTCACTACTAAAGGTTATTTTGAATAATTTGAAAAAAGGAGAAGAAAAAAAAGAGACATTGATTAATATTAAAAACATATTAATTAATAATTATGATTATTCCATTGAACCTGGGACTTTAGATGAATATCTAATATTGTTAAAGCATTTAAACTTCCTACGCAGAAATATACGAAACGAAATTTCAGATATCGGCCAGCAGTTTTTAGTGGTTAGTAAAGACAACAGCGATTTGAAGAATCTTTCAGAACCAGAACGACAATTTTTACTTAGTAGTTTATTCAAGTTAGAGCAGGTTAGGCAATTCTTAAGTCTATTTTGTGATAGAAAAGAAGTAATAAGTTTACAAGATTTTAGAGATAAAGCAAAGCCCACTAATACAAATGAAACTTTGGCAAAACAAATTGGAGTAAATTGGAAAACTTTTCGAGTCATACGAGGATGGACGGAACAAATCAATTTAATAGAATATAATGATGCAAAAGAAGTATACTACCCGATAATTCATGAACAAGTAGATGAAAATACCTTCATAAAATTCCTAACTACAGAATACATCAAAATTAAGGGGTATAAATATAAAGAAAGAATAACAATAAATGAATTGAGAAATGAAGTTTGTATAAGATATGGAATTCGAAAAGATAGATTCAATGAGCTATTAAAGGATGTTTGGAATAAAATGCCAGAGAAGATATGTTTAGAGAGAGTTTCAAAGACAATAGGTAAAGAAGGGTTAGATAGCAATTATGGTATGTACTACTATATTACATTGAGGAATTTAAATGACAGATTTTGATTTAAGTGAAATAACTAAAGCTCAAATTGGATTAAATTTTGAAAGATATTCATTAATTGATAACCCCTTCCCGATGACTGGAGTTTCTAAAGAAAATCCAGAGTTCTATGCTGGAAGGGATAAAACCCTAGAAACCTTGCGTCGATATATTATTGGCTCTTATAGTGCTCCAGGATGGAGCGGCTTGGTAATAGTTGGGGAAAACGGGATGGGAAAAACCCACACGGTAAAATTTATGCGAGATCAAATAAATTTACAACTCTCAGCAAAACCAAAAAATGAAAAATGTCGGGCAAATTTTATAGCCATGCCTGCATCATTTGAAGAAATATATATCAGGACTATTAAAAACATCGGTCAAAGTGATTTCATTTCACTACTTTGGGATGCAGTTTCTGATGATTTCAAATCAAAGTTTAATACACAAGAATCATTGAATTTATTGAGTAGCGGCATGAATTTATCTTTTTTTGAGGATACAATCGAAATTAATGAACTCCAAAAAAATTTGAATGATTGGAGTTTATTCCATGAATTTTTAAGTCAAAAACCTATATCCAAAGGGAACATGTTAAAAATATGTGAAGATTTCCTAAAAGAGATTATTCTTGATAAAAATATGAGGATTGTTTGTAGCAAATTATTGATTGAAAAAGGGGTTCAAGAGGAGTGCTGGAGATGGTTAACAGGAGGTAAATTGTACAAAGAAGAAAAATCAACGTTAGGGATCTCTTCAGATTTTAATACAAAAAATACAATGGAAGCATTGAAGTCATTGATAAATCTGTATCGAAAAGCTGGTTATCGTCGTCTCTTTATAATGATAGACCAATTCGAAGATATGATAAAACAAGGTGAACGTTCTAGGTTAAACTTCTTGGTCGAATTAAGGGATTTGATTGATTCTATTCAACTTTCTTTTTCTATGGTTTTAGCTTCTACACCGTTGGAGTGGGAAACTGCTAAGCAAGCGCATCCAGCTTTTTCGGATCGTTTTTCTGGACCAGCTAACTTATTTCCTTTAGAACCCGAACAAATGAAATCGTTAATTGAGACGTATTTGACCAAGGCAAGACCTAAAAATTATAATGGAGAAAAAATCTTTCCGTTTACCTCTGAAGGCATTGAAAAAATAAGAGAAATAACCAATGGAAATCCTCGACGTGCTTTAGAAACTTGCCATATATTAATTGAAAAAGGAAAAGGTGCTGGATATAGACCAATCGATGTCAATTTTGTAATGAATAATACTTTAGTGGAATAAAAATGGATATAAATATATCTAATATTTTTTCTCAATCCGAACCAACAATATTTCAGAAAATAGTAGAAATAATCTATTCTATATGGTATTATCTGCTTCCAACAGGGCTTTTCGGGGGAATACTTTTAACAAAGAGGGTATCCTGTAAATGTATAAACTCAGCATTGCAGATTCATGGAAATTCGTGTGTTAGAGTTGATACTTATGAAATAATAAAGCCAATTATTGCCGTTTTTTCAGAATCGATAAATTTGCCTATTAATTTTAAAAACCTTAGCATCTCATTTCCAGATACAGATAGAAGAGACATAATAAAGATTAAAAAGAATATATTAACTCCAAAAGCATGGACCCTTGAAAGAAATTCAAAAATTAAAGTTAGAATTCAATATGAATGGTTTCCAGAAAAAAATGAATTGTATATACCCAAACAAGATCTACCGCAAAAGCATCCTCAAGAAATAATAGTTAATTACAAAGTTACAAATTCTTCTGAGTATGATTTGCAATATTTGGAATTATCAGTAAACTTGCCATTCGATGAAATAGATCCAGACCATTTTAATCCAAAATTCCTTGAGATTATTGACGTTGGAGATAATCGAAGAAAAATACAAAAGCGCGCAACAAAAACTACTTTATTAAATGATGGTTTTGTACATGCGTTAGAGGTTAGCTGGGAAGCAGATATACAGGTTGGAAAAACTAAGATTTTTGAAATCCATTATAGATTAGATAATATTTAGAACGCAAACTCTTATCACTCAATGCCCCGCCTCATGCGCCGTTGCATACCTCTCAGTAATCAGCGCCCTCTTCAACTTGAACATCACCCTCTGCTTATCGAAACCATACTGCTCCGCAAGCATCTTGATGAGCCTCTTCTTTGATGCGCCTTTAAGTGCCATTTCCGTCATGATACCCTCCACGAACTCCTTGCTCGGGTCAGCTTCCTTTACTTTCGGCGCTTCAGCTTTAACTCCATGCGCTGCTTCAACTGCTTGCGCTTTCATAACAGTAATCTCTTCTGCCATACTTATCACCTCGAAATCTCAACCGGCGTGAGAATCCCCTTTTCAATCCCAAACTTCCTGCCTGTCAGCAACACATTATCCTGAACAGGTGCAACCTTGAACTTCTTTTCAACGGCGCTTCCGTTTGATTTAATCTTCAGTGTCCCGCCCTTTAAGAGCTTAAGCGCCCTCACAGTATTCAAATTCAATTCCACAAAATCATTGTCATCAGCCAGGTTGAACCACATGAAGGGATTATACACATCAATAAGCGCAGGTTTTGCTTCCATTGGTTTTGGAGCTGCCTGTATTGCGCCGTATGCGGGTCTTTCATATTTGGGAATTGTAAATTCATCGACGGCTGTAATACCAATCGCTTTCTTTACTGATTCATGGAGTGCATTAAAATCAAATTTGGTGCCTGCAATGATCCCAAGCGCGCCAAGCCCGTTCGTCCCGGCGCCGCCAAGAGCCTGCGCCCTTCCCTCGTTGTTTATGAGCGTGCCTTTTTTCTTATACAGGGGTTCGTGGGCAACAATGATGTTGGCTTTTGCAGAAACTGCCTGTCCTGTCTGGATTATCAGGTTCGTGAGTTTTGAAAGCATCTCGGATGGTATCAACGCTGACGGATCGGATTCAAGAGCAAAAAGCGTCTTTATCGTTCCTTTATTGATATCATCAATAAGCTGTGCCAGAGATTTCTGCTTTGCGTCCTTTGCCAGGATATACGCGCCAGTTGAATTCGCAAAGGGCTTGAGGAAAGTTACTTTTGCTCCTGCGTTCTTTGCCAGTGTTAGGACGCTTTTTACCTGCTCTGCATCAGAAAAGGGATGGAAATCAGCAATAATAAGCGACTCTTTCGTCAGATGCAATTTTGAAACATCATTCAGTCTAATGTTTTCATCTGCCAGCGGCAGGTCTTTCCACCAGACTGCTGTGATTTTTGCCCCCTTATTCTTTGCAGAAAGCAAGCGCCTGACTATGAGTGGATACTGCTCATATGGGTCAATAAAAAGCACGATATGCTTTGCCGATTCTATATCGCTGTATGGAATTCCCACGCTAACAGTTTGATAAGTATCCTTCGGCAGCGCCTCAAAATTCACACCTGTGCATAAATATGATTCAGCAATCTTCTGGAATGCAAGAAGCTCTTCACTTGTGGTATTGCCTGATGAGAGAAATGCAACAGAACCCTTACTTGCCAAAATTCGCTTCGTCGCTTCCTTTGCAGCCTCTTCTAGCGTTGTTTCCTTGCCATCTACAATCGATTTTGCAGGCGCAAAGAACTTTGGAAGGCTCATTCCGAACCTGCACAGTTTTCCAGCATTGGTGGGCGATGATTTCCTGAAATCAACTTCAAGAGCGCCATTTTCTCGAATATAAAGCCCGCAGCCGAAATTGCAGCCAGGACATATTGTTGAATAAACATTATCGGTCATTCAATTACCTCCTTTTTTGTAATTCTCGCCACGGAGAGGCCAGATAAGCTTCTTTGTGTATCGATGCTACTATGATTTTTTTCTAAAACAAAACAATCACATCTGCGTTCATCTGCGTTCATCTGCGGTTCTATTCTAATCATACCATCGGTCTTTAAATCACCATTATCGCCAAAAGGACGAAGCGGCGATAATCCCGATGAATTTCTAAGTAACTCTGTGTTCTCTGTGCCCTCTGTGGCAGAAAATCCGTCACCCACAAAACCTCTATTCAGAACTCTCTCACGAACATCAATACCAAAACCCAGAGGAGTTAATCCAGAAGCTTTTTTTAATGTCTCTATGTTCTCTTTAGCTAACATCCCTTCTCCCAATGAACCAAATAGATTCGGAGCATGCTTGCGCTCTTCTTCCTTCTTCTGGTTCTTATTAAAACTAGAATCTTCACTCATTTAACTTCACCTCGAAATAAGGCGGTTTTCGCATATCCATCCCTGGCCCATACTTCAACTGCTCCTGCACCGGGTTTGCGAACCTTCTATAAAGTCTCGTAAGCGGAATGTCCACCGGGCACACATCACTGCACTGCCCGCACCCGATACATGCGTCTGAAAGATGCAAAAAGCGCACAAGATGATACATCGACATCTTGTAAGCATCGCCTCTGGAATGATACTGGGTGCACTTTGAAACCTCACCGCATGAGCATGTCGGGCACACAGTCTTGCATGCGCCGCAGTCGATGCAGTGCTCAAGCTCCTTCATGAAATACTCAAGCCTTCCATTATCAATCGGCACGAACACTTTCGCCTTCCATTTCTTGCCAAGATCTTCCATCACGCCTTTTATCTTGGCGCGCATCGCAACTCCTTTCTCATCAGGCTTCTGCAACTGCACATATCCAGCATCAATAGCATTCTGAAGGAGCCTGCCGCCTTTTTCCGAGTTAATCTCCACGAATGTGGCTTTTCCCACAAGGTCTCCGGTAACGCCCCAGTTGCCGCAGGCAATATCAGAATTATTGGGTATCTTTATCGTGCAGTAGCGGCAGCTTTCTCGCCTTCCGTACCCTTTTTCTTCAAGCTCATCAATGGTTATAGCGTGCTCTTTCCCGTCTTTTGTCTCAAAAATGAGCTTACCCTTCTCGATCTCTTCACCATGCACATCTTCCGGTTTTATCTTGTACATTACTTCAAGCATCTCACGGGTGACAACAGGATGCATTGACCCACCACAGTTCAATCCAACGATGAAGGTATTATCAAGATTAATTGCATTGCGCTTACCCTGTTCGATTATTCCGCGAACATCGCATCCTTTGGCAGGAAGTGCGACTTTCAAATTCCTGTTCGCAATAAGCTTTGCAAAATGGCTCGGCACAGAGTGCAGCGAACCTGCAGAGTTCAACACCTCGTTCACGTCAGAAGTGATGATAGGAACAGCCTCGAATTCATTTATTTTCTTAAGTACCACAACTGCATCAACAAGCTTCTTTTCAAGCGCCGCAGCCAGCATGGAAGTAACAAGGCCGCCTGAGCCGCCTCGTTTTCTCACGTCTTCTTTTGTTGACCAGCCAACATACATCTCGCCTTTTTGCATTACGCCACCCCCTCAGGTTTCAATGGACTTGGGCCAAGCTTCTTTATCTGCTCTGTTACATCCCGGATGAAATTTGCGAATTTCTCGCCTTCACTTGCCGATATCCAGTTGAGCTGAAGCCTCTCTTTTTCAATACCAAGCTCATGCACCACGTTTTCAAGGTATTTGTATTTTATTTTTGTTTTATCGTTACCATTAACGTAATGGCAGTCGCCGATATGGCATCCCGTCACAAGCACAGCGTCAGCGCCTTCTAAGAAAGCATTGAAAACATGCAGCGGGTCGATCCTGCCTGAACACATGACACGTATGATCCTTGCAGAAGCCGGCTGCTGGAATCTTCCCATCCCCGCGCTGTCCGCGCCTCCGTATGAACACCAGTTGCAGCAGAAGGCCACGATCTTGGGTTCCCAGCCATTTGTCTTTGCAGCCGTAGCAGCTACTGCTTCTGCGCTCATGCCGCAACCTCCTGGAATTTGAATACATTCTTTATCTGGGCAAGTATCTGGTTATTCTTGAAATGGCTCTGCTCAAGCGCACCAGTCGGGCATGCTGCCACACATGTTCCGCATCCCTTGCACAGAGCTTTCACCACATTTGCTTTTCCAGCTTTTTCATCCATCTTGATAGCCTGGAACGGGCACATGGGTATGCATACTTCGCATCCCACACAAACATCAGGATTCACAACTGCTGTGATGCCTTCTGTTATTGCTTTCTTGTTCTTGAGCAAAATTGTGGCGCGACCTGCGCATGCGCTGCCCTGCGATACTGCATATGGAATATCCTTGGGCCCTGAAGCGCAGCCTGCGAGGAAGACGCCATCGATAGTGGTATCCACTGGTTTTAATTTTGGATGCGCTTCCATCAACAGACCGTCTGCTGCTTTTGATAATTTTAATAACTGCTGTATCTGGCCAATCCCTTCATTCGGGACGATACCAGTTGCAAGTACAAGAAGATCGAATTCAAGGTTTCGAATTTCACCAGCGAGTGTATCTTCAACGCGCACCTTGATATTCTTTGTAACAGGATCTTCCTTCACTTCCACAGGTCTTCCGCGCAGGAACTTAACGCCAAGGTTTCGCGACCTGTTATACGATTCCTCGTAGCCCCTGAAAGGTGTCCTGATATCAATATACATTATAGTCTGGTCGGTTTCAGGTCGCTTCTCTTTAAGGAGCTGTGCGTTCTTTATGGTGACCATGCAGCACACACCTGAGCAGTAAATATTGGTGTTCTTATCTCTTGAACCAACGCAGTTCACGAATCCCACGCGTATTGGCTCTTTGCAGTCCGATGGGCGCACAACGTGCCCGCCTGTGGGCCCTGCAGCGTTAAGAAGCCGCTCAAATTCCATCGCTGTAATGATATTATCATATAACCCGTATCCGAAATCATGTCTTGGTTCAGGGTCGTATGTCTTAAAACCAACTGCGCCGATAATCACTCCCACATTGAGATCCGTAAAACTCGGCTGCATATCGTAATTTATCGCACCGCTCTGGCATGCCTTGGCGCACGCTTTGCATGAAATACAGTTCTCTTTGTCCAATACTGCACGAAGCGGGACTGCCTGCGGGAAAGGAACATATATCGCTTTTCTCGTGCCGAATCCTTCGTTGAAATCATAAGGCACTTCAACAGGGCATACTTCGCTGCATTTGGCGCAGCCTGTACATTTTGCAACATCAAGGTATCTGGGTTTATGTTCTATCTTCACGTTGAAATTGCCTACATACCCCTCTACTGCTTTCACTTCTGAATAGCTCATTATCTTGATATTTTTATTACGTGCGACTTCTACCATTTTAGGACCAAGAATGCATATTGAACAGTCATTTGTGGGGAACACTTTGTCAAATCGCGCCATCCTCCCGCCTATTGAAGGCTCCTTCTCCACAAGATATACCTGGAAACCCATATCAGCAAGGTCAAGCGCCGATTGCATTCCCGCAACACCTGCACCGATAATAAGAGCCTTATCAGTTACAGGTACCTCGCTTGCCTGAAGGGGTTCAAGCAGCTTAGCACGTTCAACTCCCATGCGGATAAGGTCTTTTGCCTTCTCAGTCGCTTTCTCTTTTTCCCACATGTGGATCCATGAGCAATGGTCTCTGATATTTACGAATTCAAGGAAATACTGGTTCAACCCCATCTCTTCAATACAGGCACGGAATGTTGGTTCATGCGTCTTGGGAGAACATGCTGCCACAACGACGCGGTTAAGGTTATGTTCTTTTATTTTTGCCTGGATATCGGCCTGCCCTGAGTCAGAGCATGTGAATTTGTTCACAGAGGTGACCTTCACACCGGGCAGCGTTCCAATATATTCTGCCACAGCTTTTGTGTTTACGACGCCCCCGATATTCACGCCGCATTCGCATACAAACACACCTACCCGTTTTTCTTCGCCTATCTTCAACTCAACGCCTTTTTCAGCGCTCTTAGCATCACTCATTTACCTTCACTTCCTTGACAGGGTTCTGACCCAGTTTTTTAATCTCATCTGTAAATTCTTTAATGACTTCTGAGAATCGCAATCCTTCGCTGGCAGATATCCATTCAAGCCGCAGCCTTTTATCAAGCCCGAGTTTTTCCAGCGCTTTTTTAGTATTATTTATCCTGATCTCTGCGTTCTTGTTCCCGTCGATGTAATGGCAGTCGCCGATGTGACAGCCTGCGATAAGAACACCGTCCGCGCCATCTTTCAATGCTTTAAGGATAAATGACGGCTCAACCCTGCTTGAACACATAACGCGCAGGATCTTAACTGTCGGAGGATACTGAAGCCTGCTCACGCCTGCAAGGTCAGCACCTGCGTATGAACACCAGTTGCAGGCAAAAGCAAGTATATTCGGTACCCAGCACTCTTCTTTTGTTGTGGTCACAGCAGGTGCTTCGCTCATACCGTTACCTCCACGACGCCCTTTTCAATTGATACGCTCCTGACACCTCTATCAAAAGCATCGATCACTTCACGGATCTCTTTTGATGAGAAATGCGAAGCCGTGATCGCTCCTGCAGGACATGCAGCGGCACAAGAACCGCATCCTTTGCATGCAGCAGGATTGATCTTTGATTTCTTTGTTTTATAAGTTACTTCTTCGACTGTAACTGTTACTTCCTCAAGTGCCGGCGCATTATATGGACATACGGTAACACATGTACCGCACCCAATGCATTTTGCTTCATTCACAACAGAGATAGCGCCTTCGGTCTCTATGAATTTCTTGGATAAGATCGCACCAGCTCTTGCTGCAACTGCCCCTGCCTGGGCAATGCTGTCTTTGATGGATTTCGGATAATGGGCAATTCCGCAGAGGAAAATACCATCCGTGGCAAAATCAACTGGTTTTAATTTTATGTGCGCTTCAAGGAAGAATTTGTTCTGGTCAAGCGGGACTTTCAGCATTGATGCCAGTTCTTTATTTTCCGGGCGCGGAGTAACAGGTGTTGATAATACCACGTAATCCGAATCTATTTCTATATTTTCCTGCAATGTCGAATCAAAGTATTTCACGGTCAAATTACCATTATTCGATTCGATCAATTCAGGTTTCTTCTCATTATTATAAATTGCAAACACTATTCCTTTTTGCCGCGCTTTCGTGTAATAGCTCTCCATGAACCCGAATGTCCTCATGTCCCGATAGAGCACATAGACGCCTGTGTCAGGGAACTTTTCCTTTATTTTTAATGCGTTCTTGACTGCAGTTCCGCAGCATATCCTGCTGCAGTAAGGACGTTCATCGTTGCGTGATTCGACGCACTGTATCATAACAACGCATTCAGGAGGTTTTAATTGCGCATCAGTGGAAAGTTTCTCTTCAAATTCAAGCTGGGTCATCACTTTTTTATTCTTTCCATACATATATTCAGAAGGCTTATGCTCGATAGCGCCAGTCGCGACTATTGTGGCGCCATGTTCGAACTCTTGTTTAGTACCAGCGCTGTTAATAATTGTCTTGAACTTGCCAATTGACCCGGAAAAACTTTCAATATTCGCACCTGTATGCACCATGATCTTTTCATGGCTGCTTACTGATTTTATCAGATCGTTCAAATATTCCTGAGGTTTATCATTGCCAAGTAAATAATGGAGCTTTCTAGCGCCGCCGCCAAGTTTTTCCTCTTTTTCCACGAGATGAACAAGGAATCCCTGGTTCGCCACTTCCATTGCAGCGACCATACCTGCAATACCTCCACCGATAACAAGGCAATCCTGGTTGATGGGAACGAATTGCCTGTAAAGAGGTTCAAGTAACCTTGATTTTGCAACAGCCATTTGGACAAGACCCATTGCTTTTTTAGTTGCAGCCTCAGGTTCGTGCATATGCGCCCATGTGCAGTGTTCCCTGATATTTGCCATCTCGAAAAGATATTCGTTCAATCCGGCTTCACGTATCGTGTTCTTGAATAACGGCTCATGTGTCCTTGGGGTGCATGATGCCACTACCACACGGTTCAGGTGATGTTCCTCTATCTTCTGTTTTATTTTGTCTATGGCATCAGAAGAGCACATGTAAAGATTATCTTCCGCATGAACAACACTGGGAAGAGTGGATGCATATTTGACAATCTCAGGGACGTTGGCAACTCCACCGATATTTTTACCGCAGTGGCATATGAATACCCCAATGCGCGCATCCTGCCCGGTGATATCTTTCTCAGGCGGATATTCTTTCTCTTTAACAAGTGTACCCCGGACATCAGAAAGAAGAGACAGAGCTTTGGCTGCAGCCCCGCTTGCCTGGGTGACAGTCTCAGGAACGTCCTTTGGTTCTGTAAATGGCCCTGCGACAAATATCCCGTCCCTTGATGAATTAACAGGCGAGAATGAGCCAGTGTTGCAGAAGTTATATTCATTCAATGATATCCCCAGGGTTCCCGAAATTTGTTTTGCGGATTTCGGTGCAAGCAGTCCTGTGGACAGGACTATCATATCATATTCCTTTGAAACTTTTTTGTCATTATCTGACAGATAATTAATTATAAGGTTCTTAGTCTTCGGGTCCTCTTCAATGGAAGGTACGCGGGATCTTATGTAATTGACGCCAAGTTTTTGCGCTCTCTGGTAATATTCTTCAAATCCTTTTCCATAGGCTCGAATGTCCATATATAAAATATCTATCTCAAGCTGATCGCCCAGATGTTCTTTTGCGATAAGGGCTTCTTTTGTCGCGTACATGCAGCACACTGCAGAACAGTAATCTCTTTCATGGTCCCTTGAACCAACGCATTGGATGAAACCGATATTTTTGGGAACTTTCTTATCTGATGGCCGCAGCACTTTACCCTGATAAGGACCTGAAGCTGAAAGTATCCTTTCGAACTTTATCGCAGTAACGACATTCTCGAATTTGCCCTGCCCGTATTCCGGTTTTGATCCGATGTCAAACAGCTCATAACCCGGTGTTGCAATTATGGCGCCGGCGTTTAACTCAAATATTTTTTCCTTCTGTTCAAAATCAATAGCATCAGCCTTGCATGCTTTCTTGCAATTCCCGCACTTCCCGCTGTTGAGGTAAAGGCAGTACCTGCTGTCGATAAAGGCTTTATTGGGTATTGCCTGCGGAAATGGTATGGATACTGCAGGTCTAGTTGACAAACCTTCGTTATATTCATCAGGTATTGGTTTTATTTTATTTTCCTTGCCGTCCGCAGCTGCTTTTGCCTTGCCCACAGGACAGACAGCAAGGCAGGAACCGCATCCAGTGCATTTATCTTCATTGACATAACGGGGTCGTTTCTTAACAGTTACAGTGAAATTCCCTGCTTCTCCTTTTACGCTTTCAACTTCAGCAAGGCTTATGAGATCAATATTTTTATGACGGCTTATTTCAACAAGCCTTGGAGCCATAGTACACATCGCGCAGTCGTTCGTGGGGAATGTTTTATCAAGCTGCGCCATTACTCCGCCAATGCTTGGTTTTGTCTCTACAAGATATACCTTTATTCCGGATGAAGCAAGGTCGAGGCTTGCCTGCATGCCTGCTATCCCGCCCCCAAGTACAACTGCGGCGCCAATTTTATTATTTTTATTACTTTCCATGTTTTTATCCTCCCTTCTGAAGAAGGATTGCTTTATCTTTTATAGACTGGAAATATACTGCAAGCGGCCTGTAGAGAAGATGTGACCATTTTCCGAACGGTACTTCAACGACCAGCATTGGAACAGCTATCGCCATGTGAATCGCATATGTGTAATAAGTAGGAAGCGGCAGTTCCATATACCTGAATGCATGGACAGCAATACCGGTCACAGCGGTCAGAAGCAGCAATATGGGGAATAACCAGTCGCTCAGATGCGAAAACCTGTGTATCTGGTCGCGTTTTATAATACGACCATATATTATCTCTGCTGTAAAAACCACAAGAACGATAGTGGCAAAGTAACCCAGCCATCTCTGAGGATGATATATTGGGTATATATTGTCAGTCTGGAACCAGCCAAGGAATACGACCACAAGAATGAACATGGTAACGTATCCTGCTACGATTAACCAGTGTTTTATCCAGCGGCTGCTGGTAGTACATTCCCTGAACTTTTTCTGGGTCGCAAATTGCACCATTAATTCTTTTAGCTGCGTAATATATAATGAAATGGGTATTTTCACGCTTTTATCCTTATACATCGTTAAGTGGAACATGTTAAAGGCATTTGAGATTATGAAGAAAGAAAGAACAACGAACATTCCCATATCAAAAAGGTGAACCTTTTCGACCGGAGCAAATGTATTTAGCTCAACCCTGTCTGTCACCATTGGTCCGGTAAACATCACACCAAGCGCCAGGACAAAAGCTGCCACGATGAATATTGCGCCTATCTCCCATGCAGCAGATTGATAGAATTTTGAAGCAAGGCCTGTCCAATCATACTTTGAAGTAAGATATCTTCGAAGCGTCATCATGGCTTCACCCGGTTCGGTTTGCCTGGGACATGTCTTGGAACAGTCGCCGCAATAATAACAAAGCCACGGTTCCAGGCTGCTGTTAAGTTGATCTTTTAATCCCATAACAACATGGCGCATACTTTGTCGCGGGAACGTTGAGGAATCTTTTGATAAGTTGCATTTTACAGTGCAGCTGCCGCAATTAAAGCAGCCTGTAACGTCAAATTCGCCGTATTTCCTGACGTCGGACAATAATTTTGGATCAACCTTCATATATTCTCCATCTTTGATGAATCCAATGCTGGTCCTTCTTTTTTGACGTTTTCATCCAACTTTCTGGCAAGATATACTGTAAGGTCCACAACATCCATGTCATATTTCTTTACTGCATCCTTTTCATTTTTCAGGCAGTTAAAATGTGCCAGGCATTTTGAACAGGTAGTTATCAAAGTTTTTGCGCCTGTAGCTTCGGCTTCATTCATACGTGCGATGCGAAGCGCTTTTGTCTGCTCATTGCAGTTCATAAAATTGCTCACCCCGCAGCACAGGGCATTTTCCTTTGAATGCTCCATCTCTTTTACTGTAACACCATTTGCAGTGAGCGCTTTTCGCGGTGCGTCATACAAGCCCATGTGCCTTCCAAGCCTGCACGAGTCGTGATAAGTAACATCGGCATTTATCTTCAATCCGAGTTTATCCAGAAGCTCTGAGGTATGAACAACTTTTATCCCCATATCGTAATCCTTTGAAAAAGTGCGATAGCATTCGGCACAGCTTGTTATGAGGGTGTCGATGCCGCTTTCCTTGATGTATTTTAAATTTAATTTTTTCAGCCGGTCAAAAACATCTTTTTTCCCTTGCCAGAGGACATCGTGGCCGCAGCATTTCATGTTCATGATTTGCGGCTTGATCCCAAGCTTATCAAGCAATTTCAGGGATGAAGTCGTGATCTCACCGAAATCAGTTTTGACATCATGAAGGAATAATCCAAGCTGATCCACGCAACCGGGAAAGTAACCGTATTTTGAATCTGATTTTTCAGGTTTGACCCCATCAAGTTTTGAACTCAGTTCAGCAAACTCTGTGAACACACCAAGATGAGCGACCTCAAGGGGCTCCTTCCCGGCACGTTCTTCTCTTATGAAACTTAAGAAATCAACCTGCTGCGGACATCCAATCGGACAGAGCCCGCATGTAAGGCAAGTCCAGATATCCTTTGTATCAAGCCCGTAAACATTAGCATTATAAATAGAGCTGCGCGGCGAGGTCTTGGAAACCCGGCGCATTGGGCAAATAGATGTGCATTTACCGCACTGATAACAGGCTTGTACGTTACTCGTTGTATCCACCAGTGTTTGTTTGATTTGTAACGTTTTTAATGTGTCAAGGGTATAATTGTTAATGCTAGAAGGTATAATTGGTTTTAAAGATTTCTATTTTAACGCCACAGCTTCATGATTAATAATGTTACTTGTTATATACTCCAGGATTATCTTATTTTTCTTCCGTTGTCCCAATTACACATAGGTTCGTTTCCACATTTGCATGTGGGTCCATTAAGCCAAGTATGCGCTCATCTTCGAGATTGAGCCTTTCATCAGTCTTGCTCCTGAACCCGTATCTGCCGTAATCAGTCAAAGTGGGTCTTCTCTTAATGAAGTGCCCGCGCTTGAATTCAAATGGGAAGGGAAACGCCCGCTCGCATGTCCCTCTCACTCTTTCCACGGCGGCTTCATCATCAACTTCAACCAGTATTTCTCCCACGATTATATGCAATTCAAATGCGCAATCGCCAACTTGAATAATTTTCCTGTCAGGATGGTTTACATCCGTGCCCGTACCGGGTCCGGACGTTACTTTGCTGGGCAGGTTCTTCCCGTTGATGAGCATTCTTATTACACCTTCGACCCGGTCAATCTCATTTAAGACCTTTTCAGCAGTAGCAGGCTGCAATAATCTCTGCGGGAATACTCTTATCTGGATGGGTTTTTCTACAGTTGTGGCAGTTTTTAACATTGTATTCTCCTATTTATTTGAAGCTCCACGGTCACCTATAGCTATTATCAGGTTGTTTACTTCCTGTGTTGTCGGTTCCCTGTTGTATTCCATCTCAAGGATGTCGATTATCGCACTGTATGTGCAGTGCAATCTGTCTGTCGATTTTCTTCTGGCGCATCTGGTCATATTTTACAATTGATGTAAATGCTGTGTAGAATATTAAGGGTTTTGGTTCGTATGAATACGAATAAAATAATTAATGATGATGGATTTGATTATTTCTCCCCCAAATCGTAACCTATTTACCATCCCCTTACAGTTTAGCAACCATGAAAGCGGTACTCGGCCTTGAGGACGGAACATTTGTTAAAGGAGAGGGCTTGGGAGTAGAGGGTATTGTCCAGGGCGAGCTTGTTTTTACAACGCAGTACACAGGTTACGAGGAAGCTTTGACAGACCCATCGTATAAAGGCCAGATATTGATGTTTACATATCCGCTCATAGGCAACTACGGTATCAGCGGCGAAACCTTCCAGTCGGACCACATGCAGGCAGAGGGACTCGTGGTTCGGGAAGCCTGCGACCATCCATCCCATCACAAATCCACTCGCTCCATCTATGAGTTCCTGAAGGACGAGGGCAAATCAGGCATCATGGGAATCGATACCCGCATGCTCACGATAAAAATAAGAGAGCACGGCACCATGAAAGCCGCTATAATAGTCGGGGACGATGACGGCGAGGAAGCTGTAAGGCTTGCAAGGGAACAGCCCGATATAGGAGGACTTGACCTGATTAGCAGGGTCACCTGCAAAGAGCCATACCATGTAAAAGGACAGGAAGACGGGGGCAATATTGTGCTTATGGATTTTGGTGCAAAGAGAAACATTATCAAGAGCCTGAATAAACGGGGCGTGAATGTCACTGTTGTTCCTGCCAACACAAAGGCAAAGGATATACTGAATTACGAGCCCGATGCCCTGCTCCTCTCCAATGGTCCGGGAGACCCGCAGCAGGCGGTGAACGGCATCTCTGTCGTAAAAGAACTGGCTGGACAACTTCCAATTTTCGGTATCTGCCTCGGTCACCAGATTATCTCGCTGGCGCTGGGTGGAGAGACTTATAAGATGAAATTCGGTCACCGCGGAGCAAACCAGCCTGTGAAGGATAAAAAAAGAGGTATCGTGTATATCACTTCGCAGAATCATGGCTATGCTGTGGATGAGAGCAGCATGGATGAAAAAGAAGTCACTATTACGCAGCTTAACACCAATGACGGCACTGTCGAGGGGCTTGAGCATAAAAAGCTGGAAATAATGTCGGTGCAGTATCATCCTGAGGCACATCCCGGTCCTCTTGATACCGAGAAGATGTATTTTGACAGGGTTGCTGAAACGGTGAGAAAGATGAAGGTAGTGGTTAAGTAAACCTTACTATTTTAATCGGTAAAAGCATCATCTTCAAGATACCTTTTAACAAGAACTTCAAGGACGCCGCCTTCCCACCCGCGTTTTTTTACAAGCTTTTCAAGCTTGAACTTACCTTCAGATTTGCTCATTTTGTTGGATTTTATTAATTCTATAAGAATTGCCACGCAAATCCTGAGTTCTATTCCGTTCTGCATTGCTATTCTTCCAAGATAATATGCTGCATCGGCATCATCTGTTATCAGAAACTGGATTTTTTCCGATATACAAAGAGCAAGACAGGACGCTTCTCCCGGATCCACGTCTCTTGAAAGGTATTTTGAGAACGAATCGTTCTTTACATGAAAGCTCTTGATATTCCCTTTATTAACATTATTTAGAATTCTTTTTGCCATCTTTGATTTTTCATCGTTAAAACCTGCTATTTCCTTCAATTCTTCTTCTACGATATTTGTGATGCAGACTTCAACGATACCGATAGCGTCATCCAATATCTCAATAAGTTCAAGAGAAAGAAGAGAACTGGTGTCCACTACTATCTTCATGAAAGACCCTGTGCAAAAGAAGCTTCAGCAATATCTTTATAATATGCTATTTTCTTTGCCTCTTCATAACCAAGAATATCTACAAGTTCATCAAACGAAAGTTTGCCCTCTGTGTAGCGTTTAGCAGCCAATTTCTGAATTTCAACAAGCTCAAGTTTGCGGGTAACGTAGTCTCTTACAGCTTTTCTGACTATTTCCGATCTTGGCTTCATTTTCCATTTTGCTAATTCGTCAAGTTTTTTTATTGTTTCTTTATCTTCTCTAAACGTCAGGACGCTCATATGTATTACAATGTATTACATAATATATATCGTTTACGTAATTCGCACCCCATACTTTTCAATGAATTTCCTGACCCGCTTCACACAAATTACATTATGATGTTACAAATAATCAAATTTAATTACATTACAAAGTAATTGATTACATCCTCCACCTGTCATCCACAGGAAAACACTCATTAATCCACATAAGCACCTTATTCTCATAGATTATCCTGTACTCCCTTGAAAGCACAGGCACATCTCCAAAAAAATCCTGCCGCACAATTTCCATTTTCAGTATATCCCGCCGCGTCTCAAGTTTATGCTCCCGTAGAATCTTCCCTATCGGGATATCCGCTCGCATGAGGTCGTCCCTTACCGGCTGTGGCATTCTTTTAATAGGCGCCAGGGATTTTGCCAGTACGTAAATAGTCCCTCCGGCATCCAATGTCACAAGGCGGCTGTTAACCTCGTCCCCGACTTCAATATCAAGAAGCTTTGCGATATCAGGCGTTGCTTTTATTATACCTTGCTCAAGCGTTTTGACTACCACGTTTTTCCCTGTCAGCACCTCAAGAAGCTGCGTAATCGAGCCGTCAGTGCCGGCGCAAATGCGAAGGCAAGCGGGGATGTCCGGTCTTTTAAGCGCATCCCACAAATTCAGGCTCCCTGCACTTCTTTCTTGGCTTTTTTAAGTCTTTCTTTGGCAGTAAAACCAGTTGCCCCTTCAAGGAAGATCCTGAAGCGCTTGTTGGTATCGAGAATAGCATCGTCTTTAACGTCTTTGTTAGATTCGGTTTCCATGAAAAGCTTTTTGTTATCAACCCAGACAGTTAACTGTTTGAAAGCGCCATAATTTATTGTGCATTTCCCGTTCTCTTCCTTTATTTGCGCTGGAAAATTCTTCTCAAGCTCTGCCCTTATTCGCCCAATATCCTGCGAAAAACCTCGTTTAAATGAATACTCCTGAATAATATCACCACGTATTACAGGGTTTGCATAAGATTAAAAGATTACTCATTAAAATTTGGTGCTGATAATCCAATGTAAATTTCCACCTGTGTTGTGTGAGCATAGAGCGCTCACCATAGAGGCGCAAAGTTCGCAGCTATAGAATTTATATACAATAAAAGCACTAATTTAACATGGGAAATGGAGGTAAAATTATGTCAAGATATATTATAATCTCTAATCTGACGGATGAAGGCGCCAGGACTCTTAAGAAGAATCCTGGCAGGGTGAAAGAAGTTAATGCTGAGCTTAAGGGTATGGGTGTAAAGGTGCTTGACCAGTATGCCGTCCTGGGAAATTTTGATTTCCTGACCATTGTGGAAGCCGAGGATGATTCCGCTGTTGCAAGAGCTGCTGTTGAAATTTTATCAAGGGGCAGCATCAAAACAGCGACGTATAAGGCGATACCTGTGGATGATTTGATAGAATCGCTCAAATAAACTAATATTTGAATTCTATACCTGGCTGTTTCTACTTATGTTCAACCCCATCGAAGTGGCAGAACTCACCAGGAAAATAGTCTGCAAAAACAACCAGAGAAAATACTACAGGTTCCGCTCATCAAAATTCTATGGCGGCATAGCAACAGCTGACTGTGTGGGCTGCTGCTTAAGATGCGTCTTTTGCTGGTCATGGAACGTAGTTTCAAAGCCGCAGGAATGCGGGGAATTTTACTCTCCGCAGGAGGTCGCAGGGAAACTTATCGCCATCGCAAAAAGCAAAAAATTGCGCCGATTGAGGATTAGTGGAAATGAACCGACCATATGCAGGGAACACTTGATAAAAGTACTTGAGCTGATACCGAAAGATTTGATTTTTATTCTTGAAACTAATGGAATACTCATAGGCAGCGACATGACCTATGCCGAGGAACTCTCAAAATTCTCCACTCTTTATGTGAGGGTGAGTCTCAAAGGCACATGCGAGGATGAATTTTCAAGATTGACAGGTGCGGTACCTGAAGGGTTTCAACTGCAGCTTAAGGCGCTTGAAAATCTCAACAAATATCATGTAAATGCCCATCCTGCCTGCATGATAAGCTTCTCCTCGCCTGAAAATATTACAGCTTTGAGGAAGAGATTAAAATCAATAAACCCTGCATTTCAAGATTTTGAGGTAGAGGAACTTATTCTCTACCCGGCAGTTCTTGAGAGACTTAAGAAACTGAAGGTGGATTATGTGACAGGGTATAGGCCTGATAAAATACCTTCAGGACAGATATAAAATAGCTGCTGCGACGGGGCTGTAAAAAAAATTTCAACATCATAAGTTTCACCCAACCCCTATCTCTCCCATAAACCCTTTTCCTTAAGTCTCTCAATCACATCCTTCTTTTTCTCAAACTCCATCATTCGAAGCTCCCTGCGCTTTATCTTCCCACTGATGGTTTTGGGCAGCTCTTTAACAAATTCAATAGCCCTCGGATACTTATATGGAGCAGTCATTTTCTTCACATGCTGCTGGATATCTTTAATAAGTTCATCAGAAGGTTCGTATCCTTCCTTCAATACCGCAAAAACCTTGACAATCTCTCCTCTAAAAAGGTCAGGGCTCGGGACCATCGCACACTCAAGGACTGCCTTATGTGAATTAACCGCGCTCTCGACTTCAAACGGACCTATCCTGTATCCAGAGCTTTTGCAGATGTCGTCAGCCCGTGAATCAAACCAGATGTATCCGGCCTCGTCCATCATTGCAAGGTCTCCGGTCAGGTACCAGTCACCCACAAAACATTCGGCAGTTTTCTGGGGTTTATTATAATATCCTTTGAACAGCATGGGATGGTTTTTGACAACGGCGATTACCCCTTTCTCGCCTGCCTTCACTCTTTCTCCGGTTTCAGGGTTCACGATTGCTCCCTCGACCCCGGGCGTGAACTTTCCCATCGACCCGGGTTTTATTTCCATTCCAGGCATGGTACACGCCACAACACAGGTTTCTGTTTGTCCATACCCTTCCCTGACCTTTATCCCGAATTTCTCATCGAAGAACCTGATGACTCCGGGCGTGCAGGGCTCCCCGGCAGTCAGGATGACCTTCAAATCCGAAAGGTCATATCTTTTGTTCGCATCATCGAGTGTCGCCATAGCCCGCAGTTCCGTAGCAGTCATACATGCCTTGTTTATTCTCCATTTATCAAGCAGCTCAAACCATTTCTCTGAGTTAAATCTACCCGTATAATGGAAGTTTGTTGCGCCACCGTTTAAGATAGCCCCGAAAGGCGCCCAGTACCATTTAGCCCATCCTGGCTCTGTGGTTGCCCAGCAGAGTTCATCCGGTTGGGTATTCCACCAGTAGTATCTATTGAGCCTGTCGAAACAGTACATCAATGAATGGGCGTGGACGACTCCTTTGGGCGCGCCTGTGGTTCCTGAGGTGTAGGTGAAGGCTAAAGTATCATCTTTTTTAATATCCTCAAGTTCTAATTTTCGTGATGCAAGATTAGATTCCTCACGAATGTTCCTCCAACCCTTCCTCTCCCCTAAAAAGAAAAGATTGTGAATCGGGATTTTATCTCTTATTGCATCTACCTCATCAGCGACTTCCGAATCACCTGTGATAAGTGCTTTTACCCCCGCATCCAGAATCCTGTATTCAATATCCGCTCTCCTTAGCATTATTGTTCCGGGAACGACAACACCGCCGACTGCCCAGATGCCTGTACTTGCAGCATAAACATCTAATCCCCGTGGAAGTATCACAAAAACCCGGTCACCTTTATGGATGCCGGATTCTCTCAGGATATTCCCAATTCTCATGGCATTATCCCACACTTCCCAGTATGCCGCTTTCTCGACCTTCCCGTCCGGATGCTCGGTGATTGCCATCAACTTTGTCCTATCCATTGCCCACTTTCTAATAGTATCAACAAAATTGTAATCTTCCAGGATATCCCAGGTGAACTTCGCTCTCTCCTTTTCGTAATCGAATGCTGTAGTTTCTTTTCCCATTTCACTACCTCCTCATCCAGAGTCAACAGCGAGCCTGTTTATATTCAAAACAAGGTCGTAACCCCAATATTAAGAACGCTTCCAGTATAATAAAGTTTTATGATATTTACGGTTGGCAGTTATTTCGCTTGAATACGTTTAAAATATTAGTTTCTCAACTATATTATGGGCTTTTCGTGGTTAAACCATTTCTGCATCATTATAGAGCTTAATGGCCATTATATGCCCGTCATATGCGTTTATATCTATTACTTCTCTCTTACCTTTTATCTCCCAGACGGGAATATGCAAAAGGTCCATTTTGAGGTTGATTTCTTCGTTGTTGGGAGCAAATATCTTGTTTTCAAACACGATAGTATCGCCAATCATTTCATTCAGCCTGATTTCTTTTGTGTGTTCCCTGATGATGGAATTTAATGCTTTGGTCGCTGCATCCTTTTTCTGGATGAGCGGCTGCCTTATCTCATAATTCTGTGTAGGCATGAAGGTGTTATCCTGGATATCCTTGTATTTATTAAAAAAATTCTCTCCAGTGAGAGCATGGATATACCCTTCACCTTCGCCTGTAAGGTCTACCATTTTTGATTTATACTTTTTCCGGATATTAAAAGAATAATTATAATACCAGACCGGGATGAATTTCAATGTCTGGCTTTTTGCAGTTCCCACTTTTGCTTCAGCTATGGATAATGCATCGGATTTCCCGATATTGATGGGGATTGAACGCAGCAATACCTTGATAGTTCGTTCATATTCTTTTTTAACTGGTTCCAGGACCTGTCTGGCTCCGGTATCGGTTTTCTCCGCAGCCAGCTTTTTTTCCTCATATCCGCCCAGCGCTCCTGCAAGAACTGCCCTGCCTATCCAGGATTCAAGCTCGCTCCTGTCCCAGAGCATAAGCCCTTCGTCAAGGGCGAAGAGGCGGGTTTTTTCATCAAAAGATTCGGAAATCATTATACCCTTGCCGCGATAGCTTTTAGCAATATTTGAAAAATACCTGATATTGTTGAAATTGGGGTCGTTTTCAAATTTTATTAATAAGTGGTCAGAATCTTTTTCAGCAAGCAGGTCACAGATATCAGGTGAACTTGTACCGTAACCGTAATATGTGAAAATATTTTTCACAATGCCAATCACTGCCTGCTTATTCATGGACATTATACTTCTTACCTGACTGAAATACTTTATCTTTCTGATATTATATTCCCTGATTATTGATGAGGTTTATCGAATTCGGTATATTTATAACGCATTGTAATTATTATACTTGAATTAAGATGACAGATATAATGTTTATTATCTCAAGAATTGAAAACATGATGTATGAGGTAACCTTTGACCCGCTCAAACGCAAAGGGAAAATAATTGTAAATATTTCTATCGTTAATGAACCGGATTTAAAAAAGGTTATCGGATTCATCAGGCAGGCCGTGCATAGCGGACTTTCAGTAAGCCCTTATATAAAAATAATACGCGCGGGAGAAAAATTCGGGAATCTCACAATCGAGAAAGGAAAGGTAGGGTTGGCCACTGCATGCAGTATCACGATAGACGGTGTCCTGCTAAAGGCAGGCATACCCGTTAAACCCAAATTTGGCGGGGTCGTGGAAATACATGACGGCTCACCTTTAAGATTCACTGAAATCCTGAGCTATGACAGCACGACAATCGACCCTCTTGACGTTTTAATGTCGCAGGAACTCACTTCGGTAACTGAAATGATAAATACCGGTTCAGGTAAGATACTTGCGAATCTGCGGGAAGCTCCCATGGCATCCAGGGATAAGATAGAACAGGTGCTTGATTCGCTTGTCGAAGCCGGATTTTCCTGTATCCTGGAAGTGGGTGAACCTAATAATGATATACTCGGGGTACAGGTCGGAAAAGACAAAGTGGGGATAGTTGTTATCGGCGGCACAAACCCCATGGCTCTTATCCAGGAGCATGGGATTTATATCGATACGCAGGAAATGTCACGACTTCTTGATATTGAAGAAATGGTTCATATAGATGAATTGAAACTGGATATTTAAGCACAAAAAAATTAAACATGGAATCTGCAAAGGACATTCGTCCTGCGCATAAATTAAAGAGTGATTTTTAGTAATTTTTGCTATATAATGGGTATGCAAATCGCCATGTAGAGGGGTCATTATCCCCCGCATCATCAAAATAACCATAAATATCGACCCTGGTGGCCATTTTACCCATATTTTGATTAAGCTCATTTTTTAAAGTCTCCGGCGTTATCAGCTCATTTGTCTGGGGTTCAAAAAAATACCATGAGGTAATCCCTGAAAATGTCGATTTGAACGATACAAGCGCATGCCCGCTACCATCAGAGAAGGTTACCGCTGCAAAATATGCTTTGTATCCGGCTTTTTCTGAGGCCGCTATCATATCAACCGTGTACTGCCCGCAGATATATTCCTGTGGGGTGTATGCCCTTATATTCAGGTTATAATTCCGGAACCAGTCCACATATTCCCGGTAATTTACTTCCACTGCAACGGAACGGTTATCGATATTTTCATGTTTTTCTTCGGGTTTTGGAATAATCTCAGTGGGTTTATTGGTAGTTGCAGGAGGAGGTGTTTGGACTGTATTGACTGCAAAAGGTATTGGGGTGGACGTTGGAGTGGGCGTTGGAATGGGGGAAAAAGAAGGAGTTGGTACCGGTTCATTTAAAGCCTTATTCTCGCCTATGCATCCGGAAAATGTTACAAAAAGAAGGATTAATATTATGTGGTATCTGCCCAAATCTCGATCACCGGTTTTTTCATACATTGGAGTGGACTCTTTTTCATATAATGTATGAAAGAAGATATTTAAATGTGGCGTCGTAAATTCCTGTCATGAGAAAAATATTCAGAATATGGCATCCAGTAATACATGCAGTGCATTGGCAGTTATTATTCCAATAAGAAAAAGGAGAATATAAACTGAAAAAAACACAGTTCCAGATGGAAATGATTTGAAAAGAACATAGTATAAAACGAGCATTATAAGGCTAATATACAAAATCCTGACCACTGCTCCGTACACAATATTGTGGGAACTCTGCCTGTGGGTAAATAGCCATTTGTATGGCAAAAAGAATATCTTTAACCTCCCCCATCTTTTTATTGCCGTACTTTCAGTATCCAGGTCGGGTGTTAAAAAATTAGTACCGATATAAAAACCGATACCCAATGCCATCAATTGTTTTGGATTAATAGATTCATACCAGGCTAAAGCTACAATTGCAGCAAAAATCACATAATTGAATATCCTGTGTGTGTTATAACCGGGCATTATCTGGATTCTAATTCACGGGCTACATCTTTTGCAAAATACGTAAGGATCATATCCGCACCCGCGCGCTTTATTGAAACCAATGACTCCTGCACTGCCTTTTTCTCATCAAGCCAGCCATTGCCTGCTGCCGCTTTTATCATCGAATATTCACCGCTGACGTGATAAGCCGCTGTAGGCATCCTGAATTTCTTTTTAATGCGGTAAATGATATCAAGGTATGGCAGAGCAGGTTTGACCATTATGATATCAGCCCCTTCTTCGATATCAAGGGCCACTTCACGCAGGGCTTCATCCGTATTTGCGGGGTCAATCTGATATGAAGCACGGTCGCCAAATGTGTAGCCTGAACCCGCTGCTTCCCTGAAAGGCCCGTAGAATGCAGAGCAGTATTTTGCTGCATAAGACATTATAGGAATGTCTGTGAAATCGTTATCATCAAGGGCGTTTCGTATCGCTCCGACCATGCCGTCCATCATGCCTGAAGGCGCAACCATGTCGGCGCCTGCACGGGCATGGCTTACTGCTGTCTTGCCTAGAATTTCAAGGGTCGGGTCATTGAGAATCTCCTGGGTCTTGCTTACCATGCCGCAGTGACCGTGAGAGGTATATTCGCAAAGACAAAGGTCTGTAATGACAACAAGTTCTTCCCCGATATTGCTTTTTATGGTGCGGATTGCCTTCTGGATGACATCATTGTCGCCGTACGCATGGGAACCTGTCTCATCTTTCTTTTCCGGTATCCCGAACAGTATTATTGCAGGGATTCCAAGTCCAGAAATGCTTGCGGCTTCATCGGCTATCATCGAAAGAGGCTGGCGGAAATAACCGGGCATGGAATTTATTTCCATTGGTTTTGTTATTGTCTCATCGACAAAGACCGGGCAAATAAGGTCTTTAACATCCAGCGTTGTCTCGCTGACAAGAGGTCGGAATTTTGATGAACGCAATCTCCGCATGCGCGTGGTGGGGAACATATATGTTTTTATAGGATGGAAAGTACTTAATGATTACCAATAATCCAGTAGTCTGTGTAGTCCGAAATCTTTATAACTCAATAAAGAATTTATTGTGGCTTGAGGAGCAAGATTATGGAATCAAAATATAAGACGTTAATCCCTTTAATTATCATCTTCTTTGTACTGGGAGCAGTGGTAGGGTATGTAGCACATAAACCTAAAACAATAGAGATTGAGAAACCTGTAGAAAAAATAGTTTACCAGAACAACACGGTGTATGTAACTGTTACACCCACCCCCACTCCGATTGCGACCGCAACCGCAACTACAACTGCAACTCCTGCAATAAGTGATTTCACGGTCAAGAATTACGATACTTCAACAGATATTCCAACAGCGACAATTGAACTTACAAGCAATGGCGCTAACCCGAGTTCTTTATCCATACGTCTGGGAGATACGGTTTTAATCAAAATTACTGGTTATTCTTCACAGTCACCTCTAACTCTTATCCTGAACGCGACATATTCGCAAAACCTTGGAACCAGTGGAGCAGTGGTTGTTACTTTTAATAAGAAGGGAACCTACCGTTTTGAAGGTAACATTCCTTCAAATGACCCGAATATAAAGGCAAAAATTTACGCAGAAGGTACAATAACAGTGTATTAATTTTTCACATCTAAAATCCCCGTGATTGTTAGGAAAATAGCCAACAAAATTTTAGCTATTTTCCTGAACACAATCTCGTCTCTTTTTGCATCCACTTCCACCGAATCCCCTCCACAAATTCCTTATTGAGTATCTTCATCGCAAGCGGGTCAAGTATCTCTATGCTGGATTGTCCGTTTAATCGGTCGTGCGCCGTATAAGGGGTCATAACCGGTTTTAGCTATGAGGTCCCGGGCTTTTGCGGTAAGTGAGATGGTTATCTTTCTTTCTTCAAGGCGTTTGCGCAATATCCTGAACTGGATATCCACGATTTTCATAATATCGGGGAGTTTTAAAGTGTGGAAGATGATTATCCTCGTCAAGGCGGTTTAAGAATTCAGGTTTGAAATTCTTGTGCACGATATCCATTACTTTTTCCCGCATTTCGTCTTCCTTATCTCCCAACTCGAATATCCACTGGCTCCCGATATTGGAGGTCATTATAATTACAGTGTTCTTGAAATCCATTGTTCGCCCGTGGCCGTCTGTGAGCCTTCCGTCGTCAAGTATCTAGAGCAGCAGGTTGAAAACATCAGTATGAGCTTTTTCAATCTCATCGAACAACACCACAGCATAAGGGCGCCGCCTGACTGCTTCGGTGAGCTGAACCCCTTCTTCATAACCCACATAACCTGGCGGGGCGCCGATGAGCCTCGCAACTGTGTGTTTTTCCATGTATTCACTCATTTCAAGCCGTATCATCGCCGCTTCGTCATCAAAAAGGAATTCGGCAAGCGCGCGTCCAAGCTTGGTCTTACCCACGCCTGTGGGACCTAGGAACATGAACGAACCGATGGAACGCTTTGGGTCTGATATGCCCGTGCGCCCTCGCCTGACAGCGTTCGCGACGGTAACAACAGCTTTATCCAAAAATTATAACTCCTCATCCTTGCATGTCTTCGACCTTACTTGCCTTACCGTATCTACTATTTTTTTAACGCTGATATTCTTTTTATCAGCCTCATCCCACATATCTTTGATTCTATCTGGAATACGAATTGGTTCAGAAGACTTCATTTTTAACCTTCTCCTATGAAATGGAATATAATTTCAACATCAATACGAATCAATCTTCCACATAAACATAATCATCCATAGTTCCAGCATCGGTTTTTACCATCCGGCTAATATTCTTAGGCGCAGCTTTCTCCTGAGAAGGCGATTTTTTGATTTGCAAAAGCTCATCCTCGTGCCGCAATGCAATTCGTGTAATATCATCAATCAGTTCGGAAAGAGGCTTTTTCTTTCGAAAGGTCAGCGTCATCTTTGCCTGGAGCATATCAAGAAGCTGCTTTGTCTCATCCGATACCTTGATTGTAGTTGTCATAGAATACTATTATACTTTTATACTAAAAATACTTTTCTACTTATTAATTAAGCTAAAAGGAATGTATTGAGGCATAGTTAATAGTTATTCATGAATGATTCCGGCTTTGGGACAATATTCATCTAAACCCCGTTCCTTGGCCATTGAGGGTTTATGTCATACAAAGTCTCGATGTAGCCAATCCTTCTGATATCATGAGCAACAAATTTCAACTTGGTTTC
>JAHFDG010000089.1 GCA_023249105.1 Candidatus Methanoperedens sp. | reverse complement strand
GGCTTACCATCGTAGGCGTAATCATAGGTGTAGCCTCGGTCGTAGCCATCATATCCATAGGGCAGGGAATGCAGGAAAATGTGCAGCAGAGGCTCGGCGGTTTCGGTGCTGATATAATAACCGTCATCCCCGGATACTTCAGGGCGACAGGCGTGCACAGCGAAATGCATACAGACAGGTCGGTGAGTACGAGTTCTTCGATCAACCTTACAGAAAAAGACATTAAGGTGATTAAACAGGTGCCAGGTGTCATGTATGTAAATGGACTCGTTTCTGGCAAGGCAGACCTCAAGTACGATAATGAGAAAACAGTGGTATCCGTAACTGGCGTGGATACTTCAGTCTGGAGACTGATGGATAATACAGGAATTGATGATGGAAGGTATCTTCAGGCAGGGGATTCTAATTCGATCGTGGTGGGCTACAATCTTGCACGCGGTACTTTCCTTGCGCCCATAACTCTTAACCGCCCGATCACAATTGGAGGCAAGAATTTCAGAGTGGTGGGTATTCTCAAGCAGTCAGGCGGATTTGGAGGGGGCAGTGACACGGGGATCTATATGCCAGCCGAGATGGCACGAGAAGTTATCACAGAAAAAGTAGCGAATAACCAGTTTACGTCCTTCGTTATTAAAGCCTCGGATGCTTCCCTTGTTGAATACCTGAAAGCTGATATCGAGCAGAAACTCATGAGTTCAAGACAGGTAAATCCGCGAACAAAAGATTTCACTGTGATAGCGTCTGCCCTTATCAGGGAACAGATGAGCGGCGTGACCCAGACTTTATCACTGTTCTTAAGTGCAATTGCGGCGGTCTCGCTCCTTGTCGGAGCAATAGGGATTGCCAACACCATGTTCATGTCGGTCATGGAGCGCACAAAACAGATAGGGCTCTTGAAGGCGATAGGAACAAGTGAACGTGAGATCATGAAACTTTTCCTAATCGAGTCAGGAATATTCGGGTTGGTTGGAGGAATCGTAGGCGTTGTATTTGGCTCAGCAATATCTTTGCTTATCCCTTATCTGGGCATACAGGCACTGGGCTTTGGAGGAGATATGAGAGCGACAATTACCACAGGAACCATCTTTTTCGCTCTTGGATTCTCGGTTGTGATAGGCATAGTATCAGGATTAATTCCTGCCAGGCATGCAGCGAAGATGAGACCTGTAGATGCTATAAGATACGATCAGTGAGAAAAAAACCAAAGGATGGAGCAAAACCCCCCTCTTCAGACAGATACACGAATCCCTTGATAAATATATATTCGCTATAGCCGTATCCAGATCGAGTACCCATAACTTTCGCTATATTGAAAAATATATCATGTGAACCATAAGATCAATTCTTATTCAAGCGCCTTACGATTAAAATAACAGCAAGTGCCGTAATTGCTTCAAAAGCTGGCACTTGTATTTTTGTTTGCAGTTTCTTTGAAGTTGCTGCCGGAGTGGGCGTCTGCGGCTGTGATATGAAATCCGTAATTGCGGGCTTAGCTGGGGTATCACTGGTAGGTACAGCGCGGGAATTAAGCAATACTAACGTCTTTGCAACCATTTTTGCATACGAATACTGGGCAATTTTGTCGTAGGGATTTGTCACAGTTTCTGCGTACTCATACGCACTAACTGCCAGAGTAGGTTCGATACCTGCCATTCTTGCTTCATTTATTGCCGTCTTTGCAGCATTAGAACTCTGCTCTATCTTCTTGGAAGAATCGACCTGTCCGAAGAACCCTATGATGGTGCTGGATTTCATCGTAGCCTGAAGCGAATCGAAAATCGCACCTGAATAATATCCGCGCTGCATCTCTTTCTGAGCATTGCGTATATCCTCCTCAGCACCGCCTATAACACCTGTATCACCACTTTCCGAAAGTAATGCCAGTGTATAAGTACTGATTGATTGCGCCTGGCTCAGGTACCACCCTGCACGGTCTTTTAATATATCTTGAGGCACTACTTTTTTCTCAGGCGTTGCAAGCGTCAGCCACCACTGTGCCGTGCGCGCCCTTTCATTTGCAAAAGCAAGCGATGAAATTTTTTCATCAATATCGTTGAGTTTTCTCGCCGCATCGAGTTTTGCCCTCGCGGCTGTTATTCTGGACTCAGCCGCACCTACAGCACCCACATCGCTTACGCCATACGATTTGAAGTTTTCAAGATCAGCTTCTGAAAGTTGTATCTGCTTTTCGACTTTATCCACCAATTCGGTAAGATATTGTTCTTTATCAACTGCCTTGCTGTAACCATTGCTCCACTGTGCAAAGCGCATGCTAATCATTGCATTAAAGTACGAAGAGGTCGCAGCATAGTATTTCTTGTCGTTGTACATCATATCTGCTTTCTTTAAAATATCTTTTGCCTCTTCCATGAATTTACTTTCCGGGACTGCTGATGCGGTTTCTTCATACATGCTGCTGGCTTCTTTTTTCAGGTTGGAGGCAAGGGGTTCAAGCAAATTGAGGTATTTGGGAGTGAGAACAGTACCCTTGTATGTGGGTATGATGATTTCATAGCCTGTGAAAGCCAATACAGCATCCTGAATTGTGCTGACTTCTTTTACCTCGACATTTAACTTTCTCCCAAGTTCAACTACATCAACTACTTCCTTCTTTTCTTCAGAAATTATAAAAGCGCCTCTTGCTCTTGAGACTGTTTTTCTTACAGTGACGGTACTCTGCCCTTCAGGTATCAGGAAAAGAGTGGCATTTTTGGCAGCAGCAGCTTCAAGCTTAAAAGGAATCCCGCCAACAGGCCCGATGGATTCATCCGGGTTTATCATGCCTGTCATAACCACATCAGATTTCAGTACCCATTTATTTATAGCGGCAATGGTTGCAACGGTCAATGCCCCGCCGGCTGAAGGTCCTCCGATAATGGGTGAACTTATATCAATGATGTAATAAAAATCATAAGCACCCTGATCAATCCCTGACACATCCGAAGCCACCATTGCCGCAAGTCTTGCCGACCCCTGAAGGTCAACCTGTGTGTAAGGGTTGGTATCCACAAAAACATGACCAGTACCGTTTGTAACTATCACCTGAGCATTCAGGAGAACTCCTTGATCTCCATTCTCTGTGCTGCGATCAGCTACTATCGGGATTGTGACCCCTTCTTCCAGCCGTGAAAACGTGTTGTAATACTGCCCTGCTTCTTGATCAGCAACGAGTGGAACTGAAACCCCTTCTTCCAGAGCATAAACACTGCTTACCGTCACCAAAAATACTAACATTACCCAAAGGAATTTGTTTATCACATAGATCCCTTGCCAACCTTATACCGAAGTCTCTGATTTATACAAATCAAGCTTTCTAAGCTTTCCGCCTACGAGCTGCCCTAAAAAATCGGATATCATAAGTAATGGTATAACAGTCCAGCCGAAACCTGAAAGTACTCTCAATAAAAAAATGAATGGTACAGGGATATGCACAGCCATCATCCACTGCCTGGAGAACCTTGCGGTACTGTACCTCCAATAGCCGAAAGGGAGGTTGATTAAAAAAACTGCAAGCATTAGTTCGATTATGGACATCGTTCGGTTCTCCTCAAACTCCTTTTGTGCCTCTTTATTTATCCCGTTTGTGCTTTAAAAATGGAAAAAAATTAGCTTCAACCTATATGGGCTTTCGGCGCCGTGAGTGCAGCCATCAATACCAGGGCAATGAATAGAGCCATGACGATTATTAGCGCTGCTATCATCAGCTTCCTCTTCCGTGGGTCCCTTTCAGGTCGCATATCTACGAAAGGTACTGCTGCAAGCAAAGCAAAGAATAATACGGATACATAAAACAGGCTGCTCAGTCCCAAAATATTTTCTATTGCATATAATGCCATAAACATCCACGGAGGTTTTGTAACTTCTATGCCTTCGATTGGCTCAGGTCCAAGAGGAGGTGGAGAGACTGCCGAAAGCACTGCCAGTACACCAAGCAGTATAAATCCAAAAATGATTATCTTTTTAACATGTGTTGTGAAAGGCAAAGTAGCTTCTTGTTGAACCCTTTCTCCGTTTGCAGGCCACACAGATATGCCAAGCTTCTTAATTAAAAATGCATGTTCAAAGAACAGCAGTATAAAAAAGAAAGGTAATACCGTGATGTGAATAATGTACATCCGGTGTAAAATATGGAATACCTCGGTGAAAGCAGCAGCAAACCATGCACCTATGCCTCCAAGCAATTTTGCAATCTCTATATTATGCTCGAATGCTTCCAGTGCTTCCTGGTCCCATTTGAGTATCGTACCGCTGAATAAAAAGCCTACCGTGATTGCAAAAAGAGCAACCCCAATAAGCCAATTGAACTCCCTTGGCTTCTTATACGAGCCTGTAATGTATATCCGCGCCATGTGCAGAATAACGGTAACAAATACTGCCTGTGCAGCCCAGTAATGGATGCCGCGTATAAATCCTATGAAGCCAGCGCTCATGAGCAACACACTGCTATTTGCTTCTAGAATTTCTGGGTTATATAACAGGGCAAGATAGATGCCTGTAGTAAACAGGATTATGAAACTGAATAAGGTAATGCCGCCAAGGATATATCCAAGATTATTCCCATTTTTGGGAATGGAATATGAAAATGAACTGAGACATAATCTCTCATCAATAGCCTGCCACATTTTTTGTGAGTATTTCATTTAAACTTCCTCCATGGATAATATGAGATCAATAAGATGGTAAAGGAAATACCAAGTATAATTGCTACAACTATTGCATTCGTGGGAGAGATATTCATGGAAAATAGATTTGAAATTTCCTTTAAATTGTCGTTTTGTCTTGCAACGTACATCTTCTCGAAATGTATTTCCCCTTCATCGAGAGTGGGATTGAATTCCTTTAAAGAAGTATTGAAGGCGATAATCAGAGGATAAATTTTTCCTGCTTCAAGATGGCGATTATACTTATCATTGGAATTCAAAGGCACGATAAATTCAATGGTAGTTCCTGATGAATCCTCAACCCCTTTTGCAGATATAATATCGCTTTTCCCACCGAAATTTTCGACAGGGTCATGCTCCATTTCACCGTCAATCTTTGGAGCATAGTCGTCTCTTATGACCAATGTGCCATTGTCCATATATCCCATTATCACGTTGGCGCCTTTCTCCATGCCTTTTGGATCATTGCCAAATCCTATGGCTATCCAGCCGTTACCTGGACTTTTCAAACCGACATAGAGAGAGGTACTATCATGCTCAAGGTATGCCTGCATTCCCGTATCTTCATCCATGAAGCGTCCATAATCACTGTACTCTGCCGCTCCTATTTTTCCATCGATCGCTATGTCTGGATTCGCGATGAATGGTACAATTATCGTCTCGGCATTTTCAAAAAGCCCGGCACTTTCCCCCCCTTCCATCCCTGGTTTATCTGCCTGAGCCAAAATTGGTGCAAAAAAAATTATTATTAGTAGCAGAATTAGGTTTTTCACATATCTTATCCTTCACGTAAGTGACATAAAATAGTATACCTGTTATTCTTTAAGTTCTTTTTGCTTTAAATTTAAGAAGTTTTAAGCTCTTTTATTTTTTTAAAATTAACAAAAAAAATTTAAGGGATTTTTTTCAAAACAAATCTTTCTTTCCCTTTAAATTCACGCTACTCGTTATTCATCTGCTTTTCGAATTTGCATGGTCCAAGGAGTCTAATGCCAATAATCGATATAAGGAAAAGGACACCGAGTAAAAGAATTATTAGCGGTTCAGCTTTGAAGATATCTGTAACGATAATCTCCCTGCCTACGGCAGTAAGCACCACAAGCACCAGCATGCGTGGATCGATAATTTCCAGGTAGAAATAGTTGATTGTTATATAAAGCAGTTCAAGCACGATGAGGGATTGAATAATTAGATAGATGTGTTCAACTTCATGGCTCTCATGTTGGATTATGGAGAAAAACCTGAAAATTGTCATCGAAAGATGGACAATAAGCATTACCACCACCAATACAGAAAAAAACTTCATCAGTATTTTAATACCTTTTTTCTCGTCCATCTTCACTCAAATGTCTTAAACACAATTATTTCTCTGAAAAAATAATATCCTTACATAAGGGTCCACATTTAACTTTGACTCCAACAATCTCATCTAACCGAGATTCTCTCGTTTTTATGGAAGTTCCATTTTTTAAAATTAATGTCACGTCATAGTTATGAGCCGTCTGAACAATTTCCTTGACCTGCCCGCTGTTTACTATTTGAACAGCCTCATCCCATGGAACGTAAGGGATGGTTTCCTTATCTATCAGCCCCTGATGATTTTTCTGCCAATAAATTCCACCACTGTATATTATGGCGATTAGGATAACTGCGGCAGTAATTATTCGAATATTTTTTGAAATAAGGTTCATCTCGCTTGTTTGTTTGACCATAGTTTTCGTAAAATAAAAAAATGTGCTATCCGCCAATTAGTGCTTCGAGATTCGGAAGATAGGAAACGCCACCGAATAGGAATAATACTCCAAGCACCATGCTGAAAGAGCCAGTAACAAAGGCGGCAGAACGATACAGTCTCTGGCGTTGACTGGACTTGATGTAACCGTATGCTCCAAGGACTCCCATAAGGGTATTGGTAGTCACAAGTCCCAAAGAATACACAACAATAATTATTGCTCCAAGTTCTTTCTGTGCGGCAGCTCCTGCGCTTATCGCCAGAGCAAAAAGCAGCATCTGAGTAGGGGTCTCGGCACCCACTCCGTGGATCATGCCTATTATGTATGATGCTCTGTTTCCGTATCCGTCTGGAAGAACATGGTGGTGCTTTCGTGGGGTTCCAGTTAGCTTCGCTTTCAGCCAGCTATATGAATTAAGAACTGCATTAGCTGCCAATGCCCACCTGGGCAGCATCCTGAAATCCTCTCCCTTTTTCTTGTGAAGTGAATAGAAAACATAAATCCCAAGAATAATCAGTGTAATGCCTACAATTGTTTCCATGATTCTATCAACGCCCTGCGGCAGTGCGAAACTCACAAGCAAGAAACCCAGTGCAATGGCAGCGACAACACTCGCATGCCCCAGCCCGTACAGAAAGCTCATGAATATTCCTTTGCCTACTTTGTTCTGCGTGCTTGTAATGTCGCTTATCGCAGCTATATGATCCCAATCTATACCGTGTCTGATTCCTGCTATCAATCCAGTTAATAGAAGGAGGGGCGAAGCCAAATCCAATCCTAATACCATCGAATAATCCCTCCCTCTGGTCTGATTTCCAATTTAATTACCGTTTTTACCATTGTTTTTCCTCCTTTGATAACACGATATTTATGAAATATATCTCTTAATGTTACAAAATTTCAGATTCGTAATACTAATCTGTCATGATAATATGTCATAAATAGATTGCGGTTCAAATTTTTAAAACACAAATCTTATAAAGAACCACTTACAGACAATATCCTATGCCAATCGACCCAGTCTGCTGGATGCGTGTTGATAGAACATCAGAACATACAGCCGAATACATGGGTCAAAAGTATTACTTTTGCTCTTCTAAGTGCAAAAAAGAATTTGAATTTTGTCCTCAAAAGTATCTGGGCGTGAAAAGCCCGATGAAGATGCCTGAGTAGGGCAGACGTTTTTAACAGATTGCTTTTTCTGAAATACCACCTTGTGGTCTAAAATAGTCCAGCATACCATTGATCATAATTCCCATAATTGCCCAGAAGGCAAACATTGCTCCAAGGCTTTCAACCCTGTATCTCCACAGCAAATCGGAAGGAATTAATGGTATGTTGGAATTAGAGGGCGCCAATACGAATGCAGTGATTATTATGGCAACAAAAACAAACGCGCCTGTCGAAAGTCCTAAAATGGGATTGTATTCCGAGGATAAACGTGAATATATTATCCAGAAGGCTATTGAAGCAAGAATCCCCGCGATGATTATGGCAAAGAAGATGCTCTGCCTCGTCATCACTGGCAGCGAGGTCTCTATGCCAGGCGGGTTAGGCGGCAGATAGAGAGAAGGGACAAGTACTGCCACAAGGAAACCATTTAATGCCAGAATCAGACCTTTGAACTGAGCGTTTTTCACGGGAATCCTGTGTTGAACCATGGTATACACGAATGTAAATATTATAGAGTAGAGGATTCCAAGCATTATTGCTCCAGCGAAAGTCCAGAAGTGAACAATGTTCCTTGAGATTAATGGATGGGAATCTGGTATCTGGACTTCGTAAGTTTCTGCTTCCAGTATAATTGGTGTTAGAAATAAAAGGAGAAGTCCACCCAGGGTTGCGCCTGCTGCTATGCCTGTGACAATCCCTGCTTTGAGGATTGATAAAAAATCCAATGAGCCTTTAATGACAGGGGAAGCCTGCTGCGTGGCGTAGGTCATGGAATCCCTCATGTAGCGCAGGGAAGCTTTCGAAGTTTGCAAATCCTATGATATAGATTGCAAGAGCAATTGTCAGAAAAATCACTGCAAGCTTTGCAAGCATCGCATAATCCAATTCGTATCGATATTCATATCCATACCTGTGTTCATGGCTCATTTCTGTCATTATTATCCCTCTATTAAGCTGGATAAACACTCAAGAGATAAAATATTTAACCTTTCAAGCAACAGTTGTTATCCATATGGATAACGATGTTTTTAAAGCTCTCAGCAGTACTACGCGGTTGAAAATGCTTAGGAATTGTTACGAAATAACTTGATTATTTACCCACTATTTTTGGGCAAATGGTATAATTCCATTCGCCATGGAAATCATCCTTTAGAATTTTGACATCAGATAGCTCTTCATCGGA
>JAHFDG010000038.1 GCA_023249105.1 Candidatus Methanoperedens sp. | reverse complement strand
TATTACTGGATGAAACCATTTCTTGAAAAGGGATTGCCAAACGAAAGCTGCATACTGGAAATCAGTCCGTGCAGTTTGATGAGGAGAGGGAGGTTGTTAAGACCTCTCTTTTACTCTACCAAGCGGTCCCCATATTGTTCATCTTGGGATTGCGATTATTCTCATCGGTGTACTCATGAGCGCTTATGCAAATTCAGAAACCGTGCTGTTCATGAAATTCCATGAAAAGAAAAGCGTCATGAGCAAGATACCTGAATTAGGCGTATACGAGATCCAGCTTGAGAACCTCGCTTTTCCCGTGGCGCATAAACACGCTTCAGCCGTTTTAACAAAAATCGGCGTGTACAATATCTACAAAGACGGGGTTCTGATAGATTCCGGTGCGGCAAGTTTCAGGGAAATCAAAGGAGAATTCATAACCGAGCCTTTGATATACAGGGGACTTCTTGCTGATGTCAACGTAAGATACCAGGGGATAGGTACTGAAACTCCTATTTTCATCTCTGTTGCCAACGTGAGGGTTATTCCTGGCATGACTCTACTCTGGTTCGGGAGCGTTCTTGTGGTTATAGGGATTATTCCGCTTCTGTTCCGGGGAAGAAAATAGAAGTCCCTACCCGTCGTGATGTTGAGTAAATGAAACTTGCGCTAATACCGCTCCAGGATATTATACAGCGTATCCCGTTTCGCAACAGGCCGCCCCATTTTTGTCGCAATATGCACAAACTCATCTATGCTCTTGCTGTGGAAAGGCACGCCAGCCGCCCTGACCACGTTCTCTTCTATCATCGTCCCGCCAAGGTCGTTCGCCCCGTAATTCAATGCCACCTGGGCGACCGATAAACCCTGCGTCACCCATGAAGCCTGTATGTTTTTAATATGTCCGTTAAGAAGAATGCGAGACACTGCGACCATTTTCAGGTAATCCACCCCTGTTGAAGTCCCGCTCAATTGCGTGTTCTCTGACTGGAAACTCCACGGGATAAACGCGGTAAATCCATTATATTTTTCCTGCATTTCACGCACGCGAAGGATGTGTTTCACCCGCTCTTCGAGAGTCTCGGCATGCCCGAATACCATGGTCGCAGTGGTCGGGATACCGAGCGAATGGGCAGCCAGCATGACCTCCTGCCACTGTTTCCACCCTATCTTATTGGGTGATACGCTCTTTCGCACACGGTCATCAAGGATCTCAGCCCCCCCGCCGGGTATGGAATCAAGCCCTGCCTCGTGGAGACGTGAAATCGTTTCCCTGATACCTGCGCCGTATAACTTTGAGATATGCACTATTTCAGGCGGCGAGAAGGCATGCATCTGGACATTGAATCTTTTTTTTACCTGCCTCAGCATCTCTTCATAGTAATCGATCGGGATATCGGGATTCAGCCCTCCCTGCAGGAGAATCTGTGTCGCCCCAAGCCCAACCGCCTCATCGATTTTTGCAAGAATTTCATCGATTGCCAGCACGTATGCATCCTTTGAATCAGGTTCCCTGAAGAATGCGCAGAATTTGCATTTTGAAGAGCATATATTGGTATAATTTATATTCCGGTCAACCACAAAGGTAACAAGCTCTCCGGCGCTTTGTTTTCTTAACTCGTCCGCTGCTGCGCCCAGGAGATTGAGGTTGCTGCATTCAAGAAGCGAAACGCCTTCTTGCAGTCCAATTGGTTCATTATCAAGGGCACGGGTGAGGATTTCGGAAATGGCATCGTTATCCGAAAATTTTTTTATTATTTCAAAATTTGTCATCCTGTGAATAGCTCCTCTTGAATTTCAGGGCAAGTTCGGCTTTCATTAGTTCTCTTCCAAGATAACCTGCATGGTCAATGCGTGAAACAAGCCCAAGCCTTATGATTGTGTCAAGAACTTCCTTTGCTGTTTCTCCCGCGATTGAATTATCATTATGCTTTGCCACGATTTTTCCTGGATGGGCTTTTCCGTTACTGTATTCATCCTCTGTTATCTCGATTTTAAAACTGCCTGCCGTGTCAAGATGCCATTTCTCGTTTTCTCTTGCTTCTGTTGCATTTTCAGGATGGAGACCGAACTCCCGCCTTCTTTTCTCTTTTATCGCAAGCAAATCAATCCCGAGGTCTTTCGGGGCGCTTCCCCTTTCTCTTGCAAGCATCATCATCATAGATGCGGTTTTTAACTCCGATACGCTGTTATACGCTTTTGAGCTGAATTCGGGCGTGAACAGGATGCTTGAACCGAGCTCCATGGCGATGCCGGACAGCATTGCATTCACACCTATCGAATCGGCATCGATAAGTTCTGTAACATTGCCGATGCCAAAGAAAAGCGGCGTTTCCCAGTCGCGTTCCCTGAGCTCGTAATACCTGTTTATCGATTCCACAAGACCGTGCCCCGCAGGTTCAAGAACCGGATCGGCTATGATATTCACGATTCCTGAATTTTTGGCGGATTCAATGTTTTTAAATAAACTCTCCAGATCCTCAACGCAGTCGGGAATTATTACAGCGGCTGCGGAACTCTGGACGATGTTATCCCTCACTTCATTGATATTTTCAGAGTTCAGGCTAAGAACAATATCTATCCCGGAATCAAGCGCCGTATTGATTAGAGCTGGGTCAAGAGTATCGATACTCAAGGGAATGCCTGTGACCGATTTTGCAGTTTCTACTGCCGCTCTAACTTTATCCGGCGCGGTGTCAAGTGAAATCCCAAGGTCGATGATATCGGCTCCCTGTTCGATATAATAGTATATTTTATTGGTGAGTTCGCTTCGGGTCAAATGCCCCGCATCCACTATCTCTGCCATCACCTTCATACGGGAATTCCCGCCAAGTTTTAGTCCTTTTAATGTTAATGGCGAAATTGACCTTTCTTCAATTTCGATTATTTTTTCAAATGCGCTGCTTCGCCTTTTTTCCAATAACAGCTCGCATGCAGGAACTTTTTTGGAAAAAGCGATTGTATCTGCAAATGAAAGAACAAAATCAAGGTCAACCGCGTGTTTCGGTCCGAGTCTGATTGGCGTGTTGAGTTCTTTTTCAAGTCCTGAAAAATCGCCTGAAGCAAGCCCGGGAATAAGAATCAAGTCGTATTTTTTATCCGGTAAAGAGCGGCGCAAAAGTGCTGGCGTTACAAAAGCTGCGACTTCTATATCCAGTACCAGGACATCGGCTTCATCTGTTACAGACTTTTTTACAGCATTCTCTGCAAGTTTCCCTGTCACTACGAGGATTTTCATAAAGCGACACCTCGCTTTATGCGGTGTTCAGGTATGCTTCGCATACCTGTCGTTTGATTAACCTTTCTTAAAGGTTTATAAACAGGCGCGACGGTTTTTGATAAAACTTTCATAAAGTTTTTCATACCAGATTGAATATTCCTTTAATTCCAGTAGAGATAAAATCAACAGCTATGGCTCCCAGGAAAAGACCCATCAAGCGTGTCATTACAAGCATGCCTGTCATCCCTACCACTTTATTAAAGTAATCAGAAAACCTGAAGATTAAAAATGTAATAATAAAAGTAAGCAGTATTGCTCCTATTACTGTCAGTTTTAAGTTGAGGTTATCGGCGGTTCTGATCAACACTATTATTGTCGTAATCGCTCCTGGCCCTGTCAGGAGGGGCATTGCTATCGGGAATACCGATATGTTTTCCTTTTGCGCCGCTTCATTTAATTCCTCGGAAGTGATGCTTTCACGCGTGGTTCTTGCAAAGAGCATGTCTATTGCTACAAGGAAAAGTAAAACTCCTCCTGCCACCCTCAAGGAATCTGCTGTTATATTAAAAAGTTTTAAAAGAAGTTCCCCTAATATGGAGAAGGTAATTGCGATAATGCTGGCGATTATTACAGAGCGCTTTGCTATATAGATTTTGTCAGCCTGGCTCATGTGCGATGTCATGGAAATAAAAGCCATTACACCGCTGACCGGGTTTACGATTGCGAAGATGGATGTAAAGGCATAAATGAAGAAGGTTAACTCTTGCGCCATTAGTGATAATATTCTTTAAATGCTATTGAATGTTTTGGAAGATCGGTTTCAATAAAGTTTATAAACCCAAAAGTCATCTGGAAACCAAATCGTGTGATATATTTTTAATACGCACATTCCATATTATACCCCGTATTTAAATACGGGGTTTTGGAGGATTACTCAAATGGCAAGAAAACCAGGAAGAATGTACACGAAGATCACCCAGCGCTCATTTACAAGGCGCGAATACATGGGCGGTGTTCCGGGAAGCAAAATAGTTACCTATGACATGGGAAACCTGAAAGATGATTTCCCGGTACAAATGTCTCTCGTAGCAAAAGAAGCATGCAATATACGGCACAGCGCTCTTGAATCTGCTCGCATAGCAGCGAACAGGACCTTACTTGAAGTTCTCGGGCAGCCCAATTATCATTTAAAAATCAGGGTACACCCGCACGAAGTCCTGAGGGAAAATAAACAGGCAACAGGAGCAGGCGCCGACCGTGTTTCACAGGGAATGCGCCTCGCATTCGGGAAGCCTATTGGTACGGCAGCAAGGGTAAGGGCAGGTCAGAAACTCATGACGGTGTATATTAACCCGGCAGGTTTCAAACAGGCAAAAAAATCACTCACTTCAGCAGGATATAAACTGCCAACTCCCATCAGCCTGGTCGTAGAAAAAGGCCTGGAATTAATTGTAACTTGACTATGAATAATCAAACGACAGGTATATAAAGCGAGGTATCACTTTTTGAATGATTATCTTGCAAACCTTGACAGGGCATTGAAACTACTGCCTGAAATTAAAGGTTCAGGGGAGCGATTTGTAGTTCCTGAGCCCAAGCTTCTCACCGAAGGAAAGACTACAGTCCTTGAAAATTTTGCCGGCATTGCTGACAAACTGAACCGTGAACAGGAGCATTTATTCAAATTCCTTTTGCGGGAGCTTGGCACAGCAGGTAAAATCGATGGTTCAAGGGCAATATTCCAGAGGAAACTCACTTCGGGAATCGTTACCGAACTTATTAATGCATATGTCAAGGAATATGTGACATGCTCGGAATGCGGACGCCCGGATACGCATTTGATGAAAAGCGAGAGAATCCTGACCCTCCGGTGCGATGCCTGTGGAGCGCACAGACCTGTAACAAAACGGCGGGCAACGACCATTGCAAAAGAAGAAGCACTGACTGAAGGTGAAACTTACGACGTCAAGATCGATGCGGTGGGAAGTAAAGGCGACGGTATCGCTAAAAAGGATAAATATACAATTTATGTGCCCAATACTGTTAAGGGAGATACCGTAAAAATAAAAATCAAGAAGATTACAGGCACTCTGGCTTTTGCTGAGAAAGTGTCCTAAAAATTTTCTCTGTTTTTTCTATTTCACGAATTCCCCGGGCGCTATCATCGCCCCGCTTTCTACCACAGCGCCAACATTAATCATACTGTTAATCCCCGTGTGCACATCATCTCCCATAATCGTGCCAAGCTTTCTTTTCGCCCTTGCCAACTTTTATACTCAAAAACTTATATCATGTGATATGAGGAGTAATAGGATATGAGCAACAAAGAAGAAGCTATGCGGTGGTTAAATCAGGGTGAACGCGACCTGGGCGCAGCTATGGTTTTGATGGATAAAGAGTTCTATGAGAGCGCATGTTTCCATGCCCAGCAAGCCTCTGAGAAGGCGCTTAAAAGCCTGCTTTTTTTGAAGGGGCATCGCACGGTTGTAACCCACTCAACGCGGGAATTATTCAGGGAAGTGAAAAAAATAATCCCGGAGTTCAAAGACCTCGGCAGGGCTTCGATGGAACTTGATAAGCATTACATTCCCCCGCGCTACCCGGACGCGTTTCCATCAGGCTCGCCTTTTGAATATTATACAAGAGAGGATGCAGACAAATGCATAAAATATGCAGAATCGATATTAGCAGAAGTGAGAAACTTCCTGGCAAAATAGAACGGTTTGTTGAGAAACTCGTTTCTCATATCGATATTAAAAAGGTATATCTGTTCGGTTCAGTGGCGCGTGATGACTTTAATGAAGGCAGCGATATAGACCTCGCTATCATTGGGGATTTCAAGGAACGTTTTTTAGACCGCGCGGATGGAATTTTTGAGATGACGGAACTCCCGATAGAACCCCTTTGCTATACGGAAAAAGAATTTGAAGAAATGAGACGAAAAGGGAATCCTTTTGTGAAGGAAATTTTGAAAGGGAAAATACTATTCAATTCTGAAGATAAAGGTTCCGCTACAGGATAAATAAATATTGAAAATCATGCCAGAAAATAACAAAACCGAAGAATTCCTCCAAAAACTCGCGCCCTGCATCGAGCGCGGCGAGCTTGAGGCGTGCGTGGAGGAGGCGGAGCTGGCGGGGGAGATGGGAATAGGGGCGGGGGATCTGGCTGGAGTTGGCTACATCAAAAATGTTTAATTCTCATGCGATAGGTATAAGAAAGAACAATACCAAGAAATGTTAGAGGAATAATGCAAAATTTACAGGAAATAGAAGAGCATCTGGAACACATAAGTGAAGAGCTAACTCAAATAAGGAAAATAACTCTTGACCTTATGACCGTAGATAAACTAAAAGCGGAAAGAGCATGGAATGACCTGATGGAGGCATCCATACAAATTTCCAGGGAATGGAAGGGACCAACCGCTTTAGAGGAAATCCGAAGCCAGAGAGAAAAGGAATGGTAGAGCGCATAACCATAGATAGCTCAGTTATAATTGCTGCACTTCTCAAACAGGAAGCAAAGCATGAAGAGTGCAAGAGATTATTTGAAAAAGTCAAGAACGGTGAATATCTCGCTGTAGAACCGTTTATCGTTTTAGTCGAAATTGTAGCTGCAATAAAAAGACGAACCGGCTCTTCCCGTCTTGCCGAAAGGGTTAAAAAAGATTTATGCGATATAAATTCGATAGTGTTTCTTGAGGTTGTTTCTTACAGGGCTCACGAAGCTGCTGATATTGCGAGGGATATCGGGGTCAGGGGAATGGATGCTATAGTTATCCAGACTGCTAAAGAGTTCAATATTCCATTGGTGAGCCTGGATGCTGAAATGCTTGAAAGATCGAGTTCTATAATTGGCATTAAAGAAGTTGGCGATTTGTGATTTGAGAGCATAATGTCAGATAACGAGAAAACTAAGGAATTCCTTGAAAAACTCGCGCCCTGTATCGAGCGCGGCGAGCTTGAGGCTTGCGTGGAGGAGGCGGCGCGGGTGGCGGGGGAGATGGGGGTGGGGGCGCCCAACCTCTTAGAGTTATCTACACAGATGAAAGTGAGAAAAGAATATGAGTTTGTTTATGTTCTTGAGCTTACGGCGGCACAGAGTCTTGAGGGAAATGAAAAAGCAGGTGCATATAATAATGCAGGTCTTGCAGCGAAATATATTGAAAAAATAAAAGAGGCTGAGGAACTCTTTAAAAAAGCGATAGAAATAAACCCAAAACTTGTAGAGGCACACAACAATTATGCGAATCTGCTTAAAAAAGAACTAAACAAGAAAAATGAGGCTGAAAAATACTATGAAAAGGCAATAGAATTAGACCCGAAAAATGTAGCGATATACAACAATTATGCGAATCTGCTTAAAGAATTGAATAAGAAAATCGAAGCCGAGAAATGCTATAAAAAGGCAATAGAATTAGACCCGGAAAAATCATGGTCTCACAACAATTATGCTCTCCTGCTTGAAGAACTAAATAGGAAAACAGAAGCAGAAGAACATTATAAAAAAGCAATAAAATTAAACCCTGATCTAGCTGAAGCCCACTCTAATTATGCAGTACTGCTCTCAGAACTGGACAGGAAAATTGAGGCAGAAGAGTACTATAAAAAGGCGATAAAGTTAAACCCTAAACTTGCTGGAGCATATTCTAATAATGCAAAACTGCTCGAAGAATTGGGCAGGAAAACTGAGGCCGAGGAATACTATAAAAAGGCAATAGAATTAGACCCTAAACTCGCAATCGCACACTCTAATTATTCAGGACTTTTGAGAGAAATCGAGAGGTTTTACGAGGCAGAGAAAGAGATAAGGATTGCGCTTCAAATCGAGCCAGAAAACCCCTACGCGCTCGGAACTCTGGGAGATATTCTTACAAATGAGGACTATTTTGAAGACGCAATAAAAGAATATCAAAAGGCATTGAAAAATTCAGCATCAATGAAAGATTCTGCAACCTCGGAAATTCATAACAATCTCGGTTGTGTTTATGCACAATTAAAACAATATAAGAAGGCTGAGGAAAAATTTAAAAAAGCAGTTGCTCTTGACCCCATGAATGTGAAGGCAATTCGCAACCTTCGGAAGCTTGGCAAAGTAGAGGCCGAGATAGAAAACTGTAAATTCCAGAAATGCCTTGCAATAAAACTGCTGTTATTGGTTTTTATTGCATTTTCTTACTATTTGTTCTGGATTGAAAGGCTTACCGAAGCTGTTTTTGCGACTTACTCAACTATTTTAATTACCATGCTAATCTTTGTTTTTTTCATACATCAGATCAAACGATTTAAACCTAAACTAGGTACAGGTGAAAGTGAGTTTGATATGAGCACAGAGCATAGAACCCAGCCGATAGGAATTACTTTTGAGCGCTCCTAACACCATGACCGCCCCCACCCTCCCCATCCTCGACAACCACATGCACCTCAACCCCGCAGGCAGGTGCCTCGACGCAGTCCGCGAATTCACGCGCGCCGGGGGGACGCATATCGTGCTTGTGTCGCTCCCGCCGTGGTCTCTTGGCATCGAGATAAATGCGCCTGAGGATTACAGGCAGGTTTTTGATAAAGTCCTCAAAATCGCACGGCTCGCCCAGGAAGCTGAAAAGGTCAAGGTATTCGTGGTGCTGGGCGTGCATCCAGCTGAGATAAACAGGCTTTCTGAGCATTTCGGGATGTCGCGCGCCGTGGAGATAATGAAAGGCGGGCTTGAAATTGCGAGCGAATATGTCGAAAAAGGTCTTGCGGTCGGATTAAAATCAGGGCGCCCTCATTATGAAATTGAGCCGAAAATATGGGACGCCTCAAATGATATCATGCGCCACAGCTTCACGCTGGCAAAGGATGCAGGCTGCGCCGTGCAGCTTCATACCGAAAGCGCCACAGAAGAAGGGCTGGCTGAGATTGCGGGAATTGCCAGGGAAGCAGGGCTTGCGCCGCAGAAGGTTGTCAAGCATTTTTCACCGCCCATGGTGAAAATATGCGAGAAACATGGGATTTTCCCAAGCGTCCTTGCGGCTGAGGATGCAATCGAAAAAGCCCTGTCCGAAGGCACACGTTTCATGATGGAAACCGATTACATCGACGACCTTAAAAGACCGGGTTCGGTACTCGGGCCAAAGACCGTCCCGAAAAGGACAAAACAACTGATACCGGAATGGGGCGAGGATGTGTTCTGGAAAATACACAAAGAAAATCCTGAAAAAGTGTATGGCGTGGAAATAAATATTTAGCTACACCTTCTTTAATCATCACACAACATCAACAAGCGCTGGGGCAAGCCCCAGACCCCGTGAGGCGCCGCCTGACGGCGGGTTTACTCAGATAGTTACGGTTTTACTGTTATTGTCTGGTTCTGGATGCGCGGGTATTCTTCAATTGAGAATGTATATGTCCCGGTCTTGTTAAACGTATAATCAAAGTGCTCGGTCTGATAGCGCATAAGTCCTGTCCTCCCGCTCCAGAGTCCTTCATTGCTTACCACAGTAAGAGGAAAATCATAGCTGTCGTCATTTATCCATCTGACGCTGTCGCCTGTGTGAATGGTAAAATTCAGTGTGTTAAAGCCTGCCGGCAGGCCATAAGAAGAATTCCCTCTAATCGCCCTTACCATGGAAAACCCGTAATCGCTGTCAACCCATACTCTGTACATTATGGGCTCAAGAGAAGGAGTTGGAGAAACTGTCAGGACAGGAGTTGGTGATATGGTTGGAAAGACTGTGGGCTGCACCGTTGCTGTCGGGGTTGCAGTCGGTGTAGGAGTTCCAACCTGAGGATTAACACATCCCAGGAAAAAGAGCGAAATTATTACGATGACAACAGGGATTAATTTATTAATTTTCATAGCCACACCAATATTAATGTTAGCAGTATTCATAAATAACCTTATCGATGCCGGTGCGGGTGCAGTTAACTTGATGTAAATTTTCATCCGTATGTTATGTGAGCCTTTCGCTTCACCGCAGAGTACGCAAAGTTCGCAAAGATGTTATTCTTCGCTTTGCGTTCTTCGCGCTCTTTGCGGTGATTTATCTAATCCATCTCAGTGAAAAATCCATAGATTTTAAAATATTAATATTAAGTTAACACCATCGCTGGTGTCAAGAAAAATCCTTCCGTTATTTATATAGCCATCCTCTGAGAATTAAACCACCTCCATATGATGCGTGATTACCTTACACTGGATGACATTAACACAAAAGGGAAGACCGTGTTATGCAGGCTCGACCTGAACTCACCGATGGACCCAAACGGCACGATTCTTGACGACAGCAGGTTCAGGAGCCACCTTACAACTCTCAGGGAGCTTGAAGATTCAAAAGTCGTAATCTTATCACACCAGAGCCGCCCGGGTAAGAGCGATTTTACAACCATGGAGCCCCATTCGAAAATATTATCGAAAATGATGCACAGGAATGTGGATTATATCGATGACATATTCGGTTCCCACGCAGTCAATTCTATAAAAAGAATGGGCAATGGCGACATCATAATGCTTGAAAACACCCGTTTTTATTCTGAAGAACCGCTTGAACGCACACCGAAGGAGCATACAAGGACCCACATGGTAAAGCGGCTTTCACCCATTTGCGACATTTTCATAAACGACGCCTTTTCGGTTTCCCACAGGTCTCATCTTTCAGTCACAGGATTTACTGAAGTGTTACCGAGCATAGCAGGAAGAGTAATGGAAAAGGAAATCGACTCCCTTAACAGGGGATTATCCTGCAACGACCGCCCGTGCATATACGTGCTTGGCGGCACGAAAGTCGATGACTCCATCAAAGTCACGAAAAACGTACTTGAGAGGGGCTGCGCTGACAGGGTGCTTGTAACCGGCGTGGTGGCGAATGTATTTCTTGCGGCAACAGGTGTGAAAATAGGAAGCTCGAATATGAATTTTATTGAAAAACAGGGTTATTTGCCGCAGATAGAGATAGCCCGTGGACTCCTTTCACGTTTTAAGAAAAATATCGGGATGCCGGTGGATGTCGCGCTTAATAAAAATGATGAGCGCGTGGAAGAAAAAGTGCGCAACCTGAACACGGAATTGCCCATCCATGACATAGGCATTGAGACGATGGTCAAATTCTCAGAGGAAATAAGCAGCGCAAAGACGGTTGTAATGAACGGCCCTGCCGGGGTTTTTGAGAAGGATGCTTTCGCCCTTGGAACCTATGAACTCATAAAAGCAGGAGCAAAATCAGGATTCTCGGTAATAGGGGGCGGTCACATCGCTGCTGCCGCCGAACAAATGGGTATTTCCAGTAAATTTTCTCATGTGAGTACTGGCGGAGGCGCTTGCATTGATTTCTTAGCAGGTGAAAAACTCCCCGGAATTGAGGCTTTAAAGGATGCAGCCGGGAAATTCCGAAAAAAATAGCGTAACGGGCTTTGATTTCACAGGTAATATGGCCCTGCTGGTGAAAGACGTAGTTAAAACCCATCCTTTTTTCTGCCACATAAGACCTGATAATGTCCTTGTTGCAATATCCCCATCCAATGGAAGAAGTAACGGCGTTGTTGCAAAGTTAAGACCCATGAGGTTTGAAGACGGTTCTAAAACAAGGATTTTCCGTGGGATAGAATATATTGCTCCCGAGGTCAATATAAACGGGAACAACATCCTGTACATCGTATATTTCCATCTGCCGCGATTCATGAATCACGGCAACCTTAAGACAAAACTTTCCACGGTATTGCATGAATTACATCATATCTCTCCTTTATTTAACGGCGATATAAGGCGATTCCAGGGCAAGAATTATGCACACGGAAGTTCGAGAAAAAAATATGATGAGCTTATTAATATTTACACTGATGAATATATCAAATCAACTGCTCATCCCGAATTAAGTGAGTTCTTGAAATACAAATATTCAGAATTGAAACGCAGATACGGCGCCATCTATGGTGATATGATCCGCATTCCCCGTTCCAGAACCGTGAATTTCCATGCGAAACATTTAACCTTGAAGGATAATATTACGACCTCAGAATGAAAAACCTCAGGATAATTCTTCAAGTAATCATCGGCATAGCTATTATTGCTTTTATTTTGAAAAAACTAAACATTGATGAAGTGGTCTCGGTTCTCAAAGAAACAAATCTTTTATTTTTCATCCTTGCATGCCTGGCCTATCTCGGCTTGAACATCGTCCTTTCCACACGCCTGCTCTACCTGCTTAAAAAAATCGGATACGATATAAAATATCCAGCGGTTTTTCTTTCGCATATGGGTGGAATGATTGTTGGGGATATCACTCCCGGACGTGCCGGATATTTTTTAACTCCATCGATTTTGAAAAAAAATGCAGGGGTGCGGATAACTGACGGGATGGCATGCATCTTTGCGCCGCAGGGACTGGAATTTATCCTTAAGGTGGGCGGAGCTGTCGCTGCTGTATTCTACATATCTACCATCTCATCCATCAGCGAGAACCTGCTAATTTCAATGAGTATCGGTGCTGTTCTTATTTTGATTGCAGGAATTTCAATGTTGGTTATCTCATGGTATGATGAAAACCTGACTTCGAAATTCATTCGTAAACTGCCGTTTTTAAATAAATTCACAGAAAATCTCTCATCTTTTAAGGAACACAATATCAAGGTAAAAGGCAGTATTATAACCATTTTAGCATTGTATCTGATAGGATGGGTTCTTGCAGCATTTCAGTGGTTTTATCTCGGTAAAGCTATAGGTATCGAACTTTCACTTTTTACTTTCTTTTTACTGCACCCGCTAATTACTATCCTGATGTTCGTACCACTGTCGCCTGCCGGGCTTGGATTAATGGAGGGTGGAGTGATTGTTGTTTTTTCGTTGCTTGGAATTCCATCGGCTATGGGATTGGCTTTTTCAGTTCTGGTGAGGTTCAGTATATCACTGGTTGATTTGATTGGCTTAAAAACAGTATTTAGCGTCACTAAATAAAGAATTGAGTAAAAGTTTTTTTAAATATAATAAAAATCATAAAACATATCAGATAAGTTAATCAGGTAAGATTCAAAATATAACATTGATGACACCGCAAAAAGTCACAAAAGTACTCCTGTTCCTTAAGAACATGGTATACGAGAGCACAAGCCCGATGGAAATATTGCGCTTTGCAAAATACTACCGCAAGAAAGGTCTTGACGTGGTCGTGGTTCTCTGGGGCCCGATGGGTGTCATTCTTGCGAAAAAAGGAAAGCGCGGCACGCCGCCGTATGATGAACGCGTCCGTGAGTGTATTGATATGGGAGTTAAATTCAAATGCTGTGAACTGGCGTCTTCCATGATAGGTATTGACACAGGGGAACTGATAGAAGGTGTGGAAATGATACATTCCTTTGAGGTGGCTGACCTGATGCTTGAGTACTGTGAAGAAGGGCAGCTTGTAATAACACTTTGAGCAAGCCTTTTTAATCACAAGGTTCATTTACCGCTCCATATGGACAGGGAACTCCTTCTTAGACTTAAAAACGGCGAGACAAGTTTTCACGAGATTGGAAAATCACTTGACGACAACACGGCAATCGAACTTCGGCGTGCTGCGGTTTCTGAATTAACCGGAACACAACTCAAGCATATCCGCAACTTTTCATTTGACATTGAAAGCGTAACTAAGCGCAATATCGAGAACATGATTGGCGCAATACAGGTTCCGCTTGGCGTGGCAGGTCCCCTTCGCGTTAACGGCGAATATGCAAAAGGTGATTATTATATCCCTCTTGCTACCACGGAAGGAGCGCTCGTGGCAAGCGCAGACCGGGGAAGTTCAGCCATCACGGCATGCAGCGGCGCGAACGTGAGGATTTTCCAGGATGAGATGACAAGGGCGCCTGTTTTCAGGGCACAGGACATAATCGGTGCAAAAAAACTCGCGGACTGGGTAAATGCGAATTTCAAACGCTTAAAAGAGAAAGCAGAAGAGACAACTAAGTTTGGCAAGCTTCTTTCGGTAAAAACATTTGTCGCTGGCAGGAATGTTTTCCTGCGATTTTCCTATGATACAAAAGATGCCATGGGAATGAACATGGTGACGATTGCTACCGATGCTGCCGTTGACCTTGTTCTTGAGGCAAACGAAGTAGAACTTATAGCATTATCGGGCAACATGTGCACAGACAAGAAACCTGCTGCAATAAACGCTATTGAGGGCAGGGGAAAAACAGTCTCTGCTGATGTTATTCTCGGAAAAGAGATAATAACCGGGAAACTTAAAACAACTCCTGAAAGAATGGCAGAGGTAAATTACAGGAAAAACCTCATTGGCTCTGCCCGCGCCGGGTCGCTCGGGTTTAATGCGCATGCGGCGAACATCGCGGCAGCGCTTTTCATCGCATGCGGGCAGGATGCTGCGCATGTCGTAGAGGCAAGTAATGCCATGACCACAATGGAAATCACTGAAGTTGGTCTATACTGCTCGGTTACACTGCCTTCGCTGCCTGTCGGGACTGTGGGCGGTGGGACGCGCATCGGTACGCAGCAGGAGTGCCTTAGTATGCTGGGCGTAGCGGGAGCGGGTAAACCGCCGGGTGCGAATGCAAAAAAATTTGCCGAGATTGCAGCCGCTGCTGTACTTGCAGGTGAGATTTCACTCATCGCGGCTCTTGCTGCGCGGCATCTGGCAAAGGCGCATGCTGAGCTTGGGAGATAAACAGGTTTTTTTATTATAAAACATGGTCATGATTATGTTCCAAAGTATGTGCATGCTTATGTTTATGCAAGATTACATTGTGCCTGTGAGAATGTTCATGAATAAGATTCACTTTCATCAGTAGCTCCGTATCATTCAATATTGCCTGTGCTTCACCGTTTGCTACTATCCTGTGGTCTTCACTGAAAACGACAGCACGCTCGGAAACCTCTTCCACGATACCCAGATCATGTGTTGCTATTATAATGGTTTTCCCACTTTTTCTAAGCTCAAGTAACAGTTCCACAAGCCATCTCTGGGTTCGCGGGTCAAGACCATTGGTAGGCTCATCCAGCAGCAGTACATCAGGATTTATAGATAGTACCGAAGCTATAGCTACTTTCTTTTTCTCGCCGCCGCTTAGCGTGTAAGGGGCGCGGTCTTTGAGATTTTCGATATTCAGCATCTCAATTACATCATTGACCCTTTGATGAATATCCTCTTCTGGGATATCCAGTTGCAACGGACCGAATTTAATCTCATCCATAACTGTCGGGCAGAAAAGCTGCGCTTCAGAGTTCTGGAATATCAATCCCACTTTTCGCCTGAAAAACTGTGGAAAATCTCCTCCTTCGCCATCCAGAATATTCTCAGTAAGTGTTTTGCCGAAGGCTTTTACAACCCCGGATGATGGAAAAATCAGACCGTCAAGCAGCTTTAGAAGTGTGGATTTACCGCTACCATTTGCGCCGAGTATTGCTACCTGTTCACCCTCTTCTATCGAGAGATTAATGTCATTGAGCGCAGGTATCCTGTTTAAGTACAGGTAATTTACGTTTTTAAGTTCAAATAGGGTCATGTTTCCTCATACCAGATAGTTCAGCCAGATAACAGCGGAGATCAAAGATATAGAGAAACCAGTCCAGATGCGGTCGATATTTTTTATTCTGAAAGTTCCATGGGATTTGATTTCGCCATGGAAACCCCGCGACACCATGGCAGAGTTTATCTCGTCACTCATTTTATATGATTTCATAAGAACAGTCCCTATCCGCGAGGCTACCCAGTTCTGCTCCTTCTTTATTCCCTGCCGTGTCATGTTATTTTTAATTGTCCTGCTCTTTTTGGCAAGGTGCATTTCCTGGACTATCCTGACAAGGAGGAAGATGTATTGATATGTCATGCTAAGTACGAGGACAAATATCTGAGGCACACCCAACGTCCTTAATGACTTCATAACATCAGCCCACCGGGTTGTGAGGGTCAATAAGACTATTAGCGAGACGGAAGTTGCTACCCTGGAAATGAACAACAGTGCTCCAAGCGCACCCTCTTTTGTAATAGATATCTCTGTGAATTGAAATACCCAGATGTGGATGGTGCTGTTAAAGCGCATGAGTGTAACAAGCGGCTCCCCTGGTGTCATGATATTAAACATGGCTGGAAAAGCTACTATCCCGGAAAAGATGGGTATAAAAAGCCAGACTCTCTTGATAAAGAAAAATAGTTCTACTTTCGAGAGATACGCAAAAAACAGTGTCAATGCATATATTCCCAGGATAATCTCTGTTTTACTGATGAAACTGGTTGTTACTATTAAAAGCAATATGGTTATTAATTTGACCCTTGGATCAATGCTTTGAAGAAAGCCTTTAGAAGAGGCATATTTTTCAGAGAATATGGAACGCTCCATCATGCCTGCTATCTCGACCAGAGTTTTTTCGATAAAATTTTTCTTCCCGCCCACGCCGATACTACAGCACGGGCAGGGAGAACTTTCTGCAAGCCAATCAGGAATTTTCATTTCTCGTCTCTTCTTCCCTTTTTGCTATGATTTTTCCAAGGACGATTGTCACGATGTAGATCAGGGCAATTCCTATTACCGCGGATAGTATGTAGCCGATGCTTGAGTGCAGGAAGCTGCCCTCAAAACCTGCGACAGTATAACCCGGGAACAGAGAATGCCACAGATTCTCACCATGTTCAACACCCGTTGGGACATAACCCACCTCCTTCAGTAAATCTTCAGAGCCCCATTCACCGAAAGCTGTTCCTTCTGCAAGCAGTCCGAGAGGTGTCAGGACAATCAGTATTGCAAGCCCGATCCATAATTTCTTTTGAGTATTTTTATTCATACACTCACCCCGGCGGGTATTTTATCCTGTGAAATTGTTCTTTCTGTTAGTCTTAATAATGATGCATCTGTTTGCTGCAGGTATCTGACAACCATTAAAGTTACAATAGCTTCAACAAAGCCGAATACCAGCAGATGTTCAAATGCCATTGCAGGTACGGAAACGCTTAATGGATACATGAAGTACTGGAACTTTCCATCAACTGCTGGATAAAGAATCGGCTGAATACCGAATTCTATCCCTGTTAGTATGGCTGCAACGTTTATAGCTATATAACTTGCAATGCCTGCACCTATCCAGTGTCGTGTTGAAGTTATGTCCGCATTGGCGCTTATCAGTCTGTATATATAGTACCCTATAAAAGGCAGAACAAAACCGATATTAAAACTGTTGGCTGCGATTGCGGTTATTCCGCCGTCCCCAAAGAAAAGCGCCTGGATGATTAGCGCGACAGAGACCGCTACCAGAGCCGCCCATGGTCCTAAAACGATGGCTATTAATGTGCCTCCCACTGCATGACCGGTCGAGCCTCCGAGTACAGGAACATTAAACATCATTATCACAAATGAAAATGCTGCTCCCATCGCCAGCAGAGGAACGTTTTTTGTTTTCAGGTCTTTTTTGAGTTTGCGTGAAGCGATAATCCATATCGGAATCATCACCAGCCACAAAGCACCCCATGTTATCGGTCCCAAGTATCCGTCTGGAATATGCAAAGTTTTTACCTCCTTATTAATATTTCGCAAATATTCTATTTAACTTAATATATAGTATAACAATTTTATAATACTATGTATCTTTAGTGCTACGAAGATTAACTTTTGTAGCAAAACCATGAATAATCATTAAGGTTTAAATAACTTGCGGTTTAGGAATTATTTAAAAAATATATATTCAATAGAATCTTTGAAACTTAAAAATTAAAAAAAAAAGCGCGTGGGATGAATTAAACTTCTTGCCCTGGACGTATGGTAGTTAGCTTAACATTCTTTACGCCTTTTAGCGCCATGATCCGTTCAGCAATAGCTTTTACATCTTTTCCCTCTCCGCGCAGTATGACAACTTCCATACATTCATCATGGCTTATGTGAACGTGTACAGCCGACGTTGTAATAGCAGAGAACTCATGCTGTATGTCCAGAAGCGAACTAACAAGCCCGCGCTGGGAATGATCATAAGTCATAGATAAAATACCAATTCTCTCGCCTTCGACCTCGCTCATCCAATCGTAGTAACGAATATAGCTTCTTATTGCATCGCGTATGCCCTCAGAGCGCGATGAATAGCCTCTTTTTGTTATGATTTCATCGAATTTTCCAAGCAGGTTCTCAGGAAGAGAAACGCCGATTCTTGACAGGTCTTGCTCCATATAAAGTCTCCTTATCAAGAATTGAAGTTGTACAGTATAATCTTTTGCATTTTTTATAAACCCTGAAGGAAAAGCTATATAAATTAGTAATACTTTTATGATAAATTGTATTACTAAATATGAATGAATTTCATATTAGTATGTCAAAAGAGGTGATAAAAAGATGGCAAATGGAAGTACTGAAAGCATAAAAAATGAGGTTGAATTGGTTGTGAACGAGGCTGTGTATAAAATATACAAACAGGGTAAAAAAGTCCTGGACGCCTTCAACTGGGCAGTGGATCAGATTAAAGACCAGCACGGAGAAGGCTACCATGCTCTGGCAATTCTGGATGTTATGTATCCGAAACTTGCACCTCGGGAACAAAAGCTCCTCGCTATGCGAATACCATGTGGCGATGCCATGGACTGGTAAGAAGAAAATTTATCGGGGGATAATACCCCCACCTCCTATTTTTCCCAATTGCAACCTTATTTTCCAGTCAATATTACAAATGATTTTCAGGATGACCGCCTGCTGTCTACTATTGTGCAAAATCTAATATACTATAATGATTTATTGTGCATTATCTGGATATTACAAAATTGTAAATTCGTAATACAATATTTGTAATATTTGAAATAATAATATTAATTTTCAATTAAGGAGGTATAAAATTTGCATATCCCGGACGGATACATCCCATTGGAACAGGCTGCAATCTACTGGATAATCGCAATATTATTTATCGCAAGGTCGATAAAATGGGCGCGCAAAGACTTAAACGAAAACATGATACCGCTATTCGGCGTGCTCGCTGCGGGCATGTTCGTGCTCCAGACTATAAATATCGCAGCCAACCTGCTCATACCTGTGCCGATGCTCACAGGCGTAAGCTGGCATGTGGTCGGAGCGGCGCTTACTGCAATTATATTCGCAAGCCCGTGGGCAGCTGTCCTTTTGATAACGCTTGTGCTCGCAGTCCAATCCCTTTTCGGGGATGGCGGCGTAACGGCAATGGGTGCGAATATACTGAACATGGGGATTATCGGCGGTTTCCTTGGATATTACAGCTATATAGGCTTAAGCAAATTATCAATAAAGCGCCCGATTGCATTATTCGCGGGTGCATGGCTCAGCATGATTTTACCTGCAATCGCCCTTGCATTTGAGTTATGGTTCGCCGGCACATTCCCGCTAAAACAGGGTGCGCTCCTCATGGGCACATTCCAGGGCGTGGCAGGGATAGGAGAAGGACTTATTACAGTCATAGTATTTGGCGCCATCATAAAAGCACGCCCGGACATAGTTGAAGAGGACGCACCCCAAAAAGTCAGCACTGTAAAGGTAGCTGCTGCCGGAATCGTTGCTTTATTCGGGCTTGCTGTTGCAGCGCCCTTCCTTGCGTCCGGCAATCCGGACGGTCTCGGGCAAACCGCAAACTTGGTCCTGAAACATGAAATAAACAGCGCAATAACGCCTCTCTTCTCAGATTACTCCATACCGGGTATGGGAGAGATGGGAAAAGTGGCTGCTATTATTATCGGATTTGCAGCAATTATTTTATTATGGCTTGGTGCTGCAAAGCTATTGAAAAGGGTATAAAATGAAAAATGTTAGAAATTTTTATAAAACCACAGGTATGCGAAGCATACATGAAAACCGCCTAAAGCGAGGTTTCGCTAAACTTTTAGAGAAGTTTACTATAGTTACAAACTTAATTTTCAATGCATATTATATTAACACTTTGCGTTCTTCGCGTGCTTTGCGGTGTTTGATTTTATTCACCGCAGAGGGCGCAAAGGTCGCAAAGACAAGTTTGAAACGCTTAGTTTTTAACTATAAATTCAACACGTATGGCTTTGCCATACCTGAACACCACCTAACGCGAGGTGTTGCATTATGAACATAATCGAGACCCGTGAACTCACCCATGTCTATCGTGGAAAAATAACAGCGCTGGATGGTATCAACTTCACGGCAAAACCGGGTGAACGAATTGCCATAATAGGAGCGAACGGCGCAGGGAAATCCACACTTTTCAAGCACTTTAACGGCATACTCAAACCGACAAGCGGCAATGTCCTGATAAAAGGTGAATCGATAAGCAGCAAGAACATTCTTGATGTAAGGCGGACCGTTGGCGTCGTATTCCAGGACCCGGATGACCAGATATTTGCGCCGACTGTCAAACAGGATGTGGCTTTCGGCCCCATGAACCTGGGTCTAAGCCCTGATGAAATCGAAAAACGGGTACGCGAATCGCTTGAGACTGTGCGGCTTACCGGCTTTGAGGAAAGGGCGCCGCACCACCTGAGTACAGGTGAGAAAAAGAAAGTCGCCATAGCAGGCATACTTGCCATGCGTCCTGAGGTGCTCGTGCTGGATGAACCCACAGCAGGACTTGACCCGGGCGGTGCGATGCGCCTCATAAAACTTATAAATGAAATGAACAGGTACCTCGGGATAACCATCATAACAGCAACGCATGAAGTTGACATCGTGCCATTGCTTGCTGACAGGGTGTGCATAATGTCCAGGGGCAAAATCATAGGCGACGGTACGCCTCTTGAAATATTCTCGTCACCAGAACTCATCAAGAAAACTCACCTGCGCCTGCCAATTGTAGCCCAGCTCATGGAGATGCTGCAGGAAGAAGGTGTGCCTGTCGGTGTCAAGTTCACGCTTGAAGAGGCAAGGGATGAGCTTTTGCGGGTCGTGAAATAAATGCATATCACCCTGACTGAGCTTGAGCGCGAAACCTATAGGAAATCTCCTATTCATCGTATTGACGGGAGGATTAAGATTCTTATGACTCTTGCAATCATAGTATATGCTGTAGCTCTTCCCCGCATGGATTCTCTTGATTTGATTAAACTTGGCTTGCTTGAGGTATATCTTATAATTCTCATGATGTTCGCCAGGCTTGAATTCTCATACCTTGCAATGCGGTTTGCGATTGCGCTTCCTTTCGGCCTGGGTATTGCGGCATTCCAGCCGTTCCTGAAACAGCCATTCATACAAAATTTTACAATATTATACACCCTCCCGCTTGGAATCGAAGTCAGCCGTGAAGGTGCACTTTTTGGAATTATCATCTTTGCAAAATTCCTTGTATGCATAAGCGCCGTTATACTTCTATCGTCCACCATTCCTATGAGCGAACTTGTCTCGTCGGCGCGGCGCCTGGGGCTGCCAAAGGAACTCGCTCTCCTTTTTACCATGATGGTGCGCTACCTCTTTGTTTTCTGGAATATGCTTGACAGGATAAGGACAGCGCAGAAAACACGGTGTTTTGAGATATGGAATAAGAATGTGCCAAGAAAATGGACTCTTGAACAAATTGGCTATACAATCAGTTCCCTTTTTGTCCGCTCATACGAACAGGGGGAGCGGACGTACCAGAGCATGCTGTGCCGGGGATACAATGCTGACGCGCATGTGTATGTGAGCAGGAAAAAAATAAGCGTTCCTGATATTTTTGTTCTTGCAATCACGGTTGTTGTCATTGGTGTTGCTCAGTTTCGGGTAATCTGAACTCATATAATTTTAGCTATCTGTTAACAGCTTTAGATAATTCATTCAGCCAGCATTACAAACGGGGAAGAAAAATAAACCTGCACAAAAGATTAAATAAGCATACTTCTTAGTAAAAAGGAGATTATGAAATTTGAATGGATACGCCGTTATAACAAAATTATTGTTCTTGTAATTTCGTTTCTTATAATTTTAAAATTCATCCAGACTTTGTTTGGATTCATTGTTATTTTTATTTATTTTATTTTTATATTGTTATACTTATGGTTTAATTTGCAAAAAGAAGATAGTATAAAGATTAAGATAAGTTTAGGTGTCATAACATTCATCGCGGCCATTATCACACTTCAAGGATCAATACCCGTATTTGCTCCAAAGTTGGATATTTCCGTTGGAGATACAACTTATGGATTTGTGTATGAGAATTATACAACAACTTATAGGGAATTTAAGATTGATGTCAGTCCACCATTATTTCTAACCAATATAGATCGCTTTAATTGTAGAGACTATGATTTAATGTTAGTTAATAGGGGAGAGGTTAATGTCTTATTAGAACCTTTGAAAATAAATCTAACAAATCCTTCTTCAGAATTTCCTGGATTTTATAAAACAATACAAGTTTGTTTAAATCCTAAAACAAATATCGACGCATGGAGTTTAGGCAAGCTATCAACATCGGTTTACTTGGTTTCTAAACAACCTGTTAGAGCATTAATGTCCAACACACCTAATAATGGAAACGACAGCGGTACCATCCATTCAAATATAGAACGTCTCAATAAATTAGACGATAATAGATATTACATGCAAACAGAGGTGACTAATATTGAAAGATTTCCAGTAAGTTTCATTACCACATTAAAGATTGAGAATAATACTCCAGCGCGCGATAGTTTAAGAGAATTGGTGGTCGATAAAAACTGTAGAAATGTCCTTATTTACCCTGTTCTAGACCTTAATAATTTAACAAAAATCAATATTCGAGAAGTTTCTCGCGAATGGATAATGTATAATAATTCAATAACTTTTGGGGACATGGGCAGTTTTTTGAAAATATATCGTCTTAATCCAGGCGAAACACAGATGCGTTATTTAATTTTTGAATGTGAAAGATGATTGAATCAAAATTTTTCAGCAAATTTTAGGTTCTCAGTAACATTGAAATACCATCATATACAGAATTGTTATGTGAGGAGGTAATTATGCCGGAAAGAAAATATGTTATTGAATCCAGAAGATATAGTTGCGAAGATGGGAAAACCACATTTGACCAGTGGGTCACAAGTTCAAATGTCATCGAAGTAAAACATAATGACCAGTATCTGGTGTTCTTCCCGCTTGAGGGAGAACATGCGGGAAAGAAACACTATATACCGTTCTCAAACATTCACATTGTCAGGGAATTGTGAAATTACTTAATGGGTGTGCCTTCTGTTTTTGTTAATTCCTTGAAGGCAGCCATTAACTTTTTTGTAATCTTGCCGGGCTTTCCATCAGCTATCAAGCGCCCGTCTATTTTGGTAATCGGGGCTATTTCTGCTGCCGTCCCTGTTACAAAAACCTCATCTGCCGTATAAATATCGAACAAACCCATGTTAATCTCTGCTACTTCTATCCCTTCATTTCTTGCAAGTTCGATTGCTGCTGCCCTTGTTATTCCCCTGAGGTTGTTAAGCGTGGGGGGTGTGATAATCCTGCCGTTCTTTATGACAAAAATATTATCCCCTGAACCTTCCGAAAGATTGCCGTGAACATCAAACATTATTGCTTCATCGCCGCCTTTTGCATTTGCTTCGATCTTGGCAAGTATGTTATTGAGATAATTTAATGATTTAATGTTTGGAGGCAGGGCTTCAGGCGCATTTCTCCGGACACCAACCGTAATTGCCGTAAGACCTTTTTCATACAGGTCGCCGTACATTGCGCCCCATTCCTGCGTGATAATGAACACATTGGGTTTGGGACATTTCCTGGGGTCAAGGCCCAGGTCTCCGTCGCCCCGTGAAACTATGGGACGGATATAGGCGTCGTCTAACTTGTTCTTCTTGAGCGTCTCTATAATTGCTTTCTTCATCTCCTCCTTTGAGAGAGGGATTTTCAAGTCAATCGCTTTTGCAGAATCGTACATCCTGTCAAGATGCTCATCGAGCCTGAATATCCGGCCGTTATATGCCCTTATACCTTCAAAAACACCATCGCCATATAAGAAACCGTGGTCATATATTGAGGTTTTTGCCTCGTTTTTTGGCACAAATTTTCCGTTGAAATAGATTACTAAATCCATGAGAATCCCATTCTCATAGGGAAAAACTATCATATATGCGTTTTGATAGTTATTGTCTCCACGTTCGCAGTGAATTGTAATGAATCAATTTTCCAACATGTTTTGATTATGAAGACTTTTCTTTTTAAATTTATATTAAAACGTAAGATTTATATTTAATGAATACATTTAAAGCAGAAGGGTGAAATATTATGAAAAGTCTTTCAGTCAATGTGCTCGACAAAGCCGACGAGGAATTTGCGGACACGCTTATCGAATTAGGATTAAAGAGAAACGTAGCAAAAGTACTTACATATTTAAAAAATGTTAAAGATGTAACTTCCAGGGACCTTGAAATGGGTTCGGATTTAAGGCAGCCAGAGGTCAGTATCGCCATGCGAGAACTTGAAGAACTCGGCTGGATTGCAGAAAGGGAAGAGAAAAAACCTGGAAAAGGAAGACCGTATAAGATATACCAGCTCAAAACAGACATCGATTCAATCATCGGGCATCTTGAAAACCAGAAGAAAAAAGAATCCCAGGCCATGATGGCAAGCATCAAACGCCTGAAAGAATTGACAAAATAATCTTTTCCTGAGGGAGTGGGGAAAAAGTATATTGTGAAGCTACAATGAAAAAAACAAAGCTTTTAGCAATAATAGTAATAATTTTAGCTATTGTCCTGACAATAGCTTTTTTTACACTTAATTATACAAAAGAGGGGAACGCTTTAATCGCCACGACTTTTATAAAAAATGAAGCCACATATAAATTTGATGGGATACCGGAATCATTCAAATTAACTGATACGGTCCCCCTGAAATGCATGTATTGCTGGGAATTCCATTTTGAATACCAGGGCAGGAATTCTGGATATGGCGACAGGACAAATGCTGTTGTAAACCCTGTGATAACCAACCATACTGCTGTAATCGCCATGGAAAAAGGAACCATAACGTCAGCTGTTTTAGATAATATCTGGGACATGAAAGTTCAAAAACTTATTGAACCCCCCACTCCCTCCACCACTACTCAACGGCAGCGTGCGAAAAGATAATACCTGGGTAAAAATCCCTTATATTTACAGAAGGTTCTTTCCTTCTATGAAAGGCATGTTGTTCATGATGGAATATTTTCTGGCATCCTCTTTTGATAGGGCTTTTCCCGTATTTTCATCAAGCATCTCGCATACTACCATGGAAGGATTTATCCCTGCTTTTAATGCCAGTTCTATGGATAATTCTGTCTGCCCGCGCCGCTCATTTAAAAGACCTGAAGCCGCGCGAAGCAGTGCGACATGCCCAGGTGACCTGAATTCTTCACCAAAATCAATCTTTTCCCCGTTTAAAACCCTGTGCACAGTTTCGCCTATCTTTTTGATGGTAAGAGCCCTGTCGTTATCAGTTATTCCGGTAAACGTGTTCCTGTGGTTCACCCACAGGGAGAACGAGGAACGTGAATCATAACTGATGTCGCCTTTCTTTTCGACAAGCGTGCGCAAAGCCTTATTTCCATTTAAAGAGACGCTTCTTAAGATATCTGACATGAAGGGGAGCCCCAGTTTTTCAGCAGCACTGTCATGTATCGCAACGCATATCAGTCCTCCGCCATCCCGCCGCATTCTGGCAACGTCGGCAGGCGTGGTAGAAATCGCCGGGATTACAAGGTCAGTCTCGCCTTCCCTGTCATCCGCGTCGTAAAGCAGTATCATTTTGCCTTTGCGTATCGCATCGATTGCTTCTTTTAGGCTCATTTGATGACCTCCACCTGGACAGCGCCCCCATCCCTGATATCCAGGTAATTCCGAAGGTTCACAGGGGCGATTATTTCGATTATATCTTCAGGATAATGCGTCCTTTCAGGGGTGATTACCGCGCCTTCAACATCGGAAATCCTGACATTGAAACAGGAGCCCTTCCCGAAAGTCCTGTTCTCGTCTGTAAATCCTGAAATCCTGATATGCCCGGTGATTCTTTTTCGAAGCTCAATGCTCTGAGCATCAAGTTTTATATTCAATGTCCCTGGATAGGGGTCAAACCCGAGTTTTTCCCTGAATTGTTTCCTGTAACCCTCAAGTGAAATATAATACTGGCCTTCACCCAGCCCCGTGATTACCTTTCCGGAGAGGATTTTATTGCTTCCATTCCCTGAGAATATCTCCTGGTAATCATACAATTCTTTTTGCAGGGCATTCATGCCATTTTTTGTTATGGAAATTAACTGCCCGTCAGGTAAAATCTGTCTTGATATAAGCGCCTCGTCTTCAAGGCTTTTAAGTTTTCTTGATGCAGTCTGCTGGCTTGAATCTATATATGATGCAAATTCGACCGATGATAATTCCAGAGGCCTGTTGTGCGCGCCAAGAAGCGCAAGTTTTTTTAAAGAAATTATATCCATAAACCACTCATTTTTGAGGTGCTACTCAATAATGAGTTTAATAAGGGATAAAACTTTTCGTTGATTACTTTGCCACCGGGTAAGAACCCAGTATTTTGAGCATACCAACTTTGTTCTTTATTTTATCAAGAGCGTCTTTTATTATCCTGTCCTCAATATGTCCTTTCAGGTCGATATAAAAAAGATAATCCCCGAGGACTTTTTTCGTTGGGCGCGATTCTATCCTGGTCAGGTCGATTCCCCTGTTTGCAAATTCCCCGAGAATTTCATAAAGCGCACCAGGCCTGTTTTTCTCAAGATACACGATGATGGAGGTCTTATCATTGCCTGAAGGTTTTGGAGTGGTTCTCCCTATCACGATAAAGCGGGTGAAGTTCTCGTTGGCGTCCTGTATGTTCTCATCCAGTATATTCAACCCATACGTCCTGGCAGATTCCCTGGATGCAATGGCGGCGAACTCCTTTGATTCCAGTGCAAGCTTTGCTGCCTGCGATGTGCTCAAGGTCGAGTGCACCTCTATATTATTGAAATTCTTTTTAATGTATTTCCTGCACTGGGATAAAGCCTGGGGAATGGACATGATTCTTTTAATTTCGCTGCGTTTTCCTTTTGAAAGGAGACAGTGTTCTATCTGGACAATTACCTCGCCTGAGATTTTCAATTGCTGCTCCATAAGAATGTCAAGCGTTAGCGTTATAGACCCTTCGATGGAATTTTCAATAGGCACGATGCTGTAATCCACTTCTTTATGCAAGAGCGCATCCACTGTATCGAATATATCATCGTAATATCGCAATTCAGCCTTATCATTCCATTGCTTGGCTGCTTTTTCTGAGAAAGAACCTTGCGGCCCTAAAGTTCCGATTATCATCTGTACTATATATTGAAGGAATAAAGAAATAGTTTGTTGATAATGGAAGGTTACCGGATTTTTGGCAAACTTTTAAAGCCAATCTCCCATATTAAGAGCGGAGATCAATTTGAAGCTGACAAAATATATCCCTTTCATTGGCATGGCATTCGTATTGCTTCTCGTGCAGTTAATTGCAGTTGCTTTAAGTAAGCCTTTTGAGAAAAACGATATGAAAGCGTTTTCCAATCCAGAAGCTACAAGCAATGTTATTTACTGGGTTGCGCTCATCCTTGTTTTTACTGCATTTATATTATTAGTCATAAAGTTGAATAAAAAATGGATAATACAGGCGTTTATCCTTTTTACAGTGTTATCTACTTTATATTATGTTTTTTATGCGATTTTTTCATATTTCTTATCGCCGGTAACGAATTTCTTTTTAACCCTTATACTTTCAGCAGGCTTGACGATTGTCCTTTATAAATTCCCAGAATGGTATGTGATTGATGTCACTGGCGTAATCATTGGGGCGGGCGCAGCATCGATATTTGGCATCTCGCTTGCTATTATCCCGACTTTGCTCTTACTTGTCCTGCTGTTAGTATATGATTATATTGCGGTTTACAGGACAAAACACATGATAACGCTTGCAGAAGGCGTGATGGATTTGAGGCTTCCGATATTACTCGTTATCCCAAAACACTGGAACTATTCCTTCCTTACAGAGAAGTTCGACAAAGAAGAACGCGAAGCCTTCTTTATGGGACTGGGGGATGCCGTGATGCCCACGATACTTGTTGTTTCAGCTAACTTTTTCATAACTGAGGCAACCTATTATTCACTTCCGCTCATAGGCTCCGTGAATATCCCTGCAATTGGTGCCATGCTCGGTACGTTTGTTGGGTTTGCCGTGCTCATGGGATTGGTGATGAAAGGTAAACCCCAGGCCGGCCTGCCGTTCCTGAACGGTGGGGTCATCCTGGGATACGTAGTTGGGAGCCTGATAGCAGGTTCTCCGATAATATAGTGAATTAAAAAGAGAGCAGTCTTAAATGGCTTGCTCTCCACGTTCGCCTGTGCTGATACGCACGACCTCTTCAACAGGATAAATGAAAATCTTCCCGTCTCCGCTTTTGCCTGTTTTTGCAACTGAAATTATCGCTTCTATTGCAGGCTCTACAAACCCATCATCTACTATCATATCTATCCTTATCTTTGGCAGGAATTCCACGCAATACTCTCCTGCGCGCCATTGCAGGCAGACGCCCTTCTGGCGCCCGCGTCCCTGCACTTCTGTAACGGTCATGCCAACTATACCCTTCTCTTCAAGCGCCTCACGGACGGCATCAAGAGCTTCGGGTCTTATTATTGCTTCGATTTTCTTCATCCAGTCACCTCACGAATAAGCCTTCTCTGCATGCTGGGATACGTCCAGGCCTACCGCTTCTTCTTCTTCGCCTACACGCAAACCAATTGTTACATCTATTACTTTCGCCAGTATAAATGTCACTGCGAAAGCGTATATCCAGGTCACTGCCACTGCTATTATCTGCGTTACAAGAAGTCCGCTATTCCCATAGAGCAGACCGTTTGCGCCTGCGGGATTTACCAGTGTGGTCGCGAATATCCCTGTGGCGATAGCGCCCCATGCCCCGCCTATACCGTGGCATGCCCAGACATCCAGCGATTCATCTATGTTGCGCTTCATCCTGAAAAGCATGGCATAATAGCTTATCACGGCTGCTACCGAGCCTATTACTATCGCTGCAAGCGGGGTGACAAAACCTGATGCCGGAGTAACTGCCGCCAAGCCGACTATACCGCCTGTTGCAGTGCCAAGGACACTGGGTTTTTTGTGGTACCAGCTCAATAGCATCCAGGTCAGCGCTGCGGCAGCCCCGCCTGTGTTGGTAACTACGAACGCGTTTACGGCAAGTCCGCCACTCGCTACGGCGCTTCCTCCGTTAAATCCGAACCAGCCGAACCAGAGCAACATGGCCCCAATTACGGTCAGAGGTATGCTGTGCGGCTCCATCGTATGTTTTCCAAATCCTTTTCGCGCGCCTATCACAAGCGCAATGGCGACTGCTGATACACCGGCGCTCACATGCACCACGATACCGCCTGCGAAATCAAGAGTACCCATGTTGCGAAGCCAGCCCCCTGCTCCCCATACCCAGTGGGCTACGGGGTCGTAAACAAGGGTCGCCCAGAGAAAAGAGAATACAAGGAAGGCGCTGAACTTGATACGCTCAACGAACGCGCCTGTAATTAGAACGACTGTGATTACTGCGAACATCGCCTGGAACATCATAAAAGCCATTGAGGGAATGGTGGCTGCATAGTCAGCATTCGGCGCCTGACCCACACCGTTTAGCCCTATCCAGTCAAGGTTGCCGATTACACCCGCAACGTCATGACCAAAGGCAAGGCTGTAACCAAACAGCACCCACTGCACGCTTATCAATGCAAGTATGGCAAAGCTGAACATTATTGTGGAAAGGGCATTCTTTTTCCGCACCATTCCGCCATAAAATAAGCCCACGGCAGGGATCATCAGCATCACGAGCGCTGTGCTGATAAGCACCCAGGCAGTGTCGCCTGTATCTATTTTTGGCTCTTCTGCCGCAAAGGCTCCATTCGTCAACACTGCAAGTAAAATAACTGCCAGAAAAATATGCTTGAAACGCATTTTAGGTATTTTTAATCCCATATTTACTCAATCCTTAAGGCATACGGAGACCTACTGAATATTTATTATATATAAATTTAACCCAAAAGTAGAGTAAACTTTAAATATAGGATTATTTCTGCGCCTTTAACCTCCTGAAAATGTCTTAATTATTTCTTCCAGCACAAATGAAGGAAGCCAGACCTATATGGCTTCCTTTCCGCGTTCGCCCGTGCTGACACGCACGACATCTTCAACAGGATATATGAAAATCTTGCCATCGCCATTCCTGCCTGTTTTCGCAACCTGGGTTATCGCTGCTATCGCAGGCTCCACATCCTTGTCGTCCACAATCATGTCCAGCTTGAGCTTTTCAAGGAATTCGATGCAGTATTCGCCCGCTCGCCACTGCAAACAGACACCTTTCTGGCGTCCGCGTCCCTGTACTTCTGAAACGGTCATGCCTATGATACCTTTCTCCTGAAGCGCTATTCGAATCCCATCAAGATTTTCAGGTCTTATTATTGCCTCGATTTTCTTCATTTTGCTCACCTCACGCATATGCCTTCTCGGCATGCTGGGAAATATCCAGACCCACAGCTTCCTCATCATCCCCGACGCGCAGCCCTATGGTCGCATCGATGACCTTTGCAAGTATGAAGGTTACAACGAAAGCGTATATCCATGTCACGCCGACTGCCGCTATCTGTATCACAAGCTGCGCCGGGTTTCCGTAGAGCAGACCGTTAGCTCCGGCAGGGTTCACAAGGGTCGTGGCAAAAATCCCGGTTGCGATGGCGCCCCATGTCCCTCCAATGCCGTGGCATGCCCAGACGTCCAGGGATTCATCCACGTTGCGCTTCATCCGGAACAGCATCGCGTAGTAGCTCAACACGGCTGCAATAGCTCCTATTGCAATTGCTGCCAGGGGGGTAACGAACCCGGATGCGGGCGTGATTGCAACAAGACCTACTACTGCGCCTGTCGCTGTTCCCAGCACGCTTGGTCTTTTGTGGTACCAGCTCAGGAGAGTCCACGTTAATGCTGCCGCTCCTGCGGCTGTGTTTGTTACCACAAAAGCGCTTGCAGCAAGCCCGCCGCTTGCAACCGCGCTTCCCGCGTTAAACCCGAACCAGCCAAACCACAGGAGAATGGCGCCAAGGACGCTCATGGGTATGTTGTGCGGCTCCATGGGCTGCTTTCCAAACCCCTTGCGCGCGCCTATCACAAATGCGATGGCAAGAGCCGAGATGCCGGAGCTGACGTGCACGACGGTGCCGCCTGCGAAATCAAGCGCGCCCATGCCGCGAAGCCAGCCTCCTGTGCCCCATACCCAGTGGGCAATGGGGTCATACACAAGTGTCGCCCACAGCAGCGCGAACACCATGAATGCGCTGAACTTTATGCGTTCAACGAATGCACCGGTGATAAGCGCCACCGTGATGATGGCAAACATCCCCTGGAATGCCATGAATGCCAACGCCGGAATTGTGGCTGCGTAATCTGCATTCGGCGCCTGACCTACACCATTTAGCCCCAGCCAGTCAAGATTACCTATAACTCCACCTACATCATGACCGAAAGCGAGAGTATAGCCAAAAAGTACCCACTGCACGCTTATCAACGCCAGGATAATAAAACTGAACATGATTGTAGAGAGGGCGTTCTTCTTCCGCACCATGCCGCCGTAGAATAAGCCCACTGCGGGTATCATCAGCATCACGAGAGCCGAACTGATAAGCATCCAGGCAGTATCGCCTGTATCTATTTTTGAGGTTTCAGCCGCATACGCTGCATCTGTCAATACTGCAAGTAAAATAGCTGCCAGGAAAAAATGCTTAAAACGTATTATATTTCGTATAGATTTTATTATATCCATATTTACCCCTTATAAGGTATACGGATACCTACTGAAGAACTAATAGTATTTAAATTTAACTCAAAATAAGAGAAAACTATTAATAATAGAATATTTTGCAGAAAAAAATAGGAGATTAGAGGGCATCAGCCCCGGTTTCTCCTGTCCTGATTCGTACGACTTTTTGCACAGGTATTACGAATATCTTGCCATCGCCGAAGCTGCCTGTTTTGGCGCTCTGCTGGATGACGCCAACCACTTCATCGGCATTTTCATCTTTGACAACCAGTTCAACCTTGACTTTGGGCAGGATATCCACGACATATTCCCTGCCGCGCCATACCTGTTTTATTCCTTTCTGCTGCCCTCGTCCTTTTACCTCGGTAATGGTCAGGCTCACGTAGCCTGCCTTTTCCAGGGCATTCTTGACATCTTCCACCTTTGTTGGTTTTATTATTGCTTCTATTTTCATCATAGTTTCACCTCTTTCCATCGAATGGGCCAGCGATCACAAATTCCGGATATGCGCTAGTTCCATGTTCGGGGATATCAAGACCACTTAATTCTTCCTCAGCAGAAACCCTTATTCCTATCGTATATTTGAGTATTCCGAAAAGGATCAGCCCTGTTCCAAATGCCCAGACTGCCACTGTAACTGCATCTATTGCTTGAGCTATTATCTGCCCGGTCTCACCGACTATTAATCCTTTTACGCCGCCGTAAGTGCCGTCAGCAAATATGCCAACTGCAAGCAAGCCCCATACGCCATTGTATGCGTGGCATGCTATAGCGCCAACGGGATCATCTATCTTGAGCTTCCACTCGTTGAACCATACTCCGAACATTATTAACATTCCAGAAATGGTTCCTATTACTACAGCAGCCCATGGAGCCACATAGGCTGCTCCAGCGGTTATACCCACAAGACCGGCAAGAGCACCATTGCAAGTGAGGGCTATGTCCACCTTGCCTGTCTTGAAATAGGTTGCATAGCACACGAAAGTCGCTCCCGCCGAACCAGCAAGGAATGTGGTAACAGCGATCACAGAGATTCTAAGGTCAGTTGCAGCAAGCGTGCTGGCGGGGTTAAACCCAAACCAGCCAAAGAACAGGAAGAATGTACCCATAACAATCATCGTCACATCATGTCCTGGGATAGCGTTGGGTGTACCGTCCTTATTGAATTTTCCTATCCTTGGACCAAGCAGTATTACGCCGGCCAGTGCCACGAAACCTCCTATGGCATGTACCGCTCCGGAACCGGCAAAGTCCTTTGCACCCACACCAAATGGAAGCGTGGATAGCCATCCTCCACCCCATATCCAGTGCCCGTATATAGAGTAGATGAAAGCAGTAACAAGCGCACTATATATGAGATAAGCCTGGATTTTCAACCTCTCTGCGACCGCACCAGCGACAATTGTAGCTGCTGTTGCCGCAAATACCACCTGGAACATCCAGAACATTATGGTTTGAACGTCATAGGCATCTCCTGTCAGGAAAAAGCCGCTCCATCCGATCCACGAGTTGCCTGCCTCCAGCCCGGGATATAGTTTCGAACCTCCGAACATCAAACCGAAGCCAACTGCCCAATAAGCTAAAGCTCCGATCGAGAAATCCATGTAGCTCTTTGTAAAGTAGTTAACAGTATTCTTAACTCTGAGCGCTCCTGCGCCCAGGTAAGCAAATCCTGCCTGCATAAAGAAGACAAGGAATGCCCCAATGAGCGTCCATGTGAAGTTCACCGCTAATTTCATTCCTGCGATGTCATCCTTGTATGTATCCGCACCGCTCGGGTCACCTGCTAAAGCGGGCAATGCAAGCATCAAAATGATGCTGGCAATTATTGACCATTGTATAGGTTTTTTTATGTTCATTTTTCCTCCTTTCTGCCTTTTAATAGGCATACGGATACCTACTGAATAGCTAATACTATTTAAAACTTACTGAAATAAAGGGAAACTTATATATATTACTATTGAGCAATAAGAAAAAACATGGACAAAAACAGCCTGATTAAAAACTTTGGAATCGTTTCTTATGCCATTGGCGGAATATTTTTTTTGGTGATAGGAATAAGAGGATTTGTGCAGATAGCCGGCGTTACTGGAACGCCGCAAATGGGACTTTTTATATTTACCGTTCTGACCACTTCGTTCGGCGTGTGGTCTATCCGTGCTTTTTTGAAGAATTATAAGAGTTTAAGTTAGCAAGTCAGCATTTTTTTCAACTTATACTCTGTGTAATAATTTTTGTATTGAAAAGTTTTAAATATAATTAAGTCGACAGTAGGCTACCGTTTACCTCATAAGATAGCGAATGAGGTATGGCACAGAGGAGAAAAAATGAGACAAATAGCGATATATGGAAAAGGTGGAATCGGTAAGTCCACAACAACACAGAACCTTACCGCTGCGCTTGCTTCAATCGGAAAGCGTGTAATGCAGATAGGCTGCGACCCTAAGGCAGACTCCACAAGGATGCTCCTCTGGGGAAAAGTTCAGGCAACTGTGCTTGATACTATGCGTGACAACGGTCAGGGCGGTGTAACTCTTGATGCTGTACGGCATACAGGCTATGGAGGAATAAAGTGCGTCGAGGCGGGCGGTCCTGAACCAGGCGTTGGCTGTGCAGGAAGAGGAGTTATCACAGCTATAAAACTCCTGGAGGAACTTGGAGCCTATAATGAGGATTTCGATTTCGTCTTCTACGATGTGCTCGGAGACGTAGTATGCGGCGGCTTTGCCATGCCCATACGTGAGGGCTATGCCAAAGAGATATACATCGTGGCATCGGGAGAACTCATGGCTCTCTATGCAGCCAACAATATCTGCAAAGGCATAGTGAAATTTGCTGAGAATGGCGATGCGCGACTTGGCGGCATAATATGCAATTCCAGAAACGTGGACAACGAACTTGAACTTCTGACCGAATTCGCAAAGAAGATAGGTTCACATCTGATACAGTTCGTGCCTCGAGACAATGTGGTGCAGCGCGCGGAAATAAACCGCAAAACCGTGATAGACTTTGACCCCACATGCAAGCAGGCAGAGGTTTATCGCTCCCTTGCAAAGAACATCATAGGGAACACAAATTTCGTGATCCCCAAGCCAATGGCGATGCAGGAGCTTGAGGACATGATGGTACAATTCGGTATTGTGGAGAGGTGATAACATGAAGATGATTCGTGCAATAATCAGACCAAACAAGGAAGAAAAAGTCGTAGAGCACCTGGAAAAAGATGGATTTTACTCCATGACCAAGATGAACGTGTTCGGGCGCGGCAAACAGAAGGGTATCAGGGTAGGGACGGTATGTTACGATGAACTACCCAAAGTGATGCTGATGCTTGTTGTGAATGATGAGGAAGTAACAAAAGCGGTAAATGTTATCCAGAACAGCGCACGCACCGGGAATATCGGGGACGGTAAGATATTCGTGACCGATGTTTCAGAAGCCTACACTGTGAGGACTGGAGAATCGGGATTATAGGTGAGGTCATGAAGGAAGTTATCGCAATAATCCGAAGACATAATTTGCAGGAGACAAAAGCAGGTCTTCTTGGAATAGGTGTCCCTGCGCTCACAATGATAAGCGTCGAAGGCAGAGGTAAACAGAAAGGACTGCCAGGCTGGAATTATGAACTTGACCCCACGCTAACAGAGGTGGAAGAGAAAAATACCGGCACAAGCATGCGCTTTATTCCCAAGAGGATGATATACACAGTGGTTGATGATGATGATGTCCCGAAAGTGGTTGAGACTATAATCAGAACCAACCAGAGCGGGCACATAGGGGATGGAAAGATTTTCGTGTGTCCTGTGGATGATGCTGTGAGAGTAAGGACAGGAGAGAGCGGAGAACAGGCAATCAAGTAGATGCACCGCAAAGTTCGCAAAGAACGCAAAGATTGTTGTTACTGTGCTTTGCGCCCTTTGCGTTCTTTGCGGTGAAATTCATATAAAAACATAACAGGAGTAACAAAAAATGACAACAATATTACCGGAATGCGATATCCCCATACCGCAGCGCAAGCCGCACATCGTTTGCCATGAGCCTGGGAACATGGTATTGCCAATGTGCAATGTCCAGACAGTTCCCGGTGACATGACCGAGCGCGGCTGCACGTTCGCAGGATGCAGGGGCGTAGTTGGCGGGCCTGTAAAGGACGCAATACAACTTGTGCACGGACCGATTGGATGTGCCTACTATACCTGGGGCACACGCAGAAACCTTTCAGACACGAAGCTGCACAGGAAGTACTGCTTCAGTACCGACCTGACAGAAGAAAGTGTGATATACGGAGGCGCAAAAAAGCTCCTCAACTCGATAATCGAATCGCATGAACTCTTTCCGGAAGGAAAGGCAGTGTTCGTATACTCCACATGCGTGGTCGGGCTGATAGGTGACGACACAGATGCGATATGCAAGCAGGCGCAGGAAAAGATCGGGATACCCGTGATACCCTTCCATTGCGAAGGTTTCAGGGGTGTGAGCCAGTCCCTGGGGCATCACATCGCCAACCGCACGCTGTTTGAGAAGGTGGTCGGGACAGAGGAACCTGAAGAGACCACACCTTACGACATGTGCATAGTCGGTGAATTCAATATCGACGGCGATGCCTGGATCGTCAAGCCGTTGTTTGAAAGGATGGGCGTGAGAGTTCTCTCGGTATTTACGGGCAATGCCTCGTATAGTGATATTCCACCCATGCACAGGGCAAAGCTGAATATCGTGCAGTGCCAGAGGTCATCCACCTATATCGCAAAGATGATACAGGACAAGTACGGTGTCCCATATATCAACGTATCCCTGTTTGGCATGGCGCAGACGGCAGAAGCTCTGCGCGATGTTGGCAAGTTCTTCCATCTCGAGGAGAATGCAGAAAAAGTGATAGCAGAAGAGCTTGCATTGTACCAGTCCAGGATCGATCACTATAGAAAGAAACTTGAAGGTAAGAAGTGCTTCATATACCAGGGAGCCCCGCGCGCCTGGCACTGGATGGAACCGATGCGGGAATTGGGCATCGAAACGATCCTCACGGCAACTACGTTCGGTCATAAGGATGACTATGAAAAAATAATGGAAAAGGCAAAGCCAGGACATATCTGCATAGACAATCCGAATGCTCTTGAGATAGAGGAATACTTAGTCAAGCTCAAGCCGGATTTCTTTATCGGCGGATTGAAGGAGAAATACCTGACATACAAGCTGGGCATTCCCTTTATCAACGGTCATTCCTATGAAGAAGGGCCATATGCTGGATTTGAGGGCTTTGTTAATTTTGCGAAGGATATTGATGTCGCGGTGAACAGCCCTGTTTGGAAGTTCATAAACCAGCCCCTGGAGGTGAAGTAAATGGCGCGAAGTGTAACAATTAATCCACCCAAGATGTGCCAGCCCATGGGCGCTATACTGGCGTATATGGGAGTACACGGCTGTGTGCCGCTTGTGCACGGTTCTCAGGGATGCAGCACGTACCCTCGCTACAATATCGCAAGGCATTTCAGGGAATCTGCTGAGGTTGCAGTTTCCTCGCTTGCTGAAGATGCCGCTGTCTATGGCGGAGCAAAGAACCTGACAGAGGCGATAAAGAACGTGAAGTCGCGTATCAATCCAGCACTTATCGGTATATGCACAACATGCATGAGCGAGACAATAGGTGATGATGTAAAACTGATATCAAAGAAGGCGATTGCGCCCGATGATACGATGAAGATAATCCCCGCATCCACTCCAAGCTATGTGGGAACTCATCTCACAGGTTATGATAATGCAATGCGGGCGCTCGTGGAAACGCTGGCTGTGAAGGGTAAGCCTAACAACAAAATAAACATCATCACGGGCATAATTAATCCGGGCGATATCAGGGAGATAAAGAACATGCTTCGCATCATGAATGTGAAGAACATATTCCTGTCCGATATCTCTGAGACCCTTGATACGCCTATTATGCCTGGTGGTCACAAACCCTTGCTGCCTGATGGAGGAACAGAACCTGCTGATATCATTGATTCAGCAAATTCACTGGGTACTATCGCGATATGCAGGACAGCAGGTTCTGCTGCAACGTATCTCCAGAATAAGTTCAAAGTGCCGGCTGTGCTTGCTCCAGCGCCTATAGGAGTCGTTAACAATGACAGGTTCGTGCAGAATATCAGTAAGTTAAGCGGTGCCCCGATCCCGGATGAGATCAAGAAAGACCGCGGCAGGCTGATAGACAGCATGGTTGATGTGCACCACTATATGTACGGGCGCAAAGTCGCGATATTCGGCGACCCTGATATTGTGTCTGCCATCGTGAGATTCTGCGCGGAAGCAGGAATGAACCCCACGGTTGCGATGACAGCTACAAAGCATAAGGACTTTGCACCTGACATAAAGGCAGTAAATACAGAATATAAAACAGATACGCAAATCCTTGAAGGTACAGACCTGTATGAATTCCACAAGGTTGTAGAAGCACAGGGAGCGGAATTGATTCTTGGAAATTCCAAGGGCAAGGACGTTGCGGATGATGAGGGCGTTCCGCTTGTGCGCTTTGGTTTCCCTGTGTACGACCGTGTTGGTGTGTACAGGTATTCCATCATGGGCTACAATGGCTCGATATACCTGCTTGACCAGATGACAAACGCGATACTGGACCACAAGTACGACCCCAACAAGCTGCATCAGTGAGGTGAAAAAATGGAATACGTAACCGGTATAACAGCATCAGGCGGGAGCTGGACTCCCACCTTTGTGGTGAGGAGCAATATCAACGACTGCGGATGCTGCGGAAAGTGCTTCAAGATATGCGGTCGCGGTGTGTTCGAGTACATCGACCATCCCAACAGCGATGACCTGTGCGGCGCCAAGGTAATGACAGTGGCGCATCCTGATAACTGCATCGGCTGCGGCGCCTGCGCGCGAGGGTGCCCGAAGAAGAATATTGTGTGCGAGCCGAAGGTGAGGTGAAGATTGGTGGGCGTAAAAACGCACCGCAGAGAACGCAAAGTTCGCAAAGGTTGTTGTCGCTATGCTTTGCGTTCTTTGCGAACTTTGCGGTGAAAAGAGAAACAAACCGCAGATGAACGCAGATACTCGCTTAACAAAATCTGCGTTGCGTGCCTCGAAGCACAAGAAAGAAAGTACAACAAACAGAACATTTGGAGGAAAGAAAAATACAATGCATGTTCAAAGGGTTAAAATCCCACTGCATGGGTCTGCTCCC
>JAHFDG010000037.1 GCA_023249105.1 Candidatus Methanoperedens sp. | reverse complement strand
GTCAATATCTTGATGATATCAACAAAATGCCTGTGATTTTCAAGTGGAAATACAAGATGGATGAAATGCCTGGAAGAATTGAGTCATTGTAATATTAATTTGGAATTGATATACTAGCTTCGACAGTTGGTGCAGGCATTCTTGGTTTTGGTTTAGGTGCGCTTCTTGTAAATTTTATTCAGCAATATACACTCTGGATAATTTTGATTGGACTAATAATGCATGGATGGGGAATGTATAGGACTCATCATCAAAATAAAAAAGAAAGGGATCATATAAATTCTATTTCACAAATTAAAGTAAGTGAATTTTCGTGGATAAATTTACTTTATTGGTTATGCTGGATAATAATTATCGGTTTAGCCATCTATGTATTAGGCAGCCACAATCCATGAGATATTTTTATTTTTTCTTTCAATCAAGTTGTTACTTTCAGTCATACCACATACTACCTCCAGAAAGACTTACCTCCTGCCATCCCCGGGTCAGCTTTACCCGTTCTGTATTTATAATTACTTTTCTTCCCCAGCCGTTATCCCGTATGATGGAAAGGCTGAACATTGTGCCATCTTCTTCTGAATAAACCCAGGCATATACCGAACGACCGCTGAGTCCGCCATAATTTGTAGCATTGCTCGTGCTTAACGTGAACCCATTAGCAAATTTTTCATTAGCATCTGGATCTGTTGACAAAATTCCACCATTCTGGTTCATAGTTATTCTGGTTGAACCTGACCCGCTTATTTTGAAGGCTTTACCATGATCGGTATCTATTATTTCAGTTGTTGCACTGCCAGAAATTGCTGGTTTTCCATACATTTCCATTACATTCCCGTTCTCAAGCAGGACAGGGATAAGCACTGTTGTATTTCCGTCACCGGATGAAATATCGATTGAAACATCAGTAGTTGCATACTTAACAACACTTACAAACATCAATGCTGAAAAAAACAGTACAATGAGTGTCAGAACAACCCCGACACTCCTAATTATTTTTAAGAACCCTGGAATTTCCCTGGACGTATAGGCAGTTTTCTCAGTAAAATACATTCCGATAGTTATTGAGGCGCCTGCTATTCCGATGGCAAGTAAGGGAAAAATGATCGCTATGAAAAACGCAAATAAAGCACTTCCGATGCTATTAAGATAAACAGTTATGTTTTGACCTAAAACAAATATTCCATAACCCGACGCTGCGCCAAAAGCACTTGAAGCCGTCATCAAAACCATATTCTTGATTTTTGGAAAACCTAAAACATGACCTGTAAAAACAAGTGTAATAAATAACGGGACCAAATACGAGCCAGAATCCCCTTTCATTGTAATAAAACCCCCTGCATAAAGACCTGCCGTCACAAGTCCTCCAAAAACCCCAGCTAAGGCAAATGTTATTGATATCCTCGATGATTTTTTCTCTCCGCCGAAAATATACCCGATATAGAAGCCATAGATGCCATAAATTAACAAAATTGTAATTAAAACTGTAGTTCCTATTATGACTGAGGAATAGGGCAACCCTTTATTTGACGCCATAGAATCAGCAGTTGTTAAAACGGATGATATTATTAAAAGGAGATAAAAAAGGAGATAACCCGCACCAATTCCCATCAACAACCCAAGCGCGCCGTGTATTCCATAGTTACGAAGACTTTTTAAATCCAATTGAGTGCTTTCCATATTAACCACCTTGCCATTATTTGTCTATAACAAGACAAGTTAGACTCTAATTAATCAAACCATTCTTTATAGTTATGCATATGACGGTTGCTTATAAGGGCTATTGGCACCGGTGTTATCTCGTGCTCCTTATTCCATTCCACCGCTGCTAATTTTGTCTTACTTGAAAATATATATACATCTACTTCCTTACATCGTTGGGGTCAAGGGGTAGAGAAAGCCACTCGCCTTCAGGAAGGGGATGAATTGTACCCCTTGCAATAATACTTTCACTCCGCTCTCAATAGAGATATGTACTATTTCACCACATCTGAATCATAAGTGAAAACAAAAAAGAATATGACCAAAAGCGAAACTATAAAAGCCACTCTGAAAGCAACTAAAGAAAAGAGAAAAAACCAGACTTGCAGAGTATATGAACTAAAGATAGACAAATCGCATCTCAATAGTGAATCTAGACACCATCTGAATATGCTTTTCCTTGAAGCTATAGCATGATTCTTAAATTTCCGTAATATATTAACCGCAGATGAACGCAAATGAACGCAGATGTGCGTTATACGTGGTGTTATCTTCCCAGAATCACTTACGATTAGATAAGAATTTGACTATAAATGGTTATACAATCACATTATAGCTCAGGATAATGTTTTCGACCTGGATTTTGATGATAAGATACAGGAAGTACCAGCGAAAGTTAAAGACGTTTTTGAGATCCGTCCTCTTAATTATTTATCCTCTCACATGAAACAGAGTTTGATACAGAGAACCCAGGATAATATCAGAGGACTTCATGAACTCAAAGAAAACGGTCACAAAGTAGGAAAGCTGCAATACAAAAGTCTGGTGCATTCGATTCCCCTGAAACAGTATGGGAATACCTATAAGATTCTTGATAAGAACCATGTCAGAGTCCAAGGAATCAAGCAAAAGATAAAAGTCAGGGGATTAAAACAGATTCCTGCTAATTCGGATATCGCTGTTGGTACTCTTATCTGCAAGCATGGCGACTACTACTTATCCGTAACAACATATCACGAAAAGATAAAGAAACCAGTTCCAAAAGGGCAGATAGGTATTGATTTCGGTCTTTCCAGGCAGCTGACATTAACAAACGGCATAGGAATCCAATACTCTATACCCGTCACCAATAAGCTAAGAAAACTATGCAGACAACTTAGCAAACAGGAAAAGCATAGCAGGAATTGGTATAAGACAATTATCAAGATCAATAAGGAATATGATAGAATCAATAACGTCAAGAAAGATATCAAGTGCAAGATAGTTTCTCATCTGAAAGAGAACAACGGAACAGTTTGCTTTCAGGACGAAAACGTAAAAGCATGGCAGCGGATATGGGGTAGGAAAATTCTATCAACCGCAATAGGAGGGATGATCAGCACACTCAAGCAAAAGGTGCATACTCCTGTTGAAGTGGATAGAATGTACCCTTCAACCAAAACATGCTCAAAATGTGGGAACATTCAGGAAATGGCACTGGATGAAAGGATATATGTATGTAGGAAATGTGATAATATTATGGATAGAGATCACAATTCAAGCAACTGTATCCTGAATGAAGGATTAAGACAAGTAGGTACGGTGCGTACCGAATTAACGCCTGTGGAGATTGAATCCTCTACTTTAATGTCCCTGAGATACTTAAACAGTATCCCATATGTTAAAGCAAGTTCGGTTTATGAATCAGGAAGCCTCACAGCTTTAGCGTGAGGTAGTTCACGTTGTTGGTTTCGTTATTGTGATTGGTATCTGAAGTTTTTAAAATTTAAACCAAAAACTGCTTTAATAAACGGGACAGTACTTACAGAGGTGATTTACCGTGCAATATAAAGATAAAGAAATGATGCTGGTGGTTTTTCTCATGCTTATAATTTTTGCCGTACTGGGGATAGGTTCCCTATGGTTGAGGTATAAGTATGATTAAAAAAGGCAGAACTGTGTCCGAAATCTATACTTTAGAAATTATCGCACTTCCCTGTCCATTCCAACATAATATACCTTTGGTTTCGTTCCCAGATCAGGTTTAAGAACATTGATTCTCTCTTTATCCAGTATTTTATTGACAGCGCTTTCAGGGTCCTTCAGGTCTCCGAATACTCTGGCTCCGACAGGGCACGCCTGGACACAAGCTGGCAAGAGACCTTTTGTAATCCTGTGATAACACCAGGTACATTTATCAGCAACGCCGCCACCAAAATTCGGGTGTGGTTTGTGGTGGGGACTCTCTTTCGAGTTAAAGTATCTGGCGCCGTAAGGACATGCCATGATGCAATACCTGCATCCTATGCAGTAATCATAATCCACAAGAACTACCCCGTCCTTTGTCAAATATGTAGCTCCCACAGGACAGACCTGAACGCATGGAGGATTATCGCAATGATTACATAATTTAGGGACGTAGAAGCTCTTTTTAATATCTTCAGCAGGAATATCATCCTCAAATCCATTAATACCTCCATCGGGTGAATCTATTTTTGTTTCTCTATCTTTTTTAATTCGATATCTTTCAACCCAAGTCCTATACCAGGATTCATCAAAGGGAACGTGGTTTTCAAGCTTGCATGCATATGCACACCTGCCGCATCCTATGCATTTTTTGCTGTCAACCACAAAGCCCCAATAATGCTCATTCCAATTATATTCCCCATGCGGCCAGTTCTCAGCAGCAGTGCTGTTTTTAACAAGGGATTTGATGATAACGATGCCAGTAGCAGCTCCTATAATTACTTTGCATCCGATTTCAGTAAATTCTCGCCTTGATATGTTCATTTTTATTATAAAAGATATGAGCAAGTAAATTAAGTCTGTTTTGCTTTAAAATTTGTAAATAATTGATAGTTTTTTATCATTAATTAGAGGGAAGAGAAAAGTTGACATCAGGAATACTTTAATTTCTATAAAAAGAAGAAGTCAAATCAACTGCGTTCGGCTCGGAGCTTCTAACTGTAGGGTGATCTCTTTAGCTTTTCCCAAAATCAATCTTCCTTTGTCTGTTGTTATATATTTATCCTGCCTGTTCTCCATCAATCCATATTTCAGCAGTAAAGCAAGATACTTGTCCGCAAGTCTGAAATTCAGATTCGCTCCGTAGACGATGCTTGTTTTATTGACACCATCTTTCGCCACTTCGAGAATATCGATAATGATATCTAACCTGCCTCGCATATTTTACCCTTACGATTATTAACTATAGTCAAATTCTTATCTAATCGTAAGTGATTCTGGGAAGATAACACCACGTATAACGCACATCTGCGTTCATTTGCGTTCATCTGCGGTTAATATATTACGGAAATTTAAGAATCATGCTATAACTCATGCCGCTCCCGCATAGAAAGAGATGGATCTAACGTAATCGGGATCTTTCCACTTGAGAGCATACACCGCCCCCTCCTTTACAACAATATCGATAGCTGGCAAAGGAGATGGCGGCGGTCCTGATATCACAGCCCCTGTATCAGGATTAAACCTGCCCAGATGGCAAGGGCAGAATATATCATTCTCATCCGGTTTCCAGTAGGCGATGCATCCAAGATGTGTGCATACAGCTCCAAATGCTCTCCAACCGGCAGGCATTTTTAAAAGGACGGCTGCTTTGCCGTTGAACATAAACTTTTTGGCGCTTCCGGTTTGAACTTCGTCTACTGAGGCTATTTTTACTTCACTTAAAGTAGCTTTTGCAGTTTGCGGCCATAAATATTTCAATATTGTAGCTACAACACCTGAAGCAAAAAATAATGAAACCAAGCCAATTAAAATTTCACTAAACTTTCTTCGTGAGATAGCAAAAGTAATTTTATCATTCATGGTCTCACTTTAATCAAGTCCGTACGTTTTTCTACAAGGTTTTTACTTACAGGTATAAAATGGCAACCCACATTATTGTAAGCAATAAAACTTTCTTTCTTCAAGTAAGTATTGGTTTAAAAATCAAACAAAAAAAGAGAATTTTTTATTTATAATAAATTCAAATGATTCTTGGAATTTACTACATACGACAAAAGCATCGACCCTGCTTGAATTTCTTCACAAGAATTAGGATTATGGAAAATCTAAATTTCATTAATTAAATGAATAAACGCTTATATTTTCTGAAAATTAAGACGGTGCGGGACACAAAAACTTCGATATAGTTTCCACACCATTTGATTTTTTTATTTCCAGCTTGCATAAATATTATAAAACTTTCTATATTTAACGAACTAATGTTTGTCTATAAACTATTTTTTGTTAATATAAACAAAAATGTTTGTTAAAATATCAAAACAACATATCGAAATAGCCCTAAAAATCACTTTCACTCCGCTTATGGAGAATATATATCTAATAAAATACCTGAAATCAACAAAACCTCTGAGTGTATTATGAACCCCTATAAAATCCCATCCAAAGATTGGCGACCATCTACCTCAGATGAGATAAAATCTTATTACAAAGACGTATTTCCTAAAACATGGAAAACCTTACCCGAGTACCTCGCAAAAACCATATCTGCAGAATTTGCTTTCGCTTTCCTGAGACCCGTAAAAACCATAGATCTGAACGGCAATGTTAAAGAGAAAGATTTCTTGCGCCGGGAGAACCATGGTTGTGATTTAAAAACCCTTCAAAAACTCCTGCTGAACTTCAGGCAGTTTGATCCCATAGGAGCTGTAATAGAAAACAGCCCTGTTGAAAGCTTTTATTTTTCTCTTAGAATGAAAGACGGATGGCTCCTTGCTTTTGATGTAGATGCAAAGGATATTGCGCTTTCAGGTATGTGCGAACACCACCCGGGATTGAGACCCGACGCCGATGACAACGAAATAATAAACTGGCGCCGCATTATAGGCAGCATACCGCCAGTGCATCCAAAGCATGTAAAAGACCCTGAAAACGGATACCTTTACTGCTACAACTGCATCCAGGAAGCTGTAAACAAAGCATTCGAAACCAAAAAAATCCTGATTGAATGGGGATTCGCGCCTGAGGATATTCACATCTACTATAGCGGACAGGGCGCTCATATTCACGTAACGGACCCGGAAACGTGGAGTTATCCTAAAGAAGCCAGGATTTTCATAGCCAAGATGCTCACAAAGGCTGGAATACCGATAGATACACCTATCACCATAGATAGCCGGCGCGTGTTGCGCTTCACCCGCAGCCTTGCCCATAGTTTCACCTACACCCTTGCTCATGGCATCACCTATGCTTTTACCTACGGCATCACTTACCCCTGCACATTCGTCAACAGTCATCGTTCTTACTACAGCTTTTTCAATAATAGTCTCTTTTTCTGAGCGTGCCTCTAACACGGTCATCATCTCAATCCCGGGTTTTATTGCCGGTTTCTTCTTATTCTTATGATAATCCCCATTTCCATTCCAATGAATGTTGTTTTCTGCAAGGATATTCCTTAGCGTCTCGTGACTGATCTTCTTCACTATTTTCTTAGCAATCAAATATTTTTGAAGATTTCGCAGTGAATGAGACTTCCATCCATAATCGCGGGGATCGCCCCTGGCAATCTCCAGTATCTGCAACAGCACCTCATCGTACCGTCCTTTTTCTTTTACACCGGCGTCGCCACTATTTTCCTCAATTTCATGACCTGTTAAACTTAAATCCGGTATCGTATGAGATTCAGGCGAAACAGCAGCCACAGCACCAACGTCATGTTCTATCTGAACGGCCGTGAGATTCTTTTCATCGCATGGTATATTGGTAATGTCCTCATTGCTGTCGGTGTTTTGTAATGGCATCGGCGTAGCCCCAGCATCCGTCAGAGGGGACTCTTCGAGACCGGGATTTGCGAGCGCGGATACATTAGCAGGTTCTACAGATGGAAAAATGTTCAGCATACCAGATACGGCGCCATCAGATTCATCCTTGCCTATATCAGGAAAAGGGATTTGAGTAACTTCTTTTACAGGTTCAACTATTGTTTCTATCATTTCTTCCAACCCCTTTTCATTTTTATCAATGACCTCAGACGAAACGTTTTTCACTTTTGCAGATTCAGGCATAATAACAAAATCAAAATCTAATTCATTAGTGGGTAAACCTTCATCTAAAAAATCAAGTTTTAAAGGCGAGGTTTTTACTGGCGCCTTTTTCTTCTGAGATTTAAAATTGAAAATATCCAACATATTTTTACCCGGTACTATATGGTTTTCAAACACCAGCCTTTTATATCCGCAGCTGAGTTTATTTAAGCGTCCAATAAACTATGTCGATACGGATAGCCTCAAGATTATATAAATTTAATGTCACCGAACTTGTTGTGTTGGTAAGACTGTAATCTGCCGGCGATGTAAATCCTGCTCTTTTCATATCATTCTTAAAGATAGTCTCAAAAACTAGCGGATAGGGAGTATCTATCTCTATCGTAGCACCGGTATAGGTATCCTGGAATGCTCCATGGATTGTTGAATCATAATTATATTTCAACGTTTTTACTCCCCCGGCAACGCTAAAATGATCCCCTATTATTACGGGAATTTGCACAGAAACGTTCCTTCCTGAGATAGAAAAGAAACTCGCTGCATTTGACCATGAATTTTTTCCCTGCTGATCAATCACGACACCTGCCTGGATAGCTATAGTTCGCTCCTCAGCAAAGATATTTTTCGGTTTTATCGTTAAGGTTCCAGGAGTGATTAGTAACGACCCCCGAGTCGGTGTGGTTATGGTTATACTAAATACGTTGTCATTCGGTGAAAAAACCATAGCTGCGGAGCTGGTTGAATAATATTTTTGTGCTTCTGTCAGCTGGAAACTTACCTGTCCGGTCCTATTGCTCTGAATATCATCTGAAAATATCAGCATTTTAGATTCAATATTATCTATCGCTTCCGATTCCGCGTTCTTAATATCTTTTTTTATCATTGCAGGGTATGCAATAGAGGTATAGAGCACAATAGACGCAAGGATAAACATGAAGCCTATTATTGTGCTAACTCCACTCTCATCTTCAATGAATCTTTTCATTTTATTTCTATAACACCATCTGGCGACTCGACGTAATCGATTGTAGATTTTGTAACTACTACTCCCCTAGGTGCAATTATTACATATCCAAAATATCTGCCGTACTCACCGGAAGCTATTGCATAACTATCAGAACTTTTTGTTGCCTGAGTCCAATTAGACCATGGAGCGCCATCAGCGCGATAGGTTGTATAAACCCGAACTCGATTGTTAATTCCCTTGCCGGAGAGTCCAATTGACACAAATGTAACATTCTTGCCTAAATCCAGCGGCGCTGAAGTGTATTTTCCATCTCCATCAGTAGTGATACTTGCTGTAGACGGGAGCGGTGGATCAGTCATTGCAGTATTGTTTACCCATGTCTGGTTGATATTGCCGGAAGTATCCACGGTATGCGTAGAAATAGTGTAAAAGGTATCAATAGCAAGGCCTGTGGCATTATAAGACTGGATGCCTTTTGAAACATTTGTTCTGAAGCTGCCATCAATATAAACTATAACGTGGTCAAAGTCAGCATCTGCCGGATCACTCCATACCCAGTTGATAAAATCCGGAGCATAACTTACGTTATGTAAATTGGTTATGCTGGCAGGAGGAGTTATATCAAGTAGCGTGAGCGGCAGGTAGTCAGTGTCGTTCCCAACCGTATAGGGCAAATCGCATATTCCATCCCTATCTGCATCGGCACATGTCTGGCTATACCCGGTTCCATTAGAATTTGCCCAGTAATTGCCACCGAGATAGGGGCCGCCGACAACGTTAGTGCCTAATGTTTTGGTAATGTTCCATCTGGTATTGACGCTTGTACCGAAATTGCTGTTGCCGGTGAAGTAATTGTTATAAACAGTAATAAGGGAAAAATTCATCGAAAGTGGCAGGTAATCGGTGTTGTTTCCATCAAGAGTATAAGGCGAATCGCATATTCCATCCCCGTTTGCATCCGTACAGATCTGGCTATACCCGGTTCCATCAGAATTTGCCCAGAAATTGCCACTGAGATAAGGCCCCCCGACGATTGTAGTACCTACTGATTTTGTGGTGTTCCAAGTGTTAACATAGCCGTCTGTAGCAGCATTGTTTTTATTGTTGAAATAGTTATTATAAATAACATTGTCAAGAGAGGTACCACTCATATAGATACCATAACCATTTGGATAACTGCACCCGTCCCCACCACACCAACCAATAACAACAACCGCATTATGTTGTATAGTGTTATATGCAAAAGTATTATTGATAGAAGTATCAAGAAGGATACCGTAACCCACGCCTAGATTACCCCACCAACCACCATTAACGCCATTATTATCCTGTATGGTGTTATATATAAAAGTATTATTGACAGAAGTGTAAAGAAAGATACCATAACCATTACCTCCCTGACCCCAATTCTCATGTTGGCCACCGATATTGTTCTGAACACTGTTATTTATAAAAGCATTATTATTGGAATCAACTATATATATACCATACCCATTGCCTGCCTGGCCCTCCAATTGACGTATGCCACCGACATTGTTTTGAACGATATTATTTGCAAAAGTATTATTCGTAGCACCCGCCAGATAGACACCATATCCCTTGCCGTATCCATAATAACTATCATAACCACCAATATTGTTCTGAACGATATTATTTGTAAAATTATTATTCGCACCACTATTCAGATAGATACCGTAACCACTGCCACCGTATCCAAAAGCACTATACCCACCAATATTGTTCTGAACGACGTTATCTGTAAAAATATTATTAGTTGTATCGCCTCCCATATAGATACCGTAACCACTGCCACTGTCTCCAAAAACATTATCCCCACCAATATTGTTCTGAACGATATTACTTGCAAAAGTATTATTAGTAGTACCGCTTCCTATATAGATACCATAACCATGGCCACCTGCAACACCAATGTTACTCTGGATAGTATTATTTTTGACTTTATTATTACTCGAAGTTATATATACACCAGTATTGCCGTTCGTTACTACAAAGCCATCAAGCGTAATGCCATTTACAGAAAGCGTAACCACATTTACCCCACCGGATATTATAGGTTTTCCCCCTCCGTTGTCCACCCCTATTAAAATAAGCTGTTTATTCACAGCAACCTGCTCGGCATAAGTACCGCTATAAACAAGAATCGTATCCCCTGTAGAGGTTGCATTTATCGCAGCCTGTATGCTTGTATAACCAGCACCTCCGCTGTCGTCTACTGTCAGCGTTGCTGCGCTTACAGTTCCTGCAAATAGGAGTACAAATATGATACCTGATATAAGGGACTGGACCCTCCTACTAAAAATCTCTCTATCTTTCATATTAATCCTCTTCTACACATTCAAATGTATTTCGTTACCTTTTCCTTAGGGCGGGAGTAGGAGTAGGTGTCATAAGCGTTATCGTTGAAGTTCCACTGACGGTTCCGCTTGTTGCATTTATAGTGGCTGTCCCTGCTGCTCCTGGGGTGACCTCTCCAGTAGTTGAGTTAATTGCTATCACTGCTGGATTGTTACTCGACCATGTTACTGTCCCTGCCGCAGTGAACGGAAGACCGAATTGATCTGTCGGTGTTGCGATAAAGTTCTGAATAGGGAAATTGCCTTGATAATATGAACGGGATGACGGGGAAACCGTTATTGTGGTCAATACCGGTATGCTGAAATTATTAAATTCAAATCCGTTTATATTTACATCGTGACTCTCAATGCTAATCAACCCGTTCGCTATAGGACTATAGTAATATACCCCGGCTGGTTTGTAAGTTCGACCCAAAATATCATTAAACCCGTTCGCATCGATTTTCGGTCTGTTAACTCCCATTATCGTCATCGGTCTATTTACATGAAGCACCCAATCAATGAAAATGACACTAAAAGGCGGCTTATAGATCCCCGGGTATACCATAACCGTATCTCCAGCACTCGCATTATTCACAGCATCCCAAAGACCGCTGAAACCGGTGTAATCTGCCGAAGGATACTGCACGCGGTCATCATCCACGTATATCGTTCTGGCACTTGCAGATACAGGTGCCGACACGACAACCAGCATGAACGCTGCCAGTATAGTAAAAATGCAAATATTGCTTCTCTTACCATTTTTCGGTTTTGGTTTTTCGAACTCGATCCTCATATTTTTCCTCCTAAATAAAATTATTGCACTGCAGAACTGCATACCAAAAGGTACACAGTGATAGCTCATCGAATTGCAATATCTTCAACACATTTCATATATTTATATTTTATGCATCGAATTAATATTAATATTAACAAGAAATCATTACATTAATTCAAAGCAGATTGCATATAATTTATATGAAAATAAAAAAAGACACTGGGGTTATATTCCCCAGAAACGATTCCCGGATTTAACTTATTTCGACATTGTTGTCGTACAGCACTTTCTTGTTGTCGTACCTGACGACCACGTGATAGGTATTGCCAGATGCAGTGACGTTGCCAGATTTGGCTACTCCATTAGCGGTGTCAAGTACTCCATCAGTCACGGCGCCGATGGTAATGGTTTCACCGGCTTTAACTGTTCCAGGATCGCTGGTTGGACTCACGATGGTTAATACGTTATTGACGGGATCTGAAACAGTACCGAAGAACGGCTTCTCAAATTTTGGCGCCGAATTCCCGCCCAGTGTCACCGAGTACGTAAGCGTGTTTGTTAGCAGCTTATCTCCGCCCGCGTGCGTCAGGGTGATGTTGTAGTCAGCTGGACCTGCCTGTGATCCTTTCAGGGTTACTGCAAGGTTTGAAGTATCAATATTCCCGGCGCTTTTCATGGAACTTGCTGCAACCAAACCTCCCAGGACTGCAACTACTGCTATCAGCATTATTGTAGCAATCATGGGCGATACTGCTTCTTCATTACGTAACATTCCAGATGTTCTCTTTTTAAAGATTTTACTCAATTTTTTACCTCCGCTATTTTTATCGTGAAAAGAATGAAAAAAAACAACAATGTAAACTTGCACATATATAATATATGAAAAAGTTACACTATTGACTTTTATCAAATCATTTCCATCAAGAAGGTAAAAATAGCATTATCCTATTTATATTTTATGTTGTTTATTCTTATTAATATTAACAAGAAACGACTTTAGGATTAAAAAAGACATCAGAACTCTGCTGATTCCAGGTCAGAGCCTTCTGTTTTCATGAATACGATTACCCCGCCGGGCACGGAAGACATTGTTGTTATACCAATCTGTTCCAGCACTTTTATCTCTTTATGACCCTGGACTTTTTTTATCAAGCCTAAATTTTCGAGAAATCTCAAAGTATCGGAGATCTTGTATTTTCTAATTTTTATTTCGGATGCTTCGAGGGTTGTGTACAATTCATCGAAAGATAAAGGCTTTTCGAGAAGCCTCATAATCTCCGAGCAGATTGCTACTAATGTTTCATTCATTTCAGATATTTTGATCCTTGGCAGTTCGCCTTTTTTCCTGGCATCAGCAATAAACGATTTCCCTTCTGCCGTCAGTTCCCACATATTCGCTTCTCTGCCTTTCCTGAAAAGTTTCGAACCATGAATCCTGGTAAGCCCTTTACTTTCAAGGTATTCCAACTTCTTTTCTATCGGATCTCTTGAAATATTGAGGACTTCTGCAATCCTCCTGCTGGCCAGAAGCTCCATTCTATCAAGTAAAACCAGTATCTTTAGATGAACTGGTTTAAGGATAATCGCATTCATAGCTTTTCCCGCGGTTACCTTCTAACTTCAGCAAGGGGTATATGCGTCACGCCAGGGAGGACTATTTCTCTCCCAGGAATAGTTGTGAGTATTATGGCCTGTGCTGTTTCTTTAATATGGTTAATGAATTCTTTTAAACGCTCCGGATCCATGAAACTTATTTCATCTACTATAAACAATGGATATTTGTCTGCCACTTTAAATGCGCGATAGCCGCTTAACAGCAATATAAGGCCAGCTACTTCCCTCTCGGTCTTGCTGAGGCTTTTCACAGAATGCATGTCCGCGTATCCTGCACCAGCCTTACTTTTCCTTACCACATTGAGATCGAACTTCTTATCAAGTTTCAACTCATCCACTTTCTTGAATCCCATCTTTTCGTATATCTGTTTGATTTCCGTATTGAATATTCTTACAATACCGTTCTCGCGTTCCTCTATTTCGGATGTAAGCTCTTTAATTCTTTGATCAATGTTTTCGTTTTTCTTTTCTATCTTATTAAGATCAGCTGAAGCAGATTCGAGCAGCTTAAGTTCGTTCTTCATTCTATCGATTCCGCTCGATACTACCGCCATTTCTTTTTCAAGCTTAATTTTTTCTTTTTCAACATCCGAAGCCACTTCTTTTCTCTTCTTGAGCATCTTATCTCTTGATGCCGTGAGTTCAGTCAGCCTGGCTTCAAGTGCTTTTATATCCTCTTTTTTCTTGGAATGCATTTTTTCATGACTGGCAAGTTCATGTAAAATCCTGCTTTTTTCAGTCTCTAAAGAATCCTTTTCAGTCTTTTTTGCATTGAGTTCACTTATTTTTCTATTAAATTTATTTATCTTTTGTTCAAGATCCGATTTCTGTTTAGATATTTCTTTAACCTCTTCATCGGTTTTCTGCTGCTTGGCTTTTATCTGCCCGTATTTGGTTTTATGATCGCAGATAGGACAAACTATAAGCTGCTCTTCATCTGATATTAAAGCTGCAAGTTTATCTTCACTTGGTACGGCATATGCCGGCGCACTGCTCACAATAAATCGAAGATGCGCCAGCTCGCTGGACTTCAGCGAATACTTCCGGTCCAATTCAAGCTTCTCTTTTTCCAGACCTTTTATCTCATCTTCTTTTCCTTCGATCTCTTTAATAGTGTCTTCTATACCACCTGCAGCGCGCTGCTCAATGGCTTTTAACCTTTCGTTTCTGGATTTAATTAACGATTCTGCGGTTTTAATAGATTCAGCAATACTTTTTAGATCCGTTTCAGTTCTGGCTATTTCACCCTCAAGCTCTACCAGCTTTGCTTCACCTTCACCTTCAGATGGCTTTTTCTCTCTTTCGCGGATCTTCTTCTTTTCAGATTCAAGCTCATCCAGCCTTTTTTCTTTATTTTTGAGATCTTTTTTCAGGAAATCGATTTTCTTCAATTTCTCGTTGCCCTGCTTCAGTTTTTCTTGAAGCTCGTCTTTTTCTCCAATCAGTTTCTTCTGCTCTGACCTCAGTTCCTCGACCCCTGAATATTCAGTGAGCACCTCTTTAAGATTGTCTCCGGCCCTGACTTTAACGAGTACGGGATTGTGTTCATCCGCCACTGCATACCGCCTTATTAATCCAAGTTCATCCCCGGAAGCCACTGACCCGCCTACAATCTCCACGTCCTTTCCTTTATCTTTCCTCTGGATAGTTCTCTCTATTTTTTGATCGTCAAAACTTAACTTTACGCTTCCGCGAGCTTCTTCCGAATGCAATATATGAGCGTGCTGCGAAGCTTCTTTCGGGGAAAGCACAGAAAGCGTAAAAGCGCCAACTATACTTGTTTTTCCCGCGGCGTTTGGCGCCTCGATAATATTTATCCCGGGCTCAATTTTGATTTTTGTCTTTCCTGCAAGCCCTCCTAAGTTCTCAGCTTCTATGTTAATTTGGTTCATCTCTAAACTTTTCATTTTATCTTCCCTCTTCTTTGGTGCATTCACATTTAAAATCTTTCTTCATGAACTCTTCCGCAGGATATGATCGATCGCATCTTTTGCATATTACAACAAGTACCGGCTCAAAACTTGTTCCTTCGCCGCCTATGCCTCTAATTTCTGCCCGCCTGATCAATTTTTTAAAATTCTCTTTGAAGTATTTTATTCTCGTATTTGATTGTTTCAGGAAATCTTCGTCCGATATTCTTATAGTTTCTAGCTTCAAGCAGATTTTGATGTGCTGCCACATGCTTGTACGATTCGTGAACCTGCTTCTCACTAAATTTATATCTATGCCGTATTGATCGAATACACGCGACATCAGTTCATAATCTTCTGTAGGTATTTCCTCGGAATCAAATACTTTCCTGACAGTATTATATAATTCAGACATTTTAACGAGTGGCATCTCTCTGCCTTTGCTTTTCTCTTTGAATATATTCTCCAGGATTTTTCTATTGAAATAATGCGTTATTGCCGGAGTGCCAGCTCTTTTACCGTTCAAGCCAAGATATAATGATTTGATTTCTTCGTTTATCTGTTTTTTATCAAATCCTTCATTTTCAATTGTACGGCATATTGCACAGGTCATTATGGTTTCGAGGCTCCATTCTGCTTTTGTCTATTTCTTGTTAATATTAACAAGATTTCTAGTATATAAATCTTTTTTTCTGTCTGATTTATGACAATCTAATATTCATAAACTTATATTTGTTTTTATATTTCTTTTCTTTTTTATTTTCAGAAAATGCTTCTCAAGTATGCGGTCTATGCTTTTTGTGCTAAGCATAATGTTTTGTTTTTCAAGGATCGGAGCAATGTCCTTTGCTTTAAATGCCGGATTGCCTATGAATGCCTTTACTATTTCTCTTTCAACATTCTCAGTAATCTTCACGTTATATGCGCCGCCTCGCTTATCTATGAGACCGCGCCAGCCATGTTTTTCGAATGCCTCGATTATATAGAATATATATCTGGGTGTGAGACCAAACTCAGATGCAAAATCAGGCGGCTTTTCGTTGGCATAATAGCGCCGGACTATTTCTAACCGCGTGAGCACTTTATCTTTAAGAATACGCTGCATGTATGCACTGTTTTGAATATTTTGGTCTTTTTGCATAATATCTTATTTTAACTCATTGTATTTAATATTTATGAAACATTGATTGACTTTTTTAGGAACGACACTAATAGATTAATGGAAAGTCTCAAAAATTTGCAATATTATTAATATCTTCCACCCCCGTACTTCCTTTTTTTTTCTTCTGGAGTATATGTGATTTTTATAAAACGGCATTTCCCTATCCACAGTTACGACAAGTGCATATGTTGCCGATCTTGCTAAAATGGAGGAGATCGGCGCATCCATGGGAGCATTGTCATCGATAATGGATATCGGGCACTCGACCGGCCCACTCGTGACCGGTCTAATCATTACCAAGGCAGGGTTTACTGCTGGCTTTTTTGCACGTTTTGCGCTCGCGCTGGTAATTACGGGTGTTTTTGCCTGGTCGGTAATGGGTAGCTCCATTCAGAGTTCAATCCGGTGATTCTGCACCGCCTGCATCTTTTTTCACCTGTGTTGTCTGGGCTGCATAGCCGTCCGCGTTTATCGTGACCGTGAAGTTCAGCTCGTCTTTTGTTGTGTAGTATATGCTATTCGGGTTGGCGCGGAAATGGTCTGGCTTCTGTCCTGCATCAAAGTGTATGGTTCTTATTTCATTAGCCTTCAGGACAAAACCCTTCAGCGGCTTTATGTATGACTCTGTCTTGTTTATTTTATAGTCGCTGATGATATAATACGCAGTCAGGTTGCTAATGTCTTTGCTGGTTGTGCTCTGCAATACCAACTCTAAGTGGTCAGGTGCGGCTTGTTTTGATGCCTGATCATAGTTGTTTTCAACAAGTATGTTCTGTATCCTGAAACCCACAGGGCCGGTTGAAGCCTGTGGAGGTACATCTGCAAAGGTGGGTGTTGAGTCGTTCAAATCGTCTACACCGTCGCCATCAGTATCATTGCTCATGGGGTCGATTCCCAGTAGTTTTTTGGCGTTATCGGGTATTTCGTTTAGTTTTGTGACTTGATTGCTTCCATTATATTGCGTGTCTGAAATCTTTTGTGGTGCAGTGCATCCTGATAGGATCACTATCGCGGATAAAAGCAGCACCAATCCAAATATTTTTGTCTTTTTCATATTTAATCCCATAAAAGTATGTTCTTTTTATTCAGTATAGAGTAATTTGCAAATGTCGTGACAGCAAAAAACAGCAGGGTCACCAAAATATCAAACCATTTTTGGCCCAGTATATCCAGCAACTGCATACCGTTGAATTCCGGTTTTATGCCTAAGAGGGCAAAAGCGGTGCGCTCATAGTGCTTTGTCACGGATAATTCCTCGATGAAATTCCGGGTGGTCTCATATGAACTGAACCTTGCAAGTACCTGTTTTTCTTGTTCCTTGTTGAAGTGTATGCTGTTAAAGAAGCCTCCAGGCACCTGGTTGTCAGGATCCATCGTATCTCCTATCTGGGGCAGTATGAGGACGAATACCAGCCAAATGGTGAAAGCCACTATCAGGGCGTTTGAAAGACTCCTCATACCCAGGGAGAGGAATTCCGCCAGGCTAAAGAACGCCATTATGTAAATCCATGAAATTACCAGCACCAGCAGTAACTTGATGATTTCGGTTAAAGTCAATACTGCTCCCGCGACCAACACGAGACTTAAAAAGGCGAACAAGCCCACAAATACCAGCACGATGCCTATGAATGTAGCATTTCCCAGCATCTTCCCGAATAACAGGTCTTTGCGACTGACCGGTCGTGTCAGGATGAGTTTCAGCGTCTGCGTGTTTTTTTCTCTTGCTATGGTGAGGCTGCCGAGCAGGATCCCGAGTATTGCACCGACTATTTCAAGATAGTCTACAGCCCCGCGAAGCAAATTCAATGGAAATAACTGAGGTTCCGGGGCATTTGGTTGTTTCCCAAGATCTTTCAGGGTCTGGAGGGACGTCTGGTATGAGGTGACCTGGCTTTCAAATACCAGAGATGAGACTATGACTGATGTCGCGGTTAACGCCAGAAGGAGAAGGAGAACTATGCGGAAAATACCGCTGTGAAGTATGTCTTTAAATTCTTTTCTGGCGATTATTAAGGAATTGTTCATGGTTCACCACCGGGATTTATCGAATGACTGCATGGCAATAAAGCTTGCAGCGAGGCATAGCAGCATCCAGCAGAATGTTGTGACAACATTAAGTATGCCAGAATGAACTGGTGCATTAGTCCCGGCTACCCCGATGTCAAGGATGGTCGCTGCTGTTTCTTTGTAGTGTTCCGAAATAGAGAAGGGGTATACGGCACCATGTATGGTCTGCAGTGTAGTGCTCTGGAGGATATCGGTCTGCGGCAGTGTCGGGTTCAATGAACCGGTGGGGTAAAGAGCAGATGTCAGCTCAGGCAGTACAAATGTTATCGCAACCCAGAAAATAATGGGAATCAGAAGAGCCACGACCTCATCATCTTTAACCAGAGCGGAGCTAAACCCGAGAAGCGCAAAACCAAGCAGGTAAACCCATGAAAAACCATAGAAGCTGAACAAACGGATTATGTCCTGGACGTTTAGGCTTACGAGAACTGCCGAAGATACCAGACTTATGGCCGCTGCAAGAAACATCACAGCTGCCAGGACAAAGGCTATCCCCAGCAATTTGCCGAGCAGGAATTCTTCTATTCCTACAGGCCTTGAAAAAAGCAGTTTTACTACACCTGCTTTGCGTTCGCGCATGCCTGCGGCGTAACCTGTACTTATGGCGAGCAGTCCCCCGATGAGGGTTATATAAATCATCATGTTCTTGAGGAGGGAAAGGTGTGGGTAGTCGGCAAATGGCGAGGGAGAGGCGAGTTTTCCGTTCTGGCGCATCTGTTCGGCTGCTGCGGTGTATACCTGATCTATAGTATGCTGGGATGACCAGCCGATGTAAGCCGATGCGAGTGTCATGGCGGCAAAGACCGCCAGAAGCATGATAAAAGTCCGCTCCCGGAACAGTAATTGGATTTCGTGGCGGGCGATAGTGATGCTATTTTTCATAACGTCCATCTTCGATCGTCATGTATACCTGTTCAAGAGACGCCTCATCGTTAAAGCGCCTCATGGTATTCGCCAGGGAGTCTGAGTGTATCAGTTTTCCATGGCTCAATACGCCTATCGTGGAGCACGTCTTCGTAACCTCAGACAAAAGGTGGGTGTTCATGAAGATGGTCATCCCGCGTTCTTTGTTCAACCGCAGCAGGATGTCGCGTAATTGTTTCACGCCGAAAGGGTCTAAGCCGGACGTCGGTTCGTCAAGGAACAGCACCTTAGGTTCATGAAGTATTGCCTGGGCTATGCCTATCCTTTGACGCATACCCTTGGACAACGCGCCCATTTTTTTATTGCGATAACCGGCGGCATCAAGGAAATCAAGCACCTGGAGGATTCTCTCCCCCGGTTTGCTCAACCCAGAGAGTTTCGCAAAATACTCAAGGTTCTCAAAGGCGCTCATCGAGTCATATAACTGAACGTTCTCAGGCAGGTACCCTATTCGTTTGCGCACTTCAACTCCCTCTTTCAATATGTCAAAACCAGCGACAAAGGCACTTCCGGAAGTTGGCTGCAGCAATGTGGTCAGCATATTTACCGTAGTAGTCTTACCAGCGCCATTGTGACCGAGGAACCCGAATATCTCACCCTCCGCCACCTTCAAGTTCAGGCTGTCAACTGCGAAATAATCGCCGTATTTCTTTGAAAGAGATCGAACGTCTATTATGAACTGTTTTTCAGTTGTTTCCATATTTTTTGGATCATTACCCGTTCATACACGAATTTCCTCGGGTCAGGGCGATTCCAATTGCCACCCATAATTTCACGCGATTTGTAGTTTCAGTGACTTCAGCGTCCTCAAAAACTTCCTTGACCGCCCCGATGTTTAATCTTCGGTTTCCTTTTCCAGAACTTTTCCAGTTACTGCGTCTATCTTTACAGCAGTATTTGCTTTTCCATCGCTGATTTCTATGTTATATACAACAATTCCCTTTTCAGTTTTCAATTCTTCTTTAACTATGGTGCCTGGAACTGCTAAAAGTGCAATTTTCTTTGCATCTTCTACTGTAACTTTTACATCTTTGTTCTCTTTCACTGAAGTCTGTGTATTTATTGCCTTATCTGCTGTGTGCGTTTTTGTTACAGATGCTAAAGCTCCCGACGCTCCTGCAATAACAACACCGGCTAACAACAGGATACCCAAAGCGGTTATTTTTTTGTTCATTTTATACATTACCTCATTATATTTCTATATAGTCTTTTAACCTGGTAATAAGATACCTGTATTTAAACAGTTTTTGGGATGCTTATCGAATAATAGAATTGTTATCAAACGGTCATGTCTCCCACATCTCTATGAATCTGTCAACTACAATATCCAGGAAACTTTCTTTATTTTTTATCAGGACTTTCTTAATAAGTTCAGGGTTATTAATGGAATAAAATGATTTTCTACCCTCAACTTTTTTATTCACAACGTCGGCATTAATGAGTTTTTTAAGATGCCATGATATCGTTGATGGGGCAATATCCAGATTCTTAACAAGATGTTCATGGTTACAATTGTCATTTTCCAATAAAAAAAGTAAAATATGCCTGATGCTCTTTTGTCGCACCAGTTCCAGAACTCTTCTCTCTCCATCGTTAATTTGTATATGGGCATAATATCTCAGATACTCTCCATCATTTACGGTTTTAATTAAACATACTTTATGCAGATAATTAAGATGGTATGTAAGCTGTCCTGTTGCTATTTTTGTCCTTCTCTGGATTTCTCTGAAATGCAGTCCAGGAGATGCGGATATTAAAGAATAGATGCTCTGTCTTATTTCTAATTCTAAAGCCTTCCTCTGGATCTCCTCATATGGAGTTATAGCCATCTCATCTTCCTATTTTTTAGCAAGCCCTGAGAAAAACAATATCAATATACCAAAATCTAACAGATGCGCTACAGGTTCAGGCCATCCCGTCTGAGGGATTAACTCATCTGCAACTATTAGGAATCCTTTTACTGCGAACAGGAAGAAGGCACCTGTGACAAAAAGAAGTCGCTTTCTTTTATCTTTTTTATATGCGACAGCAGATATTACAAATAAAATTGCCGCCATTATGCTTGTCGCTATTGATATCAAGGTGTCTATGCTTATTCCAAAACCGATATTGGCCTCTCCCCCTATAAGCTTGTTTATATCTAATAATGTAAAGCTGCCCGCCAGCACTAAGAAGATTATAATCCCGGCAAAAAGTATGTTTTTATTTTCCATTCTGAACACCACCAATTAAAAGATTGCAGGCTTAAATAGACTCTTGGTACAATAATCGAATAAAGGAATGATAAATCCTTATCCCCTTCCACAAAGACTGGATGATGCTTCGCATACGATTTCCGGGCTTCCTCATAATACACCGTCTTGAAATAACTTGCCTTCTCTTGCTATGTCCATGCTTTCGCAGGGACATCACGAGCGCCTTCGTTCAGATCATGTTGTCTCACACCGTTCTCCCTCAATGCCATTAAAGTAACAAGATAGTATTCTTTGCCGCTTGGCTTTAAATACTGAAGCTTCTGGATTGCTGTTTCTAATATGACTTAGTTTGCATATCGAGCACCGCAGTTGTTAACCCGATGTCGGCTGTTTCACAGTTATTACTCGTGTCCTGCCATTTTTACCGCGGTTCTCGATATAAGTATCTACCAATTTAGCATTGATTAACTTATTCAACGCTTTATGGAATGTAGTATACCCTTTTTTCGTACGCTTATGAAATTCATCGAAAAGCTCACCGGCATGAGAGGTACCCATTTCAGACGCGGTGTTTAGAAGCGCCGTTTCCGTATCAGTGAATACTTTCAGATATCTTTTCAATCTATCTTTCGAGGCTTCGATGAGTGCGTTATCAACGTCTGTGAAATCTACTGTCTTAGAAGCACGCATTTCTGCATTAATAACCGATCTTTTTAGAAGATCGATACCAAACCTGATATCTCCTTTGGGAACCGCACATCCGGATATTTTCTCTATAATTCCTGTCTCCATAACATTTGGGTATAACCCGATCTTTACCCGTCTGTTCAGGATGTCAAAGGTTTCGTCCCAGGTATATGCAGGAAATTTAACGATTTTTGGGATGAATACCGACGTTATATCATCCAGTGGTGGATATGAAACGCTGTGTACAGCACATAAACCGATGTTAAGAGGATACTCTTCATGAAGTCTTAAAAGATTATTCACCACATCATGAAAAATTCTCCTCAAAATCAAAAAATCCGCATCATCCAGTATCACGAACATGCTCTTATTTTTGGCTGCGAGTGTTTCTGCAACCTTTTCATATAATTTTTTCAATGCTATTCCTGACGTGGGCGGCTCTATTCCGGTCATCTTCTTGTAGATTTCCGCAAGTACGGAGTAATGCGTCTGAGTATATCTGCAGTTGACATAAGCCAAAATGAGGCTTGAAGAGGATATCTGTTCTGCTTGATCGATAATTTTTTTGAACGAAGTTGTCTTTCCCGTTCCGGGTGGACCAATGCATATTATGTTCTGCGGCTGCTTGCCTTCTGTCCCAGGCGCGATAGCATATCCGATGTTTTTCATCTGCAGTTCTCGATAGAGAAACTCATCGGGGACGTGCCCAAACTCAAATATTTCTCTATCCTTAAACAGCGTTTGCTCCCATGTAAGGAAATTTTTCATTGTCTACCTCTATGGCGCATTTTTTGTTATTTTATGTATCGATGCGCATGTTTGATTTGTGAAAATTGTTTTTATTGATATTAATGATTCCTCAAGCGGGGTGAAAGTATTCAAGTGCCTGTTTTCTTGGATTCTATACGGGCTTTTATAAGCTCTAATAGAGCAGGTTCCTGTCTTATCAAATCCATAAGTTCCATGGTGAGAGATACCTTTTCCTTATCAACATTTATAGCTGTAATAATATCAAGCGCTGCGCCGCATTTATAACAGAACTTGCCTGTCACTCCATTTACTGTGCCGCATCTTGGGCACTGGATGGGCGCAAGCTCTTTATCTTGGGGCGTATTATCTTTTACAAGGCCGTGCGCTTTGAGAAGTGCATCATCCAGGTTCTTGCCTGAACGATGAACATATATGCGGGTCATCCTGGAACCCTGTATCCAGCCAAAGTATTCATCCATCATCGAATCCGTTAGAATTCCAGACTTTTCAGTAGCACTGGTGTGCCTGAAAAGATGGTTGTATACTCGTTTTTGGATTCCCGCCCTCCCGGCAATTCTTTTTATCCTCATGCTTAACGCAGGGTACAGGAGCTGCCGGCAGGTATTACTTTCAAGCCCATTAGTTCTTCCATTTCCTCCCAGTCTTATCCAGAAAGGAGCATTGGGTTCTAATTTTTTGGGATGGAAATCAAGCCATGCACTCAGGTAAGGGGCTGAGAATATTACTCTGACGCGCCTCGATCCGGTCTTTCCGTTAACGATAAAAATTGCACCATAATTATCAAAATGAACATCCTTGTTCTGCAAGTTTGCAAGTTCTCCTATCCTGCAGCCTGTTTCGTACAGCGCTGCTATCAAAGCTTTATCCATAGGATGCATAGCGCACTCTATCATTTTCAAAACTTCTTGTCTGGTGAAAATATCCGGGATTTTATTCTTAACATTTTTTATGATTATCAGATTTCCGAGCTCGGTTTTCCCTGTTTGTTTAAGAAATGTCTTGAAAACCTGCTTGTAGGTGTATTTTGTCCAGTCCGCTATATCCCTGCGCTGCACCCACTCTAAAAAAGAGTAAATATCCTCTTTATCCAAACAGTCAAAGTCTTTATTCAGCCTTTCCGCTATTTTGTTGAGCACAGATAAACATTTATCTATTCTTGCTACAGAGAGTTCTTTGATAAACAACTGTCTTCTATAATCGAATATAATTTTCTTATTTTTTTCGCTAAAAGCGGCATTCTGTATCCTTTTTTCTGTTCTTTCTAATCTGAGCTTGAAGTTATGAATATCCATTGTTAACACATCCCTCACTTTTGAGGATATAATCCATAGGCAAGTGCATGTGAAAGTAGTGAAAGTGCGCAGTTAAAAAATATTCAGCTATATGCAGGGCTTCCAACAGAAAATTTGGGGCCCGGGTCGGGATTCGAACCCGAGTCGTAGGATCCACAGTCCCATAGGATAACCAGCTACCCCACCCAGGCACCTTGAATCCCCGTTTAAATACGGGTTTTGATGGGGGGTATCCCCCGTAAATGTATCTAAAATGGATAAAGGTTTTGTTTCAGGAAATGATATTTCAGGAAAGCTTTAGCGATTTTTTACGTTTTTGCGGAGCATCCTGAAATAAAAAGATCGTCTCTGCAACCTCGATTGCTTTCTCGCGTCTTGCAGGATACGCCTTGAGCTTTATTCTTGCAGAAATAGTATCGATTGTTGTCGCAAGCTGCACTGTCCCTTGAAAAGCCGCCTGCTTATCGAACCTTAAATGAAGACAACACTCATCATCAGTTCTTTCACTGACTTCATTTTTCAATTTCTTAAGTTCAGGTTCTGTCAGTTTTGATTTTAAAAGATCAATAAATCGCTTGCAATTCTTTCCTTTAATCTGCGCCTGGAGGATAGTAATAGGATTCCCATAATGTCCTTCAGTATTGGTAGATTCTATTTTATTATCAAAAAGAAAAAGCGACAGGGCAGTCTTTACCCTGTCCTCACTTTCGGTTGCCGAAACTATGGCGCGAAATGATATATTATGGGCACTCATAAAGGGTTACGCCCCTTTATGACGTATAGGGTATGCTTTGCATACCCTTCTTTTGATTTAACTTCTTAAAGTTTTTCATTTGCCTTTGTTTTGATGCGAACGCAGGCTCGGTCTTGTCTTTTCAGTACCCTTGCCCTTTCGCCTCTGGCCTCTGCCTTTCCTGCCCGAGCTTGTCTTCCCTCTGAAAACACGCCCTTTCTGGTTGGAATTGCAAATCCATTTCAGGTTTTTATCCTTCTTGATTACAGGGTGGCTTGTATCCACAAGAATGGTCTCATACCATTTGTGTTTGCCGTCCTGTCCAACCCAGTAACTGTTCAATACCTGTAAATTCGGGAATCTCCGTGCTGCCCGCTCTTCCGCAATGCTCTGGATACTCTTTCCCGGCGTTATCTTGTTCACACCCATGTGCTTTGTTCTTCGTCCGCGCTGCCATCTTGATTTACGCCTGCCGCCTGTTCTTATTCTTACCCGCGCGACGATAATCCCCTGTTTTGCCTTGAAGCCAAGCGACCTTGCCCTGTCAAGTCTTGTAGGGTGGTCTAATCTTGTTACTGCAGGTTCCCGTCTCCACTCCTGCCGTCTTTCCCACAGGAGTTCCCCAACATCGGATTCTCCGGGTTTTTTCCATGCGTCTCTAATAAACGCGTACATTGATTTCATTGTATTCTCCTTTATTGTTTTATGGTTCAGCCTTGTAAGGCCACATCCCTGCGGGATTTCCTCCCGCCGCTTTTTGCCTAAGACACTGTCATTGTAATTAAAGATTTCTTATAACAGGTTTCTTCAGGGTTTTCATTTTTTACACATTATAAATAATTTTTATTTTTTACCCCAACGTATTTAAATCTTTAAATACCCTATATAAAGGTGATGAGTATGGTAAATTCAACCGAAGCAAAGAAGACTATAAAAATAGAAAATGTTGTTGCATCGACTGCTATAGGGGCAAAACTTGACCTTAATGAGGTCATACGAGTTCTTGATGGCGCAGATTATAATAAAGAAAGATTTCCAGGCGTCGTATACAGGACAGCATCCCCAAAAACTGCCGCTCTTATTTTCGGAAGCGGTAAGATCGTATGCACCGGAGCAAAAAGTATTGCAGATGTAGGTGTCGGTCTTTCCAAAGTTTTTGAAAAATTAAAGGCGATGGGCGTCCATATTACAAAGAAACCTGAAATAACGATACAAAATATTGTAGCTTCTGCGGATCTTGGAAGAGTGCTGAACCTGAATGCTATCGCTATCGGTCTTGGGCTTGAGAACATAGAATATGAACCTGAACAGTTCCCGGGTCTTGTATACCGGTTATCCAACCCGAAAGTGGTTATGTTATTATTCGGTTCCGGGAAACTTGTAGTCACCGGCGGGAAAAAACCTGAGGATGCCGAAGCTGCTGTTGAGAAGATTGTAGTGGAACTTGACGGATTAGGGCTATTATAAGCCAAATCTTCAAGTTTCTTTTCTTTTTTGAGACAGCCAGTGAACGATTTGTATAGAGATTATCAAAGATACAAAAGTAATTATTCCAAAAAAGAATCTTATTGATGAATCAGACGCACCAAATGGGTTGACCGGGTGCATTATTTTTCCGGCACTAAGTATCAGTAAAAATACAATCGATGACAATGCTATTCCAAGGATAGACTTGATTTTGTCGTTTCCGGAAGCAGTTGAAAGAAAATAAACGCTTAATGATATAAGAGATATTATAATTATAACTTTTAATCTCGGTTCATTCCAATAAATACCACCCCATGCAAGTTCAGAAGCAATATTGCCAACAATGGCAGCAGATAGCCAGAATACAATAGCTGTTCTCTCGATGTCAAGGAGCAAATCTTTTAATGAGTTCCTCAAAAGGGAGGCAATACCTACAAAACCCACGGCCGCAAATAAAAAGAGACCCGTAAATATCAACGCCCCGTGAAGATATACCAATTTTAGCACAGGGCCCAACTGACTATCCAATGGGGAAAAATATATCAACGTAATTCCGATAAAAATAGTAATGATCAAACCTATGGGAAATTTTTTTGGATTCATAAATTTATTAGGTTATCACTAATGAAGGCCATGTTTATAAAACCTGACACGCCAAAATCGCACCAGATGAAATTACGAATCACCTAATATCGTTGGCAATCAAAATTTCAAATTGACCAGAACATTTTTATTTTTAAACACATTCTGGTATATCCTATGAAAGTACTTTTAATCGGAGGCGGAGGGCGCGAACACGCCATCGCAGAGGCTATTACCCGAAGCCGGAAAAACCCGGAGCTTTATGCAACAATGAGTAAGAAAAACCCGGGAATAGCGCGTTTATGCAAAGATTTCCTGCTCGTAAAAGAGACAGAACCATCTATAATTGACTATGCTGTCAAAAATAAAATCGAACTTGCAGTCATAGGTCCTGAAGCCCCGCTTGCGGCAGGCATTCCCGACCTTCTCCGGGATGCGGGTATCCGTGTCGTTGGACCGCAAAAGCTTGCTGCCCAAATTGAATTTGACAAAGCATGGATGCGGGAATTCATGAAAAAATACAGAATTTCAGGATGCCCGCGATTCAAAGTGTTCAGGAGAGGGGAAAGTGGTAGTGATGAATTTATCGATGAAATTGGCGATGTTGTCATAAAACCTGCAGGTCTTACAGGCGGAAAAGGCGTCCGTGTTATGGGTGACCATTTTGACATAAACGGAGCCAAAGTTTATGCCAGGGAAGTCCTGAAAAATGATGACCTTGTCATTGAAGAGCGGTTAATCGGCGAGGAGTTCACCGTGCAGGCTTTTGTGGATGGCAATACCCTTATTTACGCGCCCTCGGTCCAGGACCACAAGCGTGCGTATGAGGGGGACAAAGGGCCCAATACAGGCGGCATGGGCTCATACAATGATTCAAAGGATATCCTGCCCTTCATGAAAGAGTCGGATTACACGGATGCAAAGAAAATAATGAAAGATACGGTTCTTGCCATAAAGAAAGAGACAGGTGTGCCGTATCAGGGCGTGCTATACGGCCAGTTCATGGCTACGGCAAATGGTATATCGGTCATCGAATTCAATGCGCGCTTTGGCGACCCCGAAGCCATGAATGTTCTTCCCATTCTTGAAAATGATTTCCTGGATGTATGCGCTGCAATAGTTGGCGGGACGCTGGATAAAACCAGGGTCACATTTAAGAAGCAGGCGACAGTGTGCAAATACGCGGTTCCTGCTGGCTACCCTGATAATCCTGTGAAGGATTCGGTTGTGGAAATTGTGGAAGTAAAGGATGCGCTCCTATTTTATTCAAGCGTTTATGAAAAGGATAATAAAATCTACACCACAGGTTCCAGGGCTATTGCTGTCCTTGGTATGGCAGATACTATCAGGGAAGCGGAAATGAAAGCGCAAAAAGGTCTATCCGCTCTTAAAGGCGCACTTCACAGCAGGCATGATATCGGCACAGATGAGCTTATCAGGAAAAGGATACAGCATATGAAAGAGTTAAGGGCTGAATAACCATATACTTGAATATTATGGGAAACGAAATTACAGACAAACAGCCGGAAAAGGATAAATCACTTGAAAATCTTGAACGGATGCTTGAAAAATTGCCTGAAAACGCAAGGAAGCCGATTCTTGATTTGATTAACAAGCGAAAAGTTGAACTTGGACTTTTAAAATCTGAATTAAAGCCTGCGGGTTATATTTTGAAAAAAGGAAGAGCAAAACCAAAGCCCAAACCGCAAACAAAAGAAAGCAAAGAATCCCTTCGAAAAATTGCCGAGACTGTTGGCAGGGTCAAAGAAACAAAGGAAACAAATTTTCATGATGTCGATGTCAAAGACGAACCTCTAAAAAAAGATAAAAAGCCTTTGGAAGAAGTTGATTCCTATAAATATTGATCATTCATAAGAGTTTGAAAATATGTTATTTGAATATAATGACAAACGATAGAGATTTTTTGCACAACATGACCAAACCGAAAAGTTTATTAATCGGGAGTTATGTATAAATTATTGGGATAAAGGGTGGGATTAAAGGTTTTTCTACAACATACCATTTTTTTACCCTTTGTCCCTGTCAGCCTTTTAAAAGCAATGTATAAAAACTGCTTTAATTTTATGAGCCGATAGACTTATTACTTTTAATTCAGATTGCAGGAAGCATTATGATTGCAAAAAAAGACCTTGAGCATATGGGATGGCTTGCCCGCCTTGAACTGAGCGAGGAAGATAAGGAAAAATATACACCCAGGCTCAATTCGGTTCTTGATTATTTCGGGGAACTTGATGAAGTCGATACGGAAGATGTTGAGCCCACATATCATATCCTGCCGATGAACAATGTGTTCAGGGATGACGAAGTAAACGTACCTGCAAAGCCCCTCACACAGGAAGAAGCGCTATCCAATGCCCCGAAGAAACAGGATGGGTTCTTCAAGGCGCCAAGGATGATGTGAATGGCAACAATCAATGAATTGAAAGAGAGGATTCATGCAGGGTCTTCGGAAGAAATTGTTGCTGAATATCTTGAAAGGATTGGCAGCAGTAAACTTAATGCTTTTATCACCGTCGCAAAAGAAAATGCCCTTGTGCGCGCAAAAGAAATCGATTCGGAAGGATTCGAAGGATCTCTTGCGGGCATACCGGTTGCAATCAAGGACAATATTTCCACAAAAGGCATCCTGACAACATGCGCATCGAAGATTCTCACAGGCTATGTCCCGCCATACGATGCCCATGTGATTGAGAGGCTAAAAGAAGCGGGAGCCGTCATCATCGGAAAGACGAACATGGATGAGTTTGCCATGGGTACCTCTACGGAAACAAGTTTCTACGGGCCAACGAGAAATCCCTGGGATACGGACAGGGTTCCCGGCGGTTCATCGGGCGGGAGCGCTGCAGCAGTGGCTGGGGGCGAAGTGCCTATTGCTCTTGGTTCGGACACAGGCGGCTCGGTACGCTGCCCCGCATCGTTCTGCGGCGTGGTGGGGCTAAAACCAACATACGGGGTCATATCCCGTTACGGACTTATATCGTATGCCAACTCGCTTGAGCAGATAGGGCCATTTGCAACCACTGTTCGCGATGTTGCAGCACTTTTCGATGTAATCGCAGGATACGACCCACGTGATTCCACATCAGTTGATAAAGAAGTGAATTATTCATCTGCGCTTAAAAACGATGTGAGTGGATTAAAGATTGGCGTACCTGAAGAATACTTCGGGGAAGGGACAGATGAAAATGTGGAAAAGGCTGTCTGGAACGCAATACATACACTGGAGGACCTCGGCGCTACCAGAATCAAGGTAAAGATGCCCCACACGAAATATGCCCTGTCCGCTTATTATATAATCGCAATGAGCGAGGCTTCATCCAACCTTGCGCGGTTTGACGGCATGAGATACGGCTTACGCACCGAGGATAGCGACTGGCACACAACGTTTTCGCAGGTGAGGGCAGCAGGTTTTGGCGATGAGGTAAAGCGGAGGATTCTACTGGGAACTTACGCTCTCTCGGCAGGGTATCACGATAAGTATTACTTGAAGGCGCTGAAGGTACGGACACTTATAAAGCAGGATTTTGAACTGGCATTTAAGGATGCGGATGTACTTATAGCGCCCACGATGCCGTATCCCGCATTCAAGCTGGGTGAAAAAATAGACGACCCGCTATCGCTGTATCTTGCGGATGTTGATACTGTACCCATAAACCTTGCAGGTGTCCCGTCAATATCAGTGCCGTGTGGTTTTTCACACGGGCTGCCAATCGGGATGCAGGTTATAGGGAAACACTTTGACGAGACAACAATCCTGCGCACCGCTTACACTTTTGAAGAGAATACGGATTTCCATACACGAGAGCCGGAGGGATTGTAATGTACGAGAATCCGGATGGTGTAATGATAGGGCTTGAAGTTCACGTGCAGTTAAACAAACTCAAGACAAAGGTATTCTGCGGATGCACCACTGATTATCATAACGACCCTCCGAATTCGCATGTGTGCCCCGTCTGCCTGGGACTTCCCGGCGCCCTGCCTGTGATAAATAAAAGAGCGGTTGAAGCTGCCATAAAAGTCGGACTGGCGCTTAACTGCAAGGTTGAAGAGCACACGCAATTCTACAGGAAGAATTACTATTACCCCGACCTTCCCAAGGGCTTCCAGATAACACAGTATGACTTCCCGATTTCAAGCGGGGGTTACATCACTATCGAGGGCGAGGACGGCGAACACAGGGTTGGTATCACGCGCGCCCATATGGAAGAAGACCCCGGAAGACTTGTCCACGAAGGGACAATCGACAAATCAAAATATACTCTCATCGATTACAACCGCTCGGGCATGGCATTGCTTGAGGTCGTGAGCGATCCCGATATGCGAAGCCCGAAAGAGGCGCGGCGGTATCTTGACAAGCTGCGCAACATCCTAGAATACCTTGATGTGTTCGACGGGAATCTCGAAGGCGCTCTCAGGGTGGACGCAAACATATCAATCATGGGAGGCCAGCGCGCCGAAATCAAGAATATCTCCTCGCACAAAGGCGCCGAGCGGGCGCTGCTGTATGAGATTGTGCGCCAGAAGAACGTGCTGCGCCGCGGGGGCGTTGTGGTTCTGGAGACGCGCCACTTTGACGAGGCGCGGGAAATCACGATGTCCATGCGTTCCAAGGAGGAGGCGCACGATTACCGCTATTTCCCCGAGCCTGACCTTGTGCCTTTGAAGATATCAGGCTGGGCTCCTGCCATCAAAGCAACACTTCCTGACCTGCCAGATGCATGGCGGCTGCTATTTGTGGAGCAGTACGGGATTACGGATGAACAGGCTAAGGCGCTGACATCTGATATTCGGTTGGCAAAATTCTACCAGATGGTGGTTCAAAATAGAGATATCAAATTTGCCCAACTAGCTGCTGACTGGATGTCTAATGTTCTCAAAGGTGAATTGAATTACAGAAGCCAAACTTTCAAGGTGTTTAGTGAACAGGAAGCACCCAAATGTTGGGCTTGTGGCGAAAAGATGGTTCCATCTGATAGGTACTTGTTTGACTGGAATGGAATCCTCATTAACGATTTGGATACTTTCAAAAAACTTAAGGAATATCTGATGAATAATTATGGTGCATTCTGGGTAAATAACGCCCCAATCGAAAAAGACGATGCAGGAAGAACCATAAAGATATCAGTTGAAAATTACTCTATTTCGCTCATACTCGATGATACCAAAAATAAAGTCATTGTGAAATTCTATAAGGGTGGAACTTATAGTCTATCTTTGAAAAAAGTAAATGACAGGCTTAATATATGTGAGGATATATTCTATTGTAACAATTGTGGAGCATCTCGGGACAAAAATACCACTTTTATTATCAAAGTAGAAAAACCATCAGTCCCAGAAGCGGAAATATCTCTAATAGATATGTTAAAAGCACTAGATTTCTTCGAAAACAATAAAATTTCTGAGGATGATGTACTTAAAATAATGAGAACTATTTTGCAGAAACAAATTCCAAAAGAATTTGACGTTGAAAAAGTGGATAAAATTGTTAAAGAGGAAGGATTAAAAAAAGTGGAAGGTAATATCGTAGAGGCAGCAGCACTTGAGGCGATCAATGAAAATCCGCAGGCTGTGGCTGATTATAAAGCCGGGAAGGAAAAGGCGCTCAACTCGCTTGTGGGAGCAGTGATGAAGAAGACAAAGGGCGGGGCGGATGCGAGGACTGCGAGGGAAGTGCTGCTGGGGAAGCTGGGATAGGAAAATACATCCAATTCAAGTACAAATGATTAAGTAATTCAAGAGCAATAATAATCTAATAGCAGGTAAATAATATGTGTGAAGAACATAAGTTTGGCGGACTGTGGGAAGACCCTGAAAGGCTTAAAAGATACCAGAAGCTTTTTGAGGAAGCTTTTCCTGGGCAGACGGCATTAGATATACTGCATAGAAGACCTGCAAAACATGCAAAGAAATAGATTTTTTATTGATAGCTGTATTTTTCTTGGGGCAGTTATTAAGGATGAAAATACGAGGGCATGTAAGAGTTTTATCAGTCGGATTCACAACGAGGTTTATATTGGATACATTTCCCCTTTTGTAAGTGGAGAAATGATTAATTCGATTTTATATGCAGATAATATAAAACCAACGATAAAACCCGACATCCTTCACGCAGTTGTGGATATGCTCATCTCCACTAAACTTGAGAATTTTGTACCATCGAATAACGATATGATGGTTTATTCAGATCTCAGGGAAACCGATAGCAGAATCTCGGAAAGTGACCTCATGCATGTGATTTGTGCTAAAATACTCAAAATCCCACTGGTGACAACTGATGATAGGATGCTTAGCAGCCGCACGTTAAAAGAACATGTAGAGATAGTATCTCCAGCTGATGTTTTATTAATCTAGGGTTTTTCCGCCACTGCAGAAATCATATGCCTCATATAAGATTTCCCCTTAAACCTCTTTTCCTTGCGTGATTCAACAATCTTACATGAAAACTTTCCCAACAAATCCCCTAATTCACTCTTGCTAAAATAATGGTAAATAATCCCATTTTTCCTGGAAAAAGTATCAGGCTCAACCTCGCTGCCGCCATACCGCATATCCTCTTCCCCCAGCACCTCAATAAACAACAACCCCCCTTTCCTCAAGAGCCGCCGGAATTCGCTTATCGCAGTCTCTCTCTCATTTAATAAAAGATGCTGCAGGACGCCATAACACCATATAACATCAAAAGATGAATCCAAAAAAGGCATCTGGTACACATTTGCAGCCAGAAGTCCGATATCAAGTTTCCTGCCTGCGATGCTTTTTCCTGCCATCTTCAAAGCATTAAGTGATACATCCACACCAACCACATCAAACCCGCGCATCCCCAGAGGTATGGCATACTTACCGCTTCCGCAGCCTGCATCCAGCAAGCGCCCTGTTTTACAGCATGAATCAAGAAGCTCAAGTGAATAATGCCCCTTCCAGATACTTCTTTTATATTCGCCATTCCAGGCTTTGATGTGTTCGGTCATAGATAGCTCACTTCATTTTAACTGGAACTATTATAATATATGCTGACCATTATTTGCAGGATGAAGACTGTATTAACCATTGCAGGTGTGGACTCAGGCGGAGGCGCAGGTGTTGCAGCGGATTTAAAGACATTTGCAGCTCTCGGTGTTCACGGAACATGTATAATCACATCAGTTACAGCCCAGAACACAAGAGGCGTCCTGAATTCTTTTGACATTCCAGTGGAGTTCATTAAGGAGCAGTTCGATGCTATAATAAGCGATATCAGGATAGATTATGCTAAAACCGGGATGCTGTCATCGCCTGATATTGTTAGAGCTGTCGCCGGCCTGGTAAAAAAGCATAAACTTCTGCTCGTTATTGACCCGGTAATGGCGGCAGAGGCGGGGGGAAAACTGCTAAGGGACGAGGCGGTTGCAGTTTTAATTGAAGAACTTTTGCCACTTGCCTCAGTAACTACGCCGAACGTTTTCGAGGCGGAGCGGTTATCTGGCATAAAAATAAAGGATATCAAGGGTGCTGAGAAGGCTGCGAAGAAAATCCATGAACTCGGCGCAAAAGCAGTAATTGTAACAGGAGGACATCTTCAGGGAACCGATGTTCTTTATGCAAATGGGGAATTCACTCATATCGAAGGAGAATTATTAAAAGGAGGCACGCACGGTTCAGGCTGCACGCACTCAGCCGCGCTCACGGCAGAGCTTGCCAGAGGAACACCTATTATTGAAGCCGCCTGGAGCGCCAAGAAATTTGTTGAGCATGCAATTGTTGCAAGTGAGAGAATTGGCGGCGGCGCTGCGCCTGTGAACCAGCTCGGGCACATGATTGAAGAATCTGAGAGATACCGTGTAATTAAAAATGTGGAAGAAGCTGTCGGGCAGATTGAGGATAAAATGCCAGCCGAACTTATCCCGGAAGTAGGATGCAATATCGCGATGGGGGTACCAAACGCATCTCTGGTTTCGGATGTTGCTGCCGTCTCCGGAAGGATTGTGAGGATAAAAGGCTCTCCTCACGCTGTAGGATGTGTCGCATTCGGCGCTAGCAGCCATATAGCAAGGATTGTATTGACAGCAATGCATTTTGACAGCTCAATGAGAGCTGCGATGAATATCAGGTATTCGGAGGAAGCGCTTGCAGCGTGTAAAGAGCTTGGATTGCGCATGGCGTCGTTCTCACGGGAAGACGAACCGGAAGGCATTTCAACTATGGAATGGGGAGTAGCTGAAGCTATAAAGAAGGAGGGGAGAGTTCCGGATGTCATTTATGACAAAGGGAGCGTTGGGAAAGAGGCGATGATAAGGTTGTTAGGGAAGGATGCGGTTGGGGTTGCACAGAGGGCAATTGGTATTGATTTCTGATAACAATAGCCGCATAAACCAAAATATATAAGAAACATAGAGATAGATTTAATCCGGCTTACCTAACTCTCATCGATATCTTCTCTTTCAACATCCTGCTCACTTCCTCCCCGCTGACCTTACCCCTGAAATCCTTCATTACAACACCCATCAACGGACCTACGGAATTCAATCCTTTTTCTTTGATAAAATCCATCCTGGATTCAATCAGCTTATCTATGGCAATCTCCAGTTCACCTTTGCCCACCCCTATACCAAGAGATTGAACTGCATTATCAACAGTAATTTCAGGTTTGCTGGCAATTGTTTTCAGTACATTGCCGATTGCTTCATTTGGTATCTTTCCTACAGACTGAAGTTTGAAAAGCTGCATCAGATGTTCTTCAGTAATTTTATTTACCAGTATACCTTCTTTTTCAAGTTCATTTAAAACGGTTTCAAGGGTTCGTACGACAATAGTCGCATTAATCTTCGGTATTTGCTGCATAATCCTATCAAAAAATACAAAATTTCCTGATTTTGCAATCTGGTTTGCAAGTTCTTCATTAAGATTAAATTGCTGCATATATCTTTTTTTGCGCTCGCCGATAAGTTCAGGCAACTTGATATTGTTGATTCTGTCGTCCGATATAATTACAGGCGGCACATCCGTCTCGGGATACATGCGCGCCGCGCCCGGAAGAGGTCTCATATAAGCCGAATTCCCGTCAGGGAGTGCCCGTCTTGTCTCCTCGGGCACTATCCGGAGCGCCTCTTTTGCCCTGATAATTACTGCTTCCATTGCGCCCTGTGCTTTCTCCTTAGTATCTGCAACCATGACCACGCAATCCTCATCCTGCGCATCCACGGCATATCTTAACGCTTTGACCTCATCTTCCGTAATTCCATAATTAGGCAATTCGTCTGTATGGAATATGCCTCCAACACCTGATTTTTTAGCGCGGTCGGAGAATTCAGTTCCAAGACGGCGTCCGGGCTGGATTTCTTTCCCCACAAAGCCCGCAAATCCCGGCAGATTCACCGCATAAACAACTCCCCCTTTTAATGCCTTTAAAATTACTTTGGAGGTTGTATTTGCAAAAACAGATGTCACATCCACGATTTTATCAGAAACAGACGCATTTAGTTTATTAAGTTCCTTTTTAATTTCGATTAAAGCTGCCTGTCTTGTTACTTCCTGATCCACAATTGTTTCAATTAAAGAAAGTTCCTGGACTCCTTTTATCTCGACTCTTGCCCCTTCTGCAATCGAAATGTTGACATCCTGCCTGATAGTACCAAGTCCGCGCTTTACCCTGCCGGTTGAGCGAAGTATCATACCAATTTGTTCAGCAACCTCTCTTGCATGCGCTGGCGATACGATGTCGGGCGCTGTCCCTATCTCAACAAGCGGTATCCCGAGCCTGTCAAGAGAATAAATCACAGAATCGCCTTTATCTTCCACTTTCTGCGCCGCTTCTTCTTCAAGGCAGAGCACATCCACCCCTACGCGACCCGCTTTTGAATCAAGGTAACCGCCAGTAGCTACAAGCCCGGTACGCTGGAAACCCGATGTATTTGAGCCGTCTATCACTATTTTTCGCATGGTGTAGAGTTCATCTACGATATTCATGTTCAGCATGCGCGCTATCATGAGAGCAAAATCCACTGCTTCCTGGTTCAATTCACGCGGCGGCTCTTCATCATTTTCGACAAGGCAGGTAGTATCATAAGCCTTATAGACGAACCTTTTTATGAGTTTTATTTCCTCAAGCGCCGCTTTATCAACCACCCCCATCTCGCTCTGCGTGGGGCGAAGGTATCTCATGAATTCGAAATTGGATTCTTTGGTATCACGAAGAAGGGTAGGACAGCCGCAGAAGAGTTTTTCTTTTGTGTCAAGTTGCTGGTGAATTTCAAGTCCGGCTTTTAATCCGAGCGCCCTGTAGTCGTGACTCATCGGCTTCTTTGATGTCCTGCAATCTATAAAAGAATTGTTATAAGGCTTGCAAAGGTATTTTAGCGAATAAAACCACGAAAGCCATGATGACGCTTGAGAGTGCGCTGAACCAGGAGTTCACCACTCCTATGAACGGAAGAGCCATTTCTTCATCGGTCAGCCCGACTGCTTTTAATAAAGACCTGGGGGGCGCGCTCAAGTCCTTTTTTGATATTATCGCTTCTCATGATACCTGTGTGTAGATTACCTCAGTTATTTTAAATATTGCGTTTGTGCAGTTCTGGGCTGAAGTGCCGGAGATGTATTAATCACTTAAAAGCTTCATTTATTCCCTGTTTTTTCTCTTTCAGGATTAGTTGTACCATATCAGAAGTTGCACCTGCAAAAACAGCACCAACAGATATTACAAGTTGGGGAATACCCATTTTATCTGTAATTTTTTCCTCAGAATATATGTATGTATCTCCAGCAGAAACTACCTTATCATCTTTTTTGACACCGTCCTTGCTGAGTACTAACCATACCTGTCTTGGAGAGCTCCTGGCATCTATCGACTGTGCGCTCAATACCCAGCCATCACCTATATTCCATGATTCACCGACAGCGAGGGTCTTTTTCTCTGCCGAAGTGTTTTCATACTCACGCATCAGTCTGTTGAAATCTTCTTCTGTATCTTTATGTGGTTCTTCTACATTTTGGTTTTTATCAAATGTTTCGCGCCTTGGAGTTGATGCATTTCTGGCAACTCTCGGGGATACTTGTAGAAGTTTAGTTATATTCAATTTTGAAATATTATATTTTCGACCTTGCTCACTAGCTGGAGAATTAATTAAATATGGCTCTCCTGAACGAAGAAGTTCCATAAGTTTTTGCTGATTGCTCCAATAAAGTGCTTTATCAGTTATATTTTTGTATATGTTAAGTTTTTCATTTTCCCAACTTGTTATAAATTGTTCATATTGTGCTTTCCCAACTTCATTAATGTTAAGATCTGCCTTTGTTGCTTTCGTTTTTTCGTTGTCTAAGATTAATTGTAGAAAATTATTACCATAAGATGCTTGTATTTTATCGATATTATAATCGATATTTGCCTTTTCAATCCAATAAATTCCAAAAGTAGATGATAGATATTCATCGAATCGAATTCTATCGATAGTGTTTATCTCATCCCAACTAAACAACTTAATTCGTGAACCTGAAAGTTTTTCATCGCCGAAAGGTCTCCTCACTGACAAATATTGCAATTCAGCCAATATCTTAGGATTTTTCTCCAAATCTTCAATTAATAATGGCCATTTAAGGCAGATTGCTATGAATTTTCCAAGTTGTTCTAAAGTTAAACTTTCATCCAAGAATGGGCCTTCAGAAACATCAAATAAGCCTGTTTCATTAGCTATGAATGTTCTCAATCTAAATAAATTGATGAATTGTTTTATACGGCGCGGATTATAATCTAAAGCAGGAGCGACCATAAGTACGATATCATGAATGGTTTTGGAATCCTCCGTAACTGCAAATCTTATAGTCTCACGATGTTTTTTTTGTTCGCTTGAGAGTTTTTCCTGGTAATTTTGTTGTTGAGCTTCCTTATTGTACTTTGACCTATTTGATTTATGAAGTAAATTCTTAATGTTCTCTAGTGTCTAGTCAAATCTCTATAGTCGGATACAGTTTAGATAATTTTATCCGTGCATCTTTGGATGTAAATTGCCAATTGACTTTTGCATTTTTGTTATTTCTGCAATTCCCCCATG
>JAHFDG010000036.1 GCA_023249105.1 Candidatus Methanoperedens sp. | reverse complement strand
TCTCAGATGAAGAGCTATCTGATGTCAATATTCTAAAGGATGATTTCCATGGAGAATGGAATTATACAATTTGCACAAAAGTAGTTGATAAATAATCAAGTTATTTCGTAACAAATCCTTATGGAGGGTATTCATCTCAATGGAGTGGCTATGGAGGGATTGGCGGTATGATGGGTTCCGGGATGATGGGCGCCAGCATGATGGGGAACATGATGCAGATGATGGGAGGAAACATGCTCATAAGCGGCGGCGTCCCATATAATTCAAATGGAAGCCTGGTTAACCTGGAGCAAGCAAAGGATATTACAAAGAAATACCTGTCTGCTCAGAATGCTCCTGACCTGGAACTCGGTGACCTTGAGGAATGGGAGTTCAACTTCTATGCTGAATATAAGGAGAAAAGTACAGGAACCAAGGCATTTCAGGTAGTCATTGATAAATACAGCGGTATTATTTCTCCTGAAATGGGTCCCACTATGATGTGGAACACGAAATACGGTATGGTTGGATTACAGGCAGGAACGATGACAGTAACAAAGGAACAAGCGAAAGGATTTGCCCAGCAGTTTTTGGATTCCCGGGTTCCCGGCACGAAGGCAGAAGATAGCGGAGTGTTTTATGGCTACTACCATTTTGATGTAAAGAAGGATAACAAAATGTACGGTATGCTGGATGTGAATGGTTACTCAGGACAGGTATGGTATCATACCTGGCATGGGAATTTCATTCGAGAGTAATAAAGTCAAAGTTGATTCCAAGGTGAACTCCAGGATGTAGATGAGCTTTCTAACCAACACATAAAACTCGCTCACTGTTTGCGTCTCATCTGATAAGCAAGACCTGTGCCCAGCAATCCAAGCACAACCTCAAATCAGGATGTTGCAGGTGTTGAAACCAGGCATATCCAGCCTTTTGATGGTCTTATGAGATAGGCCGGTGAATTTTTCAATCACCGGTCTTGACTTACATTAAAGGAGGCAATCATGCCTGCCTCTGCGTGTTCTGGTATGTGGCAGTGCATCAGCCAATCTCCAGGGTTAGTGAATTCCACGAGAATGTCCACAACGCTTCCTGCAGGCACAAGCACCGTGTCCTTCCACACAAGGTTGTCATTGGTTTTTCCATCCTGAGCCAGAACAAGGAAGCGCTGCCCATGTAAGTGCATCGGGTGCTGCATCGGATGCATCGACTTTGGATCATTGAAAATCCTGATCTTCTTAACATCGCCTACTTTCATCTGGTAGTTGGGATTCTCTTTTCCAGTGGCTTTATCCTTGAGCATCCACTTCACATTTTCACTGGTGGACATGCTGTTCATCAATGCCATATTTTCATCCTCGCCCCACTCGATAGGTTCCAGAGCCCTGGGCATACTTGCAATCTCTTTTGCAAGGTCACCCATAATATCTATGGTGAGATCTATTTCATAGTCTGGTTTTGCAGAGATATATTTTTTGAAAGGCTTGATACTGTCGATAACCTCAGTATTTTCTTTAAGAACAAAGAAGTCAGGTTTTTGGCTTGCAGAAGTAGCTTCAGAAACATTGACCGTGCCAAGCACGTATGTTCTTTTCGCAGTAGTGTAATTTACAGGAATGTTATTAAGAAGCCTGAACGTGCCAGGTTTATCAAAGAGAACTTCTACAATATACCGCTCTGAGACGCTGAGAATTATAGAGTCCACAAACGATTCTTTTTCGTATTTCCCGGAGTCTCCTCCCACTAATTTCATCTCAACAGATTTCATCTTGTGGTCTTCTATTGAGAAGTTAAACGGTCTTGTGTTGGAAGAAGACGTGAGATAGAATCGCACCACATCACCTTTTTTCACGTTGAGTTGGTAGTCCGTCTCTCCATTGGTTAGCATTAGATTTCCGAACCGTCCTGTCAGCGCGAAGCGTGCATAATCTTTGCTAAATGGCTCAACATCACCGTTTACGATTTTGATATCGTCAAGGAATAGAGCTACTTCCTTATCCACAGGATTAAAGTAGTTTTGGGAGCGAGGTTCAACGAGAATATTGCCGTATAACCCCAGTTCCTGCCCTATATCATCTCTCATGTGAGGATGATACCAATAGACGCCTTCGTCAGGGAAATCCAGCTTGTAAAGGAAGCTTTCTCCCGGCTTGACAGGTTTTTGCGTAACCTCAGGAACGCCATCGAACTTATTTCCCAGTCTTATGCCGTGCCAGTGAACTGTGGTTTCCATATCAAGGTTGTTTGTAAAATTAACAGAGATGCTGCTGTCCTGCCTGACCTTTATCAGAGGTCCTGGAATCTGAGAGTTATAGCCTAACATGCGAATAGCATTTCCATTGATGCTTTTTACAACTGGTTTTGCTTCAAGCTGAAATACTGCGCCATCAGGAAGTTCTATAATCTGAGATGTTTTTGCTTTATCCAGGCCGGCAATGTTCCTATCTATAAGATTGATTTTTTGAGCAGGCTCCATACCCGTGCCTTTCTCCATCTCTTTTCCCATGCCTTCATTCTTTTGAGTTGTTTTTGGTTGTTCTTTGGTTACACAGCCCAGAAAAATTGACACAAGTAAGATTACCAATGCCATATATGCAATATTTTTTATCTTTGTCATTTATTTACCTCCCATTTTTCCGCATATAAAAATTCCTTTCCTCTTTAAGCAGTTTTTGGTTTAAGTTAATAAAAAATTCCCAATAATTTTTGAGGAAAAACTTCGGGTTTATCAGAACAATAATTCCGCCGATCATCAATAGAATTCCTCCCCAGAGAATATTTATCAAGGGAATAACTTTTACACTTAGCTGGGTTGAATACTGACTCATCGCATCCGAAGCAAAATGTATTAATATATCTGTGAAAACGGTTCGATGAATAAGGACTCTATGGAAATAGCCAGATCGGTCACTTTTCGTTAAGCTTACTGTGCCTGATCCATGCGCATCCCCGTTTTTATATATATTCAGATTCAGTGTCTGTTCCCATCCATCCAGGGTATTCACGATGCTGGCGCCTGTTATCCTGGCGTTCCATGTAGAGTCTATATTCTGAAAAGTATTTAATTCTTTAAGAGTGGATTCGAGAGATACGCCTTTACTGAAAGATGCGGATATAACAGCTCCCAGCACGATCAGAATAAACCCCGCGTGGATTAATCCTGTGCCTATGCTCTTATATGAGAAACGATTTTTGGTGTACAAAAACCGGATAATTATTCCTGTGATAGCGAAAAGGGATACTGATACATAAGATATCATAGAAATAGACCCTGTTGATTGCACGAGAAGCGTTGATTGCTGATAGAATCCTGAAGCAGAACTAAGCAGGGTAGGCGTTTTTGGCACAAAAGCAGTCACTGTTCCGACGAAAATCCAGACCAGCATTATGTAGATGAGACTTTTTCGCTTTACTAATCCCTGGAGCATGCAATAGCCGGTCAGCAGCGTCAGCAATAGAATTATGGGATAACTCCAGAAATTATAGACCTCTTCTGGAACCTGGATAAATTCGCCAAAAATCTTTTCTGAGATTAGCGAATGGAAGATGCCCCATAAAGGTATGAATGCCAGGGTACACAATAGTAGAATAGTAACGTGGAATGAACTTCGCATTGAACTTAGCGACGCAGGCTTCAGGTTTTGAGTAACTTTGCCAGAACAGGGTCGCGTTCTCTTTAAAAACAAATATAACACTGCGATTATTGCGAATAACATCCCGGCGAGCAAAATGTACCACACAGCGCTTCCTATAAAGTTGTGCTCCGAGCCGCGCACTCCTTTTCGCGTGATGAACATTACGTAGATATTCAGAATAAATACCGATGCAGCCAGCAGCGGGGCGGTTAGTCCATATTCCTGATCGTTTCGCCCGTGCCTTACAATCGCATGCAGGGCGGCTGTCAGGACAAGCCAGATAACGAGAGCACCTGACTGAACGGGATCCCATCTCCAGAACCCGTTCCATTCAATAATCTCATATGCCCATAATCCTCCTGTCGCCATTCCCAGCGATAACATAAGCCAGGAAAATCTCCCCCACGATCTTGCCGTCTTGACCCAATCTTTTTCTCCAGAGTACAGATATACTATTGCGGAAGCAAAGAGGATGATACTTGCCGCATATGCCATAACCAGCAGGGGCGGGTGGACCAAAAACCATGGGTTAATAAATTTAGGACTTAACCCGTGCCCGGATAAGACATCTGTATTAAATGCTCCCTTTATCGGTTTAAAAGGCGAATCGGCGGGAGTGATTATCAGTATTAAAATTTCAATCATCAAGGCTATGTATAGTGTTTTCTGAGTGAATCCATGATTTTCTTTGTTTTTTGTATAGAAAAATAAAATACACAGCATGGTAGCCCATGCCAGCAGTAAGTGTATTCCCTCCTTTCCTGCCCAGATAGCAGCTATCCTGTATAAGAGGGGTTGGTCCCCGCTGTACATATATACATAATCTATACCGAAGTCCTTTGAGATAAAGTAGTAAACCAGAAGCAAAACTGCTAATGAAATAGAGAAAAACGTCCAGCGAAGCATCCATAAGAAATAATAATTGTTACGTTTACACAGCAATACTGAAGCCACGGCAGCGAAGAGTGCTGTCAATAAAAGCGTATTTCCGATATCCATAACAGATCACTTATTTTTTTTAAATATGTAAATTAATATCAATATACCCATAATTAAAAATATCAGTTCCCAGTGTTTGAATAAAAACCAGGGGTTCGTCTTTTTAGCTATCACAAGCGGCGCAGGCTGCACATCTCCCCATCTACCTTTCGAATCCTGTGCATGCACTGAAACTATATGTGTGCCCTCCTTAAGGTCAGAGGTATCGATATCTGCAAAAGCCTCTCTCACCTGCCCTCCAACAAGCTCTTTCCCAAGAGCCAGCTTTCTACCTTTTCCTCCCTCGCCAACCATGTCAATGAAATACTCTACGTTCGTGATATTAGCATCCCACCCTGAGACTGCCAGAACACTGATGGAAATGTTCTCGCCTGCGTAACTTTTCTGAGGAATTAGAATTATATCTCTGACATAAGGCGCTGTATTTGATTTCTGGAGCACATGCAGAGCAATGGGAGTATCTCCGCCATGGCAGAGGGTACAGTTGGTTGCGGCCCTGTGCTGGGGATTGGTCAGATTTGTAGCATTAAATGGCGCTTCTCCGCCATATTTCACATGGCAGACCGAGCATTTATTCACTCTACTACCGTTGCTCCAGTTATACCAGCCTGGCGACTGGATGGTTCCTGCGGGGAACTCGCTGTAATGGAATTTCTCTTTTCCTGTAGCGTTATGGCATGAGTCGCATGATAAAATTCTTGTATCCTTTGTTTTTATTTGGGGTTCTAAAAAGTCTTTATCAGGTCGTGTCAGGTTATGGAACTGACTTTTTATCTCGTTATGGCAGGCGCCGCAGGTGAGGGTCTTATTAATCTTTTCTACTGCCAGGACACTGTAGTGGGAGGAATCATAACCGGCGTGGCATGTTGAGCAGGTAACGTTTGGGATTGTCTGTTTTATATGGGTATTATGGCAGTCTGTACACTGGGCACTTTTACTATCTGCTATTCTTCCGACAGGTCTATCCCATGCGGCTGAAGGTTTGTGGAATCTGCTCACCCTGTTGGAATCGTGGCATGTCTCGCAGTTTATCTTCATTCCCACGGCAACGTGTTCACTCTGGTTGCCGTGGATAAGGCGAGGAATCTGGACAGATGGCTTGTAGGGAAAGCTTCCTTCGATACCGTGGCACTGATAGCAGAAGCTTTGTGAAACATTATTCTGTGAAATATTGCTCGTATATAAGAGATTTTTAGTAAGGGAACGATTATGGAGAGTGGTATTAGCTACGTTATGGCACAGCGAGCACGTAAAACTGGCATTTACAAGAGTCGTGTTTGCCCGCCCCTCAGGCGCGCCCGGGTAATGAGTGCGAATGATTGCCGCTGCCCCGTATTTTTTTACAGCGTTCTCTCGTGTGTGGCACTTGATACATGTTCTTTCAGCAGGAATTGTCAGGTTTGCATCGTGGAGCGTTTTGACCCGACCCACACCGTGGCAGTCTGTACACGAACCGTTCCTGGCGTGGGAATATACCCGTGGTGCATTTCCCCATTTTGTGCCATTAATCGAGTCTCCATGGCATGAGAGGCAATTTGTCGAGTTGTATATTACCTTTCCACCATAATGTGAAACGTTAGCCTTGGCATTATTTAATCCAATTTTCATGAGACTGTTGCCATGGCAGCTCTCGCAGCTTATTTTTACAGTTAGATTTTCTCCCGCCTTTGTATGTCCTTTCACTAATGGGGCATTATAGGCAGCGGTAAATGAATGGCATGAAGCGCATGATCTCGGGGATTTATATTCTTCAGGATGACCCAGAGGTTTGCTGCCGTTGCCGTGACATGCCCAGCATGCTTTATTTACAGGATCGACTGCCACTGTATTATTGGTTCTGTTATTGAGGTTTGCATGAACGCTCTTTTTAAATGCTTCAATATCGATCTGCTTTGGCGCAACTCCTCCAAGGCGGTGGCAGCTTGTACAATCTGGACTAAAACTACCATTGGTTAGAACAGACTCGTGAAACGTTCTGGGAGCACTACCGACCAGTACATCCTGACCAGAACTCAGTTCGGAGCCTGTATAATTGCTTATAGTTTCATTATATCCAATTACAATAGTCTCGTTTGAGATGTGGCGTGCATCCTCAATAACAACTATTATATCCGGATTAGTATCGTTAGCAGCAGATGATAAATTAATCATCTGGATAGCAAGAACAATAAAAAGCAGATATTTTCTCATTTCTTCCATCACTGTTCATCCTTTCACGAACAAGTTGGCGACTTTCAGACGGAACATCGTGATATCTACGCCGTTTAATGTTGTGTTATATGTGAAATAATCCCCTTCCCTGACAAAATCCTCTTTTACTAGAATGTCGTTTTGTGTAAGTACAAGCCATACATACTCCCGATTCAGGCTGAAATCTTTAATCGAGAGTTTATAACCGCTACCCATATCCCATGAATTGTTGGAGTACAATGTTTTCCTTTCGGAGCTAGTAAAATCAATATCCAGTTGATTTAACGTGACATTCTGGCTCTCTTTTTTGAGTACAAAATACCTCTGCCCATCAGGCATGTCGGACATGTATTCTTTAACATGGCAGGCATAGCACTGTACGCTGCTTGTTTCGGTATGTATATGCTTTGGCGAGAGCCCGCTAAATGTTATTAAGCTTACAGTACCTCCATAGAAGATGTCATCTATCCTGAGATCGATTATGGTCTTATTGCCCCCTTCCTGCACCAGCTTTGTGTCGTACTTGAAACTGCCGCCTTCCGGAACCAGCTCTTTCTGTATCAATTTCCCATTATAATACAGTTCAAGCCAAGCTGACTGACCCTCTTTATCTACCTCGCTGATAGCTATGCTGTAATTTTGATTAATTTTCCAGATATCGTCTGAGACCAGCTTCTTTTCAACATTCGAGAGGCGAATTGTCTCTATCGGGTCAGGTGGGCTCCCCCACTTTTTCCCGATTTCTTTATTCTGGTGGCAGCTTACGCAATCCCTGGTATCCACTTTCGGGTATTGAGCGTAATGAGATACAGTGGAATTTATTGTTTTCCCTGAAGCAAGGACATCATTGCTGTGGCAGAGGGTACAGGCAGGAGTCCTAATCTTTTGGCTTTCCGGGCTATGCGAAGATACATGCACTGTTTGGACACCTTTTTGTTTTTGTGTCAAATTAAGAGCTCCGTCGATGTGGCATTTAGAGCAGGAGTTGGGCAGTTTAGTAATATCCGGATGCTTCTCGGGTGTCGTAACTATATTTGAATGACATGCCCAGCATGCCTGATTGAGGTTAGAGCTTGCATTGTTCAGGTTTGCATGAATACTCTGGTTGATGGATGATTCGCTTACTTTATTCAGGGCAAAGCCGCTTGTCCCGTGGCACTGTACGCAATTCGATAAACTATAACCCCGCATATTCGCGAGTGTTGAGTTGTGCAGCCTTCCGATGCCGTGGCATGAGGAACAGCTAAGATCACCATTGTGGGTTATGTTCGTCCTTGAAGCTTTGTTGAAAACATCCGAGAACTCAGAAGCAGGGTTCTGGTGGCAGTAGGAGCAGCTGGTGCTGGTCTTGTTTAAATCCAGCATGCCAGTCCTGTTCTTGCCGTAATGAGAAATGGTTGAATTCAGAGTGCTCCCGTTGAGGTTAATCATCTGCGGTTTGCCGTGGCAGAGCTGGCATGTAGCGTTCACGGTGATATTGACTGCATGGCGGGTATGTTCTGTTGTCTTTGGTGCACTGAAGATTACAGTATTATTAACATGGCAAGTACTGCAGGTATTTGCTGGCATGGATATGCTTGGATGCGTGTTAGGTGCATTACTGGAATTGGAGTGGCATGCCCAGCATGCCCTGTTAATGTTAGAGCTTGCGTTGTTCAGGTTTGCATGGATGCTCAGGTTTATCACGTTTTCATCTATTTTCTTCGGAGCAAAGCCGCTTGTTCCGTGGCACTGTACGCAATTGGATAAACTAAAGCCTTGCATATTCGTGAGTGTTGAATTGTGCAACCTGCCCGTGCCATGACATGATGAACAGCTTATGCCGCCATCGTGGGTTATGTTCGTCCTTGAGGTCTTATTGAAAACATCCGAGAACTCAGAAGCAGGGTTCTGGTGGCAGTAGGAGCAGTTAGTGCTGGTCTTGTTTAAATCCAGCATGTCAGTCCTGTTCTTGCCGTAATGAGAAATGGTTGAATTTGTAGTACTTCCGTTGAAATTAATCATCTGCGGTTTGCCGTGGCAGAGCTGGCATGTGGCGTTCACGGTGATATTGGCTGCGTGCAGGGTATGCTCTGTTGTTCGCGGAGGATTGAATTTGCCGATGCCGTTTACGTGGCAGGTAGAACAGGTAAGGGCTGATGCTTTGAACATCGGAGGATGTTTTTTGGGAGGCGTTGTTGAGTTGGCATGGCATGCCCAGCATGCCTGATTGAGGTTAGAACTTGCATTGTTCAGGTTCAAATGGATGCTCAGGTTCATTATGGATTCATTCACTTTCGGAATGCTTCCCATCATACCTTCACCAAATGCAGTGCTGTTGCTTCCGTGGCAACGCAGACAGTTAGATACTATTCCCATACCCATACTGCCCGTGCTCGTCCCGGAAAAAGACGAAATTGCAAATAGAGATAAGGAATCCACGGACGCCTTCAAAGTATTTTCTTCTGTGTTTACTTCTGTTGGCAGCACGACCCATGTTGAATTAGTATAATGGAGGATTGAAAGGCTACTTTCATTAGCTCCTTTTAATACTGCATCGTTGTAACCCGCTTTAATGCTCACGCCGCTATAAGAAAAGTTCCTGGCTGATATGCTGAAAAATTTAATCAGGCTCCCGGGCGGTGAGGAGTCTGATGTATTGTCACTTTCTATTTCAAGAGTAAGTTTAGACTCTCCAGAAATGAAAGAGGCAGATATAGGTTCATCCTCCACGTTTTCGCAGTTGTGTGATTTCCCAGCTTGGGCTGTATCGTTATGGATATGTGCTGAAGTATTCTCAGAATGAGAACTGACTGCAAATAAAGATAGGGAATTGACAGATGCATTAAGTATGTTTTCTTCCTTATTTACGTTTGTAGGCAGCATAACCCATGTTGAATTATTGGCTTCATACCTGAAAATAGCGAGTTTTTCCTCATCTGTACCCTTTATATCCATTTCACAGTAGGTTGCATTAAGGGCGATGGATTCGTAAGATATGTTCTGTGCGTTTATTTTAAAAAATCTGAGAGGCATGCCAGGCGGCATAACAGTTAAAGGATTATTTTTCTCGTAATCCTCAAGGGTAACTGTTACTTCCTCATTGTTGCTCTGTATAAAGGTAGCTGCTAAAGTCAAGTTTGCATGGGCGTGCGATGGACCTGAAGAATTTACAGTTGTATTCGAGTGGGTGTGGTTGGTTGAGTTAGTGGTATTAGAGGTGTTCGAGTCTGAAATTAAGTGGGTATGATTGGTCGAGGAGTTGGTGGTGTTGGAAGTATTTAAGTCATAAGTTAAATGGGGATGGTCGGTTGAGTTAGTGGTATTGGTAGTATTTGAGGCATTTAAGTCGTAAGAAAAATTGCTATCTGTGGCATATACTGGAAGAACTACCAGTACCAATATCGCGATGCTCGCTGTTAGTGCGATTGATTGTCTCAAGATTACCTATCCTTTCATTTATCTTTTCAAGTCATGTAAAGTATATTACTACTCTTTTAATTGGATTGTGATTTATAAAATGTAAATAAACACACTGCTTGCTTAAAACTTTTAAACCTATATCCAGAAATCGAAAGTAAATTCATGATGTCCTGTTGATTCAGGCATGAGTAGCGCCAGCGGCTTCGCACATGAAAGCGAGCATTTTCCGTATCTATCCTATTTAGCGCAATTTCTAAGCATGCCACCATTATATCATCCTAAGACCCGTTTTATTTTCTCGGATGCTTTCGCCACCTCACTCAGAATTAATCCAAGACCAGCGTATGGTTCGGTCATAACCATGAGCAAGGCTTTTGGTCCTGCACATGTTCCGATTATCTTCATGTGTTTTGATTCCACGATTACTCTATCAGGAATGCTTTTTCCAAGCATTGATGTTGCAGTCTCTGCCGCGCCCATCAAGGTAGCTGACATGGCTGCAAATTTTTCAGCGTGTTGTTTTTGGGATACGGTTGAGCAGAAGAGTAAACCGTCTCTGCTTACTACTGCCAATTCTTCAATGCCTCCAACATTTTTTAAGTCGTTTAATGTGTGTTTGAGCATTTCTTCTGTTACCGTATTTACACTATACACGTTCTCGATACGGTGTGCAGCGATATCATGAGTCGTGTATAGCACCTTCCCTTGCTATTTTATACTTCTTTCTGAGCAATATGGATATAATTAAAATCGAAAAAATAAAAACCAGTATTGGAACTATCCATGTTTCAGGCAGGGTAAAAGGTACGTGGGTGTTTATTCCCGATTTATGCAAAAAGAGATCAAGCAGGCTCTCTTTCTTGGCTACATGCCCCCCCATTGAACCGGTCAGCGTTATGCTTAAAAATCCTCCCAGAGCCATTGAAACATACAGAGTTTTCAGCTTCAAGCTCTTCCATAAATCTGCTCCGTACTTCCACCTGATCAGCAGGAATATCGTCCAGAAGACTATGGCGAATTCCGTGAACAGTATCTTGTTCAGAACTAAAGGAGAAGCAAGCAAAGCCTCCCTTGGCCAGGTTTGAGTGAACCCGGTTATAGCACTGACTATAAGAAACAAGAACCCGGTCAGTGCTGAAACATAGGCGGTCTGCTCAAGAACCTGGGTTGCCTTTGGGAATTTTCCCAGTTTATCTCCAATTATTTTAAGTGAAATAGAAATGAATGCCAGGACAAGCATTCCTGTATGCAATTCGGCAGAAATCGTGTGTAGATGAGTCATTTACTTCTCCCCCTTTCCGGAATAATAAGCAAAGCAATTGTTATGCCTGCAATTGATATTACTCCGGTAAGCATGGTAAGGAAAGATTGGTACCGATCCTTTTCGGCTGGGATGGAATCGGTTGCTGGATTTTGGGTTTTTACGATGCTGCCTTCCTTCCCTACATCATCTGTATCTTCATTCCGTACATTGCCTGAAAAGAAATTTATAAATGCCGTTGATTTTACTGGATGGTAGCTGGTCAGGTCATCTGATTCTGAGTATGCTAACAGGACTTTATACTCATTATCCGTTAAAGCCCTGTCAAAACTGTCTGTGGTATTGAGTTTCCTTTTAAACTCGATAACTGTACCTTTGTCACTTTCGGAACCAGCAGATTCCAGAATGTCATTTTTTCCGCCAAGAACGGTATCAGGAGCGCGGTTTACGGCTGAATTGGCAAAATTATCCTGGATAAACAGTTTACCGTCTTTCACATATCCCAGAATTATATCCGCTCCTTGCATCAGAGAGCCTGTAGGGTCTATGCCGATTCCCATCCACCCTTTAGCGTGGCTTCTCAGTGCCAGATATATATTTTCCTTATACAGCGTCCAGTAAACATCCATGTTTATTTTGGTGTCCCTGTAGTGGTTTTGATATTCATTCTCCTGAATTTGTCCATCTATACTTGGTATAATGCTTGGTATGCTTTCATGGAAAGCAGAGCTAACGCTGGCAAAAGAAAGCAAAAACAACATTACTGCGATGCCTTTCAAATACATCCTTTTCGAATACGTGGAAAAAAGAGACTTCATTGCTACCTGGGTTGAGGGGTTTCTTTTCATGTAATATAAACAATATTTGTTTGTCTTTTTGTTCTTTGTGCTATAGAAAATAAAAGAAAATACCTAATAAATGCAATTTAACTAAATTTAACAAAAAACAGCTTTAACTTAACTAATTCAAACCAACAACAGCTTAAGAGCGAAGTATTATTTAGTTGATGCAAAAAGGAGGATATAGAAATTGAGCAACATTTCCTTGGTCGGAATTATAATTTCTCTGATATTTATAAGCATTGGAGCGTTTTATGCGTATAGATGCTGGATGCTATGGAATAAAATCTCTTCTTCTAGTATAGGTGTCGCTGTAACTATGAATAGATCATTCTTGCAGACTAATTTCAAATTAGTTCTTGTTACTGGGGCATTAATTGGCTTACATAGTTTATATGTTGAGTTGGCTGAACATTTTGGATTACCCTCAACACCATTTGGTTGGAACATTTTTTATTTATTGTATTATTTGAAATTAGCAGTGATAATGCTGGCTATTTTGATTCTGGCGTCATCATGGCATAAGTTTCTATTAAAGGTCAACCACTGGAATACACGAGGGATCCAAACAAAATGATCTAAGGAGCTATATCTGCAAGGTGCTCGATGAAATTCTGACTATAAGACTGCTACGTGGGACTTTTCCTGATCCCTACCTCGAAGTAGCGGCACTATTCACTGTTTAGCTGCGGTTGCTCATTACTTGCGTCTCAACCGATATGCAAGACCCGTGCCCAGCAATCCAAGCACTATCTCAAATCCGGATGTTGCAGGTGTTGGGGTAGCTACGGCTTCTACTACAATATCCACCACACGTTCAGAGAAATTTGCGATATACATTATCGCATGCCATGATAATTGAATCTCTCGTTTCCGGAAGATTCAGTCACAATGTGACCAGTTTGTTTATTTTATCGGAATACCCCGCAGCTCTGCTGCGGTTGGGTACAGCCTCCCAGAAATGCAACAACAAAACGAGGAACCAGGAGATGCCCCACAGCTCTGCTGTGGGGAGCTTCACTTTTATCTTCAAGTAATGCTTTCAAACATATCTAGACTGTATAAAGGAATAACTTGCTCTTTTTTGAATGGGGCGCTTACGTGTGAAAGCCTCTGGCAACATTTCGATATAATCTATCAGTTCGTGGTAAATCTCATGCCTCGGACTCACAATTATCACATGAGCCGGAGGATGAATTCTCCTCAGTCTATGAATAGCAGCACAGGCTGAATCCATCAACGGCACAACAGCCGCAGCCGTGCACCTGCTTTTTAATGGAGTCCTCATTACATTTACAAGTATGTTGTCTGCAAAACCTGGTTCAAGCTTTTTTGGTACGCTGGCGTATGACATATGACCATACTTCACAAGGTCAAAAAGTGCTGTTTTTAATTTGGAATTGTCATTCGCTCTAATAACTGCAAGTGAATTCATTTTTTCTACCTCAATTGATTTGCCTTAGTTGTGACATCAATTTTTACACTGTTACTTTTTCTTGTAGCTTGCTCTGTTCTAGTCCAAAAGAACTCTACAATGTGTATCCAAGACTACACCTCTGATTTTTTAACATGTTAGTATCGGTGCTTATCCTTTAATCGGGTTTTGCTTTAAAAAGCCAACAACATTTGCTGGTTTTTTATTTTTATAGCAAAAACGGCGGATTATTTGTTAGATTTAATTAAAAGTGACAGTGGTCTCAAGTACGAATTTATGAAGATGCAGCAAAAGAATGACGCTGCGTTTATGAACCCGTTCCATATGTGACCAGCACCTATATTATTACACCAGACCATATTTGTTATTCACCATTCTGCATAAATTCCTCCTCTTCAAAAGAAGAGGGATGAAACTATTAAAAACAATATGAGGTATGCATCGGTTTATACTTAGGATATGCAGCAGTTTTTCCTGGCTATTTTTCACTTTTAAAAGATGCTTAATTCCAGGATATCCATAATTTTTATTCAGAATTCCTTTTGCAACCTCTTCCCCTGATAAAATAGCCTGATAGATTCCTTCACCGGTAAGTCCCGATGCAAAGCCAGCCGCATCGCCAGCTAAAAACTTATTCCCAAAAACAAACCCTCTATAATCAAAGTTGATACTTGCAGCTTCAAGTTTTGTTCTCTCGACGAAGAGCTTATCGCACAACCCATCAAGGCAGCGCCTGAGCATTGCAGCATTCCTTGTCCATCCTCCCAATCCTATAGAGGTGAAACTGCTATGTGGAAATATCCATCCGTATTTAAGAACATTTTTAAAGTCGTCTAAAAATACCTCTATGTCGCATCTTTGAGTTTTGCTGATGTATTGGACTGCTATTTGCGTTTTTTTAACAGGAATATTTAAGTATCTCCTGACTAGCGAGTTAGAACCGTCCGTGCCTATCAGATAATCATAACCGATTTCTTTGCAACCATTTACAAGAACATGATTTCCTTTTATCTCCTTAACACAGCATGCCATCCTGATTTCTGCGCCGGACTTTTTCGCTTCTTTAGCCATCCACTGTCCAAGTTTTTCCCTACTCACTGTGAATACAGGATGACTGCCCAGATCAATTTCATAAGTTCCTTTTACTGTATGCAGAATTAAATGATTAAATTCAGCATCAACAATATTTTTTGGAATAATATCCATATCTTTAGTAGTTAGACCGCCAGCACATATCGTTGGTCCGATGATTCTGTTTTTCTCTAATACGAGAACCTCTTTTCCGGCTTCAGCTAAAACTCCAGCAGCACTGAGTCCAGCCGGACCTGCGCCGATGATGACAATCTCATATTTTTCCATGAATCTGCACCGTCACATCTCATAGTGGAATATCCCACAATGGATACCACCGATCCACTTCCTTTTCTATGGGAAGTTCTTTTTCCATAATTGAGCGAAGCCTGAATTCGTATGATAAGTCCCTATGTTTTCCTTTTGGCACAAATGGGTAAAACGCTGCCTGTTTAAAATTATAAATCCAGTAAACCTCTGATTCGTCCTTGAATTTGAAAACCGCGCAGAGCAGCTGCTCGCCAAAATCATGTTCCACCAGGGTTTCGCTTACCATATACAGCGTGCTCACCAGGTCCTCAAAATCAGGGTCGTGTAGAATAACCCAGAGGTATCCGTATGAATCCTTCCTGAGCTTATAGAGGGTATTCGTTTCTTTGCAGCTCTGGGCAAGAAGCTGCGAGATTTCAAGCTCAGTGTTCTGGAACCTTGAAGCTTCAATGGGTTTAAAACAGATACCTGCGCCCTCTGATTTTAGGTTAAGGTTGGTGTTAAGAGTGACGTAGGCTGTGGACATTGCAAACAGTTTGTCGGGTTTTGGTTTTGGGAGTCTGCTTTTGCCCAACAGCGCATCAAGAAACCCCATTCAGAACTCCATCCTCCTCTCCATCTCAGAAAGCGCACGTATGCGTGCCTCTACCGTCGGGTGGGTTGAGAAGAGATTCATTATAGAATCCCCTGAAATCGCGGGTATGATGAAGAATGCGTTCATGCCTTCCACTTCCCTTAAGTCGCGAGAAGGCACTCTTTCCATCACCCCGCTGATTGTCATAAGCGCCGAAGCAAGATGTGAAGGCTGTCCTGTGATTATTGCAGAACCCCTGTCAGCAGCGAACTCGCGGTATCTTGAAAGGGCACGTATGAGCAGGAAACTTATGATCCATACCGCAAGAGAGACCACGAAAATGATTACCGTAGCGCCTGCTCCCCTCCGATCGCGGTTGCCTCCCACCCCAAAAAAAAGCATATTTCGTACAAGGAAAAAGGCAACCGTGGATATGAAGCTTGCAATCGTGATAACAAGCATATCCCTGTTCTTGACATGGCTCAACTCATGGGCAAGCACTGCTTCAAGCTCTGGCTGGCTTAACCTTTGTTTCAGGGAAGTCGTAACTGCTACGACTGCGCTTCCTTTGCTCCTTCCTGTTGCAAAGGCGTTGGGGATATTGCTATCCACAATAGCGATTTTCGGCTTTGGTAAATCGGCTATTGCGCAGAGTCTTGAAATTGTTTCATGAAGGCGCGGTTCCTCCTGCTCGGTGACAATACGCCCGCCCATGCTCCAGAGCACAAGCTTATCTGAAAAGAAAAACTGAATTAGCAGGAAAAAACCTGCAAAGACAATCAAACCGTATGTCCCTACCCCTCCGTACTCTGATAAAACAACAAGAAAGAGAAGATACACAGCAGCAAGCAAGAACATAGTTAGCATCATGCGTGCCTGAAGTCCATAATCGCGGTACCACTTTTTCATTTTAAACACTCCTGTAATGTCGTCACTTCAGTAGAGATTAGAAATAGCTGTAATTCATGATCTTAATCCTCTATCAGCCCTTCACCCTTGAAAATCTTCCGAGCCTCCTCAAGCGTAAGGTCAGCAGGCGGTATGATTATATCGCTTGGCGTGATGATTTCATCAGGGATCTTTTTTCCATTCTTGCGTACATAGTCGGTAAGTTTCTTGAATTCTATCTTGAAGGTTATCTTGACGGCTTTTTCGTTTCCTCTTTTAACAATTTTGACTATGTTATTATCGATTTTATTGACCACATCAAGATGTTTCTTATCAAGCTCGTATTGTCCCTCTCCCATCAACCGCACTATCATTTTCCCATCTCCTTCTTTAGCGCTTCAAGCTGCTCATCTACTTCGCCCTTTGACTTTATCTTAGAGAGTTCCCGATCGATATCGTCTTTAGTTCCCCCGGTAACATCCTCAAGCGTGCCTGCTTCCACAAGTTCATCCAGCGCAGATGCACGCGCCTTCATGCCCTCGGTTTTATCCTGTGCACGCTGGACTGCAAGCCCCACATCGCTCATCTCTTCGCTGATGCCGCTAACAGATTCTGTAATCTTTACCTGAGCTTCAGCCGCGCTGTACTGGGCTTTGATGGTTTCCTTTGTTGAGCGGAAGGTCTCTACCTTTGCAGACAGGCGCTTTTCCGTTGCCATGAGTTTTTCCTGCTCTTTTGCGATATCAGCTATCTGCTTCGTGAGACTCTCTATTTCAGCCAGTGATGTGCTCTTCCGCTCAAGCGCAATCCTCGCCAGGTCTTCCCTCCCAGCCTTCAGGGCTCCCCGTGCCTGCTCGTCCAGTTTTGTTATGTTCTGCTCAAGTTTTACCTTCTGTAATTCGAGCCGCTTCTTTGCAGTAGTTACTTCAGCCACTCCGCGTTTGACGTTCTGTAAGAGTTCAAGCTGCTTCTCATAAGAGTAATCAAGAGTCTCTCTCGGGTCTTCGAATTTATTTAAAATTTTATTCACTTTTGCTTTAATAACTGTGCTCATCCTGTCTATAAGTCCCATGGTTTTTTCTCCTTATTTTATCAAACAATTTCAATATTATTCTTTCTGATTTTCACCATCTAAAAAGTACTTCTTTAATTAAGCTGGTTTTGGTTTAAATTGAGAAAAAATACAGCGATTTGATTTTGTTTTTTAATAAATCGAAGCTATGAATTTATTATGTTATCCATCAATATTCATAGCGGTAGCGTCTCATGACCACGTGGTTAAAGAAGACTTAATAAATATGGAATTGTACAATGGAAAATGACGAAGATATCGACAAAATTGAGGAGTTGATTCTGGAAGAAGGGAAGAAAATTCATCCAAAAACAGTCCTGCTATGTCCTGTCTGTAATTCCAGTAATGTTACGTACTATCTCGGAGGGCAAATTGGATATATGTACCAATGTAAGGACTGCGGATACATAGGCGCTCTGGTTATTGAAAAGTGAATCTGCTTAAGCAACTCAATGTGTGGGCATCAACATTAAGGCAAATCAGTTTTAAACAATATGGAACATTTATTTGTATTTTTTCGATTTTTCCTTCTGCATATAAGCTCTTGAACGGCTGCTTTGCAAGCGACAACTCTGAGTGCACATAGCGAAATCTTCATGTCGCTCTCATGAGGATAGGCTGTTGCACAAAGTTGTATGCTTGCTGCAGTCGTTACATACTATTTTTCACCTCCCAGTATCCTTATAAATCTCTTATCTTAAGCGACTTCTGGTTAAATAGGTAAAGAAAAAACTTAATAAAATTTTGCAAACTTAAACCAAAAGACAATTAAAGAATAAAAATAATTTGCTTGAAAGAGGTGAAGACATTGAAGATTAGAAAAGTAAAGAAAATTGCCAAGGGAACATGTAAATGCCATTCTTCCTGCGCTTAAAAGGATAAGCGCGAGGATTAACTTAGCATGTAGATCGAATAGTGATCACTCTAGTCGTTGTTTAAATTGGAATTTTTGTAAATACTAACGCAGCTTTCATAGCTCTTAAAAGAAGTGTAGCAATAAAACATTTAGGATGAATTACAGAATTCAGTAGGGTTATGCCACTTGTTAAAATAGAGATCCGGGAAGGAAAATCCAAAGAATATAAAAAAGCGTTACTGGACGGGGTTCATCAGGCTCTCGTACAATCAATAAAAATACCGGACTATGACCGGAAGCAGAGGCTTTATGAGCTTGATGCCGATAATTTCGAAGCCCGATCAAGCAAAACAGATGACATTACGATAATCGAGATAACGATGTTCAAGGGCAGATCAATCGAAGCCAAGAAACAACTTTTTCAGGCTATAGTTAATAATCTTGCTAAGAATCCCGGTATAAAGGGTGATGATATTATAATCGTCCTGCACGAGCCGCCTTTAGAGAACTGGGGCATCAGAGGTGGAAAGCCTGCCTCCGAGGTGGATATTGGATTCAGGATTGATGTTTGAAGAAAGGCACAATTAATCAGGAAGTGGTCCTATAAAAATAGCTATCCTAGGCGGCACGGGTAGAATTGGTGAAGGATTAGCCTGCAGATGGGCGCAGCGTCATGATATATATATCGGCTCACGAGATATTGAGAAAGCAAAAAACGCTGCATGCGGGTATGTGTGCCAGCTCACTGATCGCGGCTTAGAATGCCGTATTGATGGAACCAGTAACAAAGAGGCAGTGGAAAAGGCCGATGTTGTTGTTATCTCAGTCCCATACGAGGCCGGATTAGAGCTTATTGAATGCCTGCGCCCGGTTTTAAAAAACCAGATAGTTATTTCTCTTGTTGTGCCTATGAAGAAGAACAAGTGGTTTGAGTACACACCGCCAGAAGAGGGATGCGCTGCCCTCCGTATCCAGCGTATGCTTCCGGGAGTAAAAGTGGTGTCAGCCTACCATAACCTTTCCTACCGAAAATTATGCAACCTTGATCTGGAAATTGATGCCGATGTGGTTATTTGCAGCGATGATAATGATGCAAAGCAGGTTGTAATGGACTTGACGCGAGAAATACACAGCGTTAGACCTCTGGATGGTGGGCCATTAAAAGAATCACGCATGATCGAATCTCTGACACCTTTTCTGATAAATATGGCAATCAGAAATGGTTTGTCTGACCTTGGCGTAAAATTTGTTTAAATCTTAATTCAATATTTCGCATATTGCGGCCTTGGGCATGCACCAAACTCAAATGTCCTGAATAGGTCGTATACTTTCTTGGGAACGCCATGCTTGACGTTCAAGCCAAACCCCTTTGCAACCTCGAATACAATTGATGTATCGTGGGTCATGTACCCGCCTGTCAAGAACTCAGCCAGCTTCTTTGCTTTCATTTTTCCCATCTTATCCTCAAGAAGCCATTCTACAAATTTTTGCACTCTTACTATACCCTTCCTGGCTTCTTCTGAGAGCATTATGTTCTCATCAGAAATGCTTTCTATCGGTTTTCTCTCAAGCAGCGAAATCAAGGCGCCTGCAGGCATATCCTTTAATTGCGGGTCAACAGGTCCAAGCACGCTGTCTTTCTCCATAATAATCTCGTCTGCCGCAAGCGCAATGAGCGTGCCGCCGGACATGGCATAGAAAGGGATTATAACTGTAACCTTTGCAGGATGGTTCTTAACTGCCATGGCGATCATTTCACTGGCTAATACAAGCCCGCCTGACGTGTGGAGAATCAAATCCACATTCTTATCTCTGGAAGTCTGTCTTATATTCATCAAGACATGCTCGGTATCCTCGATGCTGATATAATTTTCATCCTTTTCTTCCCATGGCTCTCTTCTGTGGATCAATGTTATGACCTTAGTACCCCTTTCCTTTTCTATGTCTTCGATTATAGCATTCCGCTCTGCCATGATCACTACTTTCATCCTTCCTTTTTTCTCAAGCCCTTCGAACATAACTGCGCAGTGCCGGCTGCAGAACTTTATTTTATCTCCATCTATTTCTTTAGCAATTCCTTCGCCCTCAATTTCCATACCGCAGTAAATACATCTTTCTGACATGCTCGCCTCCGCAAAGTTCAACAATATTTATTCCCGTGTTTATTTTATGAGGGTTTTGCTTTAAATTCACAAAAATTTTTTCTCAATATTTAAAAACCTATACATCCTTGATCTTCTCAGCCAGTTCCTTTTCCTTTGGCACTCCTGTGAATTCAAGTTTCCCGTTTATAACAACGCCAGGAGCAGCCATAATTGGATATTTCTGCAATATCTCTGGATTTTTCGTAATATCTATCAGTTCATATTTCACTCCCATTTTATCAAGCATTTTTTCAACAGCGGCGCAACTGGAGCACGATGGAGTCGTAAGTATCTGGACACTGACCATCTTATCCCTCCTTGATGAACTGTTCAGGTTTCATCTCAAATGCCCAATGGCATGTGGGCGAACAGAAATAATATTTCTTGCCTTTATACTCCTTCGAAGCTGCCTTTTTTTCATCCACTTCCATCCCGCATACAGGGTCTACTGCCATTACATCACCTCTTTGTCCGTTTCTTTTTTCTGTTTTTTATAGAAATACCATATTATGGGTACAACCAGTAAAAGGATAAGGACATAAGGACCGAGCCATTGAGGTACTGTCTCAAGGATTATGCTTTTTTCTGAACTCATCGCCTCAACCTCACCTATCCTTCCTCCGGATAGCGCTGTTATAATATTATTCCAGCTTTCATGGAATGCGCTTTCTTCAAACCAGCCCCTGAACAATCCAGTGATCGTGAACAGGATCGCACCCACAACGATCATTCCCCAGCCCGTCGCTTTTCTTACCGAGCCCACTCTTTTTGAAATGTTTGATGTGGCATTAATTCCAAGGATACCAAGTATGACCAGAAAGATCAACGGGGTTGCCCTTCCTATACCATGTATTGCCATAATAGACCAGCCCGTAAAAATGTTTGCCGTACCGATAACGTATGTCAGAAGAACATAGAAAGCAGGGTTAGGACAGCCTATACCAACGTTTGCCAGTAAAAGCCCGAGAAGAAATACTTTAACATAATCTCCCTGCTTTTGAATAAAACCCGGTAAAGCAGACTCTATCCCCGGGATTTTCATCTTTATCAGACCAACTTCAGAGAGACCGAAAACATATGCCAGTGCCCCGCCCACTATCCCGGCAATCACATTCGCTGTTAACAAGCCTGTTATCTCGCCTATAGAGGCAAAGGCGATTCCGTATAAACTGAAGGTGACCATCATTCCTGCCCCGAACAATAACGCCATCATCAAACCCTTTTTTGGGCTCTCATTCATGGCGATTGGTACGATGATGAAAGCCAGAGGAAGGGTGCAGGGTAGGAATATCATGGATAAACCTGCAACGTAAGAAAGCGTAAATCCGACAGCTTGATAGGGATTGGTCAGAAAGATGAAAAGCCCGACAACGAGGATGGAGAATAAAAGGAAAGCAAAGCCTACAAGGTATATTCTGAGTTTCTGATCAATTGAGCCCTGATCACTAACCATTTACATCACCCAATTACATCGCGAAGGTATGGATTGATTGTATTAATACTTATATTGGGTCATTATTCTTATTTATGAGTATCTATTCTCTGCTACTTCTACCTCAGCCTCATTCCCCAGCAGTTTCTTCTGGCTATAGTCGTAGTTTGTTTTTACCTTCATTATCCCTCTACTATCTTCCCGTCCTTGAAATGTATTATCCTGTCCGCCTTTGCCCCGAGTTCAGGGTTATGCGTTACCATGATTATGGTCTGGTGCTGCTCCCTGTTAAGCCTTATGAAAACTTCCATTATTTCTTTTGTGGTTTTAGTATCGAGGTTTGCAGTGGGTTCATCTGTCAGTAACAGTTTGGGTTTGTTCGCAAGCGCCCTTGCTATGGTTACTCGCTGCTGCTCTCCTCCTGAAAGCTCTGAAGGCAGGTGGTTTATCCTCGCTTTTAATCCCACAATTTCAAGTAGCTCCTCTGCTCTTTCTTTGTAAAAAGGATGACCTGAAAGCATCATGGGAAACATCACATTTTCCAGAGCTGTGAGTTCCATGAATAGGTTGAAGAACTGGAACACAAAGCCTATGTGCTTCAGCCTGTACTCCGCCCTCGCATTGCTGTTCATTTTTGTCACTTCATTGCTATTTATATGTATTTCACCCGAAGTTGGAGTATCGAGCATGCCAATCATGTTTAGAAAAGTCGATTTGCCAGAGCCTGAGGGTCCCATGATGGCAACAAACTCACCTTCTTCAACAGACGCATCAACACCGTTAAGGGCAGTTACCTCTATCTTTCCCAGCCAGTATATTTTTTTCAGATCCTTTGTTTTTATTATCTTCATTTAAGTTCCCCATATTGCTTTTATGATGTTCATCCTTCCTGCAACCAGTGCTGGATACATCGAAGCCAGAATTACAGTGAGCATAGTAACTAATGAAGCATCATAGAGTAGATAAGGGTAAAATCTTGGTGACATAGTACCCGTAATCGGGTCGGAAAAAGGGTGAGCTTCCATGTATTTTGTGCCTGCATATCCAAGTGCATCTCCAATCAGTATACCTATTATTCCGAGAAGCAGCGCCTCGATAATATATACCGACAATATCTGGAAATCCTTCATCCCAACAGCTTTCATTATACCTATCTGCCTTCGTTTATGCAGGATGTTTATATACAATATCACACCTACAGAAACTGCGGATGCAAATAACCCGACTGCATTTATGGTGGCACTTATCTTCCTGAATGTTTCTTTTGTGCTCAGGATGGATTCAACCTCCTGCTTCCATTCCTTGACTTTCTGTACTCCAAGCTCCTGAACAATCTTATTTTTATATTGCCCGGAAAGAGCCATGTCAGAAAGTTTAACGAGAATGATCGAGGCTTTATTGTTCAGGGCAAGCTGCTCCTCAGCTACTTCGAAATTTAGTATAACCGTATTCATGTCCATCGCTGTACCTGTGCGCAGTATTCCCTTAATTCTGAAAACTTTGGTGTTACCATTTTCAAATACCACTGTCGCATCATCCCCTATTTTCGCTTTTAAATCCTCAGCGACTCTATATGAAATCAAAATTGCGTTTCTATCGTTGACCTCAAGGGTTTCACCAGAATCGATTTTGCTTAAAAGGATTGTTACTCTGTTTTCTTTTGAAGGCTCAAGAGCTAATACTTTTATGGATTTGGATTTTTCCTTATAAGATACAGCACCACCTGCTGTAATTCTTGGAGAATAAGCAACCACTCCTTCAATACCTTCAAGTTTTTGTTCCTTTATACCCAGCCCTTCTATATACCTATCCTGCTCATTTGGGTAAATGCTCAGATGCCCTGATGAAGTTTCAATGGTTTTTTCTACTAAATCATCTGTCATACCATCTACGAGACCGTTTATGATAATTATATTCGCAGTTGAAAGGGCAATTGCTATGGTAATAAAAATAAACGCTCTCCTGTTTTTCTTAACGTCTTTCATTGCATAAAAAAATACAGCTGACATTTACTCTCCCCAAATCGCCTTGATAATATCCACCCTGCTTGCTTTGATAGCAGGGTATACCCCTGCCAGTATCGTTACTGTAAACGAAACAAGAGTAGCGTTATAGAGTAAAGAGCTGTCGAACCTTGCACTTATCCACGCCTTCATAACATCATCATAAAAAGGATATGCTTCCGTATACTTGATAGCGAGGTATCCGAGAATATCTCCGATGGAGACGCCTATGAGACCAAAAATTACAGCTTCCATTATAAATATTTTAAAAATAAAGGAGTCTTTAGCTCCAAGGGCTTTCATTATCCCGATCTGCTTTTTTTTATGAATTACATTTATATATATCAAGATTCCAACCGAAATCGCTGCGGCAATTAAACCCACTGCCGATATAATGCGGGAAAAACTTCTCCACGCGTCTGAAAAACGCAATAAAAACTCAATCTCTTCCTTCCATGTTTTTATATTATTTACCCCCAAATTCTGCATTAATAAAGGCTTGTATAGATCTGCCATCTCTTTATCCAGAAGCTTGATTAGAATAACTGATGCTTTATTATCAATACCAAGCTGCCTGTTTGCCTCGTTCAGGGGCATAATAACGGTAGAACTATCAAAATCCAGGTTACCGGTGCGAATTATTCCCTTAACTTTATATACCCTGACTTCCCCGCTCTCAAAGGCAAGAGTTGCTTCATCTCCTGTATTTAATTTAAGGTCTTCAGCAAGGCGATAAGAGATGAGAATTGCATCTTTGTCATTGGAATTTATAGCAACGCCGCTATCGAGTTTCTCGAGGAGTCTCGTCACTCTGCCCTCTCTGTCAGGATCCAGAGCCAATATTACAATAGATGATGATAGTTCTTTGTAAGACAAAACTCCGCTGGCAGATACCCTGGGAGAATATGCCTCTACTTCCTTTATCGCTTCCAGCCTTTCTTCTTTTATCCCAAGACCATCTATAAATCGTTCATCTTCTTTAGGGTAGATATTTAAATGACCTATGGAAGACTCAACCGTGTTATCCACGTCATTGAATATCATCCCATCCATAAACCCATTAACAAAGATTATATTAGCAGTTGCAAAAATTATTGCCAGCGTTATGAATATGAAAATCTTTCTGTTTTTAAAGATATCTTTTTTTGAATAGAACAGGGCAGCTCTAACATCATGAGCCACTCCCTAACTCCTCCGTCTATAAATTAGAACAAATATTGCCAGGATTGCTAAAATTGATGTAAGACCTGGAACGCTGCGCTTACTGTTTACCGGTTGGTTTGTGATATTAGCAACAAATGTTTTTTTCTCAACAGTGAAAATCTTATCATGGTTAACAGTTATATCTCTCCCCTGTAAAAGTACTGAGACCATGTATGTTCCTTCATTCAAATTGCTGCTCCACAGGATGTTCACGGTTTTTTCCTTGTCGTTCGACATTATAGATGGGGCTGCAATTTCCCTGGTTTCAATAATTCTTTCACCCTGTTTCAGGGTAAAGATGATTCTGGCATTCAGGGGAACCATGGACTTGCTTTTAATGGTAGCGCTTGCGCCTATACCATCTCCAAAGACCTCTGTTATTTCAGCATCGTTTCTTGCAGTAAAACTCGAGCTTGAAGTCAGGTAGTATTCAGGAATGCCCTGCCTGTAAAGATAAACTCTCGCTATGCCCGTATAATTTTTACCTTCTTCCAGAGCGACATGCGGATGATGGCTGAGCGTGGTTGTGCCATCGGTTTCAGCAGGTAATGGAATCTGTTCAACTTTTTTAGAATAAATAACCTGCCCCTGTGTTATTAAAACATATTCGACATCAGCAAGCAAAGTTTTAAACCGGGTCCCTTGAAGTCTCTCGTATGTCCTTAAAATAAGCGTAAAGCCATTAGAATTAACACCGAACCCATCCACAAAGACTTTTGAAAATCCTACATCGCTTTCATTAAATATATTTTCTTTTACCAAAAAATTATCTGTCGAAGCACCTGCTAAGGATGCAGTAAATAAAATTAAGGTAAAAATTATTAGGTATTTAATCATATTCAACCCGTGGCTTTGTCTTTAAATTCCAGACTGCGATAAAACTCGCTCTTTCCGCCGTCATTTCTTATCTACCAGAATTTCCACCATGTTTTCTCTTTCAGATATTTATCAGGGTTAGTTTCAAATGCATTCTTGCAGGCTGCGGCACAGAAATAATATGTTTTTCCTTGATATGTAGTCTTGTGCTGGGCACTCATCTCTTCGATAGGCATTTTACATACGGGGTCTATAGCCATAACTATTCACTATAATTGTAATACTCTTATTTCTTAAGAGGACTACGGTTTAAATTATAAAAGAAATTAATATCGATTCTTTTCTATTTTGTAAATAAAAGGTCTATAAAATTAAGATTAAAAATAATATATATAATTGCTGAAGAATCATTTTATACACTTTGCGACCTTTTCCATGATAGTATAATCATCCCCGAACTTGCAAATAGAATCGCAATGCATGCACAGTTCGGAGAATAAAATATATGATATTTTAATACCTTCTTTCGCTATAAGGGACGGTCTTTTCAATTGTGCTATAATTTCCTTTTCTCTTTGTTCGGGAGCAATCAGGTAGAGCGATATCTTTTCTGAATTTGGTAGAGTTAGCGCCAAATCCGTCAAACGCAGGATACCTGAATAAATTGATGTGCTTTTTTCTATCTCATAGGCACTCACAAGTTTATTGGTGCCTTTTTCAAACCAGATTACATCAATAAGAGCAATCGTTTTCTTTACCTCATCTCCAACCTCTATCTCAGGTAGTTTTGGTAAAGAAATGAACGAAAAATTTTCATTGTTATATGACTTTGTCCGATCATTTGAAGCCGCAATGACATCGTAATTGAGAGATTTTCCAATCTTCATGAGTAAATATTGGATTTTTGTGTGCATGTTCTCTTCTTCCATCTCAGCCCGGACTTCATCATGCCTTTTTTTCAGAAGTTCTTTTCTTTTTTTGTCCTCTTTTTCTATTACAATCTCAGCATTTTCATCCACCACAACTTTTCCTACACCGATATCAAAAAGCAATCCCGAAATTGCCCCCACGTCCTTCGATAGCAGATTCTTAAATTTGTCATTTACCTGTAGAATGGTATCCCGCATTTCCAGATAATCATCCCAGGAACCCAGCTTTTTCTTTTCTTTGAATAATAAATTAAACCCATTTACCATGGCCGTGTTAAATGGCGGGATAATTGTTGGATGGATAAAGTACAGAATGTTTGCCACCGATGGACCCAGTCCTTTAATATTTTGTTGCTTCAGTTTGATGATCTCTTTGATGATCTGTTCCTCTCTGCTGGCTTTAAGGCATGATTCCAGGAATTGGCCGAAAACTGATTTATTTGTATCGTTCTCATAAATATCCGGGATTCTGAGTTTTGGTTTCCAGTAAAATGGATGAGCGGCTCCTTCAAAGACTTGTTTTTGCTCAGTTATGGCGGTTAAGACTACTTCAAGGGAAGAACCCTTAAAATCGGTAGGGAAAGTATTCTCTTTGATGTCCTTTATGACCTGCTCAACGCCTCTCCGAATCGCTCCAAAGGCTTTTAACCTTGCTTCATTGTTGATGAACCAGGTATTGTATACGCTTTCGGGGTCATTTTTATAAGCCTGTATGATAAATTGAATTCTTTCGTAGTCAACCATCTTGATACCTCATTAGTTGTATTTGAAGAATAATTTTGCCTACTTCTGACTGTTTTGAAAGATGATTAAGATAGCTTTATAAACACTATGATACATAATAGTTACATAATATGTAATTATGATGTATTAAAATGATTAAATCCCTATCAAAACAGGAGTATGACCTGCTTTCGACTTTCGCAATAAAAAACAGGAAAGTCATAACCGTGGAAGATGTGAAGGCGTCTTTCAAATTTTCCGAAGGTAAGATAAGGGTTATGCTCCACAGGCTTAAGAAAAAAGGCTGGCTGGAAAGAATCGAAAAGGGAAAATACCTTATCGTGCCTCTTGAAGGAAGGGAAGGCTGGGCGGAACATCCTTTTATCACCTTATCAAATTTGGTGACTAATTATTATGTCTCGTACAGGACAGCGCTTGCATATTATGGTTTCACGGAGCAGATGCCTTTTTATGTTTTTGCTGCAACAACAGAACGAAAAAGCCCCCTGGAATTTCAAGGATATTTATACAAGTTTGTTAGGGTCAGTAAAAGAAAATTTTTTGGTTTTGAGAAAATAAAGATATCGGATGCCGAGATTAACATTGCAGACAAGGAAAAAACAATAATCGATTGTCTTGACAGGGAGGAATATGCTGGTTCAATCATAGAAATATTCAAAGCGCTCCACAACAACAAAGAGCAGTTTGATTTCGACAAGATGATAAATTATGCCTTGAGAATGGAAAATTATTCGCTGGCAAGAAGGCTCGGCTTCCTTCTTGATCTTGTAAAACAGGATACAAAAAAGCTTGAAGGAAGGATAGGAAAATTCAGGTATGTTCATTTATCGAACACATTGCCAAAAAAGAAAAATGGAATAAACAAAAAATGGAGGCTTATTTTGAATTTAAAAGAAAACGAGTTGTTTAAATGGTAACCAGAGCAGAGCTTGTCAGCATACAGACTCGATTCTCTTGACAATATCCTTCAGGAAATCTTGGAACTCGGTTAGGAAGGAGTAGAAATCAGTATTATCTATCTCTGACAGAAGCAGGTCCCTTTCTCCACCCCACACAAATATCTTTCCAGATTGGAGGAGGACAATTTTGTCTTTCAAATTAGACCTGTACTTGTCGTAGAGATCAAGGGCAAATTTCGTCTTGATGATTATGCACCCTTCTACATCCTCCAACTTGATGTCGAAACGCTTGCAGATAAAATAGACATCCAGGAAATCCCTTGCCTTTGTTCCTTCTCTTGTAAGAAGCGCCCGGACTTTTTCGCTGAGTATCTCGTGGATGTCGTAAATGCCAAAGTTTATCTTATTGGTATATTCTGCATAATCGGGGAACAGCGCCTCAAGCTCCTCATGCTCACCTGTAAGCAATCCGCTCAGTTGTCCGTTCCTAGGTGGAAAGCACATTATTTCGACAAAGTTGATCTGCACTTTAAGGAAGCTCCGGCGGTTCAGTGTTTCGGAAACGTACCATATCTTGAGCGTACATGTTTTGTTGCCTCCGCCGAACTCGATGTAATCGGCATTACTTTTTTCACACTTGAAATCCATGCCTCTTTTTTCGGCAATTTTCTCAAAGACTTCACCTATCTTATCAATGACCTTAGACAAGTAAGCCCTTATCGCTTTCTGCGACATTCCATTAAACACGCTCTGGTCTTTCCATGTGAAGTCTATGTCCTCCGAGAATCTGAGATAGCCGAAGTACGATTTTATAAGGCAAGTGCCTCCTTTGAAGAGGAAATTTGCAGAGAAAAACCTGTCATCTGAGAGATCAGACAATATCTGGTGGAGGATAAGGTCTTTTTCGATCATATCCTTTCTCTTGATGTTGAGGATTCTGGCAATTTCATTTACAAAATCAGCCCTCACCCAATCACCTTCTCCACCATCTCCACCACTGTTTTCGGATACTTCTTTGCATAGCTCCTCAACTTCTCTTTTGAAGCGTGTTTAGCCCATTCCGCTATATCATGGACTATCTTGTCGTCCGGGATTCCATTGTACCTCCAAATGTATATGAAGTCAAGGACAGTCTTTTCAGGGTCTGAATATCTGACGAACTCATCTTTTTTCTTTATTCCAAAACCAACCAGCGAAGGCGATAACTTGATAAACTTGAACTTGTAGCCAGCTATAGTTATGGGGGTTGCCCTGAATAGCGTATCGTTGATTACATCCTCCACTGCAAAATATTCATGAGTCATATTATTGAGTTTAAGTGCAGTGTGCAACCCAAAATACCAGTTACTCACGTTCTTAAGCTCCAGCCCTCTTGCCACGAGTTCCAGATGGTTGTATTTGCTTCTTCCGAGCTTTTGCTCCTCAATGGATTTCACATAGAATATTCCTCTGAATATCCTTGTCACGTAGCCTCGTGCAATGAAATATCGGACTACTGTGGCATAGTCCAACTTCATTGATTTGCAGTACGCTTCCATCTCCTCTGACGTAACGAACTCTTTGTTTTCTAGATGAAGCTTTTTGAGCAAAATACTCATTTTCATTTATATCACAATATCATACTATATGTGATATTGTGATATATATCACTATGTATATTAAGCTTGCAGAGCTATGCTAAAATCAATCCTAAAACCATAGACTATTTCCGTTTCTTCAACTCATGCCGTTTTTGCAATTCTTCTATCTGTTTTATTTTTTCCATAATCTTTTTCTCTTCAGGGGAAACAGGCTTCTTATCTTTTGGCGAAATTCCCCCAGTTGCAGGCTCTTTCACCTTCAGCGCATCCCGCCTCAGCTGGCTTCGGACTCTATCAAGCGCTGCCCCTGTGCCGACAGGCTTATCAGACTTTTCTGGCGCAGGTACAGGACTTTTCTGAGGTTTTATCTTTTTTGGCACATAAGGAGGTTTGCCCAGCAATTCATGCAAAATCATTAATGCTGCATGCTTATCCAGCGGATTGTTGTGGTTGCCGCATTTCGGCGACTGGATGCAGCTCGGGCAGCCGTCGCTGCACGGACATCCTTCTATCGCTTTAAGTGTAACCTCAAGAATATCGGTTATTATTTCATATCCTCTTTCAGCATATCCCACCCCTCCGCGATGTCCATCGTATACAAATATCCCGCACTTACCATTGAGGTCATTGTGACCTGGGGTGGATACGCCGCCTACATCGTTCCGGTCGGCTAAAAGACGCAGAGGGTACATGGCTATCATTGCATGTTCGATAGCATGAATACCGCCAGGAAAATCACGATCATGCTTTTCAACAAGCTCAGTAAATCTATCCGGAAGTTCGACCCAGAGGGCGACTGTTTCAAGGGAGAGTTTGGGCATCTCAAGAGATTCCTCTCCAATTACAGTTTCACTGAAATATCTGAATTTCTTATAACCTGTAACCTGCTCCACCACTTCAACTGCTCCAAGTCCAACTTTTGCATCCATGCATGAAGGCAGGTTTTTCTCCGTGTATTTCTCTTTTATGAATATTTCAGAGTTCACCAGAGCTTTGGTATAGTATTCTGCCTTTGTTTCTTCTACGTGGATCTCTTTCTTTTCATGGTCAAGCTTGCTGACATGATACGGTGTGCCCATATGCAGATATATGGCGCCCTCGAAGGCTTCCTTGAAAGCGAGTGCCTTTTCAATGTCTTTCTCTATCGGAATGCGCCTTCCTCCATTGAATGCGAATATGGAGTACGCGTCTTTATCAATACCCCGGATGGATACCTGTCCATGAGGATTTGGATCCACGGCAGATTTGCTATCGCCTCCTGTTAATAGTCCCTCACCCTCCAGCAATTCGATTATCCTCACTAACCCGCTGCCGAAGTATTTCTCATCATTGCCTGTGAGCGGCATCTCTTTTGCTGCGCACAGCACATGACCTGCCTGAATATACGGATTTGAAACGTTGAGCACAGCCTCTTCGCAGTTCCGTTCAAAGAACTCTTTTGGGTATCGCATGTAATACTGGTCAAGGGCATTTGAACTTGCTACCAGTGCAACAATGCTCTCACCGTTTCCTCGCCCAGCCCTTCCTGCCTGCTGCCTTGTATTCATAATAGTGCCGGGATAGCCGTCGATAATGCAAGCATCCAGCCCACCGACGTCTATGCCAAGCTCAAGGGCATTGGTTGAAATAACTCCGCGGATACTGCCATCGGATAGCTTTTTCTCGATTTCCTCGCGCTCTTTGCCGAAATATCCTGCCCTGTAAGGGGAAATCTTTTCTGCCAGTCCTTTTTCTCTTAAACCGCTTCTGGCTGCTACATACATCCTCTCAGCAGCCTGCCTTGCGCGAGTGAAAGCAATGGTCTGAAGTCCGTATTGCACAAATCTGTTGAAAAGACTGAGGGACTCGCCGAATGTGCTCCGTCTTACATTGAATCCCTGCTCGTTGACGTAAAAAGGCGGGTTCCAGAACATGAACTTCTGGGGACCCCTTCCTGAGCCATCCTTATCTATTACGGTAACATTCCTGCCAATCAAGGCGCCAGTGTGCTCTCCGGGATTGCCTATGGTAGCTGAGCAGCAGATATACTGAGGACGTATGCCATAGTATGTGCAGACGCGGTTGAGCCTTCTCAGGAGATTTGCCATGTTGCTCCCCACCACCCCGCGATAATAGTGGCTCTCGTCCACAACTATAAACTTAAGATTTGAGAGGAATTTCTTCCAGATGCGATGCCATGGCAAAAAACTCAGGTGGATCATTTCAGGATTCGTTAGAATGATCTGTGAGTTCCCGTACCTTACTTCTCGTTTTTCATCCTCGTTCATTGTGCCTACGTACCTGCTTATGTCTGCATCTATGCCCATTTCATCTCTTAATTCAAGGAAATTCTTAAGCTGGTCGTTGACCAGGGCATTGAGCGGAGCTATATAGAGGGCAGTTACTTTTGGATCAGCCATAACCGCTTCAAAAATCGGGATCATATAAGACAGGGATTTCCCACTCGCTGTACTCGTTACGAGGACGATGTCCTTTCCCGAACGGGCATGCATGATAGCCTCTGCCTGATGGCTGTAAAGCTGTTTTATACCTATCTGGTCCAATGCGTAATTGATTAAAGGCTTTAATTCGAGGGAAGCGTGTTCAGGCTGCCTGGAAGGTATCTCTTCTACATGGACGATCTGGTTCTCATAGCTTCGGGAAGATTTGATGCTATGAAGCAAGCCTGCTATGGACATTCTTCTATTCTCCTTCGAACTTCTCTGACAGCAGCATACTTTTTACCTCGATTTCTTTCTTTCGGTCTTTATCTTCTTTTCCCTCTGAGAGTTCAAAAAAGGATACGGTCTTCCTGCCTACCTTTTTGCGGCTGAAAAGTATCTGTCCGCCTTTTTCCTGATATGCCTTATAGACGTTCTCGAACTGCTCTTTTTCTTCATCCGTCAGCTCGATAGTAGATATGCTTCCTGAGAGTTGGTTTACGACCCTGAGCACGTTGACCTCACGTACACGCTTAAGTTCACCTGCATCTGGCATGTCTGGAGTGACATAAATGCTCTGCTTCAATTTGGGCGACCATGCTACCGTTTCTCTCGTCATCTCGATAGATTCGATAGGCACATACTCGCCAGGCTCGGGCTTTGCGAAATGTTTAACGAGGCGATAGTGAGAGTCCGGCATAAATTGAAATGGTCATCAACCTGTATGTGCTTATTTTTATTGGTTTCGTAATACTTTGACGGCAAATATTATATGGCATAACGCTTCCTATCATCTATTGAACCTGTAAGGCTGCAGATTTACCGATGTTGAAGCTGTTACTTATTCAAACAGAGGGGATTGATCAGGATGCCGTATATTGCTGAAAAAAATCTGGATAAATGCAGACACTGCGGATTTTGCGATGAAATAGCATGTTCAAGCAGATATGTTGGGTATTCTGAGGAATGCACGGGATGCGGCGCATGCAATCTTGCCTGTCCTTATGAAGCTATTCAGATGATCGAAATCCAGAATGGAAAGAGCCTCTCTATTACAGTTGACGGAGCAATTATTTCAGTTCCGGAGAGAATTACTGTCAAAAAGGCACTTGAGATGTGCGGTTATGAGGTATGTGAATTTCCTGGTGAAGGTGATTTGTTCGTTCCCTGCAAAACCGGGGGATGCTGGAGCTGCGCTGTTCTTGTGAATGGTGAACTGAGACCATGCTGCGTTACAGCAGTAAAAGAAAGAATGAATATTAACACACGACCGGAAGTTACTCCAAAAAGACCTGTTCACGGCTGGATGGGACATGCTGTTGGAGGGGTGGGTACTCCGTGGCGTTTGAAAAAGTCCAGTGGTTATATAGAAACAGCATGTTTTACCTGCGGATGTAACTTCCAGTGCATGCAGTGCCAGAACTGGACTTCAACGTATAATGGGAGAGAAATTGCACTCACTCCAAGAGAAGCTGCTTTACTCCTGAGCGATGCGAGAAAAAGCTACAGGGTGGATAGGATGGCTATTTCGGGAGGAGAGTGCACCCTGAACAGGAAATGGTTAATTGAATATCTCAGGGAATTAAGAAAGCAAAACCCTGACAAGAACGCGCGTTTTCATGTGGATACTAATGGTTCGATACTCACACCTGATTATCTGGATGAACTCGTTGAAGCTGGCATGACTGATATAGGAATAGACCTCAAAAGCCTCGAACTGGATACCTTTACGCACATAACAGGTGTAAAGAACAGGGAATTAGCCAGAAAATATTTGGAAACTGCATGGAATGCAGTTAAGTATATTGTGGATAATTATTCAGAAAAAGTGTTCGTTGGTATTGGAATTCCTTACAACAAAGATCTCATCTCACTTGAAGAGATCGAGAAAATGGGGGAGAAAATAAGTAAGATCGATGAGCAATTGCAGATCTGCGTACTGGATTATAGGCCAGCATTTCGAAGATTATACATACAAAGGCCGGAATATGAAGAAATGATCAATGTCTGGAAAATTCTCTCTGGAACGGGGTTGAAAACTGTAATTTGCCAGACCGTTAATGGTCATATAGGGCCCCAATTATGACTGAAATTATAAAAGGAGAAAAGCTAAAATGACAAAGCTGCAGGTAGCTCCATATGGTTCCTGGAAATCACCAATAACATCGGACATGATCGCCTCCGGAACGATCAGGCTTGAGCAGGTTGTTCTTGATGGGGATAATATCTACTGGATTGAGATGCGACCTGCAGAAGGCGGCAGGTGCGTCGTTGTGCGGCGCTCCCCGGAAGGGCAGATCATCGACATCACTCCTTCTCTATTCAATGCCAGAACCCGGGTACACGAGTACGGTGGCGGTGCTTTCGTTATCCATGCGGGGGCGGTTTACTTCTCCAATTTCTCCGATCAGCGTATTTATTGCCAGGATCCTGGAGGCCAGCCGCGACCTATCACCCCTGAAGGAAAATTGCGATATGCTGATGGGATTGTAGACCGTCATCGTGACAGGTTGATTTGTGTATGCGAAGACCATACTTTTACAGAGCGCGAACCAGTCAATACTTTGATTGACATCGATATACATGGAAAGAAAAGAGGTCAGGTGCTCGTTTCAGGGAACGACTTTTACTCGTCGCCGCGCCTCAGTCCTGATGGATCTTATCTGGCATGGCTCACATGGAATCATCCTAACATGCCCTGGGATGGGACTGAACTCTGGGTTGGTGAACTGAAGGCGGAAGGAGGTCTTAGCAAGATAAAACGAGTGGCAGGTGGCATTGACGAATCCATCTTCCAGCCGGAATGGTCTCCAGATGGCATCCTGCATTTTGTATCTGACCGGACAGGTTGGTGGAACCTCTATCGCTGGATCAAAGGGCGTATTGAACCTGTCACCGAGATGGAAGTCGAGTTTGGAGCACCCCAGTGGTTCTTTGGAATGTCCACCTATTCCTTCGTTTCACCCGATAACATCATTTGCACATATAATGAGAAAGGAATCTGGAAGCTGGCAAATCTAAATACTGCAACGAAAAAGCTCCGGTCGATAAAAACATCATACACCGATATCTCCTATCTTCGAGCCAGGTCAGATAAAGTCGTATTTGTCGCCGGATCACCGGCTGAACCTGCCTCCGTAGTCCAGCTCGATCTGCAATCCGAGCGAATCGAGGTTCTTCGCCGCTCAACCGATATAGTAATTGATGCCGGATATATATCCATTCCACGGGCGATAGAGTTTCCAACTGAGCATGGGCTGACAGCACATGCTTTCTTTTATCCGCAGCAAAACCTGGACTACATAGCTCCGCCTGGCGAAAAGCCACCAATGCTGGTTATATCACACGGAGGGCCGACATCTGCCGTTTCAAGTAAATTAGACCTCATGATCCAGTACTGGACCAGCCGGGGGTTTGCGGTCCTCAATGTGAATTACGGCGGTAGCACTGGCTATGGCAGAGCATATCGACTGCGTCTCAATGGTCAATGGGGAGTCATTGACGTTGACGACTGCATGAACGGGGCCAGGCACCTTGTTAATCTGGGCGAGGTGGATATAGATCGGCTTATCATTCGCGGCGCAAGCGCGGGTGGTTATACGACGCTCTGCGCTCTTACTTTCCGGGACACCTTCAAAGCAGGGGCAGATTATTACGGCGTAAGCGATCTGGAAGCAATGAGAAAGGAGACACACAAGTTCGAGTCGCGGTACCTTGACAGGTTGATTGGCCATTATCCAGAGTGCCGGGATCTTTACCAGAAGCGCTCGCCAATAAATTTCATAGATAACTTGTCCTGTCCAGTGATCTTTTTCCAGGGACTTGAAGATAAAGTCGTCCCGCCTGATCAGACTGAAAAGATGTTCAATGCTTTGAGTCGCAAGGGATTACCTGTCTCATACCTGCCATTCGAAGGAGAGCAGCATGGATTCCGCCGTGCTGAGAATATCAAACGTGCTCTTGATACCGAACTTAATTTTTACTCGAAGGTATTCTCTTTCAGGCTCGCCGATCAAGTAATTTGATAAAACTATCACAATTCTTATCACTGTGTGAAAGCTGCTGAATAAGTCTCTGCCATCTCCTCCTCTGAAGCAATTCCAACTGAGATGGAATCTGCATACCTGTAGATATATTCAAATAATGACCTTTCCGGAGAAAGTTTTCCTGCTGCCAGAGGCTTGATAGCGATAACTGCTTTCTTTGTTTGCGAAAGTGCCATTAGAGTGCTTTCGATATCCGGTTCCATACCATAACCGATAGGATTCACCGGTGCAAGATATGCTTCAAAACCCATGTCATCAAGCAGTGGAATTGTTGTTCCTGGAGAATGGGTGGAGGCTGCAGGTTTGGCTCCAGCATCTCTGATCATATCGATCCACTCATTTAACCTGTCATCATTTTCATCACAGAACTGGGCATGCACAGAAACAAACTCTGGCTCAAGAGGTGAAACAAGATCAAGATTTCTTGCAAAATCTCCTCTGGGAATCGTTACCACAACGAAGAAATCACCGGAAATCTCTTCAGCTTTCGTTAATGCCGCGACCAGAGGTTGATAGCCGACAAGCTGAACTGCCTTAACTCCAAGTTTGGCTGAATGCACAAAAAGCCTGGTCATATTATCAGGATTATCAAAGAACTGCCTTCGGTAATCCAGAGACTTTGAACCGAACTGACCTGCACCTATGAAGGGAGAAGTGCCCAGCATTAACCTGGGTATATCAGCCATAAATCATCATTAACCTGCTTGCTTATGCATGTTTCCCCTGCCATCTGGTGGTTTCGAAAAGTCGCGATAGTACATCCTGTGGGATTACAACATCACCTTTTTTCTTATTGAGTAGAATCCATGAATTCAGGGAACTGCAGATCGCTAAGACCTGTCTGTTGTTATCTACGTTTGCAGCAATGAGACCTGCCGTCTCATCACGATTAATGATATTCAGACCATATATCTTCTCGATCATCATCAACTGAGCTTTTGCCTGTTCAACGATTTCATCCATGGTGATATATTTCTGCCATTTGTGGTTTAAACCTTTTGAATGTGGCTTTTCCTGGATGCAGTTTTATCGCAAATTATTTCAGAGACGATGTTGACATAAGAAACATGTCAAAATATAACGATATGAAAACTGAACCTCTGATAAACGAAATGGTTTCGCTTTGCCTTGAAGTTCCACCAGGTCTTGCGCAGGAGATAGCTTCAAGAGACGATGCCTTCCCTCACCTTAAAAATATCCTTGAAAATGACAAATACTGGAATCATGGTGGTCCTGGTGACGGGTGGGCGCCATACCATGTTATTCATATTTTACCTCTCCTAAAAACAAAAGAAGCTCTTGATCTTCTTCTTGATATAATGAGGGATAAGACTGATCTGTTAGGTGAGTGGATAACAGAAAGCACCCCGACGCTGCTTGCTGCCTTTGGTGAATTTGCAATAGAACGACTGAAAGAATGTGTTCTTGATGAAACACTTGATCTATATATTCGAGGTTCGATCGCAACATCTTTGAACGTGATCTCCCGTCAGTACCCTGATAGAACAGAAGAAATAAAGTTTTTCTTATCTAAGCTTTTCGATGATACCAACGATCCGACTTTTGCAGCATTCCTTTCAGATGAATTGCTTTCATACAAAGATCCGAACCTTCTGCCACTGGTGCGGAAAGCATTTGAAGATGGGAGAATTGATACCGATGTAATAGATCGACATACTGTAGATTGGGTCTTGAATCTACCGGAAGAAGAGCAGAGCTATTTCAAGTTTATGAAGAGCCCGCTTGAGCATTTTTCCAGAGAGAGGATCAGCTACCTAAGAAGGATATCTTATCCAGAGTCTAAAACTCCTGAGAAAAAGATGAAAAAAATTGGCAGAAATGATCCATGCCCATGTGGCTCTGGTAAGAAGTACAAGAAGTGCTGCATGAAAAAGTAATATTAGTTTGTTGGAAAGGAATGGTTACTTCGTAAACACTTTAATTTCATTGAATAATTTCATCTTTTCTTTAGAATTCATCCTGTCCAGCGTTTTTCCGTACTTTTCAGCTATATGAGTATTCCAGGCATCCATGATCTTATTCAGGACAGAATTCCCATCGTCCGTATCATCAAAACTATCCTTGCCTTTAACAGATAAATATTCTTTCTGTTTTAAATCCACAAATGCCCATATATCATCCATTCCTACAGGTGATTTTCCCATCCCGTATGCGTTGGTAAAATCTTTTAAATTCTTCTTTGCATATCTTTGTGAAGGATTGTATTTCAGGCAGGTCTTCCATGCCTCCAGAGCCTCTTCCCTTCTCCTGGCTTCCCATAATGAACATCCGAGATTCTGGTATGCTTCAGCTATATCATGTTTATTCTTTTTGGGAAAATTCTTGATCGCATCCTGGTACATCTCAATTGCCTCATCAAATTTTCCCTGTTCATGGTAAACTACACCCATATGGTAAAGACCCTGAGGATTTTCAGGTTCTATAGATAACGCTTTATCAAGCCACTTTTCTGCATCACTGTATTTTTCGTCCATGATATGAACATTAGCAAGAAGACACATTATACCAGCATCGTCGGGACACGCTTTCAAAACTTTTCCTAATACCCTCTTTGCTTCGTTATATCTCCGTTTTGTAACAAGGTCGGCAGCCATGATTATTCCATCAATTTTGATATTCTTCAGAGGAACATTTTCTATATCGTTAATAAAGTCATGAGGCATGATTCAGAATACTTTCAGGGATAATATAATCCTTCTGAATAGTGGTGACTGGAATGATGAAGAAAATAACCAGTTCTGGATCAAGAACTATGCGTTTTTATTAATTGTCCTTAATGCGATTCCTATAATGAGGAGCAAAGCGCCAGGCAATATTAGCAATCCAATACTAAAGACGGCAAGCATTGAGTAAACAAGAACGAAAATGCTTCCAACCCATGCCATAAAAGTGTTTCGATAACAACCCAGAGCAGCTACAGTAGCTCCAATAACAAAAATCAAGAGAAAAGGATTGAACGTTCCCTGACGAACTGTTTCGACAACCACAGTCCTATTGCCATCTGCAGATTCGGTCTCAGTGACCATGGTTCCCGGTATTCCCATGGAAAAATAATACAGGCACGGAGTAGCTACCAGGATTAAACCCAGCAAACCGAAAAACACAGGGTTGCGCCAGAAATGTGGTGTCATGATTCTGATTCTATTTCAGTCCCCACAATACAACCGGTACCCGCACTCTTCACAAGCCTTCTCATCCTTCGTTCTCTCAAACCCGTGCTCATAATCGAATGCAATCTTCTTAGGGTTTGTAATTAAATAACTTGACTATTCATCAAATAATATTTATACCATAATATCTATAATATATACTATGGAAAGTATGGAAGCTATAGCAAAAAGGTATGAAAAATTATCTCC
>JAHFDG010000009.1 GCA_023249105.1 Candidatus Methanoperedens sp. | reverse complement strand
CCACATTTTAATAAAATAGTTCTACTCATAATATCTTCTACCCCTTCCCCAAACCATTCGCTTCCCTAAACATCTGCGCCACATGGAACTTCCTATGCACTATCCCCTGCGGCGGCATACAACCAGTCCACTTGGCGAGGAAATCATCATTGGGGTTCCAACTTGAATACGGTGCATAATACTTCCATGTATCCTTTAGTGACGCACCTATCCCCGGAGGTTCTTGGCCTTCTGGTAATTCGGGTGCTTCCCACGGCTCCAGATATCCAATCAGGTCGAAGAACCCATCCATTGACTTGCTGAATGCTTTTCCCATTAATGCCGGAGCGCAGGATAACGACCGATTCCACTTAGGCCGATCTTCAGTACGGGCGGTGCAGACAATATCATATCCTTGCATCGTTAAGCTCTGTAGTGCTCGCATTAGTCGGTTCATTTGTCCTGCCAATGTCCCATAGGCTTCCTCTGACATTTTTACTTGCATTGTCAATGCCTTAGCGATATTGGCTTGTTCATCTGCTGTTTTAGAAGAAAAGTTTTCTTGTAGAATTTCCTGAGCCAAATGGACAACCATTAAGTGAGTTAAGGAATCAACGCCGATTGTTTTCGCACTTCCAAACTTTCCCTTAGTCATGCAAGTTTCAATCAGGTCGTCAAAATTCTCATAGATACCCACCACCATTTTAAGGTCAGGTCGATTAATAGGCTTAACGCTGGTTTCCACCTTCCGTCCTTCAGCAGTCAGGTACACAATAGGGTCTGCCGCTGTTTGCAAAAAAGTGCATGTTTTGTGTCCACCGGCCAAAGCGTATATCAACATTAGATTCCCCTGTTTCTCTCCCAAATTCTTGTAATTGACTAAATTCATTGCGATACCACCTCCTTATTAACTGTTATCGAATAATCTTTCATAACAATCCCGTCTTTATTCTGGCCTCTAACATGAGCTTGCCACCACCAAAGGCCAACTATTCTCCCAAAAAGAGGAGCATCTTGTGTATATGACTTAAAATGACCACGACAAAAATGAATGCGATTATGATTAATAGCTTCCGTAATTGTGGCATCTCTCCCTTTTTTAATATTTGCCGGAACTTTAATCTGTAATGTTTTATATAAAAATAGCGGCTGTTTACCTTTCCGCTTGCGAGCATTGTTTAACTTTTCATCTGGATAATTGTTCTTAGTGGTTATATTTTTACAATTTAGAAGTAGGATAGCATTCTCAATAACGGTAAGGAAGTGAGCACAAGCATTGTTTATATCTTTGTAATGCTCGGCAGGTAAATGACTATTTAATATTCGAGCGCATACATTATGAAGGTTCCCATCGGATGAATGGCTTTCTATGGATGATCCTAATGACACTTGCCTTAACTCTTCCACCGTAAAAGAATTCCCAACTTTAAAAAAGTAACTCATTGGCAAGAGAACCCAACTATTGTATTTCTTAAAAAAGGCATATAATGAAACACCAATGACCTTTGTTATGGTAGGATGATTAAATAACAAAACACCCATTTTGGAATAAGTAGGATCATTTGTTTTTATAGCATCAAACCAACAAAAATCGTAAGGAAGATTCATGTACTCTGAATTATCTATAAATAATTTATAGTCTTTTTGACACTTAACGGCAGCCAATGCATCATCGGTATTACCGAGGTGAAAACAGTGAGAACTTTTAATCGTTTTCCCATAAGTAAAGATTGCATCTGCGTAATCTTTTGGGAAATTGAACCTTTTTGCGCTACTCTGTAAATCTTCAATCACCTGGTGTGCAAACATTTTTACCCTTTCTATGGTTTCTGCCTGATACTAAACATATTTTCTGAAACACACCGATTCTCGCAAACTGTCAGATATTCACACTTATGTCCAAAAATATTATTACATGCCTTACGATTCTTCCAGAAATTATTACTCCAACGGGCAGATAGGATTTCTATCACTATCTGCCGGTAAGAATCTTCAACCTCAGATAACGGGAATTCTCCTTTATAAAAAACCTTGCCATAGCGCTTAGTTTCTCTATTGAATCCGATAAAATAATTACTTGGCCGTGACAAGATTTCATTGTACACCCTTTCATATAACTGTTCTGGTGATTCCTCCTGCACCCGCTTCTTTGTTTCCTTCAATATCTTCTGTTGCGGGAATTGAACGACCTCCATAATAACTTTTTCCAGATTACTATCGGCCAGAAAATATGTAGCTACTTGGTTCGTGATAGGGTACACTTCGGTGTAATATTCAGTCTTTGAAGATAATTTGTCCTCGGAAAAATATGTGGGGTACTTTCTATCATAGAACCCGGTAATCTTCAGCGGGAATATCCACTTTCTCTCATCTTCAGATTGTTTATCAGCTTCACGCCAGAGATTAACTACTTCTTTTGCGTGGTTATCGCCTACTGTA
>JAHFDG010000035.1 GCA_023249105.1 Candidatus Methanoperedens sp. | reverse complement strand
ACATAGTCTTTAACCAGATTATTTACTTTCAGCATTGAAGTCCTCCAAAACCTGCGGCAATTAATGATTAGTGTTAATGCTGATTTCGTAATGTTTGAACGTCTATATATTCTTGTTGGTTAAATGCAATTCAGATTTTAAAAATTATTTGACTTTTGGTCTCATTTTCACAATGCAGCTATAGAAAGATTTATACTGTAAAAAACACTTTAAAAAAAGAAAATCAATGGATTTATTGATTCGAGATTGAGGTAACATAAATGAAACTGAGCGGGTTTTTCAAAAAAAAGGATTTGATGCAAGAGGCGGAAGAATTCAAAAGTTCCGGCAAGTATGATCGTGCCCTGGAAGCGTACGGGAATATCCTGGAGGCCGATCCAAAGAACCTGAAAGCATGGTATGATAAAGCATCGATACACCTTACGCTTGAGCAATATAATCCTGCGTATGATGCATACAAGATTATCCTGGAACTTGACCCCAATAATAAAAAAGCATGGCATGAATTGGGTTTTATTCTTGTAAATCTTGGGAAAATGAATGAAGCGCTTGAAGCTTATGATAAAGTGCTGGAATCCGAACCAGGTAATACTAAATTGCTATCTGAAAAAGTAATGATACTGAGGGAATTGAAAAGAGATTCGGAAGCCTTGAAAATATATGAAAAGCTCCTTGAATTGGATCCAAAAAACTCCAAACTGTGGTTTGAGAAAGGATTAATCCTCTCCGAGTTGGGAAAGGATGCGGATGCACTCGCAGCGTACGAGAAAGTATTGGAGCTTGAAGCAAACCATGCAGGAGCGCTTGCCCGCAAAGGATTGATTATAGGCACGCGACGGCAATATGCTGAAAGTTTCAATATGCTTGAAAAGGCGCTGAAGATTGATCCCTCAAACTGGAACGCATGGTTTGGAAAAGGAAAGGTCTGGGGACTTAAAGGTGCTGATTTAGCCGCGCTTGACAGGCGTTATGATGCCATAAAAGCATATGAAACTGCACTTACAGCCTATGAAAAAGCAATTGGTGTGAGTCCAGGGAATTCAACGTTGTGGCTTGAAAAGGGTATTATTCTAAAAGAACTTGACAGGAAAAATGAAGCAATAAGAGCTTTTGATAAATCAATCGAGATTAACCCGGAGAACACTAAAGCCTGGTACGAGAAGGGATTGTCACTCAAGGAACTCGGAAAGGAAGATGAAGCGACCGGGTGCTTCAGTAAAGTCCTTGAATTAGACCCTTCGCATACACTGGCGCGCCATAAACTGAAACAATTATAATCAGGAGTTAAAAGTTAAGAGGAGCCGTTACAACCGAGGAGGATAGTAGATATGAGAAAGTATATGTTTTTATTGCTGGTATCGATGCTGATAACGCCTGCACTTGCATCCGACTGGAGCATGTTTAAAAAAGACCTGTCGCATTCGGGCTTTACAACAGACGCGGTGAACCCCCCGCTCAAAGTTGAATGGTCTTTCAATCTCGGGTTTGATTCGGATTCGTCCCCTATAATAGTTAATGATGTCCTGTACGTGGGCTCAAATTACGGAATTCATGCCATAGATGCCAAAACAGGAAGAGAACTCTGGAGAAACCAGACTAACGGTTTTGTAAAATCTGCTCCTACTGTTGCGGATGGGGTATTGTATATCGGGGCGGATGACAGGCGATTCTATGCCATGGATATCAAAGATGGCACAATGAAGTGGATATATAAAAACGCGACAAATGGGTATACATCTTCTCCAATCGTGGTAAACAACCTGGCTTATGAAGGTTCAAAAGACGGCTCATTTTATGCTTTTGATGTCCGGAATGGTGAACCATCGTGGCAGATACTTACCGGGAAAGTAATCGAATCATCGCCGGCCATGGGGGATGGAATAATCGTCTTCGGGACCAATGGTGGAGTAATAATCGCCATTGATCCTGTTACCAGAAACGAAAAATGGCGTTATGACACAGGTACAAGCGATATCATATCCTCACCGCTTATTGCGGACGGCACTGTATTTGTGGGCTCAAATGACGGGAATATCTTTGCCCTGGCAACAGCCAAAGGCACTTTGAAATGGAAATATTCAACCGGGAGCAATGTCCAGTCTTCACCATCTTATAAGGATGGGACGATTTTTGCAGGTTCAAGAGATTCCAACCTTTATGCGATAGATGCAAAGACAGGTGCCCTTAAATGGAAGACCCAGACGGCAGGTTATGTGGATTCCTCGCCAGCTATTTCAAATGATGTTGTTTATTTCGGTTCAAGGAATAATTTCTTATATGGTCTTGATGCGAATACAGGAAAACTTCTCTATAGGAACTCAACAGGGCAGACCGACAAGGATTACATAACCTCACCCGTTATATCCGGGAATATGCTGTATGCCGTGACTCATGGTGGAGTGGTCTATGCCTATTCGGGAGCAGCTGTTCAGGCTACACAGGTAACCCCTACAGCGACACCGACAGTAAAGGAAACCACAGTTATGCCAACACCAACGTTGAGTCCGACCGTTACTCCGACAGCAACAAAGAAAACTCCGGGATTTGAATTTCCAGTAGTTGTACTGTTGATAATGGTTCTAATCCGAAAGAGGCGCGATTAAATTTCCAGAGCCGCACCGCAAAGGCGTAAAGTTCGCAAAGATATTGTTCTCCGCTTTGCGTTCTTCGCGCTCTTTGCGGTTATTATCTAATCAACTCACTAATTACTACAAACTCTTTTTGAACATTACTCTTTGAGTTAACACAATCGAAGTATCATACGAAAAATGCAAATATCATAAGAATCAATTTTACCACATGGAACAAACTCTCAAGGGGACAATAATTAATGGCGATGAGTTTGAGCCTGTTGATGGTTATATCACTATAGAAAACGGCATAATAAAAAACATCGAAGAATGCAATGTTTCCACCGATACAATAATCGCCCCATGTTTTGTGAACGCGCACACGCATATAGGGGACTCTGTCATAAAAGACCCACCCCGGATGCCTTTAGCCGAGCTTGTGCAGCCACCTTGCGGATTAAAACACAGGATTTTAAGAGAGACATCGCATGACGACCTCGTCTGTTCAATGAAAGCAAGTATTGAAGATATGATAAAAACGGGCACATGCGCTTTTGCTGATTTTCGAGAAGGGGGGGTAAATGGCATCAGGACACTCAGGGATGCTTTAAAGACGCCGTATTTAAATACGGGGACTGGCAAAATAGAAGCGAAGATTTTTGGAAGACCGCTTGCAAATGACACGGATTATCTTGATTCCTGCGATGGAACCGGATTGAGCAGCACCAATGACCTTGAAATTGGTTTTATTAAAGATATTGCCAGTCAAACAAGAAAAAAGGGAAAAAAATTTGCAATACACACAGGTGAAAGAGAGTCATCCGATATTTCTCCTGCCCTGGAGCTTGAACCTGATTTCCTTATCCATATGACTCATGCGGAGGATAAGGACATTAAGGCGGTTTCAGATGCTGATATTCCGGTTGTTGCCTGCCTCCGTTCAAATCTCATTACAGGGTCGGGGCTCCCGCCAATTAAAAAAATGATTGATGAGGGTATACTTGTTGCGGCAGGCACTGATAATGTCATGCTTAATTCTGTAAATATGTTCTCTGAGATGGAGTTTCTTGCCAAGATAAATATTTTTGATGACAGACAAGTATTTAAACTGTGCACACTAAATGGTGCAAAAATACTCGGATTAGATAAGGAATTTGGCTCCATAAAAAAAGGGAAGAGGGCTAAATTGATGGTATTAACAAAAGAATCAAATAATATGCAAGGTGTAAAGAACCCAGTGAGCAGTTTAGTAAGGCGGGCTAGACCGGATGACATTATTGGTTTAATCTGAAATTAGAAGGAGGGAATTTATGGCAAGTAAATTGTATAAAAAAATATTGATTGCAACAGACGGTTCGGAATATACAAAAAACGCAGTTGATTACGGGATAGACCTGGCAAAGAATACAGGTGCGAAATTACATGCTATTTATGTTGTCGATACTGCAGCATTTGCCTCGATTCCAATGGATGCAGCATGGGAAAGCATGTATGAACTATTAAGGCAGGAAGGGGACGAGGCCACAAAATACGTGGCAGATAAAGCAGATGCTGAGGGTATAGAAGTGGACAAAAATACCATTGAAGGGCATCCGGCTGATGAAATTATTAAATTCGCTGAGAAGAACTCAATGTCAATTATCGTTATGGGGACCTTGGGAAAAAGCGGGCTTGACAGATTCCTCCTGGGCAGTGTTGCTGAAAAAGTGGTAAGGAACTCAAAAATACCTGTGCTTGTAGTCCGCGGGAAAAAATAAGAAAAAATGAAAAAAAGGAGAAAAATAATGGCTGATACTCCGGAAAGCATTACGGTTGAAGATGTGATGGTAAGGGATGTTGCGAGAGTTGAATTACCAGGTTCCAGGGACGAAGTTCTTGAGATATTAAAAACAAAGCATATTTCCGGCGTTCCCGTTGTAAAAAGTGGTGAACTGGCCGGGATAGTGACAAGGACTGATTTATTAAAGCATCCCGAAGAAGAACAAATTGCAATATTGATGACCCGGAACCCCATTACAATAGGGCCTGATAATTCAATAGTGGAAGCGGCCCGTATTATTATAGAAAATAATATCAGGCGATTGCCTGTGGTCGATGACCATAATCTTTCAGGTATTATAACCATAGCGGATATAATCGGCGCTATTGGGAGGCTGAACATCAGCACCCCTATCAGTAAATATGCCGGAAATCATGTGGTTTCTGTCTGGAGCGAAACCCCTCTTTCAATAGTTGGCGCTATCATGGAACTTGCCGATGTAAAAGCGGTTCCTATACTGGATGCGAATCTAACTTTGATTGGCGTGGCTTCTGATAAGGACCTCATCAGCGCAAGCATAATTGAGGACAAAACCGAGATGACAGATATGTCAGCGGGGTCGGACGACGATGCATGGACATGGGAATCAATGCGCGATACGATGAGCTTATATTATAGCGTTTCTAAAATCCAGCTGCCAACTTCACCTGTAAAGGACATAATAAAACTCACAGGGGAGCCGGAAACTGCCTCATTAAGCTCGACTGTCAGTGATTGTGCAAGGAAAATGAGGCGTAACAGGATAGACCAGTTGCCTGTAATAAATAGCACAAGAAGACTTTTAGGTCTTTTGCGTGATAAGGATTTGTTGAATGCCATAGTTTAGCATTTTGGCAAATCATTCATTTTTAGAGTACCGCTGTTAAATCAAGAATAAGTTTTAATATCCATCTCCCCATTTTACCCCCCTATGCAGAAGCGCGAGAATATCCTGATCGAAGCATTGCCATATATCCGTGAGTTTTATGACTCTATGATGGTAATCAAGATGGGGGGTCATGCCATTGTCGACCCCGAAATTATGGAGTTGATAGTGCAGGATGTTGTCCTCTTAAAATTTGTGGGCATCCATCCGGTGATAGTGCACGGCGGAGGGCCGGAGATAACAGAAAAGATGGAACGCATGGGGAAAAAACCGGAATTTGTGGCGGGTTTGCGGGTTACTGATGACGAAACTCTTGAGATTGCACGAATGGTGCTCGTTGGAAATGTCAACAGCAAGATAGTTTCACTGATAAGCAAACACGGCGGCAAAGGTATTGGTCTTTCAGGAAGCGATGGCAGGCTAATTGTGGCCAAAAAACTTGCTCCGCAGCGCGTTACAGTCGGCGGGGTCGAGAAAGAGATCGACCTTGGCTGGGTTGGTGAGACAGAGGTTATCAATCCTGAAATAGTCATGATTCTTGCAGGCAAGGGATACATCCCCGTCATTTCGCCAATAGCAACGGATGAAAAGGGGAATGACCTTAACGTAAATGCAGATACGGTGGCTGGAGATATCGCATCTGCCCTTGGAGCAAAAAAGCTGATATCCCTTACGGATGTGCCCGGAATCTTGCGTGACCCGAAAGACAAACAAACACGCATTTCCAAGATAGCTTTCGATGAGATTGATAGGCTTATTGCAGATAACATCATAAGCGGCGGGATGATACCGAAGGTTAAATCAAGCGCTGCTGCGCTTCGCGGAGGAGTTGAGCAGGTTCATATTATCGATGGCAGCTCTCCGCATTCGCTGCTGCTTGAACTGTTCACCCATGAAGGTATCGGGACGATGATATACAGGAAAAAGTGATAGTGGTGACCGAAAAAGAAACGAAAATCGAAAAACCGGTTGTGAAAAGCACAACCTCGCAAGAGCGGAAGCAGAAATTCATTGAAGGAATCAAAAAAACCGTATTTCCGGCATTTATAAGCGCAGCTTTTGCCATATTGTTTTTTGAAAAATTCGGTGATGCGAAAGACGTTTCCTGGTTTTCGGTCATCCTGTTGATTATTCTCCTCTCATATTACATCCAGAAAGGGCTTTATCCTTTAATCGGGGTCAAGGTAAAGGAATTTGAAACAAAAGACTGGATGTATGTGGAATTCCTGGTAATAATTTACTTCTGGGTTATCTGGATACTCCTGTTGAATCAATGAAGGGTGTTTAATGCGACTTGCTGTTTTAGACCGTGACAGGTGCCAGCCCAAAATGTGCGGGCTTCAATGCATAAAGTTCTGTCCGAGGGTGAGGACTGGCGATGAGACTATAGTAATAGGGGAAGATGGAAAACCGGTCATCTCGGAAGAATTATGCGTGGGATGCGGAATCTGCGTCAACCGCTGCCCGTTCGGTTCAATAATAATTATCAGCCTGCCGGAGAAACTTGAAGAGGCAACGCACAGGTATGGTAAGAACGGCTTTGCCTTATACGGTCTTCCTGTTCCAATGGTCGGGAAAGTGACAGGTATCCTCGGCCCGAACGGGATAGGAAAAAGCACAGCTATAAACATACTTTCAGGGACTTTGAAGCCTAACCTGGGGCGTGGCAGGATAGGGTGGGAAGAGATACTGGAATATTATGCCGGGACGGCGCTTGCCGATTACCTTGAAGGCGTATCGAAAGGAAAGGTAAAGACCTCGCAAAAGCCGCAGTATGTGGACATGATTCCCAGGAAATTCAAAGGGAAAGTGTCGCAGCTTTTATCAAAAACGGATGAAAGGGGGGTACTTAAGGAACTTGTATCAAGGCTCGATATTGCCGATATCACTGACCGCAAAATCGAAGAATTAAGCGGGGGAGAACTCCAGAGAGTGGCGCTGGCGGCATGTGTTGCAAGGGATGCGGATTTCTACTTCATTGACGAGATAAGTCCTTATCTTGATATTTACCAGAGGATAAAAGCAGCCCAGATTATCAGAGAACTTGCTGAGAATAAAGCCGTAATGGTTGTAGAACACGACCTTGCTATACTGGATTTGCTTGCGGATGTCGTTCATGTCGCATACGGTACTCCCGGAGGTTTTGGTGTCATTACCCATCCGAAAGGTGTCAGGATAGGCATTAACGAATACCTGAAAGGTTTCCTGCGCGAGGAGAATGTCCGAATCCGCACAGAAGCCATAAAGTTTGATATTCATGCACCTCAGGCATTGAAGAATGCACCTTCCCTTTTGAAGTTTGAACAGTTCTCTAAAAAATATGAAGGGGGATTTGAACTCAAGGCACAGGGCGGCGAGATAAGAAAGGGCGAAGTCACCGGGATTGTAGGCCCGAACGGGATTGGCAAATCCACTTTCGTAAAGATACTGGCAGGGGAGATAGAACCGACGAGCGGGGAGATAGATATGGATATCAAGGTGTCTTACAAACCCCAGTATATCAAAGCCGAGGAGCCGGTTCTTGTCTCTGATTATCTTCGCTCTTTAAGCAAGGAGGTCGATACAAGCTATTACCAGACCGAGATATTACGACCGCTTCAGCTTGAGCGGCTCATGAAACAGAAGCTTGACGATTTAAGCGGCGGGGAGCTGCAGAGGGTTGCGATAGCTGCGTGTTTATCGCGAACGGCTGACCTTTATCTCCTGGATGAACCATCGGCGCATCTTGATGTTGAGCAGAGGGTATTGGCAACGAAGGTCATCAGGCGCTTTGCCGAGAACAATAAGGTAACCGCAATGGTGGTTGACCATGATATTTACATGATAGATATGCTGAGCGACAGGCTTCTTGTTTTTGAGGGCGAGCCGATGAAGAAGGGGGAGGTTCACGGGCCTTTTGACATGCGACAGGGCATGAACAGGTTCCTCAAAGGCATCGGCATTACATTCAGGCGAGACGAGGAGACCAAGAGACCGAGAGTGAATAAGCTTGGCTCGCAGCTTGACAGGACGCAGAAGGCTGAGGGGGAGTATTATTACAGCGTGGAGGGAAGTTGAGCACTCTACAGAATAATGTAATTTGTCTAAAAGTTTATTAGTTTTCAAAATAACGTAACACAATATGAGACTCGATAAAATTTCTAAATACCCAGAAATTTTGTTGTTTATTCCAGCTTTACTTATTGGTGCAGGTTATTTTATTATACAATGGGGCACTTCCAAGGAAAATTCACAAATAATTTTAATAGGTTATCTCTTAATCTCTATTGGATTGTTATCGCTGCCTTTTATTGGGTTTATAATTTTCTATGTAAGATTCCTGAAAAAACAAGTTGAGTACAAGATTAAGAAAAAAGTTGAAGACAATGTATGGAATCTATTCATGGTAAGCTATATTGCAGGAATTTATGGAGGCTTAGTTACTATTGCTGCAAATAATATTTTATCCACTAACGATATATATTCAAAAATAATTACGATAATCACTTTATTGTTTATGATTATAGGTGGTGGTATATTTGGAATTGTTGCCCTAACTTATACTTTAAAAACTAAAAATGAGAGTAATCAATATCGGACCCTACTCAAAAGAAAAGCAAAGCTTAGCCGAAAAGCCTATGCCTTCAAAGTTCGCAACTTCAAGTTGCATGAAAAATAGATTTTATTTTACAAACTAATCCAGAAACAGCCATTTCTTTTTTCTATCTGGAACATCATCGACATATCTAAAAGAAATAATCTTTGTTTCATGCGGCCCTTCCCACTCTTCGGTTTTGATTGAGGCATCTTCTATTTCTTTTATCGCTTTTTCCCTCTCTTCGGGTGTATATTTTTTCATTGTAATCATGTTTTACATCTTTCCCTATATAACTTTCAGATGACTGAATACGGAAACCATTTTAACCTCTCGAATAAAATTACCATATAATGCCAATCGACCCTATCTGCAAAAAAACCGTTGACGAAACAACACCATTCAAATCCATCTACAAAAACAAAGAATACTACTTCTGCTCCGAGGAATGCAAAAAGAAATTCGACGAGCTTGACAAAAGCGTAATCCGCGTCCGGCGCTCCCTGAAGGACAAAGAAAGGATATCATTCGGCAAACTCAGGCGCGAAATCATCGAACCCGGTATCTGCACCCTCTGTGGCGCCTGCGTGGCAAGCTGCGAAGCGCTGGCTGTGGTAAACGGCAAGCCGACTCTCAAAGGGCCCTGCACCGCGTGCGGCGTGTGCTACAACCAGTGCCCGCGCACCATAACCACGGAATCAAGCCTTATAGGGAGCGTGCGCGATGTCTTTACTGCAAGGACTTTGCTTCCTGAGGTGAAAGGGCAGGACGGTGGCGTGGTCACTTCAATGCTGTTGTATGCACTGGAAGAAGGCTTGATGGACAGCGCCGTGGTGACCGTGAAAAGCGATGAAGAGCCATGGAAACCCGTACCCATTGTGGCGCAGACACGGGATGATATACTGCGCTCCGCAGGTTCGATATACGTTCATTCACTGACCATGGAATCGCTGATGAGCGCCATAAAAAGAGGCTCGCGCTCCATTGGTTTCGTTGGCCCGTCCTGCAACATAGATGCTGTTTATAAGATGCAAAATTCCCCCTATGGACTATTGCATATGTTCATGAGGGCGAATATACTGAAACTGGGCCTGTTCTGCATGGACACTTTTTATTATGATGGACTCAAATCCTTCCTTGAATCACAAAATATTCCGCTTTCTAAAGTAACAGAAATGAAGATTCGAAAAGGAAAATTTATGGTGAAAACAGATTCAGACCATATCTTCCCTCTGAATGACATAGACACGCTTCGAAGCGGCTCATGCACTGTCTGTACGGATTTAACAGCAGAAAAATCAGACCTTTCTTTCGGCGGTGTCGGTTCAAAAGAGGGTTACACGACAGTACTTGCGCGTACGGGGCTTGGGCTTGAGCTTTTCCAGGACGCAGCGGACAGGGGATATATCAAGATCGAGCCGCTTGAACGGGCTGGTCTTGAGCGGGTTCTGCACCAGGCAAAATCAAAGAAAGTTCAGATGTATATGATAAAGAAGAGAATTGAAAAGGGGAAAGGTATATGAATAAACGGAATTATTGTGGAGTCAAACAAATACTTTGGAGGATATAGATTACATGGGAAAAACAGGTACAACAAAATGGGGCAGAGTTAAAGGCAGAAAAGGGAATATCATAATGGTCCCTGAATCCGAACTCGCATACAAGCGCCCCGGCCCGATGCAGCGATATACATCAGCAGGCGCAAAGCGCAAGAAGATAGCACGCTCACCAAAAGCTCTGGTCAAAGCATAGATTTTTGATATTAGATGGATTGCCCTCTGGCATCCACCTATTTTCGGTTTCTGACATGATGTTAGAACCTTTCCAATTCTTTTTTGACGAAAACATAAACATATGCTTTCAGAGTATTGGAACACCTTTTCTTGATAAGATATTCAAAGCCATTACAACTGCGGGCAGCGAACCTGCGTATATCTTTTTAGCATCGCTCATTTTCTGGTGTTTTAGCAAGAAAACGGGTATAAGGGCAATGTATGTTATTCTTTTTTCAGCATTTGCTGCAATTTTCTTAAAAAACCTATTTGGCATGCCAAGACCGCCTGAATATCTTCATAAAATAGAGGAAAATGGATTCGGGTTCCCAAGCGGCCATGCGCAGGTTTCATCAGGATTCTGGGGATATCTGGGATTAAGCATTAAAAATAATCGGCTTATACTTGCAGGCGCTATAGCTATCCTGTCCGTTTCATTATCACGCATATATCTGGGGGTGCATTATCTCGGCGATGTGGTTGGAGGAGTTATCTTTGGCATCTCGGTGGCTTTTATTTTTTTTAAAGCAGAACCTGGCGTAATCAATAAATTAGAAAAACTGAATAGCAGTTTGAAATATTTTGCTGCAATGGCGCTGCCCGTGATACTGGTTGCAATAGGATACATGCAGCACAGTCTTTTAACTGAACAGCTTGAGATAGGACTGGTAATGGGAAGTATCGGCGTTGGCTACCTTCTTGAAGAGGAATATGTGAAACTTCATGATGCAGAAAATAATACGCAGAGGATTAGGAGAGCTGTTGTTGGAATAGTTATTGTTGGAATTATTTATCTGATTTCAAGCAAATTGCTATTAATAGACCAGAATTTTATTTTTTTAAAGTACCCTGCACTTGGTGTTTCTTCGACTTTCCTTGCCCCATGGGTATTTAATAAGATGGAAGCTTAAAAATCAAAAATCGACCTGAAAACCAGAAGAATATTTCGTTTCCTTTCCCGTATCCGCCGTAAAGAATATGGGAACCAGTTCTTTCCATAAGGGATATAATCGACAACAGTGAGACCTTTCTGCACAAGCTCTTTTTTTAGCTCTTCCCTTACCCCCAAAAGCATCTGGAATTCAATCTTTTTTCGATGAGCCTCGTTAGCAATAAGCGCCTCGTTTATCAAAAGGTCGTCATGTGTTGCGATTGCAAAGAATGGGCTCTTAAAGAAAAGGTATCCCATGAGTTTTGAGTAATTGATTGTTATATCTTTCCGGCTTGTGTATGCAATATCCGTTTTTTCACTGTAAGCGCCTTTCACCAGGCGGATGATACCCCCGGCGGCTGCTATTCTCTTGATGTCGCTTTCGCTTATTTTCAGGTTGGACTGGATAGCCACCCCAACATTTTTATATTTTTTGAAAACTTCAAGGTAAATGTAAATGGTCTCTTCTGTGTATGGCGAGTTCTCCATGTCAATCCAAACAAAGATATTTTTTGAAGCCGCGCTGCTTACAATCTGTTCCACATTTGATAAACAAAAGTGTTTTTCAATCTCAAGCCCCAGTTGTGTGAGTTTTATGGATAGGGATGCATTGAGCTTTGAGTCTCCGATGGCTTCCAGGATTCTCTGGTTTTCTTCTATATTCTTTTTTGCTTCGTCTTTGTTCCTGACATGTTCCCCGAGGAAATTGATGATACCGCCTATCCCGGAATTATTTGCTTTTCGGGTGCGTGAAATGGCGTCATCTAAGGTCTCTCCTGCAATCCACTGGCGTGCGAACCTGATTAAGAAGCTCATATCTCCCCATTATGAAAATGAATCTGGTGATACTTAAGAGCTGTGATTGGGATTTAAGAAATACACACATTGTTGCAGTCACGACCTTGGACTCCGCTTCGCTAAAGTCCAGGGCATCACTTGGATGCTCGATGGTTCAGAATTCGAGACGCTGCATGAGTTTTTCTCATCTTTTTCGGCGCACCGAATTATTAGGTTTTTAAAGCTATTTTTGGATTCAATTGGCTAATTAAGTGTGATTTTTCAATATATTCTAGTGTTGGATTATTGACATCTTCAAGAGTAAAATTGAGTAGTTGACCATTATCTAGCCACCATCCATCATCAATGAAAATCAAGTCAACATTCATATTGTTTAATGATTGCAGAATCGATCTTTTTAATTCATTTCCATTATTGACGCATACACCAAAAACCTTAGTATAGAGACCACTGCAACTTTTAATGATTGGATATACTGTCCCGATTGTAGAATCCAAACAGTGTCCACTCTTGACCTCATCTATTACTAGGATTTTTAAAAAATCTTTTCCGCCAGCCTTTGTACTAAGAATTTTTTTCAATTCAACCGCAAGCTTGTTATGCTTAGAGACCCTTTTTGAGATTTCATATTTGAATTCTTCTTTAATTGAATAATCATTAAAACGCAAAAGATTTCTTTCATATTTCTTTTGATGAAATGAATAAATTTTCTCAATGAAGGGGTCTGCCTGAATGCCTATTTCATTATGAACTACTCTAAGAAATTCTATCGCAAAGCGCCATCTATTATTTCCAGAGGAGTATATGAAATAGTGATTCTTCCACGGCAAACGAACATTTTTTTTCTGAAAGTTTTTATTAAGAAAATCAAAAAATACATACCCTCCACGCAATGGAATCAAGAAATAATCAAACGACTCATTCTCAATTTCCATCGATATCATTTCTATCGTATTGTTAAAATTTAAACCATCTCTATATTTAATGGCATCAATCATCAACCTAATAATCATTTTCGAACTTAAAAATTTTGGGATTTGGATACATCAGGAATCCAGGAATTCCATATTTCCTATGGTGCGCTAAAATTTTCATGTTCTGAGTATTTGTTCTTCCCATAGCCTTTCAAGAGCATGAGGGTTCTATCGCGAATAGTCACGGTATACCCCGTACTTATGTACGAGGCCTGCATCTAGCGTTTTCCTGATGATTTCATATTATTTACACATGCAATAATAGCCATCATAAACCCAATCTTCTTCTTCGCATCCTCACTTCATCTCAAACTTCTCGAACCTTTCCTTCTTCGCCCTGCAAATCGGGCAAAGGTCGGGCGGCTCATCCCTTGCACAGAGATAACCGCAAACCGTACACCTGTAAACTTCAGACATTTCTTTTCCTCCTGCACCTTTCTGTTCCATCATTGACGGATAACATAACTTTCTCTTATTTATACCACATCATCATATCTTCTTCCTCACCATGAAGTTGCCAAATTCGCATTCCAAGGTGAGTCACCCGAATAACTTTACCCATTCGTTTAGTGTGTGTATTGAAGGCAGGATGTTGGAAAAAACGACGGATAAAACTTGCCACCTCATATTGACCTACTGCCAGACAGACCAAACAGTAGTTTGCATGGCATAGCTTGTTATCATAGAAACCAAGATCACGGGTGAAAAACGTCACAGAACGAAACTGATGCAGGAGCGATACTATAGCCTCGTCTTTTACCCCCTTGTTCGCGATTTCATGGCCAATTTGACGAACCTGGATGCGCCAGCCACGAAGAAGCTGACGCTGGCTTTCTGGTATATTCTCATCCAGAATGTTCATGCACAGGCAGGCTCCGTCGCCAGTTCAGGCGCATGGGCAGCCAGAGCTTCACGGGCCAGTCGTATAGCTTCCGCAATCGCTTCTTTGCTCAGCGCCCCGCGCCACTCCTCGATAATTGCCTCCCATACGATTCCGCTTTCTACCTGTTCCAGCACGTCCTTAACTAAGATTCGTGTTCCCCTGAAGGTTGGTTCGCCATGGCAGATAGCCGGGTCGGATACAATGTATCGTCCTAAGTATTTTTGTTTCATGAAGTCACCTTTTCTTTTGGAGGTTGGCATTGATTTTAGAGCTTGTGTAATTATAATACCATCTACCTATTTAAATACGCTCGCAATAAGGAATTATGAACTTCGGCATCGCCCGCAGGCGCAGGTTCGTGGGTTTGGTTTATGGAAGAGCAGGGGCAGTACTTCTTCTGCGTCTCAATCCTATCCAGTGTATCCGCACACCCCGACCCTCGGGGAATTGACTACATGCAGGAGCATCTCTTCGCCGCACTCATGCATGTGGGCACAATCGTCGCAAACCCATCCTTCGCCTGTACAGCCGCATTGTCTGCATAGGTGTGTGGCGATTTTTCCGCACGAGCTGCATGTTACCTGAGGTTGTTCGTTCCTTGCCAGAAGTGAAATTGAGCTGTCCGAATCTTCAACTTCTCGCACCGATATTAATTTCAAATTGAGATATGTAGTGCTGCCGAAGTCGTATTCATAGCTGAATTTCTCTCCTACGCTGAGAATCTTCTCCAGAATGTAATTCATGCTCTTATCGTTTAGATCTTTAAAGTATTCATCAAGTTCTGAAACGTACCTTTTATCATCTATTGTGAACTGGCTCAGGTGTCCGCAACACTCAACCCATGTATCTCTTAGAAAATTGTCAAGTTTCTTAAGCATTGAATTTGCTGGCACTTCCAAGTACATCCAGTATTCGTGAAAGAAGCTTCCTTCGACAAGAACGGTGAATAATTTAGTTTCTACAGGTACCGGATAGCCTGACCGTTTCCTGAGAGGGTGTTTTTGTATGCATGATTCCAGGTGCTTTTTCATCGCTGCTTTGCTGAAGCTTGCTCCGCAAAAAGCACAGATTCCGTTTGTTTTTTGGACTTTAAATTTTTGTCTCGTGCTCATTATTTTCCCTCATACACGGATTACCTCTTTTAAGACAAGCCTTGGGATTTCTTTTCGTAACGATTTCTCAGGGACAATATCTGCATGAAGGTTCAGTTTTTCCTCAAGGAATAATGCAAGTCCTGTAAAATCAAAGAGGTCTGCTTCTTCCTCAAAATCCACAAGTATATCGATATCGCTGGTCTCTTTTTGTTCTTCTCTTGCATAGGAACCGAAAATCCCTTTTACCTGTGCTTTATATTTCTGTCTTATGTCTCCTTTCAGGTCTGCAAGGATTTTGAGGATTTTAATTTTATTCATGTTATTGAGCGTTAGTTCATGGTTTTAGCGAGATATCTATGTCTCAACTGATAGATTAAAAATCTACAGTTGATAAGTTTGTCCACCACTTTATATCGCGTCTTACCTCACTTAAAGTATTGTTGAAACCATACAGTGGCTTCTGGATTGAAAGGCGTTTTTCGTAATCAAACGACTTTGTCCATTTAAGAACTTTTCTGGTATAACCAAAAAAATCACCATCATAGTGCCTTGAGAGTTTTGGTGTATATTCATAATCTCCAAGGCTCTCTATAATTCCTAAAATGTAATGCCAACCATCGAGTATAACTACAATATCATCATTTTTCATCTCATTGCAGAACATATTAAACTGCCTGACCCATATTCCAGAAATACGATTCTTCGCCAATTCGGAATCCACTTTCCAGTCATAATCAATAATCTCCCGGTGACTAATGCCAATAAGATTATTTTTCTTTGCATAGTTCCAGAGACGCTCTTTATCACCACCGCCGTAGCTGAGATGCATAATGTAGAAATAGTCTTTTCCTTTAGTTCTAAGCAGCGTGCTAAGTTTCATATTTCCTCCTGCTAATTTTTACTTATTTTTAAAGTATATATTATGCATGCAATAAACATGCTACTCAGATTTTATGTCAGCTATTTACTTCATCTCAAACTTCTCAAACCGTTCCTTCTTCGCCCTGCAAATCGGGCAAAGGTCAGGCGGCTCATCCCTTGCGCAGAGATAACCGCAAACAGTACACCTGTAAACTTCAGCCATTTCTTTTCCTCCTGCACCTTTCTGTTCCATCATAGCCGGACAACCCTTCTCATAATACTCCTTTGGACGCCGCTCCGGTATCGGTTCATGCGGCTTCCTTCCAGAAATCCATTCATCATTCACATACAGCGTACACAGGCAGCATCCGAACTCTTCGATATCGGCGTCCCGGTAGTTGCACGGGCAGATGATATCCATGTCGTCCGCCAGCGCGCCGCCTGCGATACGGCAGGGGCATGACGGATAACCATAGCGATGCTCGTTATCCCATATTCCCTGAAGGATATCATTAAGTTCATCTTTGTTTGGGTTGAACTGGTAGCCTTCCTCATCTGCAATTTTCTTCATCTCGGTGAACATCTCAGCAACTGTTCTCATAACTACCTCACCGCAAAGAGCGCAAAGTTCGCAAAGAAATCCACGTAGGCCCTATCGGGCATATGTGTGTGCGCCCTCCCGAGGCGCAACTCGGGCTTAAGCGTTCTTGGCGTCCTTTGCGGTGATTGATTTGCGCTCTCATCAATTCGTCTCATAACCCAAGAGCCTCTCTCAACTTATCCTCATAGAACCCCACAATCACTTTTTTGCCAACTACAATGGTCGGGAACCGCAAGCTTCCGCTCAGTTTTATCACTTCATTGCAAACCTCATCCTTTTCCCTGCCATCCAATTTATCCACATCCACATAATCAAATTCAATCCCGTTCTCCTTTAAAAACCGCTTCGTTGCTTTGCAGTGCACGCATGTGCTAAGAGTATATAATCTGGGTTTTATTTTCGTCATGGCCCGTGCATCTCCCTGTGTTCCTCTGTTACAGCATGATGTTCTTCAGGCGGCGCAATTTCACATACCTCTGGTGCTCCCTTTTCCTTATAATGCAGGTTCCATTTTTTGCACACCCACATCTGGAGCTTCTTAATATCTTCATCGCTCATATGGCGGAACCGCCCCTGCATCATCAAATAATCCCGGACTGATTTCATTTTCCCGGGCTTGAATGTGATTTTTTTCTCTCCGTTCTCGACTTCGTACAAAGTCCACATCCCGCTTTCAACCGCGCGCTTTGTAACTTCAACGGTTTTTGCCGGGTCCATTTTCCAGCCCGGGATGCACGGCGTGAACATGTGGAGAAAACGGAATCCCTTGATATTTTTTGCCTTCTCAACTTTCCTTATGAAATCAAGAGGATGTCCGATGGACAGGGTGGCATAATACGGTATCTCATGGGCTGCCACGATTTCCCCGAGGTTTTTCTTAAATCGCCTGTTCCCCTGGACTTTAGCGCCGACGGGCGTGGTCGTGGTCCATGCACCGAAAGGCGTTCCTCCGCTTCGCTGAATGCCTGTGTTCATATACGCCTCATTATCAAGACAAATATAAATGACATCGTCATTGCGCTCCGCTGCTCCCGACATGCTCTGCAAACCGATATCATACGTCCCGCCATCGCCTGCAAACCCCACCGATGTGACCTTTTTTCCTTTTTTCTCAAAAGCAGCCTGCATACCTGTCAGGCAGGCGCCAGTATTTTCAAATGCGGTATGGAAGAAAGGCACTTTCCATGCTCCATACGGGAATGTGGTTCCGAAAACCACAGCGCAGCTGGCAGGAACATAAACGGAAGTATCCTTTCCCAATACCCTTATGGCATTTCTGATAGACATCGCCACGCCGCAGCCGGGACATGCGGTATGCCCTGCCGTGAACAGGTTTTCATCAGGCAATTCTTTTATGGTAATCATACTGTCTCACCACGCGTATTATGCCAGTTTATCGGATTCACTTTTTCACCATTTCCCGCCTTAATCGTTATCTCAAACATTTTTATTATCTGCTCTCTTGTCACGTCCCGTCCCCCGATACCTGCAAGATGATTGATGACCGGTACGGTCATACCGTAAAGCGCTGATTGAATCTCGTTAAATGCCGGCCCTCCGCCGTGATAAGATATCGAGCGGTCAAAAACCCCGACTGCGCTCACACCGGACAAAGCTTTCCTTAAATCCTCGGACGGGAACGGCCTGAAGAATCTCAATTTCACAAGCCCGACTTTTTTCCCCGCTTTTCTAAGTTCTTCCACCACTTCACGCGAAGTGCTTGTTACAGTGCCCATTGTGACCAGTGCCACTTCTGCATCCTCCATCATGTAAGTATCAATCATACCCCCATAATTTCTTCCGAAAACCCTGGCAAACTCATCGTTTATTTCCCTGATAACTTTTTTTGCCGATTCCACAGCGCCCATAGTCTGGCGGCGCAATTCCATTATGTACTCGGCTGGCATGAAAATCCCCATCATTGCCGGCCTTGCGGGATCAAGCATAATATCGGGTGCAAAAGCTGGAAGGAAGGAATCAACATCCTCCTGCTGCGGGACATCCACGGGTTCGACCGTATGCGTAAGCACGAAACCGTCAAGACACGGCATTACGGGAAGGAGTACGCGTTTATCCTCTGCAATCCTGAATGATTGGATTACCATGTCAAGAGCTTCCTGATTGTCTTCCACATATACCTGTAGCCAGCCTGAATCCCGTACCCCCATGGAATCATTATGCTCGCACCAGATACCCGGAGGACCTCCGAGCGTTCGATTGGCATTCACCATTACTATTGGAAGACGCAGGGGCGCTGTGGCATAGAGCATCTCGTACATGAAAGCTAACCCTTGCGAAGATGTCGCTGTGAATACCCTTGCGCCTGCTGCTGACGCTGCGGCTGCCGCGCTCATCACGCTATGCTCCGACTCCATTGTCAGGAACTTTGCATCCATTTCCCCGTCATTGACAAAATCAGCAATATGCTCAATAATAAGCGTTTGCGGCGTAATCGGGTATGCCGGCACCACGTCCACACGGCAGAGCTTTGCTCCCAGGGCAACTGCATGGTCGCCTGTTATTACTTTTTTCATGCTTTACACCCTCGCCCTCACCATTTTTATTGCATCAACAGGGCATTCGTTGGCGCATACACCACAGCCCTTGCAATAATCATAATTGGTCATGAGGTCGCCCCTGTCCGAGATACGCACGATGGTGCCTTCGGGGCAGTAAAACCAGCACAAAAGACACATGGTGCATTTTTCCCTGTCCCGCAGCGGGCGGAATGTCGCCCAGCCCGACACCTTGTTCTCGATAAAACTCCCGGGACCGATAAGACCCGCATCCGTTTTCCCCTCAATGAGAGAGCCGCCTGCCGGAAGCTCCTGATACGTCGGAAGCCACTGTTTTTTGGGTTCAAGTTTCTTTATCCCTTTACTTGTCCCGATAACGGTCTTTCCGTAAGCTGTCCTTGCGGCAAGGGAATTCCTCTCGGCTATTTTTTCACCGAGTTTCTCGCCAAACCTTCTCTTGATAGCTTCTTCCAGGGATTCAAGCTTAATAATCCCGGTGGCTCTGGCAAACGCGCCGAGGATAGCCGTATTTGTTATCGGGGCTTTCAGGATTTCAAGCGCTACCGAGGTAGCATCTACAACCGCTGTCTTGACGCTAATTCCCAGGTCTATATCTTCTGGCTTATCCCTGGAATTTATGACAACCGAACCCCCGGGTTTTAACCCTGCTACCACATCGATTGTATCGAGAAGCGAATCGTCAAGTACAACCACGCAGTCGGGTGAATAAATCTGTGTCTTGCTGTATATTTTCTTAGAATCTATCCTTGTGAAGGCAAGAACAGGGGCTCCACGTCTTTCAGCGCCAAAAAACGGGAAGGCGACGGCATAGTTTCCCTCAATTACCGCAGCTTCTGCAAGAGTCTGGGCAGCCATGACCGCACCCTGCCCGCCCCTCCCATGAAATCTGACCTCAAACATGCCATGCTCTTTTATTCACAGGCTCCCGGCACCAGAATATTGCCGCAGTCCCTGCATACAAATCTAGGTAAACCTTTCTTCAGGATTTTGACAGGGGCCGGATATCCTCCTTCCCATATTGGAAGGTCAATCCTCTTTGCATGTTCCATACAAAGCCCTTTGCCGCACATTATGCAGATAGATACGGATTCTTCAACTGTCCCGTTTTGGGCGCATTCATAACATTTCAACATAACGATCACCAGTTCTCTTTAAGAGCTTCATGACAGGGCGGACACAGTATTCGTTTCATGTTCTCGATATCTTTTTCAAGCCTTACTGGATAGTCACCTTTCCACACAGGCGTTTCCTCATAGATTGCATGTTCCATGCAAACACCCATACCGCATACGATACATGCTGCTACAGCATCCGTATCTTTTCCCATTTTGGCGCAAACGTAACATTTCATACCAATTCACTCTCCTTCACTAGCCATCAGTCCTTCTTTTATTAATAAATCGCTTCTGACCGCGTGGGTAGCTTCTATTTTCGCACCCAGTATTTGCCTGATTTCCTTTGCCAGTTCATTCAATTTTATCCTTGAACAGGTCTCGCCCCTCGTTATACCGCTGACGATCGCAACCACAGTGCCTTCTGTTTCAGGATTTTTGGGTCTTACGAATTTTGTCTTGATACCCACTTTTGCGAAATCCTCAAAATCGATGGGGTATTCACAGGCTATAACGGCAGGTATGTTGACATACTTGAGGATTTTCTTTGTCTTTGAGAGTATATGAGAATTAACATTGCCCATATTAATTAGCACGACTTTGTGCCTTGCTATCTGTTCAATCTCTTTTGCTGTCAACCCGAAATTTGCCCCATATCCTTTAGAGATAGTGGAAGCTCCGACCTCATCCATTGGAATGCCGGCGCCTGCCTCAAGAACAAGTACGCTAACCTGTATGCTTTCCCGCCGAAGCCCCTGCGTTATCTCACATACTGGCTTTGTGATATGCCGGCGGCCCGGTGTCATGGCAATCGCGACGACATCGGGTCTTGCGGCTTCAGAAAGTGTTCCGCGCTGGGCAAGACCGCCGCCCCGCCCCAGGCCCATTGCTTCCCTGCAGTCTACAAGTTGCGTTTCTCTTCCAAACATGATTTTTATTTCTTTATCCCGAGTGTGGTCTCCCACGTATCTGCATGTCCTTCTTCGTCCGAGAGGATTTCTTCGAGCATGAGCCTCGTGGTCGGGTCATTCTCCTTAATCGCGAGTTTGATATGCTCTTTATACTGTTTGATTGCAGCGTTCTCCTTTGCCAGGTCATCCTGTACCATCTTTTTCAAATTCCCGCCCTCAACGATAGGTTCCGGCTTCTTTGTGGGGATTCCACCAAGGTAAACTATCCTCTCGCCCAGCTTCTCTGCATGCCCCATCTCATCCTTTGCAGTTGATTTGAATATCTCAAGAATTGCCGGGCTTTCCATCCCTTCCCCCTCATAATGATGTTTCATATACTGTATGATGGCGCTCAATTCGCCCTCCCTGTCCTTGTTCAATGCATCTATTATTTTCTGGCTCATATTTATCCTCCCTTAAACTTTAATATCATTGATAAATCAATGAACATGAATATATTTAAATCCTTATGGTTTATTGCCTTCTTCTTCCGCCCATGCAGCCATGACCGCTGCCATGTTCATGGCCTTCCTTACCCTCCATCAGTTTCAGGGCTCTCTTGCATGCTGCTACACCCGGCGCGCCCGACGTAATGAAAACCACATTCATAGTCTCCATTATCTCTTCTTTTGTTGCGCCATGGTTAAGGGCGCTTCTCATCTGGGATTCACAGCAGGGCTCGCATCTCTGGGCTGCCATGACCGCAAGCGACATCAATACTTTTACCTTTGCAGATAGGGCGCCATCCTCCTGGATGCCGTCATCACATTTCTTATAGTGTTCAAACAATTCGGGATTCATTTCACCCATCATGTTCATGATTTCAGGTGTAAAACCCATTTTATTATCTATACTTTTAATTATTTTATCAGGTTCCATATTTTTCTCCCATATTATCATTGTTTATTGTTGATTTAATCCTTTTCCCAATTTTGAAAGAACTTTTTTTATTCCTTCCTTATGCCTGCGTTCATCATGCATCGACTTTTCAAAAAACTGGAACGCTTCATCATGACCTTCGGCAAATGCGATTTTTGCGGCTTTCCCTTTGTCCTTTTCCGCTTTCACCTCGCTTGCGAGCATGTTAACAAGATTTGTCCTTGTATCCTTGACCTTGCCCAGGAGAGTTGCAAACTCAGCAGCATGTCGCGCTTCATCCATAGCCACATTCAGGAGATACGATGCTATCTCAGGGTGCCCTTCATATTCTGCTTTGCGTGACATTGCAAGGTATAAGGCGATATCGTTGGATTCGGAATCGAAGGTTTTTTCCATTATTTCTACGGTCTGCATATTTACTCCTCCTGCATATCAATGATTTTGTTTAAACCGTCTTCAGCCTCAATAGCCAGTTTACTCAATTTGTCATATCCCGTCATGGATGATGCAGTGCTTAATGCTACTGTGGGTTTGTACAGTGAAATCTTTGTTTTCCCATTATCATCATATACCACAATCTTGCACGGTAAAATGAGGCCAGCCTGCTTGTTTATGGAAAGGCCCCTGTGGGCAAGACCGGGATTGCAGACGTCAAGGATGACATAATCGGTATATTCAATCTTGAGTTTCTCAGCAAGAATCTTTTTCACGTCGATTACGGTCAGCACACCCCATTTGTTATCTACCAGGTCTTTTGTAAGCTTTTCTACTGCTAGCTTTACACTTAATTTTGTTTCTCTGGAATAATCTATCAACACTAACTCCTCCTTGCTCTTTAAAAGTATTTCATGGATAATAAATTGTTTGATTTTAATGCAGGAAGATGTGTAAAAAAATCAGGTAGTTTTGAAAAAATTGAAAAAAAACTATAATTGTGAAAACATCATACCAGCAGCCACTTCCACATCGGCATGTATTTTATTGTTTTCCCGTTTTCTTCACGAGTTTTCTCGTAATCCTCTGTTAAAATTATTCCTGTATTCACATCCAGTTCCTCCATCGCATAATCAAGCGCACGTTCCTCACGCTTTTGCGTGTCCTCGTTTCTTACATCCCATGCAACCTGGATAAGACCGGCAATCTTTTGTCCTTTTTTAACTAAAAAATCAACTTCATAACCATCCTGGCTTTTCCAGTAGTAAACTTCAGCATTTCGCCGCTTGAGCTCCAAAAACACTACCGTCTCGGCGAGCTTACCCGTATCCTGTGAAAACCGCAAACAAACGGCATTTCGAATACCTGTATCCACCGGATACGTCTTTTTATTTTGTTTGAACTGGGTCTTCAATTTGAATGAGAAAATCGGAAGGTCATGTACAAGAAGTGACTCCTTCAAATAATTGATATATTTCTCCGCCGTCTCCACGGCTGTACCTGTGGCGCGCGCCACACTGTTGCTTGAGTACGTAGCCCCGGGGTTTGTCAGCATGAACCTGCATATCCTGTCTGTAATCTCAAAAGAAGCATCAAATCTGGAAGAAATGTCCCTGGCAAGTATATCGTTGTAAAGTGAGATTAGCACCTGTTTGCGACCGAATTCATCCAGACCGATTGTTTCAGGAAAGCCTCCCGTTTCAAGATATGCACTCAAGTAATGGAGGAGTTTGTCTTTGTTATAAGAGAGGGATTCAGGGCTAAAACCCCCCCATTCTCTCTTTTTGAGGTATTCCCTGAAGGAAAAAGGGGTCGCATTGAAGGTGATATGCCTACCGGTGAGGACTCTTCCCATGTCCTGCGATAACAGGCTTGCCGAGGAGCCTGAAATAAATATCCTCTCGAATTTTTTTGTGTCGTAGAGCGTTCTTACCCATCGTTCCCATCCTGTTTTTTGCTGTATTTCATCAAGGAATATGTGGGATATTTCAGGGTTTATTTTGAAAATCTCTTTCTGCAACTCCTCAAATGAGGCAGCGTTTATCGAGGGGTCGTCGAAGTTCAGGAAAACGATATCCTTTGACTGCAAGCCCTGTGATACCAGATGATCTGCCACCTGATAGAGAATTGTGGTTTTACCGCACCGCCTAACCCCTATTATGTCCTTTATATGGGGTGTGTTGAGGCTTTTAATGATGTCCTGCGTGATATCCCTTCTTATACCAGTGAGGGACGGGGGCATCTTTTGCGCCCACCAGGGATTCCATGAGCGGATGGATTGTTCGAGCATAGATTTACCTTCGTCAGGTTAGTTTATATATGTTTCGATGGTTGTCGAGGATTTTTGAGATTTTTATTAGACGAGTATCTATGGATAACTCAATATACAGGCTACCCTGGTATCCTTAATCAAGGCAAAATAAAAGATTTTCACAAAAGTTGTGAAAACTTAAAGCTGCATATACTTTGCAGCCTTCCCCAGCTCTTCCTCAATCCGCAGCAGCTGGTTATACTTCGCGTTCCTCTCGCTTCTTGCAGGCGCTCCTGTCTTAATCAATTCAGCGCCGATAGCTACCGAAATATCCGCAATCGTAGTATCCTCCGTTTCGGCAGACCTGTGGCTCACGACCACTTTGAACTTATTCTTCTGAGCAAGCCTTGCAGCATCAAGAGCCTCAGACAGCGTACCTATCTGGTTGACCTTCAGCAGCAGTGCATTCCCGGCATTCATTTTAATTCCCTGCTCAAGGCGCTTCACATTTGTCACGAAAAGGTCGTCGCCCACGATTATCGTGTCTTTTAATTTTCCTGTTAAAACAGCAAAATCATCGAACGCTTCTTCATGGAACGGGTCTTCGATAGAGCGAATTGGATATGTTTTCACAAGCTCAGAATAAAAATCCACCAGGTCATCAGGAGAGAATGTCTGTCCATCGATAGTATATATGCCCTCTTTATAGAATTCTGACGCTGCGGCATCAAGTCCGATAGTAATTTTTTTCTCGTACCCCGACTCTTCAATGGCATTGGCGACTGCATCGAGCGCATCTTTTGTGTTTGTAAGCGGGGGGGCATAACCGCCTTCATATCCCACGTTGACCGAGGATTTGCCGTATTTTTTCGAAAGTATTGTGCCAAGCATTTGATATGTCTCAGAACCCATACGCAGCGCCTCCGGGTATGTCCGCGCGCCTACCGGCTGTATCATGAATTCCTGTATCGCAAGCTCGTTGCCAGCATGTTTTCCCCCGTTTATTATGTTCATGGTGGGAACCGGAAGCGTGAATGCATTTGTGCCCCCAAGGTAACGGTAAAGGGATAAACCGAGTGAATCCGCGGCTGCGTGGGCAACTGTCAGCGAGACGCCCAGGATTGCATTGGCGCCAAGTCTTGATTTATTTTCCGTGCCGTCAAGCTCCAGCATTATCCTGTCAATATCGCGCTGGTCGCGAACGTCCATGCCAATGAGTGCTTCTTTTATTTCGGTATTGACATTGTTCACCGCGATAATAACGCCTTTTCCGTGGTACCTGTTGTCATTATCCCTTAACTCAATCGCTTCGTTTGTCCCAGTGGATGCGCCTGAAGGGACGCTTGCGCGCCCAAAGCCGATTTCCGTGGTAACATCGACTTCTACTGTGGGGTTTCCGCGCGAATCAAGTATTTCTCTTGCATGAATGTTCTCGATTGTAAACAATGTCTCACCTTTCTTGACTGAATGGTTGCGGTTGTACTTAATTTTAATTATTCGATTCGATTTTTAATATTGTATCAATTGCATTTTCGATAATTTTATCCTCATCCAGTTTTACCCTGCGATCTTCCATAAGTATTTTCCCGTCTACGATAGTGGTTTTTACATCGCATCCCGAAGCCCCATTCACAAGCGCTGAAACAAGATTAGGAGAAGTGAATTGCGGCTTTCTCAAATCAACTATAATAATATCCGCAAGGCACCCCACTTTAAGCACCCCGGCATTTATCCCCAGCGCCCGCGCGCCATTTATGGTCGCCATTTCAAGCACTTTTGATGCGGGTAACACTTGCGTCTCTTTAAGCTTGTGAAGCAGCGATGCCGCCCGTATCTCTTTCCACATATCAAGACTTTCGCCTGAAGCTGCGCCATCGGTTCCGAGCGCCACGTTAATGCCTTTTCCAAGCATTTTCGGAACGGGTGCAATCCCGACGCCAAGAGCCATGTTGCTTGAAGGACAGTGGACAACATTGACCTTTTTATTTTTCAGGATACCAATATCGTCATCCGATAGCCAGACGCAGTGCGCGGCAAGAACATCCTGTCCGAGGAATCCGATGCTGTTTAGAAGATTAATGGAACACATCCCGTAACGCTTTTTCATGAGCTTGAGTTCGTCTTCTGTTTCGAGCACATGGATATGAATTCTTGAATTATCCCTCGCCGCAAGTTCCTTTACTCTTTCAAGGAATTCCTTTGAACATGAAGCTGCCGAATGCGGCGCGTACATGGTTGTAATCCTGCCGTTTGCTGTGTGGTTCCATTTCCGCGAAAATTCCGCCCTGTTTTTCAGCTTTGTATCAGAATCTTCATTCAGCCCTTCAATCATGCCGTAACCAAGGGAGGCTCTCATACCGGTTTCTTCAACAACATTCGCCACTTCATCCATGTGGATATACATATCGGCAAAAGCGGTAGTTCCTGTTTTTATCATCTCAAGCACGCCAAGATACGCGCCAGCCCTCACGTCAGAAGGAGTAAGTTTCATCTCAGCCGACTGGATTTTTTTTGTCCATTCATCGTAGTGAAGGTTATCTGCAAATCCGCGGAAAAGGGTCATGGGAAGATGCGTATGGGCATTGACAAGACCGGGCATGACGGCACAGCCTTTTGCATCAATCACTTTATCGGCTTTTTCATTGGTGTTTTTACCGACAAAAGTTATTAAACCGTTATCTACAACCACCACCCCGTTATCGATAATCGCGCCGTCCAAGGTGAGCACGCGACCGCCTCTGATTATCAGGTCTGCCATGAAATATCATGTTGGCGGGTGATATAAAATAAGTTTTCTATGCCTATTTTGCGGCCTTTGCGTCTCTGCGGTGAATAAGACCGCACCGCAAAGGCGCTAAGAACGCGAAGAGATTATGATATACCATAAATTGAATTTCTTAACCAATCAAAAGCTATAGAGTAGCTCTTAAATTTCCACATTTAATACAACGCATCAGTTGGCAATCACCGCAAAGAGCGCGAAGGTCGCAAAGCAAATATTGCGCTCTTTGCGCTCTTTGCGTCCTCTGCGGTGAATTATTCTGGAGTGAATTCTTATTTTTTTCAAGTGCAAAATCAGGGTATTTTAGAACTTCACTATAAGACAAAAACTTTTAATCTTTCCGCACCATTAAACCGCACCATGAAAAAAGTAGCACTTGCGTATTCAGGCGGGCTCGACACATCCGTGTGCATACCCCTGTTAAAAGAACATTACGGTTGCGATTATGCAATAACAATTACAGTCGATGTCGGGCAGCCGGCAAAGGAAATCGAGCAGGCCGAGAAAAAAGCCAAAAAAATAAGCCAGAAACATTACACCATAGACGCGAAAGAAGAATTCGTCAGAGATTATATTTTTCCTCTTATCAAGGCAAACGGCAGCTATGAGGGTTATGTCCTGGGCACATCGATAGCCCGTCCTCTCATCGCGAAGAAGGTCGTGGAAATAGCGAAAAAAGAGAAGGCTCACGCGCTTGCGCATGGATGCACGGGAAAGGGCAACGACCAGTTGAGATTCGAGGCGGTGTTTCGGAGCACTGACCTTGAGGTCATAGCGCCGATGAGGGATATGAATCTCACGCGCGAATGGGAGATGGAATACGCAAAGGAACATGGGATACCTGTGGCAGCCACGAAATCAAAACCGTGGAGCGTGGATGAGAATATCTGGAGCCGCAGCATCGAGGGCGGGCGTCTTGAAGAGCCTGATTTTATCCCGCCTGAAGAGATATTTGAGTGGACAGTTTCGCCTGAAAAAGCGCCGGATGCCGAGATTATCGATATCGGGTTTGAATGCGGCGTGCCTGTATCGTTAAACGGCAAGACGCTTGATGGTGTAACATTGATACAGAAGCTAAACAAAATCGGCGGCTCTCATGGAGTTGGGCGCACTGATATGATAGAGGACAGGGTGCTTGGATTGAAGGCAAGGGAGAATTACGAGCATCCTGCAGCCACGATACTGCTGACGGCGCATAAAGACCTTGAAAAACTCGTGCTCACGAGGGACGAGCTGCGTTTCAAGTCGGTTGTCGATGAAACGTGGAGCGAACTTGCATACAAGGGTCTTGTGGATGAGCCGCTGTATTCGGATTTGAACGTTTTTATCGACAAGACGCAGGAAAGAGTGACCGGAAACGTGAAGGTCAGGCTCTATAAAGGAAGCGCAAAAGTAGTAGCGAGGGATTCGCAGTTCGCGCTGTATTCCGCCGACCTGTCATCGTTTGACAGCAAGACCATTGACCAGAAGGACGCGGAGGGGGTCTGTAAGTACCACGGGTTCCAGGCGCGGATGTACAGGAAGTTGTGTTGAACAAAAAAATGGGCATGTTGCGATTTGAACACAAGACCCTCGACACCACGGATTTCTTTACTGCCGTTCTTTGGCATCCTATATAATACACTATTTATCGATCGGCGTGGATTAAATATTTATGGCGTGTAACTAAGATACGTAAATAATGAGACTTGAAGCAGAAATCGATAAAATAAAAAAGATAAAAAATGAAGCAAGAAGATTTGAAAAATTACAAGAACTTTGCGTTGATGAAGAAACTCTTTCAGATGCAATCGAGATTGCAAAACATGAGTCAATGTCGCATCTGCCTATTTTCACCTATGCAATCGCCTTGCTTGCTGTTTTATTAAATTTTATAAAAGATGAATTTGGTCGTGGGTTGTTTCTAGTTATATTTTCTATAGGTTTGGTTATTATAACTTTCGAATATAAAAATTGGACTATTGTTTACTACGATTTGATTAAAATAAGAAGGATTAATAAAATTAAAAAAACTAATGCGGAAGTAATTGCTTCCGAAGACTCCTGAAAAAGCAAAAACTGGTTATGAATAAATGGATGATAAAATGAGTCTGTTTGATAAATTGAAGCATAAAAAAGAAAAACAAGAGACATATGGCAAATATGCTTCCTCTACCTCAACTAATTCTAAAGAAATGGCTTATGGATTTGAGTATGGTCATAGAATAGTGTTCATAGAAGAACATAAGTATGAACCTCTGTCGGATTATGGAACTAGATTACTTGCTTCATGCTTAAAATGGGGATATAATGAACGAGGGGAGAAGATAATTGGGCCACACGAAGGTAGAATGAAAGATACAGCGAGATTTTATGTAGTTCAATCAATCCTGTTAGAATATGCGAATCCACCTCTTAAAACACAGAAAATTGAAGAAGGAAAGAAAAAACTTGAAGAATGGAAAAAACTATTTGCGTTAACTGATGAAGATATTAAAGATGCAGAGGAAGAGATTATTAAAAATTTAAAACTAATAAATGGGGAAGATTATATTTGTTTAGATACCTTGGAATAGATAACTGTACATTTAATGAATAGTATTCGAGTTTCAGAACTATATTCAGTATAATGTTTTGCCAAAACCGATTGAGATGTTCTACCGCAAAAAGGTATCTATATAGCAGTCTTGTACTCCTCCTAAGCTCATTTTTCTTGCAATATGCTTCCTAATGGATGGGTTGTCTTTGCGTCCTCTGCGTCCTTTGCGGTGTGTTCGCGTCACACCTGCTGCTATGTTTTCTATCGTGCGCCGAACTGTTAAAATAAGTACATTAAGTATGCCAAGAGAACAAACCCGCCTCACCTCTCTTTGGGGGCTACCGGAAAACAACATAGCCTAATTTTTCGTATCCACGAGTTTAAGAAATCTGCCTTCATCTGCGGTTTGTTTTTAATAAAAACTAAAAGAACAGATGGGCCCGTTGCGATTTGAACGCAAGACCTCTCGGTTATCAGCCGAGCGCTCCACCTGGCTAAGCTACGGGCCCGAACTAGCGCCCATATTACGCCATTTGATTTAAATCTTATCTTTAACAAATGCAAAACTGGAAATCCCAAACGAGTTAATAATCGATACCTTTATCTAACTCCAAGCACTATGCAACTCACCCTTTCAGGGCCGGTAGCTCAGGGGTAGATCGCTCCCTTGGCATGGGAGAGGCCTCGGGTTCAATTCCCGACCGGTCCATCATAATTCTTTATTTCTTTATAACACCTTTAGCCTTATATTATTAGACAGCTTAACATCAGGAATTATAATCTCCAGGTGATTGAATTTGTGGACAACCATGCTCTCCAATGAAGGAAAAAATCTAGTCAAGAGAGCAGAGGGTGCGCAGGAAGCGGGGGATTATAGCCTGGCGATAGAGCTTTATAAAAAAGCTGAAAAAAAATTCAGGGAGGCTTCAGAGATAAGCACCGACTCGTATGAAATCAATCGCCTCAGGTACCTCGCGAATGATTACAAGCTCAAAGCCCTGCAGCTTGAAAATGAATATGGTGCAAGCGGCACGGAAAGCCAGCTCCAACCAAAGAAAAAGGAAACGCCTGCATTCGATATATCAGGATTGCTCAACGGAACAGGGGTAAGCGAGCAGGTATTTGAAGCTGTAATAAAAATTGCCATGGAAATCAGAAGTGAAGGAAGGGAGGGGCGGGCAATCGGAACGGCATTCATCATGGGCGATGCCGCGAATGTCATGGCTAAATCAAAACAGCTCATACTGAATCCGTTCCAGGGATATAAAAAAGAAGAACGGAACATAACCGACCCGGAAATACGGGATAATATTAAGGAGTTTGCTCAGCTAGATGGGGTTTTTGTGATTTGCGGCGATGGGGCGGTTGAAGCTGCGGGGCGGTATATCACGATGGATACGGGGCTTGTAAAAATACCAAGAGGACTTGGGACGCGGCACTCTTCGGTAGCTGCCATAACTTCTGCAACCAAATCAATAGGGATTGTGGTTTCCCAGAGCGGCGGGGTTATCAGGATATTCAGGGACGGAAAGATGGCCGCGACGTTAAAACCTTAGAGATGTCAAATAGTCCTGCATTCGAAACATTCATGTGCGATATTATCCTTTGAGAACCAAAATTCAGGCTCAAATATGGTAGATATAAAACCTTTTAAAGCCACGGTACTTAATCCTGAACTGGCAGTGGATAAGCTTGTCTGCCCTGTCTATGACACAATAGACGCGGCAAATTATGAGAGATTTGCACAGGAGAGAAACAACATTATCCATGTTACTACGAGAAGAAAAGACAAGGACAGGGATGAATTTATTGTTCATGCTGCAAGGGAACTCGGACGTTTCAGAAGTTTGGGAATACTTGTTGAGAGGGAAAAACCTGCATTTTATATCTACGGCATAATGTTCACCCTTTCACCTGAGATTCTTGCGCTGCTTCCTGAAAAGGACAGGAGGCAAAAATATTTTGTTTTCGGGCTTGTGAGTCTTGTCAAGGTGGAAGAGCCCGGGAAAGGAAACATTGTCGGGCATGAGAATATTTTTGAAATAAATTCAAAAGAGCGCTACAGGCTCATGAAAGCCAGCATGATGAACTTCTCTCCGATTGCAGCGGAATACAGTATGCCTGACCATGAATTGAATAACCTTCTTGAAGAATACCTGGGATTTAAGCGTCCTGAACTCGCGCTTGACCCCGAAAAGCCGCCGGTTGTGGATGTGGTTATTAACGGGAGCCGGCATCTTCTCTGGGAGGTTACTGACGAAAGCCTCATGCAGAGAATCAAAACCATGATGGGAGGGCGCAGGCTTCTCATTCTTGACGGGCACCACAGGTACGCAGCATCCAGCCTTATGCGGGAAAAGGACGGCATTGGATATACAATGATGATGCTGATGGAAGGCGGGGACAGGGCTCTTTTGTTATTGCCATGGCACAGGGCGGTGCGCAATTTTGATGCTTCGGAACTTGAACGCAGGATTCATGCGAACTTTTCAATAGAATGGCAGGGCGAAAGGAACAGCGAGGAATTCTATTCGGTTCTCAGGCAGCGCGCCGGCGAGTATGATGTTAAACTCGGCATGTATGACGGGAAAAAATTCAGCATTATAAGAGCCGATGAAAAAGCGGTGCGGGAACTTTCAAAACAGCGCAAGGAGGTTGTGGGGCTTGACCTGATTGTTCTTCATGACTGGCTGATTAATCCAATAATCAGGGGAAAACCAGAGGAGGACGTGTCGTTTAGCGCAAGTCCGTCCGAGGCTGTGGCTAAAGTGGATAGCGGGGAATTCAATGTGGCTTTTATCTTAAATCCCCTTTCGATAGGAGATGTGGAAAGAAAAGCATTCGTGGAGCGCAGGAATTTTCCCCAGAAATCCACGCTTTTCCTGCCGAAGGTGGCTGAAGGGATTGTGATGAGGAAGATTGAATAATCAAAATAAAGGATTTTTAAAATCCTATGATATTAGATTACTTCTTTTCTTTGACGATTGCCTTCACAATCATGAATATAACAACTGCAATTATAATGAAATCAATCAGTACTCCCGCAAAATCTCCTATCATGAACTTGATATTTCCCACGTTTAAGGTAGCAGACCTCCAATCACCGCCCGGAACCAATGCCCCGATAATGGGCATAATCAGGTCGGTTACAAGCGCTGTTACGAGTTTCGTAACCGCAGCGCCCATGACGAATGCCACGGCAAGGCCAATTACCCCGTACTTGTTCAAGAAGTCCATGAATTCTTGCATAAATGATTTCTTTTGTTCTTCCATAACTCCTCATCAAGATGTTGACTTATGGATATTAATAATTTGCCTTATGAAATTTCAGTGCTACTCAGCCTTCAGGATGATGAACTTTTTTCTATCTGTATAGATTATCTTAAATCCAAACTGTTTTGATATCCACTCAAACGTTCGCATCCCAAAAAAACAGACGTGGGTGGGGTCGCCCGGATACCACCAGTCGCTAAAATTCGCTGCTGCATCATGGAACGAGGTCATGACTGCAAGAAAGCCTCCCGGTGCTACAAGTGACCGGACTTTATACAACTCATTTTTTACATCCCTGAAATGTTCAAAAACTTCTGTAGATATTACAAGGTCATACGATATTTCAGGAAATCCAGGAAAGAAATACGGGTCAAAAACATCGCAATCAAATCCCTCTCTTTTCATCAACTGCGCCAGCACTGGTTCGGGACCGCAGCCGTAATCCAGGACTGAATGGATGCCGGGACAATACTGGTGTATAACTTTTATTTTCTCTAAAAACATCGCGACATATCCTTTATTCAGAAGCGTGTTATCATGAAGCCTGTAACGCGCGGCTTCATCATGCGGTAAAAGATGGAATTTTTCTGGCACGAAAATCAGGTCGCATACAGGGCATTGTACGAAACAGCGGTTTTTCTGCGCTTTGTGCGAGTTTAGGAGTTTGAGCGGGGGAACCAATTCGCTGTTGCAGAGAGAACATTTTAAGCCGGACATGGAGGATTGAAATAATAGCTTCTTCTGGCTTAAATAGTACTAACATATTGCGTCTCACCGCAGAGGCGGCTATGAATTTTGTTGATAGATGACCATGACAAAACACAACAAAATTGACATTAGCAACGAACTAATACGAATTCCGGCGGCGTGAGTTCGTACCGGTTCGTACGAGTTAGTTGTTGATTATAAATGGGCCCGCTGAGATTCGAACTCAGGACCTCCGCTGTGTGAGAGCGACGTCATAACCGACTAGACCACGAGCCCTGTTATGCCTGCTTGAAGGTACGGATTCCTAATAAGATTTTGCTTTTCATGGGGTCAGGGATTCTCCATGCTTTCCAGTCGATATAGTCCATCCCATTTTTCAAAATCCTCATTCATGGCAGCTAATCATGATGCTTAAACGAGATATCCAATCTCTCAAAAAGTGCTTTATCTTTACTTTTTAGTTTCTTTAGTATTTTGAGAAACTCAACAGTAAATTCGCTTTAATACATTCTTTAGATTATAACGACTCGAAGAGTTTTTTCTGTCTGTCCTGTCTTCGCATTTAACGGTTTTTCCGCTTTTAGCATCATCGATGCCCTTTTTAATGCTTTCCATAAATCCAGGGTCGCTATAAATCAACAAATCATCTTTTAACACATCTAATTTTTCTTTTTTTTTCAATGTATAGGAAAGTATAAACACACATCTCTATCCCCCAATCATAAAAATTGATGTTCTTGATTCATGTCTTTCCCGCTATTCTGACAGTAGTTTCTGTCACAACAATAAAATTTCCAGAAAAGGATTTTTCATATTTTTCAAGCAAGCGCTGTAGTACAGCTATTTTGTTTGAAGCTTGCTCATCTTCAAGACGCAAAAGTATCACACCTTTATGTGGCTTTTTCTCTCGAAAAACAAGCTCACCAAAGTCTTTGTCATTCGTGATCAGTATCCGATTTTGCTCGCAGGCTTTCTGGATAACCTCTGTATCATCCGCCCCCCTGATTTCATCGTAAACCGAAATCACATCATGATTTTGTCGGCGCAACCACTGTGCAACCGCAGGCCCTGTGCATTCATCCACAAGGAACCGCATCTAACAAGCCTCTGCAGTCAAAGGCATAAATGTGGTATCTGCAAGGGATTCTGTTGCGAATAGCAAACATGCTTTTATGTCTTCCTTTGTCAATCCTTTGTATTCTTCAAGGATTTCCTCGACAGAAGCGCCATGCGCTAATAACCCCAGGATAAACTGCACCGTAAGTCTTGTCCCCCTGATTACAGGTTTCCCGGTCATAACATTGGGGTCAAGAGTGATGCGTTCAAGCAATTTTTCAGCTTTCATACTTTTTCACCTTATCTATTATTTTATCTTTAGTAATATAAAGACCATTGATTGCCTTCATAAATTATTGGAAATCCTCTGTTACTTGATAAAATCCTCAAAGTCAGATATCAGGTCAAGAAGCACACGTTTTTGTGGGCAATTTTCATTTCAGGCATTTTATCACTTTAGTATAGATTATCTGTTGCACACTTAAATATTTGTAAAATATGAGACCGTTACATTACGTGTTGGTACGGTTTTTACTTCTTTGCGTACTTTGCGTTCTTCGCGTCTTTGCGGTGATTTATCCAATCCATCGGGCACAAAATATATAACCTAATGATAATATATAGATGTAGGTGGGAAGCATGGTTTGATTCGTTATGAAGAGGGTTTACTGAAAAAAGTCTTGAATTCTCATCATTATCATCCGCAACGTTTAAATACCTTATAATTATAATGAGATATATACTGGGAAGGTTGCTACGCACAATATGCGCGGTGCTGCCTTATCCACGAGGAGACATAAATGGCGAAAATAATGCATGTACAGACCGTTCTTATGGTGGAGGATATCGAAGCCTTGAAGGTCAAGACCGGCGAATCCAGCACCAAAGACGCTCTCGCCAAAGCGGTCCAGCATTACCTCGATTGTGAATATACGCAGGTAGAGAATATGTGGACCAAAAAGCTTGAAAAAGCAGTTAAAAAGAGATCTAAAGAACAATCCGAGGAGGAAAATATATGAAATTTGGAAAGAACGATGAGGCAGTATCGCCTGTTATCGGTGTTATACTGATGGTGGCGATTACCGTAATATTGGCAGCAGTAATTGCTGCATTCGTGTTCGGAATGGGACCACCAACAAAGGCGCCGCAAGCACAGTTGAAGATTACGGCTACAACAGCAAGTTTAAAAATCACTCATGATGGAGGAGACCCATTAATATTAAATGATTTGAAATTAACTATAAAAAATGCTGCTAATGATGCTGCAATTGTAACAGCAATTCGAATGAATGGCACTGCTGGATCTGGGTTTACCAACGCCGGTACTCTGACAGCAGGAAATTACATTATAAACAATTGGGGGAATTCTTGGGATGGTGCGATACCAGGGGCACCTGCTGCGAATAGCATTCTGCAGGTACAAATTCTGGATGTACCATCAGGTGCACTTATCGCAAATACCAGAGTAACAGTTACATAAATTTCAAATCCCCCATTTCCGGGGGCATTTTTCCTTTTTTAATTCCAAGCATAGGATCATTTGCAAAAGTGTTCTATATCAACAAAAACAATCAATACGCGCATGGAAAAAATTCTGCTTCAGTCCATAGATTCCATAAAAACAAAAGCAACTGCCATTTTTCCAGATAATTATTCCCGCATCCTGTTCGTGCTATCACTGTTCATCCTGTTATCATCATGGCAGATGGGTGTTTACCTGAACGATGAGGAAAAATCAGCAAACCAGCTCACGAATTTCGTTCATGGTTCTTTGTATATCAAGGAGCAGAAAATCGAGCTTAACCAGAGATATTACTATACCATAGACGGCGGGATGATAGCGCCGTACACTCATTTCTTATCTGTGTTCGCCCTGCCTCCGGCAGCGGTATTGTTTTTGATAAATTATTTTTTTGGAATCAGGCTCTTTTTCTCAATAATATGGTCTGCCTGCTGGTACTTATTATGCCTTCTCATAGGCAAGGAACTCAAACGGGAGAAACTTGGGGCTAGCATCGGTCTCCTTTCTATTCCCATGCTCGCCGCCAATGCCGCGATATCAATAATGCGCCCTGTCGATTTCGGCGTATGGTGGGAGTTAATGTCTCTCCAATTCCTGAACATAATGTTCACCGCAGCGTCAATCCTTATAATCTACCATTTGTTCAAAGGGTTATTTGACAGCAAAGAATTCGGGTTCTTTGCAGGCGCTTTTATCCTTTTCTGCACTTCGATAACCTTCTGGGGAGTAAGCGGAAAAGACCACTCAGCCGTCGTATTTCTCGTATCCGCTGCGTTTTATTCCTTTTACTCGTATTCCCAAAACGGCAATCCCTTATACCGCTACACAGCCTATTTCGCAGCCGCACTAAATGTCTGGGTGAGACTTGACAGCGCAGTCCCGCTTGTCATTTCGCTTGTCTTTGTGGACATTTTCCTAATTACAAGAACAAAACGGCTTTCGAGTTTCATAAAAATATCTGTTATATTATTAATTTTTCTCGTTCCTTATTTCATAAACAATTATATGATTTACGGGAATCCGCTTTTCCCGCCCCAGTATGCAGCGCAATTCGGCTCATCCAGCAAGGGCGATGCGCTTGTTCCTGCTCTTGAGATATCAAATATCAGCCAGAGCAACAAGAATTTGCTGCCTTACCTCAATACTTTTGCATCGGTTTTCGGCTCATCAAGTTTTTTCGGGAAAACCTATGCCGTATTTTTCCATTTCAACGAAAGATTATCCACAAATACAGCAGCGATTTTCGAATACAGCCCCTTTCTGGCATTGTCCATTGCGGGTATTATCATATTTGTATTTAAGAGAAAACCAGTCGGGCGTTTGCATGAACCGGATTCTGCAATCAAAATATTATTCCTGTTTTATTCTATCATCCTGACCCTCATTTATTTTAAATTCATCGGGGATTCGGCGCAGGATATCCTGCCATCATACGACATGCGGTATTTTGCCACACTACAGATAAGCCTGTTATATTTTGCCCTCGTGCCAGTAGAGCGGCTTATCAGGCAGGATATGGCACGATTGGTTGAATATTCAGCCGGGATTGTTTTGATGCTCGGTATATCGGTCATAGTTTTGAATAATCTGGTGCACTGGGCAGGAGTTCCCATGGATATCCTTCTAATCATGAAATACGTTGGGGCAATGGGTATTGTTTTCATTCTCATTTCCTGCATTTTATCATGCAGCTCTGGGCGCGCGCCTAAAAGCATGATTGCGGCTGTTGCATTTTCATTATCTGTTGCATTTTTATGGGTTCTGTTCACCATTACGAAAGCAAAAACAGCAGGATTTTTGGAAGGTGACAGGACGATGATTGTGCCTGTTACGGATTCCTTGAGAAAAGTGCTGGATTATTACATACAATTTTACAGGTACTAATAATTAAAAAAGCCTGAATTCTTGGATTTCAGTTTTCAACAGTCATTTGCATATTCTTCAGGTTTTTCGGACGGGATAACAGGATTTACAGGATAAAATCCAGTTCATCCTGTAAATCCTGTCCATATTCGTTGCCGCCTGCGGGAAGGCAAAAGCACAAGTTGTATGTTGCATCGGCGCCGCTATCGGGAGAAGAAGCGTCGGCAAAGTTTTAAGTGGTTTTAACCGAATTTCAGTGGACTCGGCGATATTTACGAGAAACTCAAAGAACTGATTACAATTACGGAACGGGTTAGAGAGAATACCGAAGAAATTAGAGAACTAAAGAAAGAAATAATAATTCTCAGAAAAGATACGGAAAAGGGGTTTAGTGATTCTAAGGACGAATTCAGGGCATTCCGTGAAGAATCCCGTATGAGCGATTCGGAACTCAGGGGAGATATCAAGGCAATCCTGAATCGGCTTGATGTGAAAGAAGAACTGTCTGCCCTCAAAATCCAGTTGGCTGAACACATAGCAGCCAGCGAGAAAGCCAAAGCCTGAGGTTCCAGAAAAGTAACAGTTTCATAAATTCCAAATCCCCCCATTTCCAGGGGCATTTTCCTTTTTTATTAAATGGCTGATTTAACCCTGACAGGAATAAGCATCGCACTCATTCTCGCATCCATCGGCGCCTTCTTCGCCTGCAAATACCTCGTCCTGTGGAGGCGCATCGGCATCACAGGCGTGGCATAGAAGTCACGAAAGACAGGGCATTCCCCTGAAGCTGCATCCGCGCTGCATTTTCATATTCATCTTGCTTTTCCAGATTCAAGACGCCTATAAGCGCGCGCTGATTGGGCGCATAATGGACTGAGACCTGCGCGCCAGAAAAATGCGATATCACAGTCACGATTGATCGATATCCTCAGCGGTCAGGTTTTGGCTAAATTAGAAATAGCATTTGTATCAAGTTAAATCTTAAACCTCCCCCTTCCCTTTTTTCGGGGGGCATTTTCCTTTTTTTTCTATATCCAAATAATCCGTGTCAGTTTCTCGTGGCCTTTCCTGGTTTTCCATAAACACATGGAGGATAGTGTGCACTTTTGGTTGTGCGGGTTTCTGAGATGCGCCATGACTGTAATTATATAATATCTATATAATAAATTATGCTTTTATCTGACGAACTTTAAATAGTTTAAGCACTTAAAAAGTCATTGAATAGCAGGATGATATTCTGGATATAGATTATATTCTCAAGTGTTTGTCAGAAATTAGTGCAAGTGACCTATATTCGTCACAGCATTTTGAGTTAAGAGTTCGTCAGCGTAAAACGAAGATGTTTCCTGATGTAACCAGTATAATTTCAATAATTCTAACTGATAAGCCAGTTGGTATTTCAAAGCAAAATGAAACAAAATTCAAAATTATATATAAATTAGACGATGATTATGATTTAACAGTAATTATAAGTATTAGAACTCTTAATCCAATAACATTTAATTTGGTGACTTCAATCATAGAGAATTCTAGTAAGAGGATACGTGAAGATAATGAGTGAATTGGAAGCGAATAAGCATTTGAAAGTGAAAGCCTATGATTACGACTTATTAAATGATAGTATTTTATTTTATAAAGAAGGCGAAAAGTATAGGTCATCTCTTGAATTCAATGGCATAATTCTAGATTTTAGTGAAGATAATAATTTAATAAACCTTGAGATGTTAGACGTATCTGAAAAATTCCATATTTCAAAATCAGACCTTATTAATCTTAAACATTTTGATGCAACTATAGAAATCAACAAAGAAAATATAAAAGTAAGCATGAAATTGGTAATACTCAAAAGAAACCAATTATCAGATAAATGTTTGGAAGCAATAACAACAAATAGCATTAATCTTCCATCTGGCACTCAAGGAATTGCAGTTACCTGCTAGTGTCCAGTCAATACTGTAAAGTCGTAAAGTATATATTATATGCCTTTCATAATATATCTGAGAGGATGGATTATGAAGAAATATATTGTAACACTTTCCAAAGAAGAACGCGATGT
>JAHFDG010000088.1 GCA_023249105.1 Candidatus Methanoperedens sp. | reverse complement strand
AGGAGATAATTTTTCATACCTTTTTGCTATAGCTTCCATACTTTCCATAGTATATATTATAGATATTATGGTATAAATATTATTTGATGAATAGTCAAGTTATTTAATTACAAACCCTAAGTGTAAGGAGAGTAACTAGAACTGAGAACCAATCCAGCGATGCCTACGACAATCAATACAACAGCCAATATAGCAAGTGTTTTCTTATCCATGACTTACCTCCCATTTCAATTCGAAAAACTGCCTGCTATTTTTTATAGCAGGTCTTTCTTTTTCTCTTCAAATTCTTCTTTACTTATATCTCCCATGGCGTACTTTTTCTTCAGGATTTCAAGTGCTGATTCCTGTTCTCTCCTGGCTCCGCCGCCTTCCCACAGGTATTTGATGAGGAGCACAAGCCCTATGAGCACCAAGAGCCAGAATATCAACCCCAAAATCCAGTAACCTCCGCCCATCATACCATAACCGTAGCCGTCCATCATTCCGAATTGCATAGTTTAACCTCCACTATAATGATTGATTTTTGTACTATAAAAAGATAAGCAATCTTTATTTATTTTTTAGTTTCATCTTAATAACCTCAAAGCATTAACAATTGCTATCAGACCACTGGCTTCATTAAGAATCAGCCCGGGCACAAGACCAATCCATCCAATTAAAGCCAGTGGAACTAAAAATGTTATGATGGCTAAAGAAACAATAACATTCTGTCGAATGTTGCCGATAGTTCTTCTGCTTAACCTGAGAGCATAAGCAATTTTTGACAGGTCATCAGACATCAAGACAATGTCTCCAGTCTCTATTGCCACATCCGTGCCTGCTGCGCCCATAGCAATACCCACATCAGAAACAGCCATAGCAGGGGCATCGTTTATACCATCCCCAACCATGGCAACCTTGCCAAATCTCTCTTTAAGCTTCTTTACTGCTTCAACTTTATCCTCAGGCAAAAGCTCGGCTAAATACTCATCCACCCCTGCCTGCGATGCTATCGCATTTGCTGTTCTTTCATTATCACCGGTAAGCATTACAACTTTAATGCCTGATATTTTCAAAGTTTCTATAGCCTCTCTGGTTTCGGCTCTCAATTTATCTGCAACTGCCAGAATACCCAGCATTCTCTGTTCGCTACCCAGGAGTACAGCGGTTTTCCCCTCATTTTCAAAGCGAAAGATCTCACTTTGAGCCTGTGTTATTGAAATGCCTTTCTCTATGAAAAGACGGCTGCTGCCCACAAAATAAAGATTGCCGTTAACCCTTGCCTTTACCCCTAATCCAGCCATTGCCTCAAAATCTCCTATGCTTAGTAGAGCAACATCTGCCTCTTTTGCTTTCCTTACTATTGCCTCTGCTATGGGATGTTCTGAGCGTGATTCGATACTGCCTGCCAGAACAAGGAGTTCTTTTTCAGAAAGAGTATCGTAAGCAATTACATCTGTGACCACAGGTCTTCCAATGGTGAGAGTTCCTGTCTTATCAAAGGCTATTGCTCTCAATTCCTGGGCAGCTTCAAGATAAGCGCCGCCTTTAAACAGAACCCCATTACGTGCACTGTTTGCAGTGGCTGAGACGACAGACACAGGAACAGATAAAGCCAGTCCGCATGAGCAGGATACCACAAATACTACCAATCCTCGATAGATATAGGATTGCCAGTCCCCCCCAAAGAATAAAGGTGGGATTACTGCCACGCTGATGCCCAAAACAAACATGGCAGGAGTGTAATATTTACCAAATCTTTCGGCAAACCGCTGATAAGAGGACTTCTTTGCCTGTGCCTCCTCTACAGAGTGAATAATTCTTGCCAGTGTGGTGTCGCTTGCTTTTTTTGTTACATTTATCTCAAGAGAGCCTTTCTGATTGATAGTGCCTGCAAAAACTTCATTCCCGATTTTCTTCTCTACAGGAATCGATTCCCCCGTAATAGAAGACTGATCCACAAACGAAGTTCCGGCGATTACCCTGCCGTCTATGGGTATCTTCTCTCCGGGTCTTACAATGGCTACATCCCCGACACCAATCTCCTCTGTGGGAAGAATAATTTCATTGCCGTTTCTGCGAACAAGCGCCTCTTTGGGAACCAGTTCCATTAAAGCCCTGATTGCTCCTCTTGCTTTATCAACCGCATAAGCCTCAAGTACATCGCCAAGCGAATAAATAAAAACCAGAAGTGCTGCTTCTTCCCACAATCCAAGGAAAATAGCGCCTATTGCACCGACGGTCATCAGAAGTCGGATGTTAAGGGTCAGGGTTTTTAAAGCCAGAAAACCCATCTTGGCTGGATAGTAAATACCAATGAGGATGGCTAATCCATAAATGAGTTTGGCGCTTTGATGTGGTACTCCAAGGAGTTCCGATAAAAAAGCTAATACAATCAAGGCTCCACAGGCGAAGAGAAATACCATCTGCAGAGTTTCCTTCCACCACGCTCTACCTTTCTCTGCCTTAGCTCTTACTAAGGATGCCCTCATCCCGGTTTCGGCAACGGCTTTAATCATGTCCTGGACAGAAATAAAAGCTGGGTCATAGGAGATTTTTATTTGCTGGGTCATGAGATTGATGTTAAAATTCTTTACTCCAGCCAAAGATTTCATTTTCTTTTCTATAATCAGAGACTCATCAGCGCAATCCATTCCCTCGATTTTGAGGGTAACGGTCATGCCTGATTCTTCAGCCTCGATGGAATAACCCAGGCTTTTGATGACCTGGATTACTGCCCCAAAATCGAATTGCGGAGTTTCTGTTATTACTTTCAGTTTTGAGGTTGCAAAAGATACCTCGGCTAGTTTTACGCCTGGTATCTTAGATACTGCCTTCTCAATGTTCAAAGCGCAGTCGGCACAATCCATGCCTTTGACTTTTAATTCACACTCTTTTGGCTCGACCATGAGGACTTATAGTTTATACTTTTAAAAGTAGATTGTGCTAAGAAACTGGTTGAAAGTTAATAAAAATTAGACGGAGCAGCGGCAGACCATAACATCCTTTATTGCAGATATGCGTTCTACAAACTGTTTGATACTGTCATTATCTCCCTGAAGGATTACCCATTCAGCGCATCTGTCGCCAAAATGAGTGTGGGTTGCAGACTTTACAATATTTTTAAATTCATGGATTATGTTGTGTACTGGCTGTTCTCTTTTATCGTCATAAACAATAGTCGCGATGAATGGAGTACCACTATCAATATGCTCTATCCATTTATTCTGGGCAACGAATCTATGCAGAGCTTCACGTACTGCATCTGAACGGCTGGAAAAGCCCATTTTATTCGTGATATTATCGAATTCCTTTAATTCCGTGCCCGAAAGTGATATGCTAATAACTACCATGAATACTCTATAATGCCTGATTAACTTATAATTTTGTGAGAGTATAAATTTTTACATTTCAATTTGTTATAAGCATAACATTTAAATATAACGCAATTGTTCTATGATCTATGAAATGGTTATTACTGATTATTAAATCAACAAATGTTTCATCAAGAGACCGGATGTTCATCTGGCGAAATATAAAAAATACCGGCGCTGTTTCGTTATCTCATTCCGTCTATATATTACATGATACGGAAGATAACAGAGCTACTGCATCAGATATTGCTAGAACAATCCATGAAAGAAGTGGTGAAGTTTTACAATTTTTTGCGGACACTTTTAATGGAGAGCAGGAGCAGAAGTTAAATAAACTGATTGCAGAAGAAATTGCTGCTGAAATTAAAGAATTCTCTAAAGAGTGTGAAGATTTTATTACCGATTTAACTAAGAGAATTTCAAATAAAAAATTCAAGGTTTTTGAATTAGAAGAACTGAGCGACGACATTCATAAACTTGACAGGTGGAGAATAAAGCTAATTCAGAAACATGGTCTTGACGCACCTAAAATAGAAATTTTGAATAAAGAAATCGGAAAATGTAAAGAAAAATTGAATGAATTTGAAGAAAAAATCCTCCAAAAGAACAAAATGATAGGAGGGAGTGAGCTTGTGGGAGGCGATAAGTGATGTTAATCGGAATAGGTCTAGGTCCCGGAAATGCTGATCTTCTCACATTAGCTGCCGTAAAGGCATTAAGAGAAAGCAAAAAAGTATATGTGCCAGGAAAAATGGCTGCCGAACTTGTTGCACATTATGCAAAAGCAGAGATTCTGGATTTTCCTATGATTCAGGATGAAGCAGAGCTATCAAAATTGTGGGGAAACAATGCAAGGATAGTGGCAGATGAAGCAAGGGAGGGTATTGTCTCTTTTGCAGTAATTGGAGATCCGAACTTCTTCTCCACTTTTTCACACCTTCGCAGAACAATAGAAGAAAATCACCCTGATATTGATATCATCACGGTTCCCGGGGTAAGTTCGATAACTGCCCAGGCAGCCAGGACGAATGTAAGCATCGAAGGCTCGTTCATCGTTAGTGACGGCTCACCTATCAGAACAAAGATCATCCTGAAAACGAAAAACCCAGAAAAAACAAAAAAGGAACTGACAAAAGAAGGTTTTGACGAGTTTATCTATGCAGAGCGGCTGTTCCTGGAAAATGAAAAAGTGACCTTCGATGTCCCGCAAAAGGGCGATTATTTCAGCATGCTGGTGGCAAGGCGCAGCAAATCAATGCAAACATCGCAACTGCGAGGTAAACTTTACATTGTAGGCATAGGACCGGGCGCGATTGAACACCTTACCAGGAAAGCTGAAAATGCGTTAATTGAATCTGAATATATTATCGGTAACGGCACGTATCTTGACCAGATCGCTCCTGTAATAAAAAATTCGAAAATCATAAGAAGTGGGATGGGAGGCGAAATAGAGCGCGCTAAGAAGGCGGTTGAACTCGGAAAAGACCATGTTGTTTCATTAATCAGCGGCGGGGATGCGAATGTGTACGGAATGGCAGGGCTGGTACTTGAGGTGGCAGAGAAGGCGGGCAGTATGGATATCGAGGTTATTCCGGGGGTTACTGCTCTGAGCGCGGCTGCTTCTCTTCTTGGCGCGCCTTTGGTAAATGACTTTGCCGTGATCAGCTTGAGTGATCTTCTGACCCCGAATGAGATAATAGAGCGTCGGCTCAACAGTGCTGCAGAAGCTGATTTTGCTATAGTCATCTATAATCCTAAAAGCAGGAGCCGAAGGCATAATTTCGCAGAGGCTATTGAGATTATACGAAAATACAGATGCGATGATACTCCAGTGGGAATTGTTAAAAGTGCAGCACGGGAGGGAGAGACAGTTATTGCTACAACTCTTGGTAGAATAATGGAGTACAATGATTTGATTGACATGAGCACGATTGTCCTAATTGGCAACAGTGAGTCGAGGTTGTGGGATAACAGGATAATAACTCCACGAGGGTACCAGAGAAAATATGATTACTGAACTGGATGCACGCACGAGGAAAGTACGGTAAATTAGGGATATAAACGAGTTAAATGAAAAAATCCCATATGAATAATAATAAAGGTGATTTATTGGATAAAAGTTCGTTGATATACATCATAATATCCGCCTCATTATTTGGCATTAGCCCACCTCTTGCCAAGCTACTTGTTAATAATATTTCTCCAGTAGTTTTGGCTGGACTTCTCTATCTTGGCGCATTTGCTGGTTTATCTTTATATTCTTTAGTAAGAAGGAAAAGAACGATTGACCTCACTAAGAAGGCAGCATCATTAGAAAGAAAGGATTTGCCCTGGCTGGCTGGTGCAGTACTCACAGGTGGAATAATAGCACCAATAAGTATGATGATTGGATTGACATTTATTTCAGGTTTCTCCGCGTCGTTACTGCTCAATCTGGAAGGTGTCGCCACTACCATGATTGCTGTTTTATTTTTCAAGGAGAATGCAGGAAAACGCTTATGGCTGGCATTAGTATGTATGACCCTGGCAGGGATATTTTTAACATGGGACTCAAGTCAGGGCAGGTTCAGCATAACAGGTCCGTTATTGATAATCTTTGCAATGGTATGCTGGGGAATAGACAACAATCTGACCCACAGCATCTCTGATAAAGATCCAGTACAGATAGCTAAAATCAAAGGTTTTGCCGCCGGGATAATATCCCTTTTACTTGGTTTATTTCTCGGCATGAAGATACCGCTTGACCTTGCGGTTGCATTTGCTCTATTGCTTGGATCATTCAGCTACGGTATTAGTCTGGTATTTTTCATCAAAGCACTTGAGGGATTAGGATCTTCCAGAACCGGGATATTCTTCAGTTTTGCCCCCTTTATCGGTGCTATTGCTTCACTCATCATACTTAGAGAATGGATTGGGTGGGTTATGTTTCCTGCAACTGGATTGATGATAATAGGAGTATGGCTAATAGTCACTGAGAGACATTCGCATCTTCATATTCATAGAACTAAAACTCACATTCATTTACACGACCATAGCGATATGCATCACAAGCACGAGTGTTCTGGAACATTCCATGAGCCTCATACTCATGAACACATCCACATTGAACTAGCTCACGTTCATGTTCATTGGCCAGATACTCACCACAGACATGAACACGAAACATACAATGAGGAGAATCCGATTTAATGATATCGTGTAATGCAGTGTATACAGTCTTAATTGTCGTTCTCACACAAATTGCTCTCTTTTATACCTTTGTGAAAGGGGTTCTATGAGCGTTAAAACATATGAGCTCACCAAATATTTCAACAAGCTTTGTGCAGTTGATCATATAAATCTGGAGATAGGAAATGAAAGCTTTGGATTATTGGGTCCGAACGGTGCAGGCAAAACCACCACTGTGCTTATTCTTACCACTCTATTAAAACCAGGCACTGGAGATGCTTATGTTTGCGGTTATGATGTGGTGAAAGAGGCTAAGAAAGTTCGTAACGTCATAAGCTATGTGCCTCAGGATATGGCGGTGGATATCAAATTAACTGGCAGGGAAAACGTATTGCTGTTTGCAAAGTTGTACGGTGTGGCTGATAGGAAAAAGAAAGTAGATGAAGTTCTTGAATTGATGGGCTTGAGCGAGAGGGCTGATGATAGAGTAAATAGTTATTCAGGAGGAATGCGAAGGCGTCTTGAGCTTGCACAGGCTCTGGTTCATGAGCCTCAGGTATTGTTTCTTGACGAACCCACACTTGGTCTGGATGTATCGGCAAGAAGAAAAATGTGGGAACACATATCTTCCCTGAAGAAAAAAGGTGTGACCATTTTTATAACAACACACTACATGGACGAGGCAGACAAATTCTGCGACAGGGTAGCAATAATAGACCGCGGCAAAATCGTGGCAATGGATTCGCCTGCAAAATTAAAAAATAGCATAGGAAAAGATGTCATAACCGCAAGCGTCTCAGGTGAATTTAAGGGGTTGAATATAGAAGGAATAACATTTCTGGGGAGAGAGATTGATAATATCAAATTCACGGCTGAGAGTGGAAGCGAGGCTTTGCCTCTGTTATCTGAAGCATTATCCAGGCAGGGATTAAAAGTTCATTCTTTATCAGTAAGAGAGCCATCGCTTGATGATGTTTTCCTGCAAAAGGTGGGTACACAGGAGGAGCAGGGCAGTTTTGATGATTATAAATTCAGAACGCTACTCAGGAGAAGAAAATGAAGGGAGTCCAGTACTATTTCGAAAGAGATCTGAAGCGGTGGATCAGGTCAAAGAGAGCGGTGTTTGCCTCTCTTGTGATGCCAGCAGCCTGGCTTATATTCGTGGGTCTTGCTTTACCAATCAGATTCACAAACAACTATCTTGATTTTATCACTCCGGGTATTCTTGTCATGACCATGCTTTTTGCCTCTATGCAGGGTGGAACGCTGCTTATTTTTGATAAAATACTTGGTTTTTTAAATAAGTTTTTAGCTTTGCCAGTGCCAAGAGAGAGCATACTTTTTGGCAAAATCCTTTTTATTACTTTTAGAGGCCTGTTACAGTCAACTGTAATTCTTGGCATGGCGGTACTGCTGGGAGTGAAGATCAACTATTTCGCAACTATTCCCCTTACCTACCTTGTTTTGTTCATATTCGGAATATTGTTCTCTGCAATCGCAACAACGATAGCTCTGCTTGTAGACGATTACGAAACCTATGCAGCAATAAACAGCATGGCAAGTATGCCACTCTTTTTCACAAGCAGCGCACTAATGCCTTATGAAGTAATGCCTCACTGGCTAAGAATTATAGCTTCTTTAAATCCAGTGAGCTATGCAATAGATACTGTGAGAACGCTGTTCTCAGGGACTTTTTTATTAAACGGGATAACCGTACTCATCGCTATGTCTTTGGTTGTTCTAATGATCAGTGTGTATGTGTTCAGAAGAGCAACAGTATAGTTGATAGCGCCAATTTATTTACACCAAGTTGTTGGATTCTTGATACTATTATCCAAAGCCCAAATTACCCGGTTGTTTTCTATCTTCAAGAATCTAATCGTTTAATGATGCAATATATCCGAGATCGTTCACAGTTTTTGCGATATCTGATACTGTCACTATTGCTGAATCATACTCTACGGTAGCCATTCTTTCATCCAAAGAGACCTTTGTGCTTTTGACTCCTCTCTTTTTTCCAAGAGCTAGCTCTATGCCCACAGCACATGCCCCGCAGCGCATTCCAGAGATATCAAGGATTACTTTTTCCATAATGAACCTCGTTTTTTATTTTTCATTTGTTAATCAGCCATTCTATTTGATCTTGACAAAAATCTTCTTCCTCGTCACAGGTATTAATTTTTTCCATTCGATGGTGCAGTTCTTTTCTAACTTGAATTGCTCGGTTGTTGAATTGGGTGAGTTCCCATTAACTTCATAGAGGTAAAGCCCTTCTTCTCCGTCGATAGCCATAACAAACTCTTTATTGCCAACTGTTTTTAATTCTACTCCGGATACTTTTCTCAGAGCTTCCAGAATACTGGCACCTTTTTGCAGGCTGATTTCGTGTGAGTCGGCAAGTTCATCAAGCATACTATAGATGTTTTTTATTTTACTGCCAAGCACATGGGTTTTGCCAAATTTTGTTCGCTCAATTAAACCCGCTTTTTCCATAATCTTAGCATGTTTAGCCACTACCGGAACCGAGAGATTCAACTCTCTTGCAAGACCGGTGATATGCATCTCTTTCTTAGCCAGTATCCTAAGGGATTGTAATTAAATAACTTGACTATTTATCATATAATATTTATAGCATAATATCTATAGTCTATACTATGGAAAGTATGGAAGCTATAGCAAAAAGGTATGAAAAATTGTCTCC
>JAHFDG010000087.1 GCA_023249105.1 Candidatus Methanoperedens sp. | reverse complement strand
TATTATATGACAACAAAGTAGATATATTTTTCGGTCGGGATGTTAAAAATGACGGTTACTGCTTCAGAAAAAATAAATTTTCAGATTTTGTTGTCAGAAGTTAGGGGTAAAGTTGGGTAAACAAGGCAATTAACCATTTCATTATATCACCGGATGATATAACAACAAGGGGGTATATGAGTTTTCTATGAAAATCACCTAACTGATTTGGAGTATTATCAAATAGTTGAAGTCAGGTGCATGAAATTAATGCGTCAATCAAACGTCTCTGCTGCTTTATTTTGCTGAAACTAAATCAGTTAGGCAGTTTTCATAGAAACTATATATTAAAATAAGACATTTTAGAATTCGTGCGGGGTTCAACTGGACTTACCAAAGAGCGGGTGAACCCCGGACAATGCCCGAAGGCAGAGCTAAGTTTGCTTTAAGAAGCCTTAAAGTTTACTTGGTTTATGTCCTTCGGCCAACATAAAAAGAGGTGAAAACAATATGAAAAGAAATATAAAATCTCTAAGCGCACTGCTTGTAGCAATGCTGTTGCTGAGCATGGCATTTGTGCCAGCAGTGAGTGCAGTAAAAGATGAAAAGCCAAATGATGTGGTACTTAAACTGGTGAGCACCAGTGGAGACGTAACAATACTGGATGTAGCTACTGCGCCAATAAGTGGAACAATAACTGAAGCCGATCCCAGTGACTCATGGCAAGTAGTTATACCTCAGGGAACGTGGTCAACAATCTCAGCCAATATAAAATACTACACACAAGGAAGTGATCTAAGGCTTAAGCTCGTTAAAGGCGGGACTGTCTTAAATCAAGACGATGGTCCATCATGGCCATGGCCTGAGAGCTATACACGATCGGTTAGCTATACTAAAAATCCCATATTCCCAGGAGAAGTATACAACGTTGTAATTGAGAAGATAAGCTTGGCTGGAGATACTCGCTATGATGGTACTATAACAATTCAATCTTAAGACTTGGATATATATGAGAATTTTTTTTCTTTTTTTCTTTTTTTTCTTATTATACGCCTTTATAGCACCCGTTGATGCATATAATGATCAAGATATTGACAATGTTTTAAATAACACAAAGTATTTATCTGCATATATAGGAGAGAGGACTGCAGGAACAATCGGTGAGCAAGAGGCTGCTTTATACATCTATACTAAACTCAAAGATCGTGGTTTGGACGTAAGCATACAAAATTTTTCTGGATCATCCCGCCAAGGAGAAATAATAAAGCTAGAAGATGGCAAAAATGAAAACCAACTGCTAAAAAAAGAAGAACAAAAAAATAAAACTATTATCAGTCAAAATATAATTGGTAGAAAACAAGGCATCTCCGATAAAATAATATTATTGACGGCTCACTATGATTCATACGGTGGACCTGGAGCCAATGATAATGCGGCTGGGGTTGGGGTAATTCTCCAACTTGCAAAGACCTTACAAAACCAATCAACAAATAATAGCATCTGGTTTATATTTTTTGGGGCAGAAGAAGCTGGAACACTAGGATCTAACAAATTTCTAGAATCGCTTTCTGAAAATGAAAAGAAAAACATATTGGCGGTTATTAATGTTGATACAATAGGCGTTGGTGATGCATTAGAGCCAGAAATATTTAGTACCCGCGGGGGTAATCTTGTACAAACTCCACCGTGGCTATTAAAAATACTCTTGAATGAGGCTAATAAACAAAAATCTAATATCAAGATTAATACAATCGATATTAATGAAGTGATGCTTGGCAAACCTTTTTTTGATGAAAATCCAAGAAAAAGCGATTTTGCAGTTTTTCTAACAATGGCAGTTCCAGCCATCGGAATAGGATACAATGATGAAAAATTAGGGTATATCCCCTACGAATATATACATTCCAAAAATGATACATTCGATAAAATAAATAGAACGAATATAGGCGAGATTAATGAGATTGTCTTGGGCATGGTTGAAAATATTGACATGAACGATTATTTCGACCATAATAGCAATGAGAAGTATTTTTTGGTAGGAATGTCTGGAAACTTATTGATAATGCCAACAAATCAGGCATATTTTTCACTCATTGTTATTGGTCTTGTAATATCAATAGTTTGTTTTACCATCTATTGTAAACTAAGTAGTAAGAGACGTATTGAATTTCTAATCTGTCTTTCTTCTTTAACAATCATAGTATCTTCTTTTATTATTTCAAGAAATCTTGTAGGATGGATGGGGACACTCTTCTTGTTGCCATTGTTACTCAATATAATTGGCTTGGTTAGAAAAAGCCGTAATTTCTTCCTGATTTCATCAATCTTACTTATATTGGTTTTTTTAGTCTTTATCAAAGATGCTTTATTCAGATATAACCAGATAAATTATTTTGAAATTTTTATCATGTCAACTCTCTTAGTTCCTGCATTAATACAATTAGTCCCGAAGTATGATTTAATAGAGAATTAATTATGTCATTGACGAGGTAGAAATAATGAGAAAGTATTTATTTTTCATACGGAGGCGTCAGTTGAACCCCGGACAATGTAAAAAGGTGAAAACAATATGAAAACAAGAACAATATTTATTGCATTCATCCTTATGGTACTACTGATACCAGCGATAGATGCAAAGCCAGTAATAATTGGATTCACCGAGGAAATCGATCAAAACATAATCAAAGAACACAGCATAGCTAATTACACACAGTACAAAATAATTAACGCAATTTCAGCCGATATTCCAGAAAGTGTATCTAAACAGTTAAAGAAAAACCCGAAAATAAAATATAAAGATGCACAGGTTCAGATAGTAGACAAGCCAACTCAGCCTTCGCAACCCCAGCAGCAGATCACATGGGGCATTGCAAGGGTAAAAGCACCTGAAGCATGGAACAACTCCACAGGTAAAAACGTAAAGATAGCTGTGCTGGATACAGGGATAAGCAATAGCCATCCTGATTTAACCGTGTCAGGTGGTATCAATCTTGTCGGAAAATCTAAAAATAACAAATGGAATGATGATAACGGTCATGGTACCCATGTTTCAGGAATTATCGCCGCCAGAAACAACACAATCGGTGTGATCGGCGTTGCTCCCGATGCGCAGCTTTATGCGGTCAAGGTGCTGGATGCTAATGGAAACGGCTATATTTCAGATATTATCGAAGGAATAGGCTGGGCTGTACATAACAACATGGATGTTGTTTCTATGAGCCTTGGAACACGTACCTATTCTCAGGCGCTCAATGATACTACTTCCAATGCTTATAAAGCTGGCATCCTTCTTGTGGCAGCCGCAGGGAACAGCGGGGATGGGAACCTCAGTACGGATGATGTTCTTTATCCAGCAAAATTCGATTCTGTGATTGCTGTCTCAGCTGTTGATTCTATATATTCCACCTGGATAAATGGCGGTTATGCGAATGAAAGCGGCACATCAATGGCGGCGCCGTTTGTAAGCGGTGTTGCTACATTGGTCAAAAGCAAGAATTTATCCATGAATCCGCAGGAAATCCGCGATTCATTGGCTCATAATGCTATTGATTTAGGAGACCCTGGCAGGGATAGAATATACGGATTTGGATTGGTGCAAGCTGGTTAATATTAATTAAACGCATTGCAACAAAAAAAACGGTTTATACTTTTTTGGGATTAACCCCTACTGATCAGGATATTGTCCGAGAAAATATATTATTATGACTGCTAATATCAAGCTCGAAATCCAAGAAGTAATCGAAGATATACTTCGCAAGCACCGCGTTGACCCTCGGAATCACAAATATGATATAAGACTCAGAATGCCCACTTATTTTGATCCTTTTATTGGGAATATAGGCAGCAAAGGATTATCAAGGCAGAATGGAGACTTGATTTTGTTTATAAAAAAGCTTGATAGATACATAAGGATAGGACAGTATTATGAGCAGAGCGGAGACCACACGAGCGACCCGGTAATTGCGATGGACGCTGGCAGTAGTTACTGGGTTCCTGTCAGGATTGATCGAGCAGTCGGGGATATTGTCTGCTACTATATCGAGGGCGGCAAGCGCATGATGTACCCCGATAAGATTGAAGAGTTCATGTCGATCCAGCGCATGTTCGCTCAAAAAATCAGAGAGCAGGGATGGCTGGACAGCGGAATAAAGTTGAAGAGAAAATAGGTCGGATTCAAATGAACCCTCTCATGCTTCTCTGAGTCTCCTCAAGCACAGGAAGGCTCTCAACCATTTTTATTTTAATGCCCAATCTTGTGGCAAAAGGTTCCAGCAATCTGCAGACCTCATCACGTTTGACAAGAAATGCTTGCGGCGCGATTTTTACTCGCTCAAGAAAACCAACGAACTTCTCAGGGAATTTCAATGCGAATTCTTCTCGCTTTTCCAACTGGAAGTTAAGAATCATAGCAGAATTATGCTCCACCATTAAACTCATATAAGGATAATACGGTCTTACCCCTTTTTCCCATATGGGCGCAGGCACGTAAAAAAAGTCAACTTCCCAAATCCCTCTTTGCTGTAATCCTGCCGTCTTCAGCCTGTTCAAAAAAGTTTCATCAACAGCCGTTACTGGAAAAACCTTGTTTTCCGGAGGCAATGGTTCTATCCACTCATCCTTCCATGAAATACCCTCACCCTGCTTCACCGGCACTCGAACAAAAAATTGACCGCTTGAGGGGTGAATGAGCATCCCGGGATCTTTTTTAAAGCGCAGGGAAACCTCAATTGCCTGCTGCAACGCAAGTGTAAGGAACCTTGCTTCTTCACCTGTCAGATACCATGGAACAAGCCCGGGCGTATAATTCCTGAAAAAGGGCCAGGCATTAGCTCCCCTGAACTTCAAACCGAGGGCTTTTATCTGTTGAAGATCTTCTTTCCGTAAATATCCTCTATCCTCAAATGATGCCATAAGGCATTTCTGAACATAAAGGACTTCATCATGGGATTGAGAAAATTCACCTGACAGGATCCTAAATAACCCCTCCAATCCCTCCGAGCCTGAATAAACCCCGAGGGCATAATGTTCCCCTGCTGCGCCCATGATGCAGCAGTAACCCGTTTCACCGCTTCCCGGATCCTGTACCCCGAAAATGTCAGTATCGTGCATCCAGTCCCACAGGGCTGCATTTTTGAATTCTATCGCGGCGCTATACAGGGCTTTCCATTCCTGATGAGAAGGCGGCTGGTCAGTATTCATCATTTTATAACCTCATATTAGCGAATTGTAGTGTAGTGTGGAGTTAAATAACTTTATCTTTTTTATCAAATTCTTCCGCAGCATTTTTTATATTTTTTCCCGCTTCCACAGGGGCATGGCAGATTCCTTCGTATTTTCCCTGAGCTATTCGTATCTGTATCGCTTTCCAAGAATCGGACTAAAGGAATCGGATTATCATCAGTGCCCAGAGGTTGATCGTGTTTATCTTCAGGAACCGCATCCATGTCCACAATACCTGCAACTGCAAGTTCAACCGATGAATCATCATACCCCGATGATTCAAGACCGACAGACGCCAGTTTGATAAAGTTATCCCTATCTAAAACTGCTACAGGGCACTCTGGACAGAAATACCCTCCATCAGTTCCCACCGCAAATTGTTCGGTTTCTTTTTTGATTTGCACAATTATTATGTAGGAATGATACTCCTGTTCCAGTGAAGATCCACATTTGGGGCATATTTTGCTATTTTTCACAGCATTTGACCAGTACATCTGACGGGGTATCGGTGGTTTATGTTTCTTATTCATTCATCCTCTATCTATCATTCATTCTTTTCTCACCTTATAATCCCAGCAAATAAATTATGATCATAGCAACAACCACCCCATATAAAAACCCGATCCATCTCCCGATAATCGTCCCTCTCTGCTGGAGTATCTCGGCAGATGAAAACTCAACTTTTTCCTCGATCTTATCCAGCCGTTTCATTATACTGTCATAATCCATATTTTCACCTCATACCCATTGCCAGAAAAACAAGCCCCAGCGCAAGCAAGAATCCAATGACAAAGAATGCTCTTGCTTTAAAATTAAGAACACCGGAAAAAGTCCTCTGGTCTCTTCCGATGATCATAACGCGCCTCTCAAGGTCGCTAACCATGCGGTTCAGTTCTCTTGCATTGGGAGATGCAATCGAAGGGATTTTTTCGTTCATAAAAGCCTCCTGACTCCAAGAATCACTATTGTAATAACAAATCCTATGACGAAACCCTGGAATAAGCCTGAAGTCATGCCAGCCATTACCTTCTGCACTTTTCCCAGGTCTTTCACTTCACCCTCTATTGCACGCACTCTTGCCTCGATGGCAACAAGCTCAGGAGATACGGCTGTTTCACCCTCTTGTTTTTCTTCTTTAGCTGCACCCATCGTCACAAGAACAGGCTCGCCTTTATAGGGTTCTTTTGCTGCCAGGGAATCTATGGTTTTTTCTATCCTGTTAACATCCTCAATATTCATCAGGTCGATAATTTCAACCTGCTCCCGCCATATGTTAATCTGGTCTTCAGGGATGTTGCTGATATACGGTATGGCGCCTTTTGCCCCGATGATCCTTCCTTCTTTATCAATCCCGTTTTTCGAAAGTGCCATCATTGCATCTCCCGAAAGATGCCCATGAACCTCTGCTCCGCATACCACAAGATACCTGATACCGGTATTTGAAATTATATTGGCAACAACCTTTTCAATACCAATGTTTTCTGTTTTCATCGTGCCGACTATTGCTGATTTCTTTATCAGTCTGTTCTTGTCGAGTTCACTTGCAAGCGTGATTATCGCAACCTGTTTATTCGGGTCTCCTGATGTGTATTCTCCCCGCACAGGCGGCCAGTCCGGTAAGAAGGTCATAATCCCACCCCCATGGCAAGGATGATAAAGGCTGCAATGAGAAGTCCTGCCATGAATCCATACACGAAATTTGTCAATCTGCCAAGATTTACATAAATTCCCTCCCTGTTGGGATATGAAACAAGAGGTGTTGTCATGGGATCAAGTGATTTGAATAGATCGTTAGCGATATCTTCAAGCCTGTCGATCTTATCTACAACCGCTGCGAGATTCACAGCAACTTTTCCGGGGTCCATCTCAGCTACAGTACCTGAATATGGGTCGATGGCAACCGGAACTTCTTCATCTATTATAGCGTACATATTAATGCTCCGCAGGCGGATAGCCTGTCCATGCAAACTCATAAGTATCTTCTTTCACAGCTGCGAACCATCTCTTTACGAAAATAAAGAAGCCTGCCGTACTTATTACGATCACTGAACTACCTGTTAAGAAAAGGACATCTGAGAACAAGAGGGCAATCAAACCAAAAAGTCCTGTTGTCATGCTTGCCTCAATTGCGCTTAAACGAAGAGTTCTCTTCTGGTTCTCCCCTGCCCCCATGCTGCCGTTGAAGGGATGGAGTATGGCAAGGGTAATAGCGATATAGATAAGCGGGTAAGTGATATATGCGTCAAGAGTTGAGACCTGCGTTGAATACTCTGTCAGAATAGCGAGGAAGAACATGGCTATTATGGCTGTTGAGGATGCAAGGACAGCGCTGTCCCTTATCATCACAGGTATCTTCATTTTGATAATTTTCTGGGCACATATCCCGGTCACAGCACCCACAATAAGCGCGCCGAATATCTCAAAATACGGACTTACGAAATTGTAAGCAGGATTGATGAACTGGGATGTGAAAGCCATTGTCGCCCCGACTGCTGTACCCCAGTATCCAATGGATGCAGTTCCCGTACCGAGCCCGTATCTTGCCACCTGGCGGACAGCATTTGCACCTGACAAAAATGCTGGCCATATCAGAATTACGGCAATTGGTGCCATGGAATAAGAGAACTTTACCATCAATATTGCGATCATCCCAAGGACAAGAGCTGCCAAATAAAGCTGGGGGGATGTGAATTCTTTTTTAATGTCCGTACTCATCAGATCACCACCGCGGCGCTGTATATTAGTATTGCAATTACGGTGCTAACGATAAGACACGATATAAGGGTCTTTGGAGTTCTTCTGATTTTCTGATCGAACATTCCTTCAGTTTTTCCTACAAGAGTATAGGCAGGAAGAACAGAGTTTATTAAGAAAACTCCGGCACCAATAAATCCTGATATCGTGAAAGCCACATCTGGTTTTAAGATAGGGGCAAGGAGTGTGTAAACAGCAAATAAAACAAGTGCTCCCCCTATCCCGCCTATGAACGCACCGATAATCCCACTTATATGAGTTTGTACTGGCATACCATGCCCGTCAGTCCCTGGAGATATGTATGGCTTCTGATCCCAACCAGTGACGGCATCCTTTGTGCTTTTTCCGAGTATGCTAAACCCTGAAGCGGTCTGACCTGATGCCGGTGACACACCAGTGCCAAAGGCATTGGCAATGTTCCCTCCCATGATGGTTAATGATAACATTAGCGCCGAGCCCGTTGCGCCGGAGGCAAGAACTACAGCCAGGCTGCCATCCATTGAATATGCTGCTGAGAGGATACCTGCCATCCCCGCTCCTGCTGAAAGCATGCTTGGGCCAGTGGCTATTCCTGTGGCAGCCGACATAGCTCCTGTTGCACTTGCAGGGATAAAATGCACGCATATCCCCACAAGGACACCGCCAAGGATTATGGCAAACATTGCTGTTATTGGTTCCATTTTTTCACCTCACAAAGGGGCCGTATTTATCCCGCGTATATTTCTCAAGATAAACAGTTACAATGAAAATGATAAGGATCATACCAAGCTCAACGATTACTGATGTCCAGGCACCAGCGAAATCAAAAACTCTTGATAGCGAATCGAGGAATATGAGGAACCCAAAAGTAAAAGCAGTAATAGTTGCCCCGAATCTTAGGGTAAAATAAGGTGTATCTACCGAATTGCGATAACCATATTCTCCTTTGACATCGATATCTCCCTGGTTTGATATGGGTATTCCTGAGCCAAAGATATGATGCTGGTACAACCGTTCAGCGCCATAGTGAATGTCACCAGTGGAAGAACCGATAGTACCTATGGTGATCCCAAGCATGAAGGCAATAAGAGGAACTGAGAATGGGTTATTCAGCATCATTGCTGCCGTGAATGAAAGAAGAGTCAATGAAAAAGCGGTCAGGAATCCGAATGAAAGGTCAAGGGGAAGAGCAGAATATAATGCATCCCAGTAAAGGGTTTGTTTGAATGTCTTCATACTGGCTATCCTTGAAATATGCGAGAAGATGCCGTAAAGACCAAGAAGAAGAGTGGAAACAAGAGCACCAA
>JAHFDG010000034.1 GCA_023249105.1 Candidatus Methanoperedens sp. | reverse complement strand
CTGATTTATCATCCATAAAATTTTCGATCAAATCATTGTATTGTTTAACAGCTTGCGCTCTTTTAGTTGGCTCTTTGTTCGTTTTTTCCTGAAGCATCCTGTCAAGATTCCCCTTAATCCCGGTAAGGACTGCTTTTTTATAAGTAAGGAGTTGAGTTCTTTTCATCCCCCCAGCCGCTTCGGGGACAGCTTCCTCGTCTTCGATATCATGAATATTTATTTCTTGATTCGCCATTTTATCGATGAGTGAATTTTGTCTTTCATTCTGGGAATCTTCGATATCACGCTTATAAGTTTGGTTGTTATTAAAAATCCTTTGCTGTGAGGTTTTGATCGCATCGAGTCTTTCGTCTACGGCAAGATAGGAATATTTACCGCTATCCACCTTTTTTAATTCAGCAAGCACTTGAGACTGACTTTCTTCACGTGCCGGGTCATTGGCTATTTCAAGCCCGATCTGTGTATCTTTTGCTTTTTTAATATAAGTTTTTTCAAGATCATAAGCGGTGCTTCTGTCTATATGCCCGATGTCCGCTTTCTCTTGGAAAAGATCTGAAATTTCTTTGAATTTCCCTTCATTGGCAAGTTGTTCCGCTTTCCTTTTAGTAGCAATAGCATCAATCTCAAGATTTTTCTTTGTAAAAATATTGTCAAGCTGGATTCCGGCGTTATTGTAATCATGGTTTATCTGCAAAGCCGAAAGACGGTCAAGTCCCTGCGTGTTTTTTTGTCTCGCCTGATCCATTTCTTTTATATAATTTTTCTGGTTGTCCGGGTTTGGATCATTTGCCGCTCTTTGATGGATATCCGCAATCGCATCCGCTGAATTAACCTCGGCAACAGTTTTGCGGGTAGACATAATCCCCGCGTCTAGTTTAAGCCCGATATCCGCAATCTGTTTCCCGATCTCGCCCTTTTGCTGTGTGATCTCGGCTTGCCTTGAAACGGCGGGTAACGTTTCAGCCGTTAAAAGGTGCGCTGGCTGTTGCGTGGTTAAATCGCCTTTGGAATCGTAGCGTTGATAGGTGTTCGGATAGTTTGGCATTAGACCCGCCTCAAAGCGTAGGATGATCCTGCGCTTAAAATCGTTGAAAAAGCGTTTGTGTACCCGGCGCTTCTTGAGACTCTTGCGGCTTCATTGGCTTGGTTAAGGGCCGATGTTCCCGCCATCCTCTGATATTGCGCCCCGGAAAGAGCATAATATTTTTCAATGTCAAGATTGTAATCGTCAATCGCTTTATCAAATAACATCTGGCTTTTATTATCTGCTAATACAGCAAGAGGTGACCCGGAAAATAACAACCCTTTCCCGGCAGTTTGAGCGATGATTGCGCTATCCGCACGGCCCATCTGCCGGTTAAATTGATAGTCATGAATTTTCTTTTTCGCCTTGACCATCTCGGCCTGTTGCTCATAAATCCCGGCGTTGTATTGGCTTTGCTGATAAGCCGCCACTCCTTGCGCTTGATAAGCCGCGGATTGTTCACGTCCCGCTTTGATCGAGCTATAAGCCGAATAAGCTGTTCCCGCTATCAGTAATGCTTGTGCCATATTTTATCCTTCGTATGATTCAAGGTTCCCGACAATATTCAAAATCTCAATCGGTAACGGTTGAGTATTCTTGATATAAACCTGCGCCCCGCGTTGATACCCGCCGCGCATGGCAATCGTCCCACCTTGCGGAGGAAGGATGCCAGTATAAAGCGATGTCACCGTTGGGGTCACCGCTAGCTGGATATCGTCAAGATTGCTAGAGTCCGGGCCATATTTGAAGTTTTGCGTGGAACGGTTCACTTTAAACGCGATTTTATCGAATCTCTGCCACTGCGTTTGAATCGTCCCCGTTTGTACCTGAAATTCTTTCTTCAATGTCCTGAAAAGCTGGTTATACGAAAGCCCCGCTGAAATAACAAAATAGTTACTGCCTAACGTCACCGCTCCGCTTGCGACAGTCCTTGTCAGAGATTCCGTAAGCCCATCCGCTAAAATCCCCAAAGTCTTTGCCTCAAGATGATCCAGCCCGGAAATAGTTGCCACCGAGACTCCCCATCTTCCAGTGGTATAGCTTAAAGCGTTAAACGTCGTCGTGATGCTTAACGTGATACTCGTCGTTGAAGCCGTTGCGGTAATAGAGCCTTCCCCGATCGTGTTTCCGTTCTCGTCAATCGCCCGTAATCTTTTATTTATCATCCCCCCCGCGAAATAAGCGGTGGATGATGTCAACGTCACCGATCCCGATGATGCCGAAAGAGAAACCGTTACCCCTGACGTGGAGGTCGAGGAATAAGCGTTATAAGTCAACGCTGAATGAAGGTAAAGACAAAGGTCTTGCCGGGCCGGGGGTTCCAGGTTCTCGAAATATTCAACGTATTTTTTCCGGGTACTGTTAACCCATCGTTCAACAATGACCCAGGCCTCATCATAAGCATCGGCTTGAGAAGGAACGATCGCAACCGATGTGAACGTCCCATCCGTTGAAATCCTTGACCAGCCCATTACCTGCTGATCGATTTCCCTTGTCATGCATGCCAAAGTTCCGCTGGTCAACACGCAATGAATAATTGTTTCAGGGGCCGTCATGATATCCATATCAACAACGCCATTCCCGGTAATATGTGCGGAAAGGATCGTCGCATCGACCGCTTTGAAAGTATCGTTCTCCCATGAATAGAAAAGTTCCCTCAATTTCTTTGCGAACCTCTGAAGAAAATAAATAAAACTTCCAACCTTTTTAGCCTGGATCGAACTCGTGCCATATCCCACTTCTTCTCTTGCGTTCACATTGTCAGGAGTAATTGCAAGTTCTCCATCGGCGCGGATAACAAACACCCCTCCGAAAGTCCCGGCGTAAAGGTTCGCACCGGACACAAGCCATTGAATTTCATTTGATTCATTCGAGGCAAGAGCTAAATTAAGCCCGTCATCGTCGGCCTGTGTATCGAGCGCAAAATTGTCATAAATAAATACTTTCGAACCCCACACTTTCTGAGGTTCATGATCCGTTCTTGCAAAATATAACCTGCTTCCGTGGAACGTGACACAGGCCGGATATCCTCTGACCGCTGACCATGCGCCCTCAGCCCAGACACTTGTTGAGGCCGCTGATTTCAGGGCTTTTATGACGGTTGCCGTCGCGGTGTAGGAATTTATTACATGAGTGATTTTTACGTATCCGTATTCTTTAAGGCCAGTCGTGGCGTTTGTGTCCGATAATCCGGCAATTCTCCAGTACGAGTTATGATGCCCTAACGTGCTGGTTGAAAGCGTGAATAGATTTGCGGTGGTCGGAGATACAACGATATTGATTGTCCCGGTCGTTGAGGTCGGATCAATTTCAATCGAGGTGTCCGTATTCTCGTCTAAGAAAGGGCCCCCCTTAAAATCAAAATCAGCGATCGTCCATTCATTCGCAGACGTTCTCACCAGTTTTTGGGGGGCATGGTTCGGGTGGGTGATCCAGATAACGTCATTGACCTGCACGTATTTTATGTCCGCAAGTTCATCCTCGGTGAAGATCGTCGTTAATTGATAAGTCGTCGATCCTGAGCTATAAATAGATGCGATCTGGGTTGCTGACAGGTTCGTATTGAAAACCGCCGGAGTGTCAATTTTGTCTTTCCAGAATTCCTGGGGCGTCCCTGACCTTCTCCCGATCGTAAGGCTTGAAGTTAAATTCTCCATTGCTATATACCCGGAATCGGTCGTTCTTGTGACGCCCGTTAAAATAACAGAATCCACATAAAGGTTAAGGCCTAACGCCGCATTTGCCCCGCCCCTGCCGTCATACGTGCCAACCACAAAATGCCAGCCAGCGGTCAAAGCTGACGACGATTCAATGTCCGCCTCTTTGGTGACACTCTGGTCTTCAAGCTCAAACTTCAAATGCCCGGTTGAGGTTACATAGAGTCTCCATTCATGATTAGAACTCGCCCATTTTGCAATGATCGTTTGTTGCGCTCCGGTTGACGTATAATAAACCCACGCGCAAACCGAGAATTTACCATTCCCGCCTGAATCATCAAAGGTGAATGCGGCGTTATCCGCAACACTAACCGCGTACTGCCCGGCAAAATTGAAAGCGCCGCTTACTTTTCCAGTCGCGGCAAGCGTGCTTGTGTTGGTCGAGGATGTCCCGCCATATGACCCGCCGTTTTCAATGACAACCGTTGAATTGGTGTTATCGTTAAATTTCCATTGCGCGACAAGATTTGCGGCAAGCCCTGAAAAATCTTCTGTAGCGGAGGCGGTGACAACAACCCCGCGATTGGCGAAAAACCGCATGTAGAGGTCACCCGCTTCAATCACGTTTATATCGGTTTTGTTGAAAACAAATTTCATGAGCCTTGATCTTAACGTGGAATCGCTCACCGTGGCGACGTATCTTGTGCCGGGCATTGAGATAGCGGTTCCATAAGAACGCGGGATGAAATTCTCTACAATCTCGCAAGCGTTAGCGTACTGCGCGATATCTGTCCGCCCGTAAATAGACGGCGCAATTTCACCCGTTGAAAATGAGGTTTGAATAATATTCATCCGATTCCCATCATCATCATTTTACGAATAGTGGCGCCATAGTTAATTACAAGATTTTCAAAACGAGAAGAATTACCTTTATCATAAGCTGTAAAATAGAAGAATCTGTTTACCGGAGAATCAAGAATAGTCGAAGACGGTTTTTTAATAAAAAAAAGCATTGCCTCATTTGAGTAATCAAAAGCATTTACAAGTTCCTGGACGATGTTTTTAACGTTCAAATTTCTTTCTGCGCTTCCTGTTGCCGGGATTCCTGCCAATGTTGCGTTATTAGTACAAAGCGTAGCTGGGCTTATTACCTGTGCTATATTTGTCGGGTTAGCAGGATTATTTAATTTTTTAGCATTTGCAGTAATGTTAACTAATCCGGAAGGGAAAGTGGCCCCCCACACTTTAAGCGTCGCGGAATTGATAGTTGCATTTTGAGGAATTGTTATCCCAACAAATCTTATCCATGCTGATAGTCTACTCCTTCCTAAAGGAGCTCCTAAATTTACGTGTGTCCCGAAACCAGCATAATTATATGATTTTACTGCATAAAAACTTTGAAATGTTGGCGTAGTAACTGGCGCTACATATTGTTTGCTAACATATCCATCGTCCCCAGCCGCTGAAACTTTTACATTTACATCAGCATCAAGCCAAACAGGATATTTCGCTTGTTTTTCTTCCTTGACCCGCGTTACAGGATTTCTTCTGAAAACTTTTCCGTCAAATGAATCAACAACATCATAAGTCTTAACCCCATCTTTTTCAGATTCGTTCTTTATCTGCCGGTCCAAAACGATAATCGACCGTTTATCGTCATCCCTCCCAACCGCGCGCCTTGTCAATTCAATCTGTTTTTCTCTAAAATCTTCTTCAACGTTCCACTCAATTTCCCTTTCAGCGTTTTCATCTTCCAGTTTTCGCCAAACCCGGACACGAAAAGGCAGAAACTCGATTACAAGATCAACGCCTGCAATAATATTTGACCAAGTTGCGTGTTCCCCTTCAATTGAAGGAGGTTTAAAATCAGGCAATATCCCACCGATTGATTTTAATCTAACCGTTATTCCACCTTTATCTTTCTTATGTTTAATCATGTACCCGTATTCATTCTGGAGTAAAAACGCTTCGTAAACCGTTCCTGTAACTTTTCCATCAATAATAGAAACATCAATATCAGTCCATAGCCCGTTTTCTTCATAGTGCATTGGTTTAAGACTAGCCTGAATCTGGAACTGGCCATCACCAAGATCAAAGTGTTTGACGTATTCCGTTCGTTTTTCGGTTAACTCGTGCATAACGCATCTTTCCTGAATCGATACTTTTCAGGGTTAACAAGATTCACGGCATCTTTATACCCCTTATTGCTTAGGATAAAATCAGAAACGGAATAAATCTCACGATAAGGGTCAGTAACAAGTTTTCTATAATCGACAATCCAATGATCAATATTTGAATCTTCAAGCGCTTTCTTTTGAGTGACTAAAGCCGTCCTTAAATAAGCCTCATCCGATTCCACTGAATAAAAAGCTTCCTGTGATTCCTTAATCTCTTTCGGGTCACGCCACATCATAATTACTTTGCATGGGGCTAATTTCAGAAGTTCAAATCTTACGTCCATTACTGGGATGATCATTTTGCATCCACTGTAAGGTCTATCAATGATCTCTAAGAAATGAGCTAATGGGCTTTCTGTAATCTCATAAAACCCACCCTCGTTTGGATGATATTCTCCGAATTGTTTTTTGTATTGTTCATCAAGTTTTTCTTTTTTCGATTCAGACGTTGCGATGATATTCACGCCTAAAGTCTTAACGATCTTGGTCATTAAAGACGTGCCGGAGCGTGGAAGGCCAATCACAAAGACCTTAAAAAGCCTGTCTCTTTCAACTTCCTCTGAGCTTGCTTCTCGGTGGGATATGGAATAAAGATTCATTATGCCTCATCATAATAAGATACTGAATAATGAACGAGCGTCGCCGTATTACAGCTTAAACTTACCGCCGTCCCAGTCCGGCTTTGAAACAAATGCGCCGGTGGAGCGACGGAAAGATTTGCTCCTGAATTCGCGCCAGCTGGGGCCATTAACGTCGCTCTCCAAAGTTCAAGCCCCCCGCAATGGAAAATACAAATAAGCTCCGTTGCCGAGGTGGTTGTAAGTGAGAACGCATAAACCTTTATCCTGTTCGAGGGCGTGGCGGTAATCGTTCCGGTCGTCGCGGATAAAGACCCGGTTGAGCCTGTGAGCGTGCGCCCGGTGTTATCAGCTTGGACTACCCTTAAAGTATTTGCGGCAACTGCTCCGGCATTCCCGGTGAGATTCGCCTGCCCGGAAACGATTGAGACGGTAACAGCCGTCGCTGTCAATGAAACATTTGCCGGGTTACTCGCTGAATTTGTGATTGTTGACGCTGTTGTGGATGGAGTGACAGTGCCGGAAATAGTAACGGTTCCAAGCGTTGCCGATGCTACATTAACATTGCCGGAAATAGTCACTGTCCCTAAAGTGGCGGTGGCTATATTTATATTCCCGGTAACTGGAACTGGATTGCTTGCGGCGTTTGTGATTGTCGCCGCTGTCCCTGACGCGGACGTTGTGACGGTTCCAGTAACTGTCACCGTATTCACTACGGTAACGGCAGTGTTCGTGAGCGCAACATTCGCAGGGTTTCCAGCCGCATTGGTGATTGTTGCGGCAGTACTTGAGGCCGATCCGGAGGTTGTCACTGTCCCGGTGACAGACACTGTCACTAACGTCGAGACAAGCGAAACATTCGCAGGATTTGAAGTGGAATTCGAGATTGTTGTCGCTGTCGTGGCCGGGGTTGTCGATAATGTACCGGCTATCAACAAATTCCCGGCGGTATCGGTCAGGACAGGGAAAACATCTTCTGCGTCTAAAGCGCGTTTCGCGTAAAGCCCGGCGATTAAAGCGTCTTTTTGGTCGTATAACCTTCTTGGGTCAGTGGGCATTAGCGATAACTCCTTTTTCAGGCTTCATCAAAATATGAAATAGAATAATTCACCAATGCGGCTGTAGAGTTGCTTAAACTGACTGCTGTCCCAGATCGGCTTTGAAACAAAAAAGCGGGAGGTGTCACTGATAATGTCACAGGAGTCAGGTTGTTGATATGCGCTCGATGCAATTCAAGTCCATTTGCTACACTCCCACTATGGAAAATACACGTCATCATGTTTGTGACTTGAGTCGTTGAAAGAGAAAGCGCATATACTTTAATCCTGTTAGTCGGAGTTAAACTAATAGTCCCATTGGTTGCCGCAAGAGAACCTGTTGAGGCTGTAAGCGTCCGGCCTATTGAAATCGTAACGCCCGTATTTGCAAGCGTGACTGTTCTTGCAGTGGTTGTGCTAGACATCGTGACAGTCACAAGAGTTGAGGTTAAGGAAACAGTCCCCGCAACTGTCACCGTTGTCGGGCTAAGAGAAACTGCCCCTGTCACTGTTACCGCAGTTGATGTCAAAGAAACGTTGACCGGGTTTAAAATAGAATTTGCAACGGTTGATTCAGTTGTGTTTAAAGTGACAGTACCAACCGTGAGCGTAGCCCTGATCGCCTCATTGATTGCTTGTATCCCCGGAGATAAATCTGATCCTTGCATGCCCATTAACTGTAACTCCTTGCCGGGTTGCCGCCCTGCCCGAATTTCGCTTTCTCCCAAGCATCGTCAATAACCTCTTGTTGCATCCCGGTCTGGGAATTTTCAGCCATTGCGGACGGAAGCGAAACACCCTCGTACTTTTTCAAAAACGCTTCGGCTTTTGTGACCGAGTTAATAATCATGTAACAGATGTCAGAACATAGTTTATCCATAAAAGCCGTGATCGCTTTGGGCCGCCATAACCCAACCTCGGAATTATCCCATGTCCAGCGTGCGCCAAGCCCCGTAGTATCAGAAATAAGATATTCTCCTTCTTCCCGCCAGATCGCGTTTATATCGCTCATGTCCCAAATCCTCAAACAGCTTCCAGTCGTGCCGGGCCGATTGTAAACATAGCCTTCCTCATCAAACGTCCATGGGAATAGATTTGTCGTGGAATTAGTGGCAAGCGTGGAGCGAGTTGTAGAAAACGACCATCGGCATTCCGTTAAAAACCCTTTTCGGGCATTCTCGTAAATCGCGTTTAGACTCCGGGCATTCGCCGAATCATCCGTCAAGGCCGTGATAGGAGAGGCCCCGCATAAAACAAGCGCATGATTGCAAATCCCGATCGTGGTGTAGGTCGCCATAACACTCCTCCAAAGCTAAGAGGTGAGGAGCCTGTAGCCCCTCACCCCCGCTTACCTTCAGATTATGTGTACCGAACGATTGACCGAATCGTGCCGGTCGTCATTGTCCAGTTGTTCAGTTTCAAAGCAACCGTGTTCCGAGTCCCGGAAACAACTGCCGCAAATCCACTGATTTTAACCGGATTTTGAGCCGATGAAACAACCGCGGCCACCCCGCCCGATGCCGGGAATGTAAGAGTCGTGGTTGTTGCGTTATGCGTAATGATGGAGGCTGACATCAAATCGCCCCAACCAGCGCCATCCGCGTCACTGGCCCAACCCAAAGCAACTGTCCCGCTCGTCTGTGACGCTGAGGTATCAATCATCACAACCACCGAGGTCAGTTTCTTGTTGTCCGGGAGAACCGCTAACGAGATAGTCGTGTTCGTTAATGTCTCGACCATCGTGTAGCTGTCAATCCAGACCTTCTCGACCGTCCGAATATAACCGTCAGCAACGATGTTGTCACCGCTTCCGCCTGCGTTATATTTTGTTAAATTCGACGCTATCACTAAATTTGTTGCCATTGTAATTCTCCTCCCCCTATAGGGGCGTTAAAGGATAGGGCGGCTATACCGCCCCGCCTTTTAGTTAACCTTATTCAGACGTTAAATCCATCTGTACGACGCGTGCTTCCTCAAGCCGGACAGCGCCGATGTTTAACTCGTAATAAACCTGCCAGGAATAGGACAAGTCCATACGTTCATCGGTTCTGACAAGCGGTTCTGATCCCATTGCAAGCGCAATCGCGTAGCGTTGCATGGCAAAACAGCTTGTGATCGTGCCGGAGCTTGAAAGGTTGTTGGACATGATCCACTTAAAGCCCATCCAGGTATCAATATCGCCTCTGACCAATGACTTGACAGCCATGTAGTCCGAGGACGTTGCCTGAGTGGTATTCATGAGCGCATCCAACCCTTGCGGAGTGATGACGAAAAAGCGGTCATCGGCTTCCACATCTTCAAGGTCAAGCACCCGTTTAGCTTGCCGCACACGCGCAAACGTGAGCGTTGCGGGAGTCCCCGTTGCCCCAGCGGTCGTCGGATTGACGTGCGCTGAAATCGACGTGGTTCCAAGCGTGATGCTTGTCGATCCTGTTTCCCCGGTCTTCGCGGTCGCTAACAACTGATTAGCGATCACCGTATCAATCTGACGGCCCAAAGAACTGGCCGCCGCGATTGTGTACGCGGAACGTGGATCAGACAGCATCCTCAGCTCATCACCCCGGTCGAGCATACGATTGTCCTGAAAATCGACCATCGTCCCCATCCGGCGCGCGAGGTTCGGATCGTTGTTGGGGGTTTGTACGTTTCGTCCACCTTTTGTCGACATTGACCATTTCCCGATCTGATCCTGGAAAAAAGTCTTGCCCTTGACATTAGGCTTCATGTAGCAGATCGGCAACAGCTTCGAGTATTTCTGCTGGGCCAATTGCATGATATTAGCGGCATACGCTTGCGCGTACAGTACGCTTTGTGTGTCAGCCATGTTGATTCTCCTTTTTGTGAGTTCACCAAAACGTTTGGGATTTGATTGCCCTCACTCGGAGGATCGCCTCTTACACGACCATTTGCCGGGTCATTTCAGATTGTCCGGCCCATCCACTTACAAAAGCTTGGCCCCGTTCGGAGTTGTCTAGCCTTTGTACATTTTTACAGCATAAAGACTGTTGACGTGATCGATTGCTCTGTCACGTTCCGCCCTTGACGCTTTCTCATTGTTGTAAGGGTGATTCGGGTCGCCTGTGATCGAATCAATTTCCCTCTGCGCTTCATCAGGCGTTAAACTGTGCCGCTGATACTTAAAATCCCCGATTTTATTCTCCGCGAATTGCTCGCCAATCTTCGCAAGGAACTTGATGCCACGCGGGTCTTTGACTAACGACGCGCTGATGAAATCGTTCATCTCCTGATTTTCGGAGAACTTGTTAATCACCATCTGACCAACGCCCACTTTCGCGTCATAAGCGTCTCCCCATTCGGATCGCATCTGGGTGACGACCTGCGCCATATCGTCCTGATACTTCTTCAATACGTCCGCGTACGCTTGTTTTGACATCTCCGTATAATTCTGCCAAAGGTTCTTGGCTTGTTCGGGAGTCAGGTTTTGTTTGTGCATGACCTCGCTGAACATCTTCTTGTCAAACGTCATTTCCTTCATGCTGTCAGGAACCTCGATATCAGCAAGCCCGTATCCTTCCGGCTTCTCTGGAATCCTGAATGCACGTTTGAATACTTCAAGGGCCGCCGTGTCATTCGGGCCTTTGGGAATCGGCACTTTCTCATGGCCCATCATCTTTTGAAGTTCAAGATGCGATTTCACGGCTGAATTGAAGCCCTCTTTGGTGTCCGGGAATATCTTCATCGTCGGACTATTCACATAGTCCGGCTCAAGCTGAGATTTCCAGCTAAACTTTTCGGGTACTACAGGGACTGGATCGGGCGTTACGTCTGGGGCCGGATCAGGATTGTCCAGAACGGCTGGATCGGGATTTGTCGGCATGTTATGTCTCCTCGTTTGATATTGCGACGATTTGGTCAGCATTCAACCGGAGAAGCGTCTTAATCGTCGCTAAAACTTGACGCTTCCCGTGGTTTATTAAAATCATGTTTGGGTCAATCTCTTTAAAGTCGTACCACCCGCAAACTTGTTCAAGGAACGTCATCACCTCTTTGCCTTGGGGAGTGTCAAGACTTGCCCTTAAATCGGACTGCAATGACTTCACATCGTTAATATTATTCAAATCAATCATTTCTTTGTCTCTTGAGATTTAGCGAATCCAGCCGCCGCCGCCCCTGCATCTTTCGCGATCGCGGCCCCTGACTGCATCTGCATCTGTTGTTCCTGATCCGCTGACGCTTGCGCCCGGCCTTCCCTGATCTGTTGAATCTCGTCATCGTCTCTTAACACCTTGATCGGCGCCCCCGTGATTGACCATACCTCATCCGTCACTTTGTCAGGATCAATCTTGTCAAGCACTTCCGGGGAATACTGTGCCATTTGCCCAACCATCGAAAGGCCAGTCATCAGCGTATTTAATTCAGTCCGTCTCTGCGATTGTGCCAGCACTCCAACAAAATCAATTTCATATCTTGGGTCAAGCATCATTTCCTCTGGCGGTTCCGGTAACTTCCCGCGCCGCGCCAATATGCCAATCGTCCTTTCAATGATTGGACTCAATGCTTCATCCAGATACCTGCCAACCGCTGGGCCAAGCATCGTCATCTTCTCGTTGATCCGCTCCATGATTTCAGGGTTATTCATATCCTTCGTGATATTCGAGAACGCTAAAAATACATCCTGATACATCAGAGTTTTAACTTGCATGGCGTAATACTCGATTGATTTCAAACCTGCCTCTGGGTTGCCGAAATTCCCGAACGCGAAGATATCTTTCCCGCCATCCATTGCGGTTTTCTTGTACGTGTTGATCGCTCTCGGGTTCATGTTGAAAGGAGCAATAAACGCATTGTGCGGAACGGCAATCGGAGGATCAGTGAATTTCATCATCGACCGTAGATTCGTTTTTGCGATCGCATTCAGTATCCTTGCGAAAGGGAGAGATTTCATGGCTGGCGAAAATCCCCATTGAATAAACGGGCGTTTATCAAACCTGTGACAAAACGCGGGAAACTCGTTGTACCCGGACTCATCAAGGATCATCCGGCCCTTAACATCAATCCAGACCGCTTCCACGGGCAAATTGCGTTTATCCGTTTTCCTCGGATCGCGGGCATATCTATCCGCGATGAAAAGAAGGAATTTATGCTTATTGATCTGCCCCTGCCCTTTGCTGATTTCTTCCTGTAACTCTCTTGATAAATTCTCTTTGCCCCACCTGCCAGCCGCTTGCTCTGCCGTGTATTGAAACTCAATGTAGAACTTGCAGACCCGCCCTCTTGCGTCCTCAACAATCACAACCTGTTTTAACGGGATTGAGGAGAACCGGATATCATCCTGAATGTCCTCCTCCTCAAAGATCGGAGCTGTCCCGTAAATCCCGCTTGATTTATAAGCGGGAAACATCTGGTCATAGAAGTTTGACCTGTTCAAAGCTGAATTCACTTCCGCCGCGACATCTTCAAGAAACTCGCTAATCTCTTTGTTTTCCTGCAAAGCTGGGTCTTTATGACGAAGCCGGAACCATTTGGAGGTCGGAGGGGTGAGGTAATTCATAAAGCCGGATGCAAACACGTCCGCACATTCAAGTGTGGTGGAGTCCCACAGCATCGATGGATTTAACTCGTTGCCCATCGTATACGTGCGGTTTACGTCAGCGGATTCAATGTAGAAATAGTCGTGGAGGGTCTGCCAGTAACTCTCAAAGTTACGGCGCGTGGAAAGGTGTTGCTCGTATTCCTGGATTAACTCGTCGGCGCGTGGCTTGGCGAGTGCTTTTGGAACATCAGGCTGAGTCTGTGGCACAAAATACCCCAAAGGTTTTTAAGGGTTAATTGCACAATCACAGGCTCATCCCGATTAACGGGGGTCGGCGCCTCGATAAACTTCTGTTTCTGCGTGGTCTGGGTCGAGAACGGCATTTCAACAAGCCCGGCTCTTTTCTTGTTCCATTCGCTTTTTGGATTCGATCGTTCAGCCCAACCCATTTTATTTCTTTTCCTATGTCCAGCTTGGTTTACAGAATTATAAATATTCATTGCTTAAATGTAAATGCTTTTATTGACCTAACAGAGTTTTATTCGCAACACTAGCCTGTCCACCCACCCCCAAAGGATTAGTATAGATCGTCTGGGACATGGCCGCTCTGCGCCTGTTCGCCTGTTTCGCCGCTAAATCTTCAGCCGCCCCTGGTTTCGGGCCTTTTGGAGGACTTGGGAGAGCCGGAGGTTTTGGAGCCGCCGGGGGTTTAGGATGAGAAAATAACTTGCTGGCAATCAGTGAAGCCCCGCCTGTAACAATAGCTAACGCAATCTTACCCATTTTCAATTCTCCTTTTTTAAGTGTTTGCTGTAAATAAAGTCTTCAAGGTCATAGCCCATTCTTTCAAGCATTGGCCCGAAATTGTGAGGAGCATGAACATGATAATAAATCACCTCAACCCCCTCAGCCACTAACCGCTCATCACACGATTTGATTAAAAGCCTCCCAACGCCTCCTCTGTATTCAGGAGAGATGTAAACAATATCACTGACCGCTTGAAGTGAGCTTTTATGGTGCGGGTGATAATTTATAAAATAAACCGCGTACCCGATCATTGCCCCATCCTCTTTACGTGCCACATATACCCGTGACATCTTCTTTTCCTCAAGCGCGAGATAAACGTTCTTGTCAGGGTCTAACGGAATAGTTTTATAATGCCCGATCTCTTGCCAGTGTTTGTTTAATAGCGGCTGAATCTCATCCCAGATGTCAGACGCGAACTCTTCCTTGACCGTGAAGTTTATCATCTTACACCTGCAAGCTTAAATAGATTATCTTCCGCCGATTCCGTCTGTACTTTCGGCTCATACGCTTGATCTTGTCTCTCTTTTACTTGCCCGATCAAACTGACCGCCATAATGCACGCATCCCCGCGATTAGGAGACTTCACGCCCTCTTTTTTCATCTTGTCCTTTGACACCAATATCCTGCGCTGGTGATGATCAAACTCGTATTTGAGCGTTAATAGCTCGTCAATCGTGGCTTTGTCCTTAATGCAGATATGATCCTGCATGAGCAAGTCTTTCAGCTTGTACGCGGCAACAGTCCGGTTATTGCCGAAATGAGGGTTTGATTGTGGACTGATCGGCGGATTCTTAAAGCCTGTGAAATATTCCAGCTTCCTTCCGCGTGTCAGTGTGTCGTAAGGGCCAGCTCCAAGCCCATCCTCGTCAATCGCCGCTAAATCAACATTGTATTCATTCGTGATTTGAAGGATTCTGCCCGTTGTGTAATTCAGGTCTTTATGATCCCACTCATCCACGAAGATTTCTTCCCAATGTAATGCGCCCATCTGCTGAATAATATAAGCGGCACATTTATCATCCCCAAATCTTGCAATATCAAAGCCAGCCAGTCTTATCCCGTATCCAGCCGCAAGAGCATGCTGAACGTTCTTAGCTCTCTCAAACTCATCAAAAGAATATAGTTTATCTTCGGACTGGTCTAATGGCTCCCCCATCCAGATATGTTTGTAATCTTTTTCTGATAGTTTCCGGCATTCCGCCGCCTCATTCTTTAAAGCGTTCGGGCAGAAATTGTTTTCATCGTAATTGATGTTAATGACAAGACAATCAGCCCTTGCCGCAAGCATGGTGATCACCGGGTCATTGTGAACATGCGGGTTCATCGTGAATATGATCTTCGCGTTCTCTTTGCGGATCGTTGGGATTAACACATCAAGGGTCTGTTTCGTTAAAGCCTGCGCCTCGTCAATCCAGAGAAGGTCTATTCCTTCCATCCCCTGAATATTGAATGCGCCTTGCTCTCTAAATCCCCTGAAATTGATGGGTGTCTCGGTGGGTCTTGCGGTGATTCGTGATGCGGCTATCTCAAAATTAAGCTGATATTCTCGGATAAGGTCTGCAAGGAGGGAATAGACTGACTCGTTGATACTGTTCTGCGTCTCTCGCCCGCAGACGGTCCTTAACCTATATTTCTCGCAAAGATAAAGAACAAATCGTCCGACCGCTTGCGATTTCCCCGCGCCTCTGCCGCCCTTGATGATGACATAACGATAATCGTTAAACTTCTCAAGGAGTGGTAGTAATTTCGGAGGGATATCCAGTATCTTTGGTAAAAGGAGACGCTCCAATTTTATACTCCAGTTTTATTGGATGCGCCTCATCAGATATCATCATCTGGATCACCGGCATTTGGGTTATTTGATAACTGCCCTTCACTTCTTGCGGAATATCTTTTTTGCAAAGCTCCAAAGCAATCTTTATCTTGTTGGTCTGATTAAACTTGGAGAAATTCTTACGCAAATATCCCCAACATTCTCCAACGAATAATTCTTTGATTGTTTTTTCGCGTTCAGTGGTGTTCATTTCTTCTTTAACGCTTTGAGGATTTCATAAAGTAAATTCGATTCAACGCTGTCCGATTCTGAAAACGATCCATCCCGGCATTTGGCAATCACTTTCTTGCCAAGCCGGTTGAATATCACTTCGTCGTTGATCGCAAAAACATTGAAGCCGCGTGTCTTAATGTCAGCCATGTAATTTCCTTTTCAAATTTAACACATGCAATTTTTAAATGCAAGTTTTTTAAAGTAAAATCGGGAGTTTCCCGCGCCGATGTTCAGCAATATAGTTTTGCGCTTCCACTTCCTGCCCGGCAATGATGTTCGCTTCTGCAAGTGCCAGATATTCGTCAGCTTCTTTGCTGTTACCTAACAGCCGGAGACAAGACGCAATATTCATCAATATCTTAAATTCTTTCGGGGATATCAGTTTCGCCATCACCCACAGTATAAGCGCCTCTTTGTAGCTTTGCGTGTCCCATCGTTTCATAGCCCGGCAATGCCACGCCCACCACGCATGAGGGTCTTCAACCACCGCCATTTCGGTTATCCAGTATTCGTCTCGGTATAACCCAACCGTCCACCACGCACGCGTCGCATAAAACACTAAAAACGCTGTAACTATAACATCATATGAGCTAATCACTTGCGCCAAACCGAACATTAAAAACACGTTCGGCATGCATGCAAATCGTTCCGCAATTTCTTGATTTGCGCGGACAACATTACAAAACGGCAAGATAGCAATTAAGAACGCTAAGAAAGCCCAAGCTAACGGCCCCCAATGAAGCGCGGCATAAACAAACGTGCCAAACCATGCCAGTAACCCGACCCAAAAATATCTATCCATCGAATGAGCTCGTTTCTTCATAATGTCATTCCCCGCCATTGATTGCAGGAAATTATGATAAAAAGTTATCCTGAAAGGAATAAGGCATAACACAAGGTAAAATCCGTAGGTCTTAAAGAATACGATCACCTTGTTGAAATTCATTTTCTTATCTTCGTCGAAAGTCTCTGTTTTCTGCTTTAGCTTTATCGCGGTTGTGTATTTGCGGGAATGAAGCCACCAGATGACAGGCATCAGCCCAAGAAGATACCACCTTGACGAGCCAATCAACGCAAGAGGCGCAAAGAATCCGATGGTAAACCATGAACAAAAGTAAAGCAGGACAGGCGAAAGGATAGGCACAGCCATTGCCAGCATTAGCGAGAGAATCGGGAGCGCATACCCCCTCCCCCCCGGCCAGATCGTGCCTTGGTTGTTCACTGGGTTTGTCGAGTAAAGCAGGGCCGCGATAAAAGCGGCCCGGCTCGCCCCAAACGCAAAATAGATTGATACGCAGATAGCAATATGAATTAATAACGCTATAAAATGCTCTAGCCATTCCGTCTTGATAATCGCAAGCACCCATTTGCCGTTATATTTCAAAATCCGAGGGCATGGACTTTGGAACTTTGCGGCCCCAATAAACCGCAACCAAGCTTTATGCCATGCGTTCTTGACTGGCGGCGGATTTTTCCAGACGGTAAAGTCATCTGATACAAACTTATGCTTTAAAACCTTGCAGTAAAGCGCAAAATTAACAAATATTATCCAGAAGATTCTCTCCATTGATCGCCCTCATTCATCAGCCGTCTTTATGAGATTTTAGCCATTAAAATCAAAGCTGCAAAGCCAAGAGAAACAAACACAAAAAACATAATCGCATCACTATATTCCCATAACCATTTTTTCATTTTACACCTCCTATTCAGCATGTTTGACATGGTTCAATCTTTTTAAAAGATACGTCACATCCTCAAGACATCTGACATCCGTTATTTTCTTCCACCAGTACCAAGGCTTTTTATAAACGTCGTAAATCTTTTGTACATACTTTTGCGCTGGATGATCTTTGGGCGGGGCCGTTCTCGGCGGCATGAATACCGAAGCCTGCGCGGTCTTGATATAGCCTTTCCGTAACAGGAAATAAATCAAATCTACAGTCCGCATTGCGTCCTCGTGGGTCTCCCACTCATATCCCAGCATACTTGTGGCGTGAGGCTCTAACCCTGCATCCGACATAGCTTTGAAATTCTCGATGACTTTATCAGCCCTTTGGCCTTTTTGAATACGGTCAATAGTCTTTTGGTTCGCAGACTCCAAGCCAACAAGGATAAATCTAAAACCTGCCTTCTTCATCAATTTAAAATTCTGCTTTATTGGCTTTAAATTGCATCCCAACATCATGCGCTTGTTTAGACCCGTCTTTATCATGGCGTTGCATAAATCTTCCAACCAAGCGTTTATGGGAATCGTCCCAGCATCATCAAACATTTCTTTAAAACCAAGGCTCGCGCAATTCTCAATTTCAGTCATTACATGGTCTACTGCCCTCACCCCACGCTTCTCGCCATTAATTATTCTTTCGGAATCTACGCAAAAAACGCAGCCTTTCTTCCCAGCCCACCAACAAAGGTTTGAGGACAGATAGTGCGTGGCAGGTTTTTTCTTATAATTTCCGTATGAAAGGTACTTCGGGGCTTTAGCATTTGTGAAAACTCTATCTGGGAAAGGGAGGTTCTCAAAATCGACATCAATGTCAAGGTCGGATTCAATAACCTTATCGAAACTTCCATCGTCTTTACCTAACCAAGAAACTTCATCCCCTTGGTTTCTCAAATTGGTCGCGTAGGCCGCGAGATGAGCAGGGTAAATCCAAGCGGGTTTCTGGAATTGCCTTTGACCGTGATAAGGGCTGTCTTTAAAAAGAACTCTCATTTTTTCTCTCTGCGTATTGCAAGGCTTTCTTCAACCATTTTTCTCTCCCAATTGTTGGGAGTGCGCGGTTGCATTTTCCACAAAGCCACCCAAAGTTACACCTTAGCCATATTTTCTTGTTGATCTCATTGTAGGCTCGACGGATTAACCATGTCATTGGGCTTACTTTAATATCGCAATTCTCTTGCGTGTGGTCAAAATGAATGCTTGTATTTGAATTTCTGCTGTTAAAAACCAATCTAACCCCGCATATTTCACAATTTGTCTCTTTTGGAATGCACGAAAGCCACTTGTTTAGATTTTTATTACCATACTTTTTGTACTTTTCGTTCCTTCTCTCCTTAACTTCTTTTTGCTTACCGTATTCTCTAGACCATTCGTTGTAGCACGGCTTGCAGTTAGACCTGTAAACCTTCCTTTTTTTGTAGAAATAGAAAAACTTAACGTCTCTCACATTTTTACATCTAGTGCATTTTTTTGTATTCATAGTTACCGTTGCTGGTTATAGGGGTTTAATGGGAAAAGGTATCTCATATAGACGTTTCCACTCTAGAAAATCCCCCCGTTGGCCCCCACAATGAATAAATGCCATCAACTTCGATCGTAATCCCAAGACTTAAAAGATAATCCCTGATTTCATCGGCTTCCTTAAACTTTTTATGCAATTTGTACTCCAATCTTTTCTTGACAAGATCCCGATATGCCCAAGGTTCAAAATCTGAATCGCTTATTTTAGGCTGTGGAGCCGGGGGGATTCCGCTCATCCCATTAAATCTCCGAATATCGAATATAGAGTATATCGCCGTTTCCATTCAGGGAAATCATTTTCAAATTTCTTAGTATCGCTGATATACCATTTGTGGTCACCTTTCCTTGGGGTACCGACATACTCCCATTTTTTCATTTTTAGCATATCGAACGCTTCAAGAATCGAAACGTTACACTGGCGGCCCCCACCCATGTTATAGACCTCGCCCGGCTTTGGGTTACGCACGAAACAGTCAATCGCACGAACCAAATCCGAGGCATGAAGCTGATCCCTTACTTGCTTGCCTTTGTAACCATAGACCGTATAAAGCTTATTTTCTTTTTTACATTTTACCATGTAGGAAAGAAATCCGTGAAGTTCTGCGCCGGCATGTCTTGCGCCCGTGATACAGCCACATCTGAAAATACCAGTTTTCAGCCCAAAATACCGGGCGTATTCCTGCGCGTATAAATCACCCGCCAGCTTTGAAACTCCGAAAGGGGAATGCGTCGTAAAATCAATACTCAAAGACTCGTTAAATCCCAAAGTGGAAGCAGTAACAGCCTTACTCTGCCTAGGGATCGAATAGCGAGTATCAAATTCCTGAAAATCAAACTCATTCGGCCTGTCCCCATAAACTTTATTCGTCGAAAGATAAATAAACACCGCGGCCGGCGTATGTTTCCTTGCCATTTCCAAAAGCATAAGCGTCGAATAAGCGTTAATCCCGAAATCAAGTAACGGGTTTTGCGCGGAATAATCATGGCTCGGTTGTGCCGCCGCGTGAATAATTACATCCGGCTTTTCGTTCTCGAATAATCCCTCAATCTTTGAAATATCAACTCCAAAATGCCTGTAATTGCCGTGATCTATTTTGTTTTTTGCAACGGACGCATCTTCCCCGAAAAAGTGTTTTCGCATGTCGTTATCTACCCCAATCACTTCACAGGCGTTGTTTAGATAATAGCGGACAGCTTCGGAACCAACCAACCCTAAAGCCCCTGTCACAAGCGCCTTCAAGACAGCCTCCTTTTAAAAAACCCAATCACAAAATTAACCGCGTACACCCATAACGTTGTCAGCCACGCCACAAACGCAAGTCTCTGAAAATGGCCTTTGTGCCTCGCCCATACCCCAAATTGACTCCATAGCGGTTTGAATATGCCGCGTCTATTATGATAAACCAAAATGTCAGGATGATAAAATATACCTTCTTCAATGTTAGAGCAAAATTTATCATCTTCCCCTGTCAGATAATCCTCAAACTGAGACGCAGATTCTTTCCAGACGATTAAATTAAATGTGGGATGCCAGCGTACCGTCCTTGCGCTTTGCGGAATCACGCGGTAAGGGCAAAACATCCATTTATGCACTTGATCCGCGACTTTTTCCCTGAAAGGAGCATCGGGAGGCAAGACTCCCGGCCCACAAACAGCAGGAAACACTTTAAGCCAATAAAGGGCGTTTCTCATCCAGTCTTCCGATGGGTACGCATCAGAATCGATAAAAGCGAAAATATGCCCTTTTGCAATCCTCATCGCATAATTCCTTTTCCCGGCGGGATGCCCGGAACATATTTTGTCAGTTATGACAAGAAGCTCGGCATCAGGACAATATTTCTTACATGCCTTGATACAACGTTTCGCGTAATAATCTTTTGTTTTACATGGGATTATTATTGAGACTTTAGGCATGCTTTTCTTTAATATGCGCTTTACGATGTAAAGACTGATTGCCGAATAATTCTAAATTTTCAATTCGATTGTCTGTTTTTATATGATTGATGTGGTGGACAATTTCTTTTGGTTTTAACAATCTATTAAGATGTTTTTCCATAACCAGACGATGTTCCATAACATTATTTGCATAATCTCTAAACGGATGATCTGGCGAATATAATTTAATGTATCCATTATCTATACTTCGGCCTCCTTTCCAACGGCCATTCCTTTCTCCTTTATTTTGGTACCCGCACTTTGCGGAACAATATTTCATTTGCCCGCGTTTTGTATAACATCGCCGGGCCATAAATTTTAAACCACAGGCTTTACATATTCTTTCCACCCAATTATTTTTATCTTTTGGGCGGCCTATTCTTTTTTTAATAATAAATTTAATCGTAGACATATGCTCCCCCAAGCAATCAAAAAAATTGTTTTTAATGATACCTGCCGTTTGATTTCAACCTCTACCGGGACTTCAACCATTTTTACATTTAATTTCTGCAATCTTGCTATTATTTCCAAGTCAAATAAAAAATCGTCACATGCCCAACCATTTTCAAGTTTTTCAAGGGCTTCTCTATGGAATATTTTAATTCCAGTCTGAGTATCAACTTTTACTCCAAAAAGAAGGCGGAACCACCATCTTGTAACATGAGTCATTATCTTTCTTCTTAAAGGCGATTTTGTAATACGTTTCGACCCTACAACCACAGGGAAATCTTCTGCGAAAGGCAAAAGTCTAAGCAACATTCTAGCACAACAATCACCATCTCCGTCAATAAAAGAAACCAAATCCCCTTTCGACACTTTAAATGCTTCTCTTAATGCCCATCCTTTCCCACGGCTCCCCCTGTCCATACAGATGATGATCTCACTTGAAACCCCAAGATTTTCTATTTCTTGGACAAAGGCTTCAATCTGCGGCTCAAGATGGTTGGGGATAAGTATGCTTAAGATTGGCCACCATAAACTTTATCAATAATTTCTTTTATCAATTCTCTCTGCCGTTTCTGGATTCCTAAAATGTCAAAGCCGGATGCCACCGCATAAGCCTGTAAAAATTCACTCGCCATAAAAGGGAATTCATTCTCGCAAAGGATTGCGAAAGTTTTCCAATCCTTAATCTCTCTGCCCGTTGAGCCGTAAACAATCTTTTTGATAAGCGACGTATTCCCAGTTGCCGGGATCTCTTTCCAGATCACTCCTTCGTACATGAACGGGAAAGCCCACGCTCTTAAATTCGCCGCCGCAAGCCATGCTTTTTCATAAAAAGAAGTCTCAATTTTACAATCTTTAAGCGTGCGGCCTGAAAAGCAAGTACGCATGACGGGTTTATACGGCGAAGCAACCACCCCATCTTTTTCAATCTCAAGAATTGTATATTCCTCAGAGATCAGCTTCCCCCCGTTTGAGACGTTTTTATAAGTCTGATACGTCTTGCCCGAATTCGGGAATCCGACGATCAATGTATTGTCAACGCAACTGCTATGCATCAAAATCTTTCCCTGCCCGACAAGCCGCAAAAGCTCGATCATCCGAAGAAGGATTTGCTCGTTGAGCCAGCCCTTTAAAATAAACGGGAGCTTTAAAAACATCGGCGTGACTTGACATCGAGTCAACCCATGCGTTATCCCGATCTGAACAGGGAAAGGCCAAGGGCTTTCATGATACAGCCCGTCAATTTCAGGATCGTATAAAAACGCCCCTACCTTTTCACAATTTTTGCTGATATGGATTTTCTCGACGACATCGTAATCCATCCCAAAACCCCCTTATCATGTGCGGAATCATTTGAAAGTTTTTATACCAAATAAGCGAAGCTGTATAAAAACAAAGACGTACAGGAAGGAAAACAACACAAAACACGAAATAGGATAAAGCATTAAGATGCTTTCCCTGATACAAGATGATATTCCTTGAAAGATGGTACGCACTGATTGGCCTCCTGAAATTTGGAATTGGTGAATACGTGTTCGATCGGTGGTAGCAAATAGCTTTTGGGTTCATTACAATCAAATACCCCATGTCTTTTATTCTTTTGCATAAATCAGCTTCGTCTAAATCAATCGGGAAGTTTTCTTCATCGAACCCGCCGGCTTCGTCAAATACATGACGCGGGATCATAAAAGCGTTCGCAACTTCGTCAACGGTATAAATTCCTTTTTTGTTCCAGTCTGATATTTTATCGTTTGTTCCAACGCCATAAGTAAACCCTGTTAGATAATTCCTGTCCGATCCACCATCTGCAACAATCATTTTCTTATCGTGGTAACAGGCGGTCATTCCCATGACTCCAATAGTTCCATCAAAGGCTTTCAGCATTTCAGATATTGAAAATTCTTTCAGGTAATTATCATCGTCGATGAAAAGGAAATAATCCCCTTTTGCCTGTCTCGCCCCCTTATTCCTTTTAGCTGCCAAGAGTAAATCTTCGTCATCGACAACGATCTTTTCGCAATCATCAGGAAGTGTCGAAAGAAGCTTTTTTAAAAGCTCTTCTCTCCCTTTCATGGTTGGGATTATGACCGATATTTTTTGCATCTTTATTTATACGCCTTCGACTATCTGCCTTACTCTTTCCCTTGAAATACCAATATATCTAGCTATTTCCTGTAATCTTATTCCTTGTCTAACCAAAGTCTTGATCCTATCTCTTTTAAGCTTCATTTCGCGTTTTTCTGGTATTAATCTTCTAAATTCTAGATGTTTATCTTTAGCCAAATTCCAACACGTTGTAACAGAAACACCAAATTTATCTGCTAATTGTTCTAACGTAAGCTTTTCATCCCAATTATTTAACCTATATTGGGTTTCCGGTTTATCATATTTTCTTCTTTTGCTTCTTCTTGCCTTTTTAATATCTCTATGCTTTAATCCATATTCCTCAATCATCCCATGTATTGAGGAATAGGAAAATCCGGATTTTTTGGCCAGCACCGTATAACAAACATCTGGATTATAATTTATTAAAAAATCATAGTGTTTTTTTATCAGCCTACGCCCCAGCATCTTACTAATAGCCTCATCGTGCGTCATTTTTTATCCCCCATTTCTTAGAAATAAAATACCCCCACCAAACCAAAAGATACAAAACCATCTTGGGATGAAATTTGCCATGCCGAATATGGAACCTCAAGAAATTCTTGATCCGGCCCCATCCCTCGAACCGTTCGTTGAAATGACCACCCTTCTCAAGAAGATGATAGAGATAAGCATCGGCTCGATAGGCTAACCGATATCCTAGCTTCTTGATTTTAAACGTCACGTCATCATCGAACCATTCACATACCCCATCAAATTTCTTGTCAAACCCGCCGACTTTCCGTATCAGTTCCGTCCGCATCGCCCAATTCGTTCCCTCAAGATGATCCGGCTCATAACTAAAATGGATATAATTCTCTTTAAATCTTTCCTCGTAATTGGAGTCATACGATACACACCCGCATTTATAGATCCCGGCTGGCATGAACTTCCCGTTATCATAAAGCCATTTAAGAAACCAATGCGGGTTTTCAGCATAGCGGATGCTGTCCCGGTTGTTGCGCCTGTCTTTGGGAACAAAAGTTGGGCCAGTCACCCCGCAAACGTCAGGATCAGAAAAGGGCTTTAAAAGCGATTCTAGCCATTTTGGGGGGATAGAAACATCATCGTCGATCCTGACCATGATCTCACCCCTACAACGCTCTAATGCTAAATTCATGGCAAATAAAATGCCTCTCTCCCTCGCATAGACAATTTCAAAGTCCTGAAAGGTCTGGGCTTTCAATTGCTCAATCAAGGCTTGAGGCGGGTTCTTGCTCAAAATGACTATGCTTGCTTTAGGATTTGCCATAATAACTCCTCATTTTTAATATGTTCCTCGCCTAGCCTTGCCTAGCCTTGCCTAGCCTTGCCCGGCCTCGCCTGGCCAAACATCGCCAGGCCACGCCTCAACTTAAATTAAAACTAAATCTTTTTTAGGGACTTCGTTCAAACAAGTAACGCCATGTTTTCTTATTTTTTCAATCGCTTTCTGGTGAAGTCTGACGTTCCTTTCACAACCCATTATTTGCACTTTCAAGGCCTCAATGTAACGCTCATGGTCTTCAATGGTCGCATCACGCCATTTGATATAGTCATTCCCCCTTATCTTGAATTCCGCATCCATAAGACTTTCAAATGTCGAATAACTTGAGCTTTCAAAATTCTCGCTATACATACGAGCATCAGAAACATCAATGCTCATTTCATCCACCATTTTATTAAATATTTTCTCCTCTTTAGCCCTGGCTAACATCCTTTTTTCGTCAACAACAGCTTTAAGGACTAATGGATAAAATTCTTTCTTTGCGTTGTGATCCATAATCATTTTCACAATATCTTCAGGTTCTTTTTTAGGATTATTTATTAGATAGTCACTAATTTGTTGATAAATCGTCATTTTATGACCTCCCCTTTGTACGTCCCATATAAAGGCCTTCTGTCACAAAGCCCTATATACGGGCCAGCGTACACCAGAATTTCAACAAACGATTCAATGTTTAAAATGTTTTGATCTAATTCAAATTCGTAATCCGCCCTCCATTCTCCTTTAATAATTGGTCGCGATCTCATTACCCGATTGCCTCTATTCCCGACAGAAACATAATAAATATTTTTCGGGTCTTCTATGAACTTATCAGCGTTAAATATTTTCCCATTTATAAATAGAGGTTCCGTAATAGGATCATACCGAACCCCCCTTTCAATTTTCATTCCTAATTTACGTACTCTGGCGGCCTCCAGAATCGACGCGTAAACAATTTCAGCAGGGAGCCCAACTTCTTTTTTTTCTGTTTCGTAAATGCTTGCTCTTGCCTCTACTCTCATAAGCTCAATCAAACCCTTATCAGTTTTATCTTTCTTCTCAATCACGGCTTTAACCGCTCTCGTCCAAGGGTCTAGCGGGTTCGCAAGCCTTCCGTTATGCATAATCAAATCCCTTGTGCCTTTAATACTAACTTTCAGCTTTTTCATGTTCATCCTTTCGTTGTTTTAAAGTTATAAATTAACCTTGCCACACCCAGCCAAGCCGAGCCCAACCCCGCCGCGCCACACCCTGCCTCGCCGAACCCCGCCGAGCCTTGCCTAATTATTCAAAATCCCCCATATCTCTCCCGCAATCTTTTCCGCATCGTGGTTTTTAATCACATATTCCCTCAATTTCTCGCCTTCTTCTGGATGGCCCAAAAGAACTTTCAGCTTCTCGACCATTTCATCAACCCCAGAAAATTGCCATTCATAATCTCCAAAAACTTTCCGCCGAGTCACAAGACAAGGTTTCCCCATTGAACCGTATTGAAGAAAAGGAGAAGTGACAACGTAATCATTGCCGGGGTTATCGCTTCTCAAAGCTAGCCCCACATTGCAATCTTTAATATAATATTTTATTCTGTCCATAAACCGCCAACCAAAAAACCAGACATTTCTGGGCTTGTCAGCTTCAAGCCGTTTCCTGTCCGGCCCGTCCCCGATAATCCAGAATCGTACGTCAGGTAAAAAACGCGCCGCTTCTAAAACAAGATCAACATTTTTGTTTTTTGTTAACACCCCATGAGTCATAACAATAGGGAACATAGTTTCAGGGTTATAAGTAGATTTCAGCGGCAGGAATTCTTTTAAATCAACCGGGTCAAGCGCAATATCCACTTTCAGCCCTGTTTCTTTCCTTATCAAATTCGCCATGTCCCATGAAATAGCGATTATCCCGTCAACCATTCCCCAACAAATTTTCTCGATATAATGCAGGATTTTATAAACAAACCCAGAGTAATAATACATCAGATGAAAATCACCTAACCGGATGATAACTTTTGATTTTGGGGAAGCGAGTTTTACAAGGGCGGGATAAAACGGATAGCTGTCGTCACAGTACACCACGTCGTAGCCTTTTCCCATCACAAGAAACGGAGCGTAAATAATCCAGAAAAGAGACTTCCAAAACTTCCCGAATCCACTTAAACGGTTAAAATTTTTAAACGTCAAAACGTCCATTCCTTTTTCAGCCAAATATGGGAACGCCGCGTTCGTCTCGCAGATACGGTCTTTTGTGTGCCGATGCAAAAGAGCTATTTTTTTTGACAATTCTCTCTCATCTCAAGAAAACGACAGTTTGATATAATATAATCTCCCCTAGGATTAACCCGATCTATGCTCGGCCTCCGAAGATTAAAGGCTTTATCTCGGAACCATAAAAACTTGAAATCTTCAACAGTCATCAAAAATTTTATACCTTTATAGCTGCTTCGGTCTTTTCTTTTTGGGTTAACGCATCTTTGTCTTGCATTATTATAATGCCTCCCCCATGGATTTTTTTTAACATATTCTTTTGATCTATCGTCATGTTTTTTTTTATTTCTTTGGTACCAATCTTGGTGATATATTTTTAATATTTTTTTATTTTTCCGCCTAAATTTAATCGCGCTTTTTTTAACTGATTCTGGATGCAAAGCCCTCCACCTTTTGTGATATGCATTGCCAAATTTTATTTTCTCTGGAGTTTCCACCACTGTTGCCATGTCGACGTATTTTTAACCTCTACAATCCCAAATTCTCGCCCACAAAATGATTCAATATCTTTTTCACTCCAGATATACATAGTGTGTAATTCTTGTAATTTTAAGCCATTGCCTCCAAATTTAATTTCTAAAATAATCTTTTTGCCATCATAATTTAATGGCGAAATCATCCGGCTTATACTACCGATAGTTTTCTTAGTTGCTCGAAATCCATCCCTTTTTACCATAGATTCATTAAAAATGTCAAATATAAAATGCCCGCCTTTCTGAAGCGGTAAATCTTTCCACCATGAATGATCTGGGATGTAATTTATAACGTCAAATAAAGCCGTGACTAATCCGACCTGTAACCATGTCCTTTTAAAACCTTCTAATACGTTCTGGTGAAGTATCCTGTTCTTATGCTTTGAAGCCGCAATCATTTCCTTCGAGCTGTCAATCCCGACAATAAAACAATCGTGCGGGAAATGCTGCCAGTAATTCGCCGTACCGCAACCGATATCTAAAATCCTTGAAGGGTTCCCGGCCCATTTGTAAACAAATTCTATTTCTTTTTTGTAGGGCTTGTCAGAATTGAACAGCTCATAATATTGACTGTAGCATTTTGCAAACATGAATGATCTCACCCTCCGTCAGTGTTAACCCGCTGGGTAAATAAAAACTATGCCCCCATAAATCATCCGCTTTGGGGAAGTCACCTTTCACATTAATAAAACTCTGCCGATGAATAGGATAAAAGAAGCGGCGGGACTCAATGCCCAGCTCTTGCAGTTTCTTGACTATTTCCCCGGCGTCCCCGTGATAATAAACCAAATACATCCACGGAACTTCAAACCTGAATTTAGGGGCGATATCTTCCGGTAGATATTTCAAATATAAATCTCTGTTCCTTTGTTTGATCTCGGTGAATTTGTCAATCTGCTCTAATTGAGCTAATGCAACCGCCGCCTGCACGTTTGACATCCTGAAATTATAACCAAGATCATCGTGGATAAACCGTTCATCCCCGTGACAAAGGTTCCGGTATGACTTTAACCGTTCGTAAATCGCCTCGCGGTTTGTGACAATCACCCCGCCCTCACCGGACGTAACAAGTTTATTGGCGTATAACGAATAGCATCCGACATCGGGGACGGTATAGGGTTTCCAATACTGCGAAAGGTCGTCAACGTTCCACAACCCCCCGCAATCGTCAAACTCCCCGAATAGATGACAGCGCATAAAATGGACATGTTTTGGGTTTGTTCCGTTGTCTCTTAACAAAACTTTTGTCCCGGCACGAATTGCCGCAACATAACAGCTTATGATCGTTCCCGAAGGTACGGATATTCCACGAAGCCCTAAAGCCCAAATCGCCGCTTCCAACGCCGCTGTCCCGCTTGAGACGCCCACCGCGTATTTATTACCTGACCACTTTGCAAAAGCTTCCTCGAATTGCCTGACAAACTTCCCGCCGCTTGAGACTTCGCCCTCGTCGATAGCTTCGCACAAATATTTTTTTTCGTTTCCGAGGAGCAAAGGCTCGCTAACTCTTATCATTTTTAAACTCTTTATCGTCTGAAACGTAAGTGTACGCCCCGGCTTTGATCTCATAAAGAACAGCATCTTTAATAATTTTCACTTCATGCCCCCCCCGGTAAATAAAAATCGCATCCCCGGCTGAGGCTTGTAATGACCCAATCGGTTTAAAGTTTTTGTCATGCATGACCACTTCTATCTTGCCGGAAATGACGACAAACGCTTCCTGCGTTCTTTGGATCATACGCGGGTTTAATATGTGCCTGTGAAGCCTGAATACCTTACCTTTTTCGTATTTCATGATCGACCCTTGCAAAGGTTCGTAAGGTTCGCCGATCCAGGTCGTGCCTTTTTTTGCTTTCTTTTGTAACACTAAAATTGCGTAGACTTCATCGCCAACAGTTATTTTATTCATGCCGCCTTTCTAATCTCACTTCGTTCATGTTCAAGCTCCACAATTCTCGCCGTCACATTTTGGGCCGTTGAAACTATCTGCGCGTACACAAACTCAAATTCCTCTTTGTACTCGTCGATGTCCACTCCAGCGATAAAATCTGTGGCATCTTCAAGTCCATCCATCATATCCTCTAGGAGTTGCCGATTCGTTATCTCTTTCAAAGTGATAGCCCGGAGTTTCACAACATACCTTCTTGCTGATGCCAGAATTCCCCAATCTTTATAATCATAGCTTCCATGCCTATCTAATTCTAAAATCTCCCGTGCTGTTTGCATCAGAAGTAACATGATCCCATCCTTCACTTCCCGCCATCTTCTGTATTCCTGATTATTGTCCGGGTGAATCGTGTTGAACCAAAGCCGGAGATCAAAGAGCCTATCGAATAACTGTTCCCCCTGCTCTGGGTTCCTTAACTTTTGAGTATTTACGATCAGGATGTACCTGCTTAACTCTTTTCTTGCCCGTCTTATTAGTGTCTCGAAGTTTTCGGTGGCGCGAAGCTCTGACCTTAGAGCGTTTAGGACATTGGCAGACTCGGAAGTACCCAGTGGCCGGAGTCTTGATTCTTCCGTCGCTCTTAAAGACTGGTGGGGTAAGCATAATAAAATCACGACGTGAATAAAGATGAATAACCTTTTCGTGTTCATTCATAACTTTCTACGGTGTCCGCAGATACAGCATTGAGAATGATTAAATGTCACCGAAATTGATTCTGCCCCAGAAATGGGCACATAAATGAATTGGCAATAACAATGGCCGTAAAGCTCACATACTGTTTTGAACATTTCATTCTTTTGTTGAAACATGATTCATGCCTTTGCCTCTTTGTTTATGCATTCAACTACGGCTTCTCCGTAACTTCCGGGGCCGTCAACATATCTTCCTTCCGCGTTATTCCACACGCCCGTTTTAAATTCAATTCCTTTTATCCGATGCTTATGCCCCGGACAATCTCGATCAGCTATCAAAAGAAGTAAAGCATTAGTCATTCTCTTGCCTCCAATTTTTAGCGGCTGGCCGGGATTTGCACCCGGCATAACGTACCCAATCCTGCTCCGTTCCCAAAGCGTCACCTGCCCTAAGTACGTCTAGCTTCCGTAGCGTCTACCTATTCCGCCACAGCCGCCAATCATTTTTAGAACAGCCAATCGCAGGTTCAGTCCTTGACTTCTCAAGCTTTGTTTCAAGCTGTTCCCCCGCGCAGTTCAAGTTTGTTTTATTGGCTGTTCTGCATTAGCGGCTGCTCGATACCCTGCCCACGATGCACCGATGTTTTTTATTATAATGTGACACGGCCGCTAATCATTTTTTATATTCCGCTGCTAATCCAAGAAAAAAACAGCTTAAAAAAAGAACGCAGAAAGTTCCCAATAGAGCGTTAACCGAAAATAAATATTTAAAAAGCATGTAAAGAACAAATCCTAAAATCAGAGAGGCAGAAGAAAATAGAAAGCTCACCCATAGTATTTTGAGTATTTTCATTTTCCCGCCATCCATTGCCTGAAATGTTCTTTGTAGTACCAAAGCCATGAGTGCTTTTCTTGGTGCGGGACAGTACCCTCGAATAAGGCGGCTAACGATGCCGTCACAAGGCAGATTAAAAGCCCCTTGATAGTCTTAATCACGTCGTTTCCTCACCACAATCTCAAGCTTCATTTCCCCCGCGCCTCCTTGAATTTCTGCCATGAGGAAAGGACTTCGAGAGATTTCCGTATTATGTGTTTCAATGCGCATTCAGCGCCGACACCTTGTGATTGAAAACCATGTTCCTCCTCGGCAATGTCTTTGCAAAATTTAATGGCCTTTTCCATTTTCTCCGCTTGTCGTTTGAGGGCTTCGAGTTTAGCTTTTATTCTCCAACTGTATTTTATTATTTCTAAAGTTGCATTTTTATGCTTAAACAATTCTGAATCTTTGTTTTTGATTTCCTTCTCAAGCTTCTGGCAGTTATCACACTGATTCATTTAGCGCCATTTTCCATGATGGCTTTCGCGATTTCTGAACAGCCATGATAGGTTGTGCGTATCTCCCCCTCATGCCTGTCACAAATCCGATCAAAGCTTGTTATTTCAGCAATGCTCGCATCTTCCTCCCTCGTCTGTTTCTGGAAGGTAAGAAGGGATTGCTTAACACGATTTACTCTATCGTTATATCGCGCTACCTCTAAAGTGCCAGTTGGCTCGTACGGATAAAACATATTAACCAATTCTATCGCCATCTTAGAGATTTCTTCGGGGGTCATGGTTTCTTTCTCCTAGAATTAAAATGCTCTCTTATCCTCGCAGGAAGCACTTTCGTTGCATTACAGAAATCACAGCATTGGCCTTTCTTTAAAGGTTGTGCGTTATTCCCATAGCCGTCATACTTCCTTTTGCACACAAAACAAGTCTTCATTTCTTCTCCCCGCTTTCTCGGATGGCTTTCTCTACATTTTTTCGATACCCGTAAATTTCATGCCCTTTAGGCACATCCTCTTGACTCCACTCATGCAAACTTTCAGCAATACTTTCACAATCTTCCCTCGTCTGTTTCTGGACGGCGAGAAGGGCTTGTTCGATCCAATCGTAAGCATATGAGTGGGTATATTCCTCCTCCCATTCATCAATTTTCTCAACAATATCTTCTGCCATCTTCTCAAGTTCTTCGGGGGTCATAAGTTCTCCTCTGTACAATTTCGCCGGATGAAATTGCAGATAGGCTACGGTTTGTTTGAAGGTTAGGAGTTGCATTTAAATTCCTTAATTTTCTTTTTTGCGTGAATCAATATTTCAATACACCAATCCCGCCAACTTGCCCCAGGCCCATACGGAGGTTTATCTTTTATATCCTCCAAATGGTCAACACCATCAACGCCTATTTTTTTCTTGAGTCCATCCCTGTACTTTGCGTGATTTCCATGCAGATGATCGTTGCATTTTTTACATTGCGGCCAGACGTTTAAAGGCTCATACCTCACGCCAAGATGATGACGCTGGATAAAATGCCCGGCGTCGAACGATTTGTAAAACCCATAGGCATTGCAAGAGATACATCTGACAACCCCGTTTTTATCCGCTTCCTGCATCCTTCGCAAAAGCTGGAAGGCGGTATCCGTTCTCTTCTGGAGTTTTTTTAAATCCAGAAACATGAGCCTTTGAAGCATTTTTTCTTCTCTCATTGCTTCTTCCTCATGTCTAAGGGATCAATTCGGATTTTCATAAGTCTAAAGCTTTGGTAATTAAACCTTTGCCGTCGCCGTCGCCGTAGCCGTCGCCGTCGCCGTAGCCGTAGCCGTCGCCGTAGCCGTAGCCGGAGCCGTCGCCGTAGCCGGAGCCGTCGCCGTCGCCGGAGCCGGAGCCGTCGCCGTAGCCGTAGCCGTCGCCGGAGCCGTAGCCGTAGCCGTAGCCGTCGCCGGAGCCGGAGCCGTCGCCGGAGCCGTAGCCGGAGCCGGAGCCGTCGCCGTAGCCGTAGCCGTCGCCGGAGCCGTAGCCGTAGCCGGAGAAAGTCCATAACGGTCTTAAAAACAATTTCCTTTCTCCCTGCGTTAATATTTTTTCAGCCCATAAAAGATCACTTTGATCGATTTTACTTATTTTTCTATCGATCTGAGGGATTTTACAGGCCCCAAAAAGAACTGCCCGAAGTGCAATTTCTTTGGTTATGACTTCCATGTTGCGCTTTCCCATTTTTTAGCCGCCTCATCGGAAACAGGAGTTACGCTTGTGATATCAAAAATAGTCAATTCATTTACCTTTTTCCCAATTCTGCAATTTGAGCTTGGCCCTTCTGCCGCAAGCCCTAAAAACCCACCACAATCAGCCGACCAATAAATACAATTCCGGGCGTTTTTTAAGGTTAATTCTTTCGGTAATTTAAAACCTTTATTCATGTATCCAAAAAATACACCCCTATATTGTGTTGTGACTAATACGGCTTTCATTTTTCACGCTCCTTTTTGATTTTGTTTATTTTCATGCCTGATACCCCATCCTTGAGAAGATATTATGCATGGACTCAAACGCTTCTTTTTTTGACGGGGTTTGGTTAATCGAATTATGGCAAGACCAAATTGCGCGGGTTATTTCATTATGTGTGGCATACATGTTTCTTTTTAAAGCATCATCAAAACCTTGTAACGCTATTTTATAATCAATGACGTTCGATATCCTCGCTAATTCTGCAAAATCCTTTTTCCTTATTCTCCCACCATGTTCCCGCATCATTTCAAAGAATCCCACCGTCTCATCTCTTGTCATTTAAACAGACCCCCCCTATATGGCATCCTATAAGGCAATGCCGGTTTAAATAAAAGTTGAACAATCTTCTAGGAGAAGTGTATTCCGTGGGGGGTGTCACGGCTGCATCCAGATACGGGCTTGAATAGGTATCATGCCAGTGCCCTTCTTCTCTTTTCAAAGATATGTTGTCGTTCGCTCGATTTTTTAAAAATGAGCCGAGAGGAATAAAGCTTTGCGCCAGTCTATCGGTTGCACCGTCAAAAGTGGGATTGCCCCGTTGAGGAAATCGCTCAACCCGGCTTAACGCAAAGCTAAAAATGAAATCTTTTTCGGCTCGGTTTGATAAAACTTTTGACGGAATCTCATAATTAAGAATCATTCTACTCCCTTTCCTTTTCGTGTCAATAAATATTTCCGTGTTGATCGGTTTTAAATAAATCAGTTTCCTGCGCCCTGTTCGCGCTACGAGAACGAGCAGAGCCGGCGTTCACAGGCGCCGGACTTTCCGCAGGAAGCTTTGAAATGAGCCTGTAATCACAAGCATGCGGATTGGAATCACTCCGCCTTTCCTCGATCACATGCCCGATTTCCCGTAAATCAAAAATACGTTGCGTGTATTTGTAATAAACCGCCAATAATTCCATGAAACTGTGCCAGCGGTTGTCTTTCAGCAGATTTAAAATTTTATCCTTTTGGCTCATAATTTATGATTCCTCCCCTGCGGTTTCCCGCCATGATCGGGAGGCGGTGAAAGGAGAGGCCGCCACCGCAGGGGTTATTAAGACTACCCAAGAAAGTCATCATCCGGTTGCATTTCATTTTGTTGAACCGGAATCTGCCCGGATTTCGTTTGTAAAATGCTCAGGATGTTTGCAAGCCGTGTATCAATGGAGCGCAAAATATTTACCGCTTCACTCCCGCCGCTTGATTGCGGGGCCTGTTTTACAGGCTGGCTCTTTCCGCTTTGATCTTCTCTCGGCGGGAAGAAGGCATAATCCCATTTCCCCGATTTACAGCCAGCAACACAAACCGCCAACGTATATTTCTCACCGTTTTTCTTGCTGGTAATGACCTTCGTTTTTGTCGTGGTGTTGCCACAACGATCACAAACTGCGTACATGTTATCCTCCGATTGACTGAAGTTCCGATACCCGAAGCTTGATCGCGCTTTGGCACGCGGCAAATCCAGTCTTTAGTTTATCTGCCTTGTTTTTAAGGCTTTTCATTTTCGCTTCCTGAATAATGACCGCAAGCCGCTTTTCTCGCGTCACCTGCCTTGCCATTGACTCAAGCTCTTTGACCGTCATATTTTCTCCAGATGCTTTCCCTTTGAGATATTCGCTGTCAAGTGAATCCTCATATTCCGCTTTCACTTTCTGAAACTCTTCCTCTGCTTTGATCGCTTCCTCATTGGCTTTGTAAATGTCGTTAGGCAGTCTTAGAAGCCATGTTTCCAGCTCTTGCGGCGTCATTGGTCTTTTCCTTTAGTTTCCATGAGTTTTTAACAAGCACCTTTTCGGCGTTCGGTCTACAGATTCCCCAAAACGCACAGTACATGCAATTCCATGTATAAAATCCCTTCTCATCCGGGCCATACTCTTTCGGCGGATCTGGTAAAGCCGTAGGCGTGGAGGCAATGACTTTCGCCAAGTTCGCTTTCGCCTTTTCAACGATTACCGGGTCTTTCGTAATCACCATTTCATGGAGTACACCCGAATCCTTGTTACACCCAATAAACACACAACGTTTAAGCCCCAAGGCCTCCATGTACACGTTGTATTGAGCGATATAGGAATCATCAATAAACCCCTTCTCAAACCGCTCAAAGCCATAGGATGACATGGACTTAAATTCCACAAGGTAGATTTCTCCTGGCTCAATTAAAAGCCCGTCCGTATGCCCTGTGATGAACGTCTCGCCAACCTGTAGCTTGCAAACCGCTTGATTAAGCCCCGTAGCTGTCAGATTGCACCCAGCAAGCTTGGCAATCGAGGAAAGCATCAATTCAACAAGATCACCCTGAAAGAAAATGATCTTGGCGCGTGCGTCAATTTCCTTCCCTTTCTTCTCGAAGCCGTGATAGGCGTAAGCAAGCTGTCTAGCGCATTTCCCGGCAGACGATAAACGGAGCGTGCCTTTACTTACCCCGTTTTCTTCCGTCATAAACTGCCGCTTAAAAGATACTCCGGCTAATTTCTCAACCTCATATCTCAAAGCATCGTTCAACGTTTTTTCTTCCTTGTTCAAATATTCGTAAATCCTTTCAATTATCATGGTCTTCTCCCCTTTCATTTTGTACCGCTTCCGCAAATCCTGTGCGGCCCTGTAAAATCGACCTGATGATTAATTTCTCAAGCCGATTCTTTTCTTTTGGTGTCATAAACCCCACCATCCGTTTAACCGCTGGATTTCCTCTTTTGTGCTTTTTGAGCCTTGCTCTAAATACTCGATCCGCCTGTCAACGTCCTCAAACATGATCTTCATTTGATCCAGCGTTAAAGCTTCCTCTTTGATTGACAGAAGTTCAGGGATAGTCATTTCTGCCAAATCACGCTGAAATTTTACGCGCCATTCGTAAAACGCCGCGGCGTCCATCACGACACGTCCTTGTCAAGAAGCCATTCCCCGCAGGACGCGCAATAATAATCAATCACGCAATAACTACTTGTCCGCCTCTCGATTCCAGTATGGGCGCATAATCTCCGGCGCGTTACGATCGGGATGCTTAAATCCCATAGCTTGACAGGACACTCAAAACTCAATTCATCCATTTCCATGATGAGATTCATGCAATCACCTCCGCTGTGACGTTAATCACGCCTTCTTTTGGGTCTGCAATTTCTCCAAACGATAATCGAGAGAGATCAATGAGTCTGCCAAGTCTTGGAGCTGGGCCGCGATCTTTAATAACGCATTCTGTACAGAGCTTGCTTCTCTCATTGCAGACTTTAACTTTTGTGCCGAAAGGAACATTCCACATTGCCGCGTACTTTTCCCCTTTTGCTTCCACGTCATAAAGTGATTCTCCATTTGCCATCGGGCATTTTGGGTCAGGGTTATATTTACATGCCTCAACGCCGTAATATGAGGCTTTTCCTGTCAAGATCATTCCTGCCAGGATGAGAGCGATCATTGTTTTACCATTGCTTTGTTAGCTTCTTTTAAAGCGGCTGATTGAATCTTGTCCTTGCGTTTCTCCCAATATTTCGCCGTCCGGCATTCCGCGTTGCAGAAGCGCATCCAAAAACGCCTTCTTTCTGGCAATTTAGTGCCGCAAAGCTCACAAAAACCGTTTTCCGTACTTTTTCTCATGCAAGCCTCCAAACCGCTTAAATCGCAATTTAAACCATACTAATCAATTAACTCATTAGGAGTATAACATTTAATACGTCCTGTGCAATAAAAATCTTTAATTATTTTTAGCTACCATCCATCCCTTGTGGGACAAGGGTTTCAAGCTTACCACTCGAAAAAGAAACCAATTTCGATCTTCTTTTCCTCTTTCGACCAGTCAAAATCAACGATCCGCATATGCTTTAAAAGGGTCAGCCAAAGAGGCGGTTTCTCTGATTTCTTCTCGACGTTTAAAGCCATTCTTTCAAACCGGGGAATTTCTGTTTCAGGAAATTGGAAAGCCCCACGATCGCCGAGGCCGCCGCAATGGATAACATCCCCTGCTGTTCTGCGGTCAAGGATACGCCCGTGTACTTTGCAATCTGCGGAACGGCTAACGCCACAAGCGTTGTCCCGCCCCCCTGTATCCATTTCTTGAGGTTTTTCTTGATTGAAAACTTGATAATCTTGTCCGTGATGCCCATAGAATCCTCCTGTTTAGTTTTCTTTTTTATCTTGACCTGAACCATAACGAAATCCCCAAAAAAATGATCGCTAAAATGCCGGATATCGTCAGCCCGTCAATCCGTTTATGCGCCGCGCGAATCGAATTATCAAGCGTCGAATGCTTTGTCGCATCCTCTAACTCATGCTTTCTTTGAGTCTCAATAGCGAACTTCATATTTGAATTGATCTCAATTAAAAGATCATGATCGTTAGAGTCCATTGAATCCTTTTTGGTCCTGTGGTATAGTTTGGGTGATGAATAAGACAAACAGAAAAAAGTTATTCATTGTTGGTTTCCGCACCCTCTGCCTCTATATTATTTATGCTATCGTCGGGTGGTATCTTCTCGGTCTTATATGCCAAAATTTTAAACATCCGTGGCCTTCCTAATTTTCTAAAGCCCCTATGACATCTTTAGCCGTTTCAACAGGAGCAATATAAGTATCTTCGATTCCTTTTTCTTTTGTTTTTCGCGCCCCCGGAATATGGATATATGCCGCAAGATTCTGGATAGAATTTGAAAATTCCTTCAATGTATGAAGTGATGGGTTATCGGTAAACATTTTCGCGAATTCCCCTTCTGTGAACAAAGTAACAACTCCGTCAATGGTTTGAGCCATATTCCTAGAAATTTGGGAAGCCGTTTTATATCCCGCTTGTGCAAACTGATAACTGATATACATACCTACTCCGTAGGCTGTTAAAGCTTTTCCGAGCCGGGTAACATTTCTCGTTTTCCACTCTCCAGCTTTAATATCTTTATAAGAGCCTGCTATAATATCAGCCATGAGCGATATGTTTGTTATGCGCCAGCGGTTCATCTGAAAAAACATTCTGCCGTACCATGTCTGCAAAAGCAGAGGGCTATCCCATTTTGAAAAAATTCCTTGCGTTTTGGCGATCACGTCCTTGATATGGGAAAATCGTTCCGGGGCGATTTCCCCCGAAGCCCATTCTTCAGGTGTTAATTCACTTGCAAAGATAGATGATCTTATTTCAATTTCTCCTATCTTCTGGCCCACCATTGCCAAGTCTTGATATTTTTTAAGAGCACCTATCCCTTTTTGAGCAAAATCAGAGTATGTCCCCTCTAAGGCTCCGTATCTCGTAGCTAGATCATAAGCCCTTTTAGGGTTTGAGAATAAACGTTCCTTGCCTTTCAAATAAGTTTTAAAATCTTGGTATATCCAAGAATTTGCCTCACCGGCAACGATATTTTTTACAGCAGATTTCCAATTTAAACCTAGCATCTTCAAATAACCAATATCAATAATTGCATCTGCTGTTTTGGCGAGCCATCCCATTGGGCCGTTTCTGAAATTGTTATCGAGTCCGCGCCCCTTCAAGTTTTGAAGATATCGCTTCATCCAAACAGCCGATTTCCCTTGAAGTAGATTTTTCGTAACGGCTTGCCCTTCGGGAAGGATTTGGTCAAGTGCCTTCTTGCTTTCCAAGAGATGCGAGTATTGATTCACAATATTGCGGATATTCGTGGACGGCTCTATACCCCCCTTTCGTTCAAGAGCGAATTTAAAGAATTTCTCACTCCCGATAATATTGTCGAGTTCAAGTTGGATATCCACAGGAAGATCAGTCTGTTTAGTATCTCTGAAAATATCCTTTATCGCCCCAAATAAACCTTTTGTGATGATTTTTTCCATGAATGGCTGTTCAAGATGAGTAATATAATTTTTCCTGTATTTCTCAAGCGCCAGATCGGTCTTGGCTTCAGCAAAGAAGCTTTTAAGATATGAGACAGCCGATGATTCTTCCGACGTAAGATTTATTTTCTCTCCACTCAATGCTTGGAATATTTCCTTATTTTGGGGATATGCCTTACGTCTTAACTTCTCATCTAATGGGAGAAGCTTGGCCCGTGATTTTTCAGCGGCAGTCACGATCTTATCGAGTTCTTTATTCCTTTCGTTAATGATATCCTCGGCTTTAATCATTCTTTCAGAAACGCCCTCGACAATTTTCTTTACAAGAGGATGACCTTCTTTAATATCAATCGTTGGGGCAAGCTCCGGCATAATTACCTTACCAAGCCCTTTATTAAGGATATCTTCTTTCTCCCCAAATTTTTCCAACACAATTCGTTTCGGTGTTACATCCGGGTTAGGGAAATCTTTAATAATACTTCCAAGATCGGACACCTGTTTTGTAGAAAGAAATTTATCTTTTGGGTCTAAATCCTCAACGAAACTGATGAGCTTTTTTATAAGCGGCTCCGGGGCTTTTTTAATATTTTCAACCCCGACAAAATCCTTTAACTTTTTAAAAGTAGCCCCGGACAATTCCTTTTCCTGTTGAAGATTCTTTAAGTTCTGAAGTAGTTCTTGAGATGCTTTTCTAGGCAAAGGCTGAATCGGTTCCCCAAACAAATCCTTCGCCAATTCTTCTTTCGTCCCTCCTAGAAGCTCATGCTTTGCGATTTCCCAATAAGGTTTATCAGCCAATTCAATCAGTTTGTCCGTTGGGACATTGATCGGGGAATTCCCTGATATCGAAGCGTCAACATGCTTATCTTCTATCCCAAGCGTTTTTAATAAATCTGTCTTTTCTTCAGGCAATAGGTTCCCTGAATCTTTAACATTTTGAATAACGTCAGATGAGATATTAGCGTTTCTAGGGATGCCCAAAACTTCCATAGTCGATTTTAAAAATTTCCTGCCCTCAAATACCCCCTTTCCGATCAATCCGCCTTTCAAAGCAAAATCTGCAATTTCAATCATGTCTTTAACTTCCGGTGCCGTATTCGGGAAATTCGTTTCGGTAAAACGACGAAGATTAAAAAAATGATCTAGGATGCTATAGGCTCCAATGCTAACAACAGTTTCGGGTAAATTAGTAATTGCCCCAACCGCAAGCCCCATCTGCAAAGGGGTTTCCAAAACAGCCCCTATCCCGGCCTCAACCTTTTTTCGTTCCCTCTCTTTAAATAATGATTGATAGATCGGGCCGACCCGTTCTCCATAATCAATAATGCTTTCATTAGGATTAAAACTCGGTAAATGTGGGATGATATCGAATGCGGCTTTTATTTGGTCGGCTTGAGAAGTTGCCGGGAGTTTATTTAGCATAAAATTTGCCGCTTCTGAAATAATTGAAGTTCTTGGGCTTTTAACGGGGGCTTGCGGTTCTTCAACGTTCTCTGCGGTAGAGAAATCGAATTTTGTTGTAGAGACAGCTTCCCCCGAATCTGTTTCCTGTACAGCGACCGCGCTTGAAAAGTCAAAATCGTTCTTATCCATTATTTAGCCTTTGCGT
>JAHFDG010000008.1 GCA_023249105.1 Candidatus Methanoperedens sp. | reverse complement strand
GGGGCGAATGTTGCTCGCGGGTATCGACAATCAGGCAGAAGTCATTTGGGAATACGTAATCCTTGAACTTGAATGAAGTAAGGTATTTCGGATTATTATTGATAAGACCTACGGTACGGGGAGTGGCTTTCATTTCCTAAACAACCTCCGATTTGTTGCATAATTAATAATAAATAACGCCAATTCTATTCTTTCTTTTGATTCTGGCATAACTCTTAATGCAATATACAAAAGCCATTCAGCAAATAACAACTTTAATTCTTTTATCATTTCTCAACCTCAACCAAAATTGTAACCATTAATTCGCGAATTTATTCTTCTATGCAATCATGATTTTCTGGTTTAGAACAATATTCACAAAACCCTTCACGACCACATATATCACATTCATGTGTATCATCAGAACCATCACTGTTATATATATGTTCCCAACATACATGGCAAAAACCACGATTTTCTTTATCCAATTTAACACCTCCTTAATCCGCGAACCGATTTCTCTTAGCCAATGGGGTCAGCAGCACATCCACCTCGCAATCCTATAAATCAGCAAAGAAGGCAGGTAGTTTCAACTTGAATTCATCCAACAATGGCACCATCAATTGTAGCATCTGAGGGTGAGGTTTACCCGCTACACCTACCGCTCTCATGTTTAAGATATGCCGCCATTCTCGAATGTTGGCAGTAAGAACCAGCTCAGTTTTAAGACTATTTGGCAAGACACTTCGAGATTGTTGTGGAGGCCAACCATTTTTTAATAATTTCTGATAATCTCGTTCAGCGATAGCCATGTTCCAAAACCATATTAAACTGGCTTTGTCATCTGTGAAAACCCAAGAAGAACCACCATTATATGTATCAATTTCTCCATACAGCCCATCCCACTTGATGATGTATTCTCCTGGGTTAATACCTCCAAGGTGTAGCCACGAGGGGAGAATAAAAGATACTCCACCTTCATAATCACAAAATCTGGTTGACTCTTGTGAAAAGGCACAAAGGCGATGTCGAACAATTTCATGGCTCACGCCACGGTCACAAATGAATCTTACAGAAAGTGAGAAGTGCTCAATAGTGGATACATGACCTCGTTTGATTAAATTGCGAACAAACTTTTCCTTGGATTCAAAGGTATCAGCAGATTCACTTTTATAACAAGTACGTGCGGCCCGTTCAATGTGGTTAATGATTTCCGAATAATTAGCTGCTGATTCAATCTGATAAGATGGATTTACTATTTTCATTGATTCTCTCTCCTTTCGATTTCACGGTTAAGATAAAATGCTGCCTTGCGAAGGTCTTCTATATTCGCGCCTTTCTTGTCAGCACGGCAAATATATTTTAGACAGTTACCTAAATGAAAGCCCAAGCCCCAAGCCTCTATTACCTTGATACATTCATAAACTGTATCCCCACCATAATGCGGGGGATGATTAACTGTTTCCACCTTTACCTCCTTTTGATTGAATAATGTCCACCTCGCAATCGCCGCCTAATTTACACGATTGGAGCAGGATGTTGGTATTAGCAGGTACCCCGTGGACATTATCAGCGTAGACGGGCTTGCCACATTTTAGGCAGGTGCCTATTTTAATTATCCCTGCGGCCATTACGACACCTTCTCCACGTTCGAGTACAATTTACCTTCCTTCACTTTCCACGGGTTACGTTCAAAAATATCTACTATAAAATCATCTTTATGTTTTGTAGCAATTCTTATTAGCCTTGCGATTTCCGATTCAGAACAAAATTCTCCATCTTCCCCTATGGACAATAAAAATTCCCGGATAGGTATGGTCACTCTTTCTTCGTGCAAACCATAGAGACAAATTATGTGTCCCCGAAGGCAATCAGGACAAGTAACCTCAGCCAATGTTCTACTATAAAGGCCGGTCTTATACCCTTCACAACCACCCCAATCCTCAGCGTTTACATTATGAATAATCCCATTTGCATCAATAATATCTTGTTGCCTTGCAGAATTACCTTCCTTAGTATTTACATGCCTAAAATTATTCAAGGAAAGTATTTGACTAACAGTCTGTGAACTTCCGCAATGTGGACAAAGCGGAGTGTTATTAGATAACGGCTCCTTACAATAAAAACAATTAGTTATTGTCATTCTTACTCCTCCTATTTGATAGTTCCACTTCCAATTTCCAATAATCCTGTTCATCCTGCTGAGTCAATTCATCCCCATTAGCCTCTACAGCCGCAATATCGAATAGTGCGTTGAGAATCGTGGTGTCGGACATGCTTGATAAGTTTTCCATATTAGCTCCTTTCAATTGATTGGTAAACGCTTCAATCGGTATATTACCACACATATCTTGAGTAAACGGTCTCATTACTATCACCAATCCGGTTCGGTTACGGAGTTAGGTGCTGCCGGTGCTGATTTACCCTTGGATGCGGGCTTGGTAGGCTCAGGGGTGTTGTCAACCTCTACACCATCATTGGATATCGCATAGCCCTCTTCGATATAAATCCCCACCTG
>JAHFDG010000086.1 GCA_023249105.1 Candidatus Methanoperedens sp. | reverse complement strand
ACCAACGGCGATGAAGTCTGAGCTATCCGATGCGGGATAAGATATTGCTCGAAATGAAGGACATGGCGCGGGTCGGGCAGGCGGTGGCGATGAGGGGCGGTAATGGTCGTGGTCTTGCCTGTGCCTGCGCCTGCGAGGATGAGTTGGGGGCGTGGGTGTGCTTGATGGCTGAGAGTTGGCGTGGAGTTGGGGGTGAGAGGAGGGGGTTTATTGAAATAAATACCACCATTCAAAGTCCAAGCTTATTTTCGACCCATTCGACAAGCCGCTGGGCATCCTTCAGCATTTCCTGTGCTTCAGTTTGCTTTATCAGCCTGTCTTCATATTCAGCGGCATTCTTCAATGATATTATCCTTCTTGCCTGTTTCAGCTTTGATTCGATTTCAGATCTTTCAAAAGGGAGACTACTCAGAAGTTCTACGGCATGCACATGATCCGCTCCACCATGGCGTAACTGTAGAAATTTTGCACAGATCGCATCGCACGCACTGATGACGGCATGGATCGAGAGGACTGCTGCTGAGTTCCAATTCTCTTTCTCTGCCTCCATTATGGCACCATTCAGGAAATCCCTGGCTTTGGTGAGATATATTTTGTCTGAACCTATCCTTGCAGGTTTGGTGGCTATACCTCTTACCATTCAAATCCCTCTCGCTTGAAGATGATTTCACCGTCTTTTATTTCCCTGAAAATTGATCTATTTTTCAAGTCTTGAAGTTCTTCATTGTTCTTTATCATCAGTGATACAGGATTGCCGAATTTATTTTGAGAAATATTTGTGATGCCTTTCAATTTATCTTCTAATTTTGATTTTTCACCTTTGCAGATTATAAAGATATCTGCATCGCTGTCTGCTCTTTCCATGCCTTTTACGATGCTGCCAAAAAGAACAACAAGCTCTATTTGAGGCAGGCTTTTGACTGATTCGGCAATCATATTTTTAAGTTCCGCGAGAACATTTCTCTCAGCCTCAAAATTGCCGGATAGGAGCAGATAAAGAATATGTTCTTTGTTCAGTGAATATAGATTTGCTTTACCGATTCTCTTTCTGTCGAGCAATCCATTGTCCATGAGAGATTTTACGTTCCGGTGGACGCTTGCCTGCGGTATTCCCGCAATCCTCTCAAGTTCACTTTCTGTGAATCCCTTTTCAGGATATGTGAAGAATGCCCTGAACAGTCTCACTTTTGTTTTATTGCCCAGTATTTCATCCAGGATATTGTGGAATTTCATGATTATCTATTCATTTTTGAATCAGTTAATTCATTTTTGAATAAATAAATGTTTTGGATTATGGAGGTTTATTGTTTTTAAATCCTGGTCGAGAGGAGATGGAGTGTGTATAAACTCACCGCAAAGAGCGCGAAGGGCGCAAAGATTGACGGTGTGCTTGTGTCCTCTGCGGTGATTTGTTCGATTTATTTTGCTGAAAACACAGTTCCAAGTTTTGTATCACATAATAAATATTAAATTCTCGGCGCCGATAGGCTCCCGAAGCAACCTCCTGATTCTATACGTGACCCTTTTCTGATCGAAGACCCTGCGCCGTTCGCTGCGGAGATGAGCAGGTACCAGATGTACGGTGAGCTTCTCAAGAACTCGGTGGAGAGCTATCCGATGCGGGATAAGATAGTGCTCGTGATGAAGGACATGGCGTGGATGGAGCAGGCAGCGACGATGGGGGGGCGGGGGTGAGAGTAAATTAAGAAATCTGGCTATGCAAAAGAAAAAGTTTATACTCTCAAACTAACTTGAGATTATCTCATTGTAGGACATATAGAAGAGCAAGGGTATATGGTTGGATATGGCAAAAAACAAATGGTTATGTGCTTATTTTTGGTGAGTAAATGATTAACGTCAAAGAGCATGGAAATTTTATTTGGAAAGTAGCAGATCTCTTGAGGAACGACTATAAGCAGGCAGATTATGGCAAAGTGATACTACCGCTTACAGTTTTAAGGCGGTTGGATTGTGTTCTGGAACCAACAAAACAGAAGGTTTTGGATTATTTACCCAAGGTCAAAAATATGAACATCCAAAACATAGACCCGGTTCTTAACAATATCGCAGGCTTGACCTTCCACAATAAGAGTAAATTTAACTTTGAAAAATTGAAGGCTGACCCGAACAATATAGCTGCCAACCTGAAGAATTACATCAACGGCTTCTCTGCCAGCGCAAGAGATATCCTTGAATATTTTAGTTTTGACGCTCAGATTGTTAGACTGGATGAAGCAGACCTGCTTTTCCAGGTTGTTAAGAGATTTTGCGAAATTGACCTTCATCCTGACAAAGTAAGCAGCCTTGAAATGGGTTACATCTTTGAAGAGCTTATAAGGAAATTTTCTGAATTGTCAAATGAAACAGCAGGAGAACACTTTACACCAAGGGAAGTAATCAGATTGATGGTCAACCTGCTCTTCCAGAACGACAGAGAAATCCTGACAAAACAGGGTATTGTAAAAACGCTTTATGACCCGGCAGCAGGGACAGGCGGCATGTTGTCCATCGCTGAAGAGTACCTGCGTGAGCTTAATCCTGATGCACGATTGGAAGTGTTCGGGCAGGAAGTCAATCCCGAATCGTATGCCATCTGCAAATCAGACATGCTAATTAAAGGACAGAACATTTCCAATATAAAATTCGGAAATTCATTTAGCAATGACGGTTTAGAGAATGAGAAGTTCGATTACATGCTTTCCAATCCGCCTTTTGGAGTGGAGTGGAAGAAAGTTGAGAAACAAATCAAAGAAGAGCACGAGCAAATGGGCTTTGCCGGACGTTTCGGCGCAGGTCTGCCAAGAATTAACGATGGTTCGTTTTTGTTCTTGCAGCATATGATCTCCAAAATGAAACCTTCCGATGGCGGCTCGCGCATTGGGATTGTCTTTAACGGCTCGCCTTTGTTTACAGGCGGCGCAGGAAGCGGGGAAAGCGATATCAGAAAATGGATTATTGAAAATGATATGCTGGAAGCCATTGTTGCCATGCCTGAGCAGTTATTTTACAATACTGGCATTGCGACCTATGTTTTTATTGTAACTAACAGGAAGCCGAAGGAGAGAAAAGGGAAAATCCAACTTATAAACGCCATCAGCTTTTACAATAAAATGACAAGAAGCCTTGGTAATAAGCGTAATGAAATTGGCGAAAGTCATATTGAGACAATCACTAAGCTCTATGGTGATTTCAAGGAGAATGAGTTTTCAAAGATTTTTGATGATAAGGATTTTGGCTACTGGCAGATTACGGTTGAAAGACCGCTGCGGGATGAAAGCGGCAATATTGTGAAAGACTCCAAGGGGAAACCCAAAGCTGATGCTGATTTAAGGGATAATGAAAGAGTGCCGCTCAAAGAGGATATCAAGACTTATTTTGAACGGGAAATACTGCCGCATTTGCCTGATGCATGGATAGACAGCAGCAAGACCAAAAAGGGGTATGAGATTAACTTTACAAAGTATTTCTATAAATATATGCTGCTTCGAAGCCTTGCAGAAATCAGGGCGGATATTCTGGCATTGGAGAGGGAGACTGATGGATTATTGAGAAAGGCGGTAGAGTGATGAAGCCTACATACAAGGATTCGGACGTGGAATGCCAGAACAATAGCAAGTTTATTTCAATAATAACATTCTCAAAAAAGACAGGCTGAAAGAGCTTAAGGATATATATTGTATTACATATAATAGACATAGGTGATAAAATGGCGATAAGTGAGGCAGAAGTTGTGGATTTCATCAAGAATAAAGATTTCAAATTAATTGGTGACAGGTTGATTACTATACCGAAGAAAAAAGAAAAAGGATTTTTCCATGTTGAAATGGATGTTACTGAAGAAGAAATTGATGCACTTTTGGATGATGAAATTTCGCAATGGATAGAATGAATCTCACAGAATTCGCTGAGCCTGAGGTTTTTGTTGATACCAATATTTTCGTCTACGCGCTAGCAAAGAACCACAGGTATAAACACATATGTAAAGAGATTTTGTCAAAAATCAATGATGGAGAGATTATCGGTTTTACTTCGTCAACTGTGATCAATGAGTTGTTCCATGCAACACTTATTGGAGAAGTTAAGAAAAAATACGGAGATATAGATGTAATCCATTTCATAAAAGAACATCCGGAAGTGATTTCAGAATGTTCACTAGCATATAGCGCACTGGATGACGTATTTGACTCCACAGTAGTTATTTTGCCTCTTACTTTAGAAGTGTTACAATATGCCAAAACATTCTCAAAGAAATATAACCTCTTATTTTCAGATGCCATACATGCAGCATCATGCAAGGTTTACAGAATAAGAAATATCGCAACAAACGATAGCGATTTCGATAGAGTTGATTTTCTGAAAACCTGGAGACCATGATAATGAGAGCAGGAGCCAGCATGACGAGCGCCGCCCGCAGTTGGAAGCCCTATCCTGCGTATAAGGATTCGGGCGTGGAATGGCTGGGGAAGGTGCCGGAAGGGTGGAAAGTCCAAAAACTTAAGCACGTCGTGAAAGTTAATTTAAGCAATGTCGATAAGAAATCGAACGAAGGTGAAACTACTGTTAAATTATGTAATTACGTGGATGTATATTATAACGACTACATAACTCCCGACCTCGATTTTATGGAAGCTACGGCATCGCCTGATCAAATTGATAAATTTACATTGAGAGGGGGCGACGTAATCATAACAAAAGATTCTGAGAGTTGGGAGGATATTGCAGTTCCAGCATATGTTCCTGCCAACCTCAATGGTGTTATTTGTGGTTATCATCTCGCACATATACGGCCAAATAATTTGGATATTGATGGAGAGTATCTGTTTTGGTCATTTTGTGCGCCTCGCTTGAATCATCAATTCAGAGTTGAAGCTCATGGTATCACTCGATTTGGTATTGGAAAGTATAGTATTGATAACTCATTACTCCTTGTGCCTTCTATAAATGATCAAAAATACATCGCCCGCTTCCTTGACGACCGCACCCGGAAAATAGACTCCCTCATCGAGAAGAAACAAAAGCTGATTGAACTCCTCAAAGAAGAGCGCGCCGCCGTCATCAACCAGGCAGTCACTAAGGGGCTTGACCCGCGCGCGCCGATGAGGGATTCGGGTGTGGAGTGGCTGGGAGAGGTGCAGGAGAAGTGGGAAGTGAAGAAATTGAAGCATATTGCTGAAATAGTTTTGGGCAAAATGCTGACGAATGATGATAAGGGAGGTTATTTTTACAAACCATATTTGCGTGCTCAAAATATCAGTTGGCAAAAAGTCAATACTGAGGATATAAAACAAATGTGGTTTTCTGAAAAAGAACTTGAGCAATACAGAGTAAAATTAAATGATTTATTAGTAAGTGAAGGTGGTGAGGTTGGGAGAACTGCAATTTGGAATAATGTAATCAAAGAGTGTTATATTCAAAATTCAGTTCATAAGGTTACAATGTTGAATGGCAATAATCCTTATTATTTTTTATACCTATTTTTTTTATATGGTCAAATGGGCTACTTTGATTCAATCGTTAGCAAAGTAAGCATAGCCCATTTAACACGAGAAAAACTTAAAGAAGTTTTTTGTCCAGTCCCATCTATAACGGAGCAAAACCAAATCGTACAATATATCGAATACGAACATGCTAAAATAGACCGCGCCGCATCCACAATCGAAAAAGAAATAGAACTCTTGCAAGAGTACCGCACAGCTTTAATATCAGAAGCGGTGACAGGTAAGATTGACGTGAGAGAAGAGGTGGTATAATGACATCAGCTAAAATTCACACCGAATTGGTCTTTGAAGAAGCCATTGAAAACCACCTGCTTGAGAAAAGTGGATATATAAAAGGCGACCCTGCTGATTTTAGCCGTGAACATGCTCTCGATACAAAGACGATATTTGCTTTTCTGCAAGAAAGCCAGCCTGAAGCTTGGAAAAAATCACTCTCCATACACGGTTCAGACATTCAAAACAAACTCCTGCAGCGCTTGATTAAAGAACTGGACAGCAAGGGAACTCTGGATGTCCTGAGAAATGGTTTCATCGATTATGGCGTTCGTTATAAAATGGCTTATTTCCAGCCTGCCAGCGGTCTGAATCCTGAGACCGAGAAGCTTTACAAACTTAACAGGCTGACGGTTACAAGACAGGTAAAATACAGCCCGAAGAATGAAAAAACCATTGACATGCTGCTCGGTCTCAACGGTCTGCCTGTTGCAACGGTCGAACTCAAAAACCTGTTCACAGGGCAGGATGTGAGCAATGCGAAAAGGCAATTTATCGAAGACCGTGACCCTAAAGAAATGCTTTTCCAGTTCAAGAAAAGAGCCCTGGTTCATTTTGCTGTTGACCCTGATGAAGTGTATATGACCACAAAACTCGAAGGTGCAAGGACGATTTACCTTCCTTTTAATCTTGGTTACAAAAAGGGAGCAGGAAATCCACCCAATCCCCATGGCTATAAGACATCTTACCTGTGGGAATATGTCTGGGAAAAAGATAGCTGGATGGATATTATAGGTCGCTTCCAGCACTTGCAGGTGGAAGAATACAAATTCGGTGGGAAAACAATCAAGAAGGAAACCATGATTTTCCCGCGCTATCATCAGTTGGATGTGGTACGAAAGCTGGCTGATGATGCAAGAAGTAACGGACCCGGGAAAAATTACCTGATAGAGCATTCGGCAGGCAGCGGTAAAAGCAATTCTATCGCATGGCTTGCATATCGTTTATCAAGCCTGCACGATAAAGACGATAAAAGAGTATTTGACTCCGTGATTGTGGTCACTGACAGACTGGTATTAGACCAGCAGTTGCAGAATACCATATATCAGTTTGAGCACAAACAGGGCGTAGTTCAGAAGATAGACAAGGATTCAAATCAACTTGCTGCTTCGCTTAAAGCAGGAACCAATATTATCATTACCACTTTGCAGAAGTTTCCTTTCGTTATAGAAAAAATCGGGCAGCTTCCAGCCAGAAAATATGCAGTTATCGTGGATGAAGCGCATAGCTCTCAGGGCGGAGAAGCTGCAAAAAACCTGAAAGAAGTTCTCACCGTGGGCAATCTGGAAGAAGCAGCCCGGAAAGATACCAAGATGTATGGTGTCGAAGATACTGCCGAAGATGAGGTCAGAAAATCAATTTTAGCCAGAGGTCCGCAGAAAAATTTGAGCTATTTCGCATTTACAGCAACTCCGAAGGCAAAAACCCTGGAAGTGTTTGGCACAAAAGACGAAAACGGCAAACCCGTTCCGTTTCATCTTTATTCAATGCGTCAGGCAATTGAAGAAGGTTTCATCATGGATGTGTTGAAGAATTACACCACCTACAAAACTTTCTTCAAATTATCCAAGGAAATCCAAGACGACCCTAAAATCAATAAGAAAAAAGCAACAAGAGCCATTGCAAGATTTGTATCGCTTCACCCGCACAATCTGGCGCAAAAAACGGAAGTGATAATAGAACATTTCCGCCAGGTTACAATGAAGAAAATTGGTGGAAAAGCAAAAGCAATGGTAGTAACTGCTTCACGCCCGCATGTTATTCGCTATAAACAGGAATTTGACAGATACTTGAAAGAAAATGGTTATAAAAACATAAAGGCGCTTGTTGCATTTTCGGCTTTTACAGACGAATATGGAGTCTCGCACACAGAATCTGAAATAAATCAGTTTGGTGAGAAAGAACTGCCTGATAAATTCAATACAAACGAATATCAAATTCTGCTTGTTGCTGATAAATACCAGACAGGATTTGACCAGCCCTTGCTGCATACGATGTATGTTGATAAAAAACTGTCAGGGGTAAAGGCAGTTCAAACACTTTCGCGCCTGAACAGAACCTATCCCGGAAAAGAAGATACTTTTATTCTGGATTTCGTTAATGAAACAGACGACATTCTAAAATCCTTCCAGCCTTACTACGAGCAAACTACGCTTACTGAATCCACCGACCCAAACCAGCTATATGACTTAAAAGCTAAACTGGAAGGAGCGCAAATATTCTGGCAGTCAGAAATCGACGCTTTCTGCAATGTGTTTTTCAAAAAAAGGGACTCTTATACCAACAAAGATCAGGGACAATTAAACGCTTATATCGACCCGGCAGTTGACCGCTTCAAAGCATTAGAAAAAGAAGAAGTTAAGGAAGATTTCAAACACGCATTAGCAGTTTATTTGCGTCTATATTCATTCTTAGCGCAAATCATGCCTTTTCAGGATATAGAACTGGAAAAATTCTATGCGTATGGTCGTTTACTGCTCAATAAACTTCCCAGAAAAGGATTTTCAGAGAGATATAAATTGAATGACGAAGTCGCACTTGAATATTATAGGCTTCAGAAGATTAGTGAAGGCAATATTATTCTGGAAAAAGAGGGAGATTATGGATTAAAACCCACAACAGATGCAGGCATAAGAGAAGACAAAGAAAAATATGTTCCGCTCTCTGAAATCATAAAAGTATTGAATGAGCGCCACGGAGCTAACCTTACTGAAGCTGATGGACTTTTCTTTGACCAGATAAAGACTGATCTTGTAATGGATAAAAAACTGTCAAAGCAAGCCAAAAGCAATACCATCGACAATTTCAAATATGGATTTGAAGATGTTTTTGAAAAGAAATTGATTGACAGAATGGACCAAAATCTGATTATTTTTAAAATGATTATTGACAATCCTGCAATAGCGGAACTGGTTAAAGACTGGATGCTGAAAGATGTTTATAGAAAGTTAAATGAATAAAATAATAGCGTAAAGTACGAGGCATTTTATTGTTTGCCATATATTGGCACCAAGAATTTTATAATTAAATAGCTATAAATATTTGGCGCAGTAGGAAAATGCTATGAATAGCGAGGCTGTAAATCTGCGTTCATCTGTGTTCATCTGCGGTTTGTATTCTATGTGTACCTAGCAAGCTTTGGTTTTAAGGAATGAGGATGCTTCGGAGACATATCGGCGCCGAGGGATTAATAATTAGACTGTGATAAATATACCAATTTGCCCTCGCTCCTGCGGACACCCAACGGAGCGCCGACGGACAATTAACTGACAACAAACAAGTCGCAACCATAAGCGCCATGCTTTCCCCTCCACACGGAAACAAGCCCATCCCATCAGCGCGGGTGTGAGGAGTTCGGGTTTAAGGGAATGTTGCTGAATCGGGAACATATTGGCGCCGGGGGATTAATAATTATAGAGTTATAAATATTCGGCGCAGTAGAAAAACGCTATGAAGAGCGAGACTATAAATCTGCGTTGCGTGCCTCGAAGCACAAGAAAGAAAGTACAACAAACAGAACATTTGGAGGAAAGAAAAATACAATGCATGTTCAAAGGGTTAAAATCCCACTGCATGGGTCTGCTC
>JAHFDG010000033.1 GCA_023249105.1 Candidatus Methanoperedens sp. | reverse complement strand
CAAATCTAACCATTATGAACTTCCAGATTCTTGATGCCGACTACACTTACAGCGAAGATAAGCCTGTAGTAAGGCTCTATGGAAGAGACGAATCAGGAAACAGCGTCTGCTGCATGGTTCCAGGCTTTGAACCGTATTTTTATGCAAAAGCCGAGCCTGAAATGGCTGGAATTCTTCAGGAAAAGTTCAAAGAACATATAAAAAGGGTCGAGCCCGTTCTACGTTTTGAACCAGTAGGCTATTTCAAAAACAAAACCAGCATGCTAAAAATCATCCTCTTTGACCCGAAAAGCGTACCCATCATCCGTGACGATGTCAGGAACATGGTGGAAGAAGTATATGAAACAGACATTCTTTTCAGGAACAGGTACATGGTGGATACAGGGCTTGGAGGCATGGGCTGGGCAACAGTTGAACCGGAAGGGAATCCGATAAGCAATGAGGTTTTAAGCAGCGTCAGGATAACATCACGCAAAGTAAAACCAGTTGAAATCCTGAAAAACGCGCCCCTTCGGAATCTTGCTTTTGATATCGAGTGTCTCCCCTTGCATGGCGCCATGCCGGCGCCGGAAAACTCACCCATCGTCCTTATAAGTCTTGCATTTGCGCCGGAATTTAATAGTAAAAAGACGCTTGTGCTTGTGGGAAAAGGAGTAAAAATGGAAGGGGATATAGAGAGCTGCGGCAGCGAAGATGCAATGCTGAGAAGGTTCTTCGAGATAATCAGGGAATACGACCCCGATATCCTTGTGGGCTACAACTCAAACGGTTTTGATATTCCATATATCGTTGACAGGATAAAAGCGCTCAATAAAAAAGGAGCAAGGATAGACCCGATAGCAGGCCGGGACGGAAGGACTCTCTATTACAGGAAAATCGGGAATGTCACAAGAGTAAGCGTGATGGGGCGCATCGCCGTGGATGTGCTGCCGCTTTTGCGCCGTGAGTTCAGCCTGAAGCAGTACACGCTCAGGAATGCAGCAAAGGAACTCCTCAGCGCTGAGAAACTCGACATACCTTTCCTTGAGATGGAAGCCTACTGGAATGATAACGGGGAGAAGCTGTCAAAGTTCATCGAATATGCAAGGCGTGACTCTGAGCTTGCCCTCGCGTTCCTCCTGAAACTGCGGCTTATAGACAAATACATAGCTCTTGCCAGGGTGAGCGGAACGCTTCTCCAGGACATCCTTGACGGCGGACAGACCCAGATGGTGGAGAATCTCATCCTCAAGGAGTACAAGAGGCACGACAGGGTGCTGCCGGCGCGCCCCACGGGCGAGATGTCTGATGAGCGCTATGATGAAGGAGAGGAACTGGCAGGCGCAGAGGTGCTGCCGCCGAAGAAAGGACTGCTTGAGAATATCGTAATCCTTGATTACAAATCGCTTTACCCGACCATAATGATGGCGCATAACCTGTGCTATACCACCGAGGTAGTAGGCGAGAGACCCGACGATGTAGTCGTTGCGCCTACGGGCGGGGTTTTTGTTTCCCGCAATGTTGTAAAAGGCATCGTACCTTCCATACTTGAGGATTTACTTAACCGCAGGCAGGAGACGCGTGCAAAAATGAAGACCGCAAGCGAGGAGGAAAAACGCGTGCTTGACGCCACGCAGCTTGCGCTCAAAATCCTTCTTAACAGCTTCTATGGTTATTCCGGATATGCAAGGGCAAGGCTTTATAGTTTGACCCTTGCAAGCGCAGTCACAAGTTTCGGGCGCGAGAATATCCTGCGTACCAAAAAGCTGATTGAGGAGGATATAAATGAAATAATCCTTAAGGACGGCAGGGCTTTTAGAAAGGATGAAGTTAAAGACGGGAAGCGCATTGGTTTATCTGTTGTATACGGGGATACGGACAGCGTTTTCGTGCATCTCCTTGACAAAGAACTCACGTTTGGTGAGGCGCAGCTTGTGGGTAACAGCATCGCAGATACTGTTACAGCATCGCTCGTTAAGCCTATGGAACTTGTTTTTGACTCATTTGCAAGGCGCGCCATATTCCTTGCCAAAAAGCGCTATGCTCTTCTAATAGTGGAGAAAACGGCGCAGGGCATGAAGGAAAAAATTAAGGTAAAAGGCATGGAGACTGTTCGCCGCGACTGGTGCGAGCTGACCACGAAGACCGTGGAAAAAGTGCTTGAACTCGTGCTGAAAGAAGCGAAGGTGGACGAGGCTGTTCTTCTTGTGAAGGATATCATAAACCGCATAAGGTCGATAGATGCAAGCAAAGATACTGAGCTGTTTGACGACCTTGTTTTGACGCGGCAGTATACCAAAAAAGTCGAGAGTTATAAGAACAAACAGCCGCACATAACCGTGATTGAGAAATTGAAAAAAAGAGGCATAATTGCCAATGTGGGCGACAGGATACCCTTTGTGATCTTAGCAGGAAAAGGTCTTTTTGTGGACAGGGCGGAAGACCCTGATTACGCAAGAGAGAAAAAGCTGCCTCTTGATGTGGATTACTATATCAATAAACAGATACTTCCTCCTGTTGAGCGCATTTTGGCAGATTTTGGCGTGACCGGGGAAATGTTAAGATGGATGGGGGAGAAAAAGGTGCAGGCAGAAACCAAGCAGAGGCAATTATTCGAATTTTAGGAGAAAAACCTTGAAAATCCATCCAAGATGTGCACCGTGCTTATTATCGAGAGTCCAGTTCGAGGCTGAGCTTTCCACAAAAGAAATAGAATTGCAGAAGAAGGCTGTGCTTGCAGGAATCGAGGTGCTTCGGAATTACTTTGTGGACGGTGCGCCTGCGACACACCTTAGTACGAAGATACACAGGGAAGCATACCGGGTTCTGGGGGATATTGATCCATACCGGGAAAAAAAGCAGCAAAGCAATGAGGCTGCAAAGAATCTCTTGCCCCTGGTGCGTGATTTTGTGTCAGAAGAGGATTCGTTCAGGCGCGCTGTGCTTGTTTCCATCATCGGTAACTCCTTTGATTTCGGGGTGCTGGGGTTTGATGCCGATAAAGCGACAGCGAAAGAAACGATGCTCAAACAATTTCAGTGCGGACTTGACGTGGACGACACCGACAGGATGAAAAAAATGCTCAAAAACGTGGTATATCTTGCTGATAACTGCGGTGAGATAGTGTTCGATATACTGTTATTCGAGGAGATTCGGAAATTCGGAGGCAAAATCACGCTCGTTGTCAGGGGAGCGCCGATTCTGAATGATGTTACCATGAAAGAGGTAATGGAACTCGGGCTTGACAAAATGGTTGACCGGGTTCTCACCACGGGTTCTAACGCTATCGGTTTGTGTTTGCAAGAAGCGCCGCCTGAGCTTGTGGAGGCGATCGGGAAGGCATCGCTGATTATCAGCAAGGGTATGGCGAATTATGAGACAATGTCAGAGTATGATTTCAAACCGATAGCCTATCTTTTGAAGACTAAATGCGAGTCTGTGGCTGAGGCGATGGGGCTTTCGAGGAATATGAATGTGGCGAGGGTGGAAGAATAAAAATTAATCAGGGAAATAAGCTTCAAATTCCTCAACACTTTTGAATCTAATACCCTTCTGTTGCTGTATTTTTTCTAATTTTTTAAGATATTGCGGATTTATTTTATTATGAATGTTCTTGTTGATTTTCATAGTTGCAATATGTATCCAGTTAATCCATACCACATATTGGGCTTGTCAAATATATATTCCTTGTAACTATTATTTTCACACGCCCATCGCATTCGCAATCGGCGCCGGCGGTTTTATTGTTCCAGGCGCGCCAATCTTCGCCGCTTCAACATCTCTTGCCCACAGGAATAAACACGTATGGTAAGCCGTAGTGATATACATGGACAGCGCCACTATCAGGATAATCAGCACCGCGGCAACCAGTATCGCGACCAGCGCGCCGGTTACGGCGCCAATAGCATTGAATAACATTACACCGACAACGATGGCGACTATTATTCCGATGAAGGAAAGAATACCAGTCACGAACCCAACAGCAATCTCACCCACACCGATGGGTAGAAGATTCTTCTTCATGATATCAGCAGCCCTTGCCACTGCACCTTTTATGTCCCTGTCCTCTATGACAATAGCAGGGATGATGAAATAGGTCGCCACAGTCCAGACCGATTCAATAAATCCAAGAATCATGTCTGTAATTCCGCCGCCGACACCACCTCTTTCTCTTTCCCGTCTTCGAAGAACGCTTGTAATAATGTATATGATTGCTGAGATGATGCTTAAATAAAATAATGTCAGGGCATTCTTTTTCGTGGCTTCCCATGCCTCTGACATGGTGGCTTTGCCATCTTTGAAGAAATCATACACAAGGAAAGCGGTCATGGCTGTGAAAAAGTAAGAAATGTAATAATCCCCGAGAAGCACGAGGAAAACAAGGATGTAAAATATCCCTGTCGGTATCACAGGTTGCAGAAGAAAAAGAACGATAACAGAAAAGATTGTAAAAAATATTGCTACGAATATCGAATAAATTGAGGGTTTGATAAGAGTGGCATCTTTTGCAATCAAACTGAAACTCTCCTTTATGAAGGAAAATCCCTTGAATATATTTTCAAACATATTTTCTCCTGTTGATTTTATCTGAATACCCCGCAGCTTGCTGCGGTTGGGATAAACTCACGAAGCAATTTTAAACGTGAGAACATTATGAAGAGTGATGGTAGAATTAAGGCGTGCAAGCCATTGTGTTTACAAAATAAGATACCACATGGTGCTATGTGTGAAGTATAGAAAGAAATTGCTATTTGAGAAAGATAGAATAAACAACTTCAAAAATCTGTGTTTGGAGATTGGCAAAAGATATTGGTTTGAGTTTGACGCTCTAGGAACTGATGGCGATCATGTACATGTTTTTTTAGAAGCAGCCCCCAAGTATGCACCTTCGCGGGTAATGCAAATTATTAAAAGTATTACGGCAAGAGAATTGTTTAAGCAGTACCCTGAAATTAAAAAACAGCTTTGGGGAGGGGAATTTTGGAGTGATGGAGGTTACATAGGGACGGTAGGCGATGGTATTACAGCAGAAATTATACGGAATTACATCGAAACACAGGGTACGCCTGAAGAAAAAGAAGGTTATGCACAGATGAAGCTTTTTGAATTCGAACAACCTTAGCGGCGGTGCGAATCATGCCCCGCTGCTTGCAGCGTGGGTGCACCGCCGCAATTTGACTTTTGGATTTTAAATATTTGCCGATAGCAGAATCATGAATCACAGCCGTTAGTACTGAAATAACCAAGATTGCAGGGATCTTCTCCAGTGTCATTTTTCTTTTTTGGACCTGCATGCGCTCTATTTTTTTCAATCACCGTGCCTTTATGGTTACCATAAACCGCATCAAAGATATTTTGTGGAGATTCCCCGTTTAATACTATGGTCTTGATATTGCTTCGCTCAATGATTTTAGCTGCCAGCAGGTCAACGGGTGAGTTTGCGCCCGCGACCATTTCTGTCTTCATTACAACCTCGATGAGCTGCGCCGGTGTCATGGTTTCAAATTTCTGTGCATCTTTATTTTTCTTCGGGTCAGAAGTATAAACGCCATCTGTTGATGTAGCATTAATTAGAAGGTCAGCGCCGATGTATTCTGAAAGGACTGCTGATACAGCGTCGGTTGTCTGTCCCGGTACAACCCCGCCCATGACAACAATCTTTCCGCTTAAGCTTGCCTTTTTCGCCTGCTGATAATCAAGAGGTGGTTCATGGTATGCCGACTCGCCAAGAGCTGCAATCAGGAGCCTGGCATTAATACGGGTTATTTCTATCCCCATGACATCGCAGGTCGCTTCATCCGCCCCGAGCCCCCTTGCCACATTAATATAATCGCGCGCTGCTCTCCCGCCCCCAGTGACAACAAATACGGTATTTTTCTTTGAGAGCTCCTTTAACATCAATGCATAGCTTTTGAATTTCTCAGGATTTAACTCGCGTGCAAGAACCGACCCGCCAACAGACATTACTATTTTCATATCTTCAAGTAATGTTCTCTAATAATATTATCTTTCTTATACCGGATAAGTTCAAGTTGGTTCTTCTGCAACAAAACATCTGATGAAAGGACATAAGTATTTTAAAAATTATTATTGATTGATTATCAATGATTGACCTGGTATCGCAGTCTTTAAACAATATGGATGTCAATTTCGATTTTTTCCAAAAATTAGCACTGGCTACGCTTATCGGGGTTCTCATCGGGATCGAAAGGGAACACAAGCGCCCTGAAACAATGGAACTGATAGCAGGGATTCGTTCTTTTACTATTGCCTGCATCGCGGGAATGGTTTCTTCGTATCTGGCAATGAAAATCGTTTCAGGAATTCTTCTAATTTCCCTTGCTTTTTTTGCGATAATATCTGCACTATACATTTACATAAAAAATGTACTATTGAAAATGCCCGGGATAACCGGCCCGATTGCATTGTATTGTACGTTCCTGCTTGGTGTCTTGATAACTTATGAATTATATATCCCGGCAATCGCAGGTGCTGTGATTATTACACTCCTCCTTGCAGAAAAACGTCCTCTTCATTCATTTGCCACCAATCTTACTGATGATGAAATCTTAAGCGGGGTAAGATTTCTTGCAGTTGTATTCATACTCTTTCCCATTACGCCGAATGAATTATTCATGGGTGTAATTAATCCAAGGACGATTCTCCTGATTGTGATAATAGTAGCGACTGTCAGCTTCATCAGCTTTATCATCATGAAGCAGCTCGGGACAAAACGCGGGATACCTGTTTCCGGGATGCTTGGCGGGCTTGTGAACAGCGAAGCAACGACAGGCGCCCTTGCTGCGATGGCAAAAAAAAGAGGCGAGTTGATAGAATCAAGTTATCTGGGGATTATCCTTTCAAATGCTGCAATGCTGGTAAGGAACATGGTCATAGCTTTCATTGTAGACCCCAGCGGAAAAGTGCTTTTATTGATGGCACCAGTGCAGATTGTCATTATCCTGTTTGCGGCAGCCGCAGTTATTAAATCAAGGGACCGCATGGTTTCAAGCGAGACTATAAAATTGCAGTCCCCGTTTGCGCTTTCCTCGGCTGTAAAATTCGCTTTCGGGTTCACTGCATTATCTTTTATTTCAAGATTTGCCTACCTGTGGGCAGGTGTTGCGGGAGTTTATGCGATTGCGCTGGGTGGATTCATAAGTAGCGCCGTGGTAACAGCATCAGTGACGGCGCTTGCTGTCAGCGGTAATGTCTCATACAATACAGCGGCGATAACCGCAGTTCTTGCAAGTATAATAAGCACAGGCAATAAGATGATGCTTGTAAAATGGTCAGGGCCGCCTGAACTTATGCAATTGATAAAAAAGTCCTTCACTCGCTTCATAATATTCGGTACGATTGTTCTTATTATATGGGCGATTTTGATAAATCATAACTTTTAGGGACAAGAATCGCATTTGGTGTATCGTATTCTTTTGCTTTTTCCATTCCAAGAATGTTCAAAGCCATTTCATAGTTACTCTGCATTATCCTGTTCTTCTGGATAAACGGTTTTATTTTATCCATCAGTGAAGCAATATCGTGTTCTTCAATTGTGATACCCTTTTGATTCAGGCTTCTGTCTTTTCTTAATGCGTCCAATAAAGCAAAATAGTGTACCGGCTCACATAATACTGCAATAGCGGGATAATCCGATTGGGCTGTTAAAACATTCAAACCTTCGATGATATTTGAGATTTTTATTTCATCAACTTTAATCTTATAATCCAGGAATTTTTCGTACGACGATATAAATGCACGGGCTTCCAGGCTCAGGCTTTTAACAATATAATCCCTGACTTTGAATTTAAGAAGTCTTCCAAGTCGGTTTATAAGCTCATTATAGAATTTTTCAGTTTCCTCGTACGAGATTGCCATTTGCCTGGCTTTCAAGGGACTGTACCAGAGGTGTTTTGGTTTTTCACGCAAGTTCATCAATTCATTGATAGCCTTTGCAGCCTGTAACAGGAACTCGCCGTCTTTTTCAAAAATGTCTTCATATGCCGCAAAAAAATCCTCATGGGATTTCTTATCAAGACCATAAAAAACAACGCTTAATGGAAGCCTGTCTTTACTTTCGATAAGCCTTGTATTCTTATCCACAATCTCGTTTATATAAATCCTGTACAGGGTTTTTGCAGGCTCATCCATATCTTCCGAGGCTGTTTCATAATACCGCGCCCAGAAATCGTGGGGTGAGATAAGTCTTTTATTGTATTTATTTTCAAGTTCGAACATGTCGGTTGAAATATCAAGGAAAACTGCCTGCGGGCCAATAATATCCAGCAAAGAAAGCACTTCCATGTGAATATCATCTGCGCACAAAATGGCGCGTCTTGCATTCTCAGGGAAATATCGCGGAAGTTTGAAAGGATAATCAAGATGAAGGAAAATAGCAGTGTCATCAAGATTATTGAGCCAATCCCTTACAGCAGCATCGTGGACATCAAATACGCTGATGGCAGGAACCAGGAACAATTTCGGCATCAATAAAGTATTGTCATGGAGTTATAAGCCTGTTTGCACAACTTTATTTTCCAGGGCTTTTTGCAGGACGCTTTTAATCTCCCTTCTGATATCAATTCCCGCCGAATTGTCAAGATAAAGGAGTCCTTCTTTTATCCTGGCCATGTCAGGGGAATTTTTCTGAAGCTCGGAAATGGCATGGATTAAAATGCTGGTATCCTGCTTTTGCGTTTGTCCTGTTATGAGTACGAATGAGTCTCCCTCTCTTTCTAGCCGTACCATAATTTCACCTCCGATGTATGCATCCACGAATAAATTATACTTAATAGCTTATATAATTTTGGTTCAATGCATGGTGAATTGCACTATCAGCAGCGGAATGACAGGCATAATAAAAGCAATTCCCATGTCTTGCTCAGATAAGAAAAAATAAAAAAGGGGTAAACGCGAAAGCGCTTACCTTCAGATTGTTATATCTGATAATGAAATATCCAGGTTCGAATCGTTGACCAGCGAATCCATTGCTGTAATGTCGCTCTCGGTTCCGAATTCGTCTGTGCCCTGTGCCGGAGTTCCTGCAGGAGGTACCGGTGTTTGCGCTTGCGATACTGTCTGTACCGGTGTTACGGAAGCTTTTGTATCGGGCGCCTTCTTACCTACGCAACCCAGGGTTAATGAGACAACCACAAGCGCCAGAAGCAGAATATAAACACCTTTCATGTTCAATCCTCCTTCTTCCATTCTCCGCTTGCACTGAAATCCTTTTCAGTTCTATAGGTTCCTTTGCCGCTCATGACCGCTGAACCGGTTCCGGTAGCGGTGAGAGTGATATCGTTACCCGAAATTTCAACTCTGATTTTATCGCCTTTTATCGTTGCTGAACCGAATCCCTGGTATTTGATATCTCCATTTCCGAGAACTTCTTTGGTTCCGGTTCCGTCTGTTACAACGTCCGCATTACTTGAAACCTTCAAAGTACCGTTTATTCCGGACAGCGTGACGGTCACGTTTCCTTCGATTACTGCCCTGCCGCTACCGTTTGCTATCAGTGTGCCAGTCCCGCGTACTACAACTTTTCCGCCTGACTCTTTTCTCCAATCCTTGACAAAGTCCAACAATTTCTTGCTGGCTTCTTTCAGCTTTTTGACGGTTTCTTTTTGAGAGTTATCGGCCTGTTTTACAAAAGCTTCAGCAGCTTTATTATCCGTCACCATACCATCAGAAGAAAATCCGCTATGGCTTGCAAATAGGTCACTCGTTTTCTGCTGGGAATCTTTGGCTTCTTTCACCAGGTTATTGAAACTTGCAGCCATTTCCTCAAGTTTGGTTGTATCTTTTCCCTGGCTTTTAAGTTTCTGGATTTCTGAATCGATTTTGGCTGAAACATTATCTGCCTTTGTAATGAAATTGTCTATTCTTTTGTTAAGCACTATCTCATAATAATAGCGGGTTTCAAGCCTGATATTTGAATATAAATCTTTTAACTCCTGATATGAGTCTTTAAATTCCTGGGTTGTGTTTGCCTGCTGTACTTTTGTTCTTAGCTGTTCCAGTTGGGCTATATGAGCATCGATGTTTTTAGAGGCATCAAATGGCAGAACCCCTTTATTTTCAGAATTATCCACCCTTGATTTCAGGATGTTTAGTTGCGAAACCGTATGATCTATTGCTTTTCCAAGATAATCCCTTGTTTTTAGAATAAGTTCTTCCTTTGATTTATTATCTTTTCCTTCCCTGAATTGCTTATTAGCTTTCTCGAATTCTTTCTTTGCGTTTTCAAATTTTTGTCTTGTATCTTCGTATTTCTCCTTGGTTTTCTGATATTGTTCCGTTGCCTTTTCGTACTGTTCCTTGGGGGTTTGCGCAGCTGCAATCCCGGAGAACATGCTCAATATAAACATCACTGCGATAAGTGAGGATAATATACTGAACTTATTTTTGTTTTTCATCTTTGTTCCTCCTTCTATTCTATATCAATCGCCATGGGCAATTGCATGACCGATAATATAATTCTGGAATAGATAAACATACTTTTATATGATTAATATTTAAAGTTTTTTAAAGCCATTAAATCCTTTATAAATCTTTATAAATCGTTTTTTTACTTTACACCAAACTATATATACCATACTTTAAAATTAGAATCATGTGTTAACGAAAAGACGGTTTGTTCTTATAATCCTGTTAATGACCAGCCTTATTGCCAGCGCGCAGGCAGCAAAAGTGTATGGTACCATTTATGAATGGTCGGATCTTGAAACTCCGCTTAAAAATACTATTGTAGAGGTGAACTCCACACCGTCACAGTATGTGGTTTCAACGACCGGGACATATTCATTCAACCTGTCATCCGGCAATTATTTGATTAAGGCAAAATACTACCGCAATAATATCCTTGAATATGCTGCCGAAGATGAGATACGTATTGACCGGGAAGGAGATTATGTCCATGACCTCCTGCTATTTCCGCCCACAGAATTGGAAAACGAATATCTTGGCGACATAAACCTGACTGGCGACCTGGAATTAAAAAGTGAATCCAATCTGAAGTATTATATAATTACCATAATCATCGTGTTCGCTGCTTTATTTATTCTTTACTGGATGAGGAAAAAGAAAAATAAACCGATTGAACAGGAAGCTGAAGAAACTATTGAGATTCCCCCTGAAAAAATTGCAAAAACAGAAAGCAAAGAACTGCCGGAAGATCTGCGCGGGATTTATGAGCTGATACTGAAAAAAGGCGGCAGGGTAACCCAGAAGGAGCTGAGAAAAGAAGTAAAATACGGAGAGGCAAAGGTAAGTCTCTTGATAGCTGACCTTGAAAACAGGGGTTTAGTCAAAAAAATAAAAAAAGGGCGCGCTAACATTATTATTGCTGAAGCTCAAAAATAAAGGAGTGCAGGTTCCAAAATCGTAAACTTCATAGACGTAAAAGACTTACAGGTGAATATGATAGATAGAAAGGAAATAATAGATGTTTTATCCGGATACGATTTGAGTGAAGCCACAGTTGGAGTACTGGCATCCCACTCTGCTCTCGACGTTTGCGATGGGGCTGTTGAAGAGGGTTTCAGGACTCATGCGGTATGCGAAAAGGGACGGGAGAAGACTTATACAGAATACTTTAAGGCGCAGAGGGAAAAAGGAAAACTCATCCGCGGGATAGTGGACAGCGCCGATGTTTATAATAAATTCAATGAAATATTAAAACCCGAAAACCAGAAAAAACTGCGGGATAAAAACACGATATTTATCCCGAACCGCTCGTTCACTTCTTATTGCGGAATAGATGAAATTGAAGACAATTTCAAAGTTCCGATGTTCGGGAGCCGAAACCTGCTCAGAAGCGAAGAGCGGGGCATTCCGCGGGATTATTACTGGCTTCTTGAAAAAGCGGGTCTTCCCTTCCCTGAAAAAATTGAAAAACCAGAAGATATCGACAGCCTCGTTATGGTTAAACTTCCACATGCAGTAAAGAAGCTCGAACGCGGATTCTTCACAGCGGCATCATTTCAGGAATTCAAGAAAAAATCAGAAGCCTTCCTGAAACAACGGGTAATCACACGGGAGGCGCTTGCGGAAGCAAGGATAGAACGATATATCATCGGACCTGTTTTTAACCTCGACATGTTCTACTCGCCAATTGAAGAGGAAATGAGCAAAATTGAACTCCTCGGTATCGACTGGCGCTTTGAGACAAGCCTTGACGGGCATGTACGATTACCTGCGCCGCAGCAGATGACGCTAAATGAGCGCCAGGTAATGCCTGAATATACGGTATGCGGTCACAACTCGGCCACGCTTCGTGAATCCTTGCTGGAGGACGCATTTGAACTAGCTCGGAAATACGTGGAAGCGACCCAAAAATACTATAAACCCGGGATTATCGGCCCGTTCTGCCTCCAGACATGCGTAGACAAAGACCTGAATTTCTATGTATACGATGTGGCGCCGCGTGTGGGTGGGGGCACGAATGTGCATGTGTCCGTTGGTCACCCGTACGGCAATACGCTCTGGCGCAAACCCATGAGCACGGGGAGGAGAATGGCAATGGAGATAAGGCGAGCTATCGAAGAGGAGAGAGTGGAAGAGATTGTGACGTAATGAAAATATATAACCGCAGATGAACACAGATGAACGCAGATAACATAAAATCCATAATACTTGCCGGCGGGTCGGGCACACGCCTCTGGCCACTGAGCAGGGAACAGTACCCGAAACAGTTTTTAAAACTTGGCAGGACATCGCTTTTCCAGAATACAGTGCTTCGGTGCCTGAAGTTATCGGATATCACCGAAATATTCGTAGTCACGAACGATGCCCAGAAGTTCTTTGTAACAGGACAAATTGAAGAGCTCGGGTATAATTTCCCGGAAGACCAGGTCCTTATTGAGCCGGAGGGAAAAAATACTCTCCCTGCAATATGTTTTGGGATGAGTGAAATAGAAAAAAGATTCGGTGAATGTTCAGTTGGCGTATTCCCTTCAGACCACGTACTGGACATGGATGCCATGGATACGATAAGGGGCGCGGAAAAACTAGCCGGGGAATATCTTGTTACCTTCGGGATTGAACCGGCTTTCCCTCACACAGGCTATGGTTACATAAAACCCGGGGAAAATCTGGAAAATGCCCAAAAAGTTCTCAAATTCATGGAAAAACCCAAACTTGAGGCTGCAAGGAAATATATCGAAGAAGGATGCCTCTGGAACAGCGGCATGTTCCTTTTCAACACAAAACTATTTTTCAAAGAACTTAAAACCCATTCACCTGATATTTTTACTGCATTCAAGAAACCCGGCGGTGATGTCAGTCAAATATACCAGAAACTCCCCTCCATCTCAGTTGATTACGGCATCATGGAAAAATCTGGAAGAGTGGCAGTTGTAAAGCTGGGATACAAATGGAGCGACCTTGGAGATTTTGATTCCATGTATGTGGAAACTGAAAAGAATGAAAAAGGGAATGCCATCTATAATTGCGAGGATATCTCAATAAATTCCACTGCCAACCTGATTTATTCAAAAAAGGACAAAGCGGTGTCACTTATCGATGTTAATGATATGGTCGTGGTGGACACGGCTGATGCGCTGCTTGTATGCCCGAGGAAAAGCTCACAGAAAGTCAAGGAAATAGTTACCGCGCTTAAAGAAAAGAAAGACGAAAGGGTTCTTCTCCACCAGACCGTGTACAGGCCATGGGGCTCGTACACCGTACTTGAAACGTCAGGAAGACACAAGATAAAAAATATAAGGGTCACGCCGGGAAAGAAACTCAGCCTGCAGTTGCACAAACACAGGAGCGAGCACTGGGTAGTGGTAAAAGGAATTGCATTGGTGCAGGTGGATGGTGAAGAAAAACGTCTGGAAGAGGGAGAAAGTACTTTTATAAAGGCTAAAGTAAAGCACCGTTTATCAAACGCCGGAACAATCCCGCTTGAAATCATAGAGGTGCAGCTTGGCGATTATGTGGGAGAGGACGATATTGAGAGGTTCGAGGATGAATACGGGCGGGTGGTTTAAATATTACCACGAAACCACTTTATCAAACTCGAACAGCATCTTGACAATCCTGTCATATCCCACGTTTTCATGCCCTGTAACCCCTCTCGCCTCTGCATCCGCCGCACAGGCATAGGTCGTTAAATCAGGTTTTGCGTAAACAGCATCGTGCAATAACAATATTGCCACTTCGTGGTCCTTGCTCTGCGCCCTTGCTATCTCCAGTGGGGTTTCATCGTTCGGGTTCCGGATAATGTGAAGTATCTTCATAATTAAAATGGTATCACTATATCAGATTCTGTTATCGTTTTTACAATCTCGTCTCGTTGAACGGGCATCACATTTCCAAGAAGATTTGATATACCCCTCTTTTCCATGGAAAGCCTGTCAACCAGCAATGTGCATTTCAGCATTGAAAGCACCTCGAATTCCTTAGTCAATGGTTTCAGATTAATCAGTTCAGGCTTTGTTTGGGTCGCGGAATAAACGCCGTCATCCAGGAAAATAACCGTGACCTTATCCTCGCGCAACGTAAGACCCACACTCATCCGGAGCGCCTCGGCGTTTCTCCTTGTATTCATGGGAAGGTTTCTGACAATCACGGTTATTTTTTTCATAAAGGGTTACGCCCCTTTATGACGTATAGGGGTATGTGCCATACCCCTTCATTTGATAAAACTTTCGTAAAGTTTTTCATTGCTCACCCGAAAGATATGAACCTGTCAACTTCGCCTGCTATGCACGCATGGTCGTACTGGCTGCCAAACAGGATGCCGTCCACCCTGGCGATATTGCGCTGCTCCACGTTGAACGCACAGACGGCGATATTAACGCCTTTTTCGATTAGATCAGTAAATTCCTTTTTTTGTATGTTATAAACGCCGTCGTACATCAGGAAAATCGATACATCATGACCCTGTTCCCTTGCAGCCGAGCTTATTGAAATAACCGTACTGGTATTCTCGTTCTCAGGGCTTGTGGTCAATAGTATCCCGAGCTTCATGCTTTACGAATCCTGACAATCCAGAGGTGTTCGCCCTTCTGCTCTATACCCATTATTTTATGCCCTTCGTTTTTCAGGCTGCGCGGCACGTTCTCTACTGCCGGGGCATGGTCAAATGTCACGCACAGTTCTTCGCCGCTTTCAAGTTCCTCAAGTTTGAGTTTTGTTTTTACAAATGTATAGGGGCATACTTCCCCTTTCAAATCAAGTTCAACTGCCATTTTTTCACCATATCCTGCATGAATCTCCGTATATTTCTTCCTGTATCGATGTTATTTTGGGTTGTTCCCCACATACGGGGCACTGCTTGTTCCACCGCATTTTGATTTCGTCAAAGGTCATGTTGAGCGCATCGTAGTAAATAAGGCGCCCTGTAAGCATCTCGCCTATGCCGAGCAGGTATTTTACCACTTCGGTCGCCTGGATTACGCCTATTATGCCGGGGAGAACGCCAAGCACTCCAGCCTCCTGGCAGCTCGGCACCATTCCAGGCGGGGGCGCGTGTTCAAAGAGACACCTGTAGCACGGGCCTTTGTGCGGTATTATTGTTGTGACCTGTCCTTCGAACCTGTATATGCTGCCGTGGGATAGCGGTGTGTCAGTAATAACACAGGCATCATTGACAAGGTACCGGGTTGCAAAATTATCAGAGCCGTCCACCACTATATCGTATTCATTGAAAAGATCAACCACATTATTGGCATTAAGCCGTTCGATATAGGTTTTTACTTCGATATCGGGATTGAGATTATTGACAAATTGTTTTGCAGATTCGGCTTTGGGTTTGCCCACATTCCCCCCGTGGATGACCTGCCGCTGGAGGTTGCTAAGGTCAACCGTGTCGTCGTCGATGATGCCGAGCGTCCCCACGCCTGCCGCTGCAAGGTATTCGATTATGGGCGCGCCAAGACCTCCTGCGCCTATGCATAATACCTTCGAGGAGAGAAGTTTTTTTTGCCCTTTTCCGCCAACTTCAGGTAAAATGATGTGGCGCGAGTATCTTCTTATTTGTTCTTCATTGAATCCGCCTAACATTGTTTTATCACCATATTATTACTGGGAGTATTATTTAGCACCATAAAGTATTACTGCCATATATAATTTGTGGTAAATCGGGTATACATTAACAGCGAACTAATACGAACTCGTACGAACTATGATGGCGTGAGTTCGTATCAGTTCGTACGAGTTAGTTGTTGATTTTTTCATACCAGGCGCCAAGTACGCAAAGTGTTGATATAATATGTAAATCAGGTTTGTAATTATTACTTTCAACTCTTTTGAGCCTCAATAAATTCCTTTAATGCGACTGCATTATTGTATTTTTCATCCTTCGCCCCATAAAGCAGGGTAGCAGTCCCGCTTCGTGATTTTTCGACAATCATGCCGACAAGTTCTTTTTTATACTTTAATTCTTCAAAATACCGGCGCTTGAATTCATTCCATTTCTCAGGGTCATGCCCGAACCATTTCCTGAGGTCATCGCCTGGAGCTATGTCTTTCAGCCACATCTCAACTTTTGCCTTATCCTTGCTTAATCCACGGGGCCAGAGCCTGTCCACCAGAATCCTGGAACCGTCACTTTCAGCTATTTCATCATAAACTCTTTTTATTTGTATCATTTAACTCCCTCTAATATATATGACACGATTTAAGGAATTAATAGCTTTTCATTAAGTGCGCTTAATCGAGATTGTTTCAATTCATGTTGGTGAATTGAAACAGTCTTAAAAAATGAATATAACAAAAAATTATATGCAGTTTTCAGTAATATCTAAAACAATCATATTCGGGCGCCTCATAAATGCGATATGGCGCATTATCTCAGGTGGTTATCTCAATTCTCTGAAAATAATAATTATTGAAGTTATTAAACCAATTATTGCTGTTATGAGGTAAATATAAGGCAAATAGACACGCGGGTCAGGAACCATTTCCCTTTTAGGATTCTCTCTTTTATATCGTGAATAATCTGGAATTGCCCAATGATACATTCTTACATTTATGTGATACCATCCTCTTCCACTTCTTCTTTTGTTAATACTCTTTCCACAAACCCTGCATTTCATGTTTGTCATATCTTCCTCCTTCTAACAGTTAATTGAGATAAATGTATCCAATAATTTTTCTTGATATATCGTATCCTAGGATAACCACCAAAACAAATTGAAACAGTCACGCTCAATCCAAATAGATTAATAATACATTTACTCATTACAGAGCCATGATACCAATGATAAGAACTCACTACTCAACCCAGATAACACCAGAAATGCAAAGCCCTGTCACCATATGCGGCTGGGCGCATGAGATACGCGACCTCGGGGGCATCACATTCCTCATTGTCCGCGACCGTGAAGGGCTTGTTCAGGTCACGCTTTTCAAGAAGACAATAGACAAGAACGTGCTTGATATAGCAAGGAACCTCTCACGCGAATCCGTTGTCGCAGTTACAGGTAATATCAAGAAAGAAGCAAAGGCGCCAAACGGATATGAATTAATCCCCACGGAAATCAAAGTGCTCGGGAAAGCCGAATCCCCGTTGCCCATGGATACAACGGGCAAAGTAGATGCCGACCTTGATACAAGGCTTGATGTCAGGTTCATGGACCTTCGCCGCCCATACACGCAATCCATTTTCAGAATAAGGCACCTTATCCAGAAGGGCATAAGGGAGTATCTTGACCGTGAAGGTTTTGTCGAGATAACAACGCCAAAAGTGGTGGCTACGGCGACCGAAGGCGGAACGGCGCTATTCCCTATAACGTATTTTGAACGCGAGGCATTTCTAAACCAGAGCCCGCAGCTATTCAAGCAATTGATGATGTCCGGGGGGCTTGACCGCGTATTTGAGATAGGCCCAATATTCAGGGCAGAGGAACACGATACGCGAAAACACCTGAATGAAGCCACCTCCATCGATATAGAAGCAAGTTTCCTTGACAACGAGGATATAATGGTCATTCTTGAGAACCTTGTTAAATATGTTTATACATACGTTTCCGAAAATGGGAAAAATTATCTTTCAAACCTTGGCGTGGAACTCAAAATCCCGCAAACGCCTTTTAAGCGCATCACCTATGACGAGGCAATAAAAATCGCAAACGATGGTGGTGAACAGATAGAATGGGGCGACGACCTGAGCACGGAGTCGGAACACACTATCGGAAAAACGATTGGCGAGCATTACTTCATAGTGGACTGGCCATCAAAGATAAAACCATTCTACGCTATGCCTTATGATGACAAACCAGAGCTGTGCAGGGCATTTGATATGATGCACCCGCGCATGGAGCTTTCTTCGGGCGCGCAGCGCGTGCATTCGTATGAACTGCTGCGCCAGAGGATTACAGACCAGGGGTTGAATGCGGACGGGTTTGATTTCTATCTCAAGGCTTTCAGGTACGGCATGCCGCCGCACTCGGGCTGGGGTCTTGGCGCGGAGCGGCTGCTTATGACAATGCTTGGGATTGAGAATATCCGTGAAGTTGTGTTGTTCCCGCGGGATAGAAAGCGATTGTCCCCATAAAATATTTAACTTAATACGATATGTCTACTGTGCAAAAAGTCAATTACCAAAAACTATTTGAGCATTTTTGCCGAATAAAGAACGAGGGATATAATGAGCACTGAAAGGGATATTATAATAGAAAGACTTGAGCAAAAGCTAGCTGCACGCGATAAAGAGTTTGCAGATATGCAGGAATCTTTGAAAGAATCCATTCTCATGGAAATGGAAAAACGATTCACTGATAAAATCAAGCTCAGGGAATCCACACTTGATGAGATCAAAATCAAATTCGGTGAGAAAATCAAAGAAATAATCGAGATGAATAAATCCCTCAGAACCTCCCTGCTTGAAGGGAGAAAATCAGAAAGCGATGCCCTTAAGGAATGCCAGAATCGGATGGACAGGATGGAACACAGGCTCATTGAACTAAATAGCGCATACGACGGCGTCATGAAAGAGCTTCTTGACCAGAAATCGATAATCCAAGAATTAAAACCCAGGAAAGCGGTCAGGGAAGAGCCAGCACCCAAACCGGAAATAAAACCTAAAGAAGAAGAGAAGCAGCTAGAGAAACCTAAACCAAAAAGCACATACATAATCGCTGATAATTACGTTCCCAGGGAGAGAAGAAAACAAGCGCCGGTAATCGAAGCTGAAGAAAAGACCATAGTTGCGGATGAAAGGGAAAAAGAACTAATGAAAAAACCAGCTTTGAAGAAGAGTGAAAAGGTAGTGGAAGGGGTGGAAATCGTAGAAACCTTGAAGAAGAGGTAAATTTGCATATCAAAGAAATTGAGCTTCAAAATTTCAAATCATTCGGAAAAAAAGTAAAAATACCCTTCTTCGACGACTTCACTACCATATCCGGTCCAAACGGAAGCGGAAAATCAAACATTATCGACGGTATTCTTTTTGCGCTCGGGCTCTCAAATTCAAGGGTTATGAGGGCTGAGAAACTGACCGACCTCATTTATAACGGGGATACGCGCCCGAGGGATTTTGCGCAGGTGAGTGTCCACTTTGACAATAAAGACCGCGAGATGCCGGTCGATTCTGACGAAGTTGTAATCACGCGGAAAGTGAGGCAGACCGGATCCGGGTATTACAGTTATTATTATTTTAATGAGAAAGCAGTGGGCTTATCGGATATCCACAATTACCTTTCAAAAGCCAAAATAACTCCTGAAGGTTATAACGTGGTCATGCAGGGGGACGTGACGAACATAATTGAAATGACGGCTACCGAGAGGCGAAAAATCATTGATGAGATTGCAGGGGTGGCGGAGTTCGATGATAAAAAAGAACAGGCTCTCAATGAACTGGAAATCGTCCGCGAGCGGATAGAAAGGGTTGATATTATCCTTGCGGAAGTTGATGACCAGCTTGCAAAACTTAAGTTGGAACGCGACCAGGCCTTGAAATACCAGTCACTTCGGGATGAGAAACGAAAATATGAAGGATATATCCTGCTTGCCAAACTCAAGGATGCAAAAAACGAGCTTGATAAGCTCGCCGGGGAACTCAAGGATAAGGAATCTAAAAAAGAAGAGCTCACAAAACAGCTTGATATTAGAAAAGAAGAACTGCGCGGTATCGAAGGCAAGCTTTCAGATTTAAACGCTTTGATTATCCGGAAAGGCGAAAGTGAACAGATAGCGCTTAAGAAAGAGATAGAATCGATAAGAGGGGAAATTTCCCGCTGCACAAGCACAATCGAGCTTGCCGAGAATGAAATAAATGACATCGAGTCCCTGAAAAGAAAAGCATTTCTGGAAATCGATGATGGCCAGGGCAAAGTTGTGGGATTCAATGAGAAATTAAATGAAGAAACCCTCAGGAAAGACACAATTTCCAATGAGATTGGCGATAAAAACACCCAACTGCTTGTGGTAAAGAGCAAGATTGCAGAAGTGGACGCCAGATTTTCAAAAACCCGGGATAAACTCACAGAGGCTAAACTTGCACTTGAAACCCTGAAAAATGAAAAGAATGAACTCATGCGCGAGGAAGACCGCCTGCTCGATGCGATTCGCCGCAAATCCTCGGAGGCGCGGGACAGGGAGCTTGAGATAGAGGATGCGACATCCAGGATGAGCTCCGCGGAGTTCGATGCGGCTAACGCAAATTCGGGAATAGGAGAGCTCAATGCCAAAAAGCAGGACCTTTTAAAAGATACGTTTGACCTTGAGAAAAACAGGGTTCAGATAAAAAGCGTAATAACCGATATTGAGAATTCCCTGCGGATATTCCAGCAGGAATACGCAAGGTCCGAGGCAAGGATTAAGGCTGCGGCTGAAATCAATTACAGCGAGCCTGTCGAATCTGTCCTTCGCGCAAAGAAAAACAAAGAACTTCCAGGTATTTACGGCACCATTGCAGAACTCGGGAAAGTGGATAAAAAATACTCCGTTGCGCTTGAGATAGCAGCAGGCGCAAGGATGCAATCGGTTGTGGTGGATAATGATGAGGATGCGGCACGGGCGATTAATTATCTCAAAGAAAAGCGCCTTGGCAGGGTCACGTTTTTACCGCTTAATAAATTGGAACGCGGGCAAAAACTTTCAAAGACTGAAAAAGAAGGTCTCATAGACTATGCGATTAACCTTGTAAATTATGAGTCAAAGTTTGAACCTGCTTTCTGGTACGTATTCCGGGATACTATTGTTTCCGACAGCCTGACAACAGCAAGGCGACTCATGGGCGGGAAGCGGCTTGTGACGCTTGACGGGGAATTGATAGAGAAAGCGGGAGCAATGACCGGCGGCACAATCAGGTCAAAACTCTCGTTTGCTTCAGGCGAAGAGGAAAATATAAAAAAAATTGCTGAGCAGATATCCGAATATGAAGGGAGGCGAAAAACTGCTGTCAATAAATTCGAAAAGTTCGAGGAACAACTTTTACGGATAAAGACAGAAGCGGCAGGTTTTGACAATGAGATAACAAAGCTTGAGATGCAGCTTACCGAAATCAAAGGCCGCGGAGCCCGTCTTGCCGAAGTGCTGGAAACAAGGAACAGGGAGCTTAAGGAGATAGAAGCTGCCCGCATCCAGATAAAGAAGGACATGGATAATGTTGAAGTGAAGAAGCGGGAGAAAGACGCAGCGATAAGTACGCTGCTGGAAGAGATAGGCAATATTGAGGAATTATTGAAAGATTCACAGGTTCCGGAGCTTAACAGTAAAGCTTCAGGGATAGAGGAGGAAATACAGCGGCTTGAAGGGAGGCTTCGGGATATTGAGGCGGGAATCAATGCGGTTACGCTTGAACGCAAATATGCCCAGGCTAAAATAGACGAGACAAAAGAGCGGCTTGTTGAACTTGACAAAAAGAAAAACGAGCACAGGGGAAGGATAAACGGCTTAAGGGAACAGATTAAGACTTTTGAAATCGAGTTAAACATCAAGAACGCAAGGGAAAAGGAACTGGGCGGGGAACTGCTTGAACTCCAGAACAAGAGAGAAACGGTGCAAAAAGAGCATGCCACTTTAAGGGAGAGGCTTCTGGATGTTGAGAGAATGCAAAATGATATGGAGCGGAATTTGCTAGCGCTTTATTCTACAAAAGATGCGCTTACCGAGCAGATAATCAAACTGGATAACGAAATCGCAGAGCTTGGCATAGCCAGGGAAGAAGAAGTGCCGTCGTCTGAGTCCATAGCCTCGCGCATCGCGGCGCTTACCCGCGCAATGGAGAAACTTGAACCTGTCAACATGAGGGCGATAGATGAGTATAACGAGGTGGAAAACAGGCAGAAAGATTTGAAATCACGGCGTGATATACTGTTCAATGAAAGAGAGGAGCTGCTGCTTCGTATAAAGAAATATGAGGAACTGAAAAAAGAAGCATTTATGGATGTATTCAATGGCGTGAACGAACAATTCAAACAGGTTTTCGCGGAGTTATCCGATGGCACAGGCTCTATTATCCTTGATAAACCAGACGAGCCATTTACAGGCGGGATGACCATAAAAGCCCAGCCATCCGAGAAGACCCTGCAGCGGCTTGAAGCAATGTCGGGCGGGGAGAAAAGCCTGACCGCCTTATCGCTTCTATTCGCTATCCAGCAGTACAGGCCTGCGCCTTTTTATGCGTTTGATGAGATTGATATGTTCCTTGACGGCGTGAATGCCGAAAAAGTGGCAAGACGCATCCAGAAATCCGCGGCCAATGCCCAGTTTATAGTGGTTTCGCTGCGGAAACCCATGATTGAGGCGGCAAAAAGGACTCTGGGCGTTGCCATGCAGGAGAATAATATTTCGAGCATTACAGGGATAAAGTTGAATTAAGACAACGGTTTAACACTGTCAGGATTCTTTTTTCTTAAGTTTCTTCAATATTTTATTCCACTCATAGAAGAATAATACCAATCCCAGAACTGCTATCAGCTCAAACATTTCATACGTTGTATAATCCGGCGCATCTTTCTCAAGACCTTCAAAAAATTCATGGATAAGCATGAAAAGTCCTGCAATGAAAATGAATATGCTGGATCTAAAAAAACTCTCATGTTGTGCAAGAATTTCGCCGGGACCCGCTCCGTCCTTTTTTAAGAATTTCCATGTCAGAGCTATTTGAATACCAAGATATATCATTACCAGGGAAAGTATTGCGATAACACCTTCAATAATTTTATACAGGGTATAATCGTTTATTATACCACCGAGCAACCTATCCATGACGAATGGTTAAGTTTTATTCATTTATAATATTTTCGCTATCTGTTTATTTACCCATTTCACAGGAATGAACATGGACACTTGCTGCCGGTATTTCCGGTATTCGTTCCCGAAAATGGAAAGCAATCTTCTCTCCTCTATGTATGCCCCTATTAAAAAGTAAATAGAAACGCACAGCACTGCGATTAAATCAAGCTGGCTCATTTCCATTTTTGTAATCAGGAGGAGTATACCGGACGAATAAAGCGGGTGGCGTACTATCCCGTAGGCGCCCTTTGTTATAAGAATGCTTTTTTCATGCGTTTGTTTTAGTCCTATGAAATCGAAGATGTCTATCTGGGACGAGGCATAAGCAAATATTCCCAGCGCAAGCGCCTTGACCATGATAATTAAAGGATATGCCCACTGGGGAATGCTATAAACATGTGGGGTCGAGCCGGAATATTCTATCCATACGAGGAAAGCGGGGGCGAATGCGGGAATGCTTATGAGCGTGTATATAATCCTGTAGAACCGAAACCTTTCCCCGAGAAACCTTTTAGCTTTGTTTTTGATATAATCGGATGCGAGAACGCTGTGGATTACGGCGAAAAGCAGAAAATACAATACAAAGTTTAAAATGACGTTCATTTTGCACTCTTTTATCCTGTTATGGTAGTTTTATGACTAAAGATTATATATCCTGTCGGATAAGTATTACAAGGAGGTTAAAACAATGGGCGTAAAAAAAGTTGGCGAGAAGTATAAGTGCAATATTTGCGGGAACGAGGTAACTGTAACCAAAGCTGGCGGTGGAACTCTTGTCTGCTGCGGTGAGGATATGCAATTAATCAAGTAGCGAGAACGCCTATTAGCAAGATATTTTTTTTTAACTCTTTAGCGTGCTGTAATTGATTTTATGAACTTTCCGTTCTGGAAACAATATTGGCAGTATTCCTTGCTCTTGCTTCCAAAAGCATTTGTCCCGAAATCCTCAGACCTGCTCATAGGTATGCCGCAGCTTTTGCACGAATGTGGAGCCTGTCGTTTGAAGGGGCTATTCCATTCTATCATTTAACCTTACCCCAGCATTGAATCGAATTTTGGATCGATTGTCCAGTCGATTGCCTTGAAAAATGCCTCGATATAATCTGCTTTTTTAAGACCGTAATCAACCATATAGGCATGTTCAAAGACATCCATGACCAGCATGGGACTGGCTCCGCAAAGATGACCAACATCATGCTCATTTATCCAGGTATTAAAGAGCCGTTCTTCATGAAAGTCATAATATAATATAACCCAACCGATGCCGCGCATTGCACCTGTCGCCTTGAAATCCTTTTCCCAGTTTTCATATGACCCGAAATCAGCGACAATTTTCTTGTATAAATTGGTATTCTTATCGATGGGTTTCCCGCCTTTTACCATATTCCCGAAATATAATTCATGCAATCTCATGCCGTTCCACTCCCATCCGAATCTGCGCTTTAGCTCTGCATATTCAGGACTTGCGGTCTTCCCTTCTTTTGCCATCGCCCCAAGCGCATCCGCTACTTTATTTGTATTTGTTACATAGCCCTGGTATAACGTAAAATGGTTTTTCAGCAGTGTATCGCTTAACCCTTTCGTTCCCAACAGGCTCTCGAAATTCTTTGCTTCGTATGCCATATTCAAACACCCTATAATATGTACATTCAACCTGTTCATATTTAATAATATTGCATTTGAAGAGTCAAAAGACGGGACTTTTTATTATCTTTTGGTTTGAAAAACCACAGAGAGCACAGAGGACACAGAGAAGAAAATAGCAAATCTCTGTGCTCTCTGTGTCCTCCGTGGTTGATTATCCCCGACGGGACTCATTTATCCAGAATAAATTAAAAAGTCTCCAAAAGACTTTATATCCCCCCAATACGATGTTTATTCATGGACACCGTCTCTCTCCGGGGAAGAGTGGAAAGCCTCATCCATGCGCATTCGCGGGATTATGTTCCGGATATTCTTAGCTCCGGTTTTTCGTGTGAGCGGTGCGGCTGGTGCTGTTGTGAGAATTTCAGCATCAGGATTACGAAGGATATTTTGCGCCCCTCAAATGCGATTTCGATTTTCCCGGATGACATCAGGCGCATAATGAAAGGAAAAGGATTAAAATGGGATGATGTGGTGCAGCCTGATATTTATTCGTGTTTATCCGACGGGGATAAAATTTGGGCTATTGGGTGGATTCTGCGGCGAAATGATGGGAGAGAGTGCGTTTTTTATAGGGATGGCGCATGCGCGATATACGAATTTCGTCCCATGATTTGCAGGTGCTATCCTTTTTTTATGGGGAAGCGGGGTGTGGAAGTGATGCATTGCGAGAGGCTGGAGAAAAAGATGGCGAAGGAGAACGCGGAGGAGATGGCGCTGATGCTTAAGCGGTATGAGATTAAGAAGCTTCGAAGTTACATTAGCATCATGGCGCAGCTTGGGGATAAGCTGAGTTTTGCGAACTTGCGGATGCTGCCGCGCGGGTATGAGGGGGAGGTTTTTGTGTGCGATGGGGAGAGGGTAGTGAGGCAGAGGACATAGAAGTTGCTTATTTACCTCTCCATTTGATTTTTCTAATGCATTCAATGGCAAATAATGGTGTCGGCATGCTCTGATTACAATCCTTTTGGGCTGTATTTTTCGTTCAAAATGGCTGCTTCTTTAAATGCAGTCCATATGTGAATATGAGTTCTGTAATGGACAAGCAGTAAAAAGCCAATTATTATACCCGTTACCAGAACCACAAACAAACTTATGAGAAAAAAGGAAACATCTTTTTGTGTAGGAGATAAGACATCTGTGAAAGAGACGATGACAGATGCGCCAGTAATACCAAAACCTAGTACAGTAGCCACATCGCTTAGGAATGTTTTTGCTCGTTCTATTCTGTTATTACAGATTTCAATAAATTTATCTATTTCTTTTACTTCAATTTCTTTTCCTTCGAGATTGTCTTTTATAATTTTCCTATAATGCCCAAAATCGCCTGTGAAGCTATGCAGACTCCAACCAATACTCTTTTCGCAATCTTCTAAAAGTTTGCTGGCGTTCATATCTATTAATTTATTTCCATATTATAAAACATTACAGCTAATCCATACTTCTTCAAATATCCTCAAGCAGCGTAAACCCATAGAACAACCTTTTCCCGAACTCCTCCACTCCCTCAAGGTCATCCCGCACTATCGCCACCCCGTTCGGGGCAATCAAAGTGCCGTCCACTTTTGAGGTTTCATGCATTATTATAGAATCAGCCTGGACTTTACCCAGTACCTTGCAGTTCCTCTCTATATTCACTTTTCCCTTTGTCGTGACAAGATTCCCATGTATGATACAACTTCGCCCGATTGTTATATCTCCCGTTGTGCGGATACTTCCGAACAATGTTACGTGTTTCCCCATGTTCAGATACCGCGCGCGGATATTCCCGAGCAGGCGGCAGTGGTTCCCGATAACGGCGCGCGAGGAGGTCTTTATCGCCTCAAGGTCAATCTTTGTCCTGTTGGGTATTGACAATAATTTATTATCCGAAGTCTCCTCAGAGAAAAGCTCATTTAGCGCCTTTTCAACCTCCTCCTCATTGCCAAAGCGCAGAAGTGCCATCAAATAAAGGAATAAGAACATAACGACGGGGAGCGGATTGCGCACCACCAGCCATCCTTTAACATCATAGCCTCCGCTTATTTTCACGTTGTTCCCCACATCAAGATTGCCGGCAGCAAAGAGTTTCCCATTGATATTGACAAATTCCCCGAGATACGCATCGGTCTTTGTCCTGACATCCCCGGTAATATCTGACCACATGTCTATCCTGATATCGTTCTGTGAAATTATGTTCCCGTTTATCTTCACATGCTCCCCTGCTATAACCATGTCGGCTATCAAACCATAAGCGAGTTCCGCGTAATTCCCCACAATAACATCGCCGCGGACCACGATGGAATGCTCTTCCATTACTGTATAATCCGGTATTATAAGTCCTTTCAGTTCAGGTATAGCAAAGCCTCCATCCCTGTATGGTTGCAGGATATGATAAATATTAATATCAACAAGACCGAATTAACAGCTATGTGCGAACTCAAGGTAATCCTCAAAGGAAAAACGATAATGGAAGATGTTGTTCGTTTGACCGCGGATAAAGATACAATCAAACTCCAGAGTCTGCTTGGTGAGAGCAAAACCGTCCATGGCAGGATTGCAGACATCAATTTAACAAAACAGGAAGCTATAATAGATAGCTGAACAATCAGGCTTTGGGAGAATAACAGATGAAGGCAAAAGTTGCAATAAATGGTTTTGGAACTATCGGGAAACGTGTTGCAGACGCCGTGGCTGCCCAGGACGATATGGAGGTCGCGGGTGTTGTAAAGACAAGACCCAGTTTTGAGGCTCGAATCGCGCTTGAAAAAGGTTTTCCGCTTTATACCGCTGCAAAAGAAAATATTGAGGATTTTAAGAAATCAAAACTAGAAGTCAGCGGCACACTTCCAGAACTACTTGATAAAGCAGATATCGTGATTGATGCAACGCCCGGTGATACGGGCGAAGAGTACAAGAAACTCTATGAAAAACATGGCGTTAAAGCCATCTGGCAGGGCGGGGAAGAACATGAACTTACTGGATTTTCCTTCAATTCAGAGGCAAATTACAGCGATGCACTTGGCAGGGATTTTGCCAGGGTGGTCTCATGCAACACCACAGGACTCGTCAGGGTTTTGTACCCGCTTGATACCACATTCGGTGTCAGGAAAGCACGGGTGACATTGATGCGGCGGGCTGCCGACCCTAATGACATAAAAACAGGCCCGATTAACGCCCTCATTCCAGACCCCATCAAACTTCCCTCCCATCACGGCCCTGATGTGAATTCAATTCTTCCGGATATTGATATCACCACCATGGCAGTGAAAACCTCGACCACGCTAATGCATCTCCATGCGCTGAATATCGAATTAAAAAAGGAATGCAAGGAAGACGACATCATTAAAGTCTTTGAAAAAAGACCGAGAATCAGGCTCGTGAGCAGCAAGGACAGGATAAAATCAACTGCTGAGGCGATGGAACTGGCAAAAGACCTGGGAAGACCGAGGGGCGATATGTGGGAGAACGTGGTATGGAAGGATTCTATTGCCATCAACAAAGGCGAACTCTACTTCTTCCAGGCTATACACCAGGAATCCGATGTTGTTCCCGAAAACGTGGATGCCATAAGGGCTATGCTTGAGATAGAAAAGGACGGGGCAAGCTCGATAAAGAAGACGAATAAGGCGCTTGGAATAAAATCCTGAGCTAAAACCACTTATCCAGCGTCTGCTGCCCCTCATCCGAGGCCAGAAGTAAGCGCTCCACAGCTTTTGACACCCGTTCCTGCGAGAAATCATGCCCTTCGCATAGGAACTTTATTATCGCTGCCGAATCAGGTTTTTTCCATTTGAGGTCATAATCTGACGTAACATCCGGATTGATAAAAAGTGCTTTTATTTCTGCAAGGTTTTTAATTTCAGCATTCAACTCACCGAGCGCTCCCCCGATGCTTCCATGCTTCTTTATCAATTTCAGGGCTTTTTTCGGACCTATTCCCTTAATGCCCTCATTGTAATCCGTTCCCACAAGAAGCGCTATGTCAATAAGCTGCTCTCTTGAAATCTCAAGTTTAAGAAGACCGGGTTCAAGTTCAATAGCTTCAGGTTTTACATCAACATACACACTTTTCCCGGGAAGCTTCCTTTTGCCCGTAACCGCAAGGTTCCTGACCATAATGGATGCGCCAAAAAGCAGCGCATCGTAATCCTGCGAACCTGCTGCATACGCTTTTTTCTCCCTCACCATGAACGCAGCCTGGGCTTCACCCTCGGATGGCGCCTGGATAACCGGAATTCCCATGAACCCAAGAAGGTTTTTAGCATCTTCAATCATATTCCCACCTATACGGGATGACGCCTGGGCATGTTTAAACGCCGCCACCTCATCGCCTTTTGCTTTTGCCTCTTCATATTTTTCCCGGGCTTCAGTGCGGATTTTTTTGCGCTCTTCAATAGTATTATTCTTGAACGCCGGAGGCGCCCCGTCAAAAACAAATACAGGTTTGATACCCGCTTCTACAAGATTTGTAGTCCTGTATAAAAAACCTGAAAGATGGGATGTTATCCCGCCGTGGGAATCCATGAGCGGCGTACCGTCGCGCTGGCGGATTATGCTCAGGAACTGGTAAAGGGTATTGTAGGCATCTATGGCTATTACTTTCCCTTTTAGCTCAGTAAGCTCTATTTCTTTCTTTTCGAAGAGGTCTCCGAGGTCAACCCCCATTTCAATCCCTCAGTTCAGAGGTCATCCCTCAATCTGACATCTATTACAGAATCATTATCGGCTTCAATGCCTTTTACTGTTAAAAGATTGCCTTTCATAGTAATCAATTCAGCAGCCGAAACTTTCACCTGGTGCTTATCATTTGATTCGATATTTTTATGAATAATCAGCACTTTGGTTCCTTTTTCAAATTTTTCAATAACATTGCCAAGAACATGTTCAAAATCAGAATATATTAAAACATCAGCTAACCCCGGAGTGGAGTTTTTGATTATACCAATGGGTTCAATTCTTAGATTCAAATGAATAACCTCGTGATAATATAGCATCTAATCTTACGACCTGCTTATATCTCTTTCGCAATTCTATGCCTGTCATGCAAAGCCATGGCGAGGGATTTGGCGGTGGCGGTGGTGGCGCGCGATAACCTGATTAATCCTTTCAGGAATCAGGCCAACGCATTAAGGGAAGCTATACCTTCCTTAACAGCCTCTGCCGACTTATCAAGGGCTTTTTTCTCAGGAGATGCCAGTTTCAGTTCTATTATTTCTTCCACACCCTTACGCCCGAGCTTCACCGGAACGCCAAGATAAATGTCCTTATTTCCGTATTCGCCGTTCAGGTAAGCGCACGCCGGCAGAACACGTTTTGTATCCTTTACGACAGCCTCAACCATGTTCGTGACTGCGGCTGAAGGCGCGTAAAAAGCGCTTCCGGTTTTCAGGAGATTGACAATTTCAGCCCCGCCGTTGACCGTCCTTCCTACGAGGCGCTTGATTGCATCTTCGGATAGAAGTTCTGTGATGGGGACACCCGAAACAGTGGTAAAGCGCGGAAGCGGCACCATGGTATCGCCGTGACCCCCGAGCACCATTGCGTTAATATCCCGCACCGAGCAGCCAAGTTCCATGGCAATAAACGTGGCAAACCTGCCAGAATCCAGGACACCACTCATCCCGAACACCCTGTGCGGCTCAAAACCCGTGGTCTTCATTGTAACGTATGTCATTATGTCAAGCGGATTGGTGACCGTTATGACCACGGAATCAGGGGCGTATTTTGCGATATTCTGCGACACTTCCCTGATTATCTTTGTGTTTATCTTAAGCAGGTCTTCCCGCGTCATCCCGGGTTTTCTTGCTATTCCCGCGGTAACGACAACAACGTCCGAGCCTTCTATATCCTTATAGTCGTTAGTGCCGGTTATTTTTGAATCGTATCCGAATAGTGGGCCAGCTTCCATCAGGTCAAGAGCTTTGCCCTGCGGCAAGCCTTCAACGATATCTGTGAGGACAACGTCCCCGAGTCCTTTTTCTGCGATTCTCTGTGCGGCGGTCGCGCCCACAGCGCCTGCGCCGATGATTGTTATTTTGGGCATTTGTTTCACCTGATTTTGTGTCTTGAAGAGTTTGAGGATTATAATATTTGTTATCCTTTGGTTTTTTTGTATCCTGATTTTTTTGCTGATTTTTGAAGTTTTCATTTTATCAGAATACCCCACAGCCTGTACTGATAGCGGGTTTCCACTTTAAATGCTATACAACCCCCTGTAACATAAACTCGCTTGATTTTCGTATATAAAAATATATATGTAGCCAGTCCTATCTTGGTCGATTAATAATGCTAAATGGGATGTAATAATGACGAAAAAGATTAAACTCTCAGAACTTGGAAGCCTGTTCGGGGGCGAGATTCAGGCCCTTGAAGGTGTAAAGATAGAAGGTGATGTGGAGATAGACCTTGGACAAACGGGAATGAACCCGCAGATGGCTTATGCACTGGGTCATGAAACAGCCCAGCTTGCTCATCACTTAATTAACATTTCCAGGATTTTAGGTTATCCGGTTGACCAGATGCTCGGCGCAGCACCTGCAAAGCCTGCAAGGCTCAGTAAATTGATTGAATCCAAATTCAGCGTGGGCAAAATTGAGGAGTGGAAAACCCCGATACAGGAAGTTGTTCTCGGGGCAACTTCATCAGATGGCGGAACGAGAAAAAGCACAATAACGCTCGGCGGGGAAACAGCGCTTCCATATTATTTTGACAGCCCGATGCCTCACCGCAATCACATAACCATGGATGTTTTTGATATGCCCATAAATATGGCAAAAGCGGTCAAATCAAACTACGAGGATGTTATCAACAGCCCCGCAGAGTGGGCAAAGAAAGTAGTCCGCGACTTTGGGGCTGATATGGTTACTATTCATCTCATAAGCACAGACCCGAACATCAAGGACACATCTCCGAAGGAAGCGGCAAAAACGGTGGAAGAAGTCCTTCAGGCCGTGGATGTACCCATCGTCATCGGCGGCTCGGGGAATCCTGAGAAAGACCCTGCTGTACTTGAGAAAGCCGCAGAAGCCGCTGAGGGTGAGCGATGCCTCCTTGCTTCAGCAAGCTTGAACCTTGATTATGCGCGAATCGCGGAAGCAGCCAAGAAATATAATCACGTAGTGCTTTCTTGGACACAGCTTGAGATTAATGCGCAAAAAGAATTGAACCGCAAACTTATGAAACAGTGCGGTGTAGCCCGCGAGAATATCCTGATGGACCCGACGACTGCTGCCCTTGGTTACGGGCTTGATTATGCTTACACGAACATGGAAAGAATCAGGCTTGCAGGTCTTATGGGTGATACGGAACTTAATTTCCCGATGTCAAGCGGCACCACAAATGCATGGGGTGCGCGCGAATCCTGGATGGTTTCTTCGCCGCTCAAGGAAGACTCTGACTGGGGACCGCGCGAGTACAGGGGGCCGATATGGGAGATTATCACAGGACTGACATTATCGCTTGCAGGGAATGACCTTTTCATGATGATGCACCCAACCGCCGTCCAGGTGCTAAAGGAAATTACACAAACGCTTTACGGCGGAAAGGAGAGCGAGCCCGTGAATATCGATAATTGGACATCGGCGGTGATATAATGAAACTGAACAGTCCGCTCCAGGTTTATAAGTACCTGCCGCAGATAAACTGCGCCGAGTGCGGTGATGCAACATGCATGGCTTTTGCAGCCCATCTCATCGACAGGTCAAAAAAGCTCGATGATTGCCCGCCCATACTTAAAAACGAGTACAAGAAAAAATATACAGAATTGCAGACCCTTCTAGCCCCGGAAATCAGGGAAATCACGATAGGTACGGGTGAACATGCAAAGAGTATTGGCGGGGATGATGTTCTTTATCGCCACCAATTGACATTTTTCGACCCGACCGCGTTTGCTTACGATGTATGGGATACGATGCCTGAAGCAGAATTCGTAGAGAGGATAAACAAGATTACGAATTTTCGGAAATTCTATGTCGGGAAATTCCTGAAAGTGGATATGGTAGCAGTGCGATGCGTTTCAGGTGATCCCCTGAAATTTGCCGGCGCTGTAAAGAAAGCAAGCGAGACCACAAAACTTCCCCTGATACTCTGTTCATTTGACCCTGCTGCGCTAAAAGCCGCGCTTGAAGTTGTCAGGGATAAGAATCCCCTGATATACGCGGCAACGGAAAAGAACTGGGGCGAAGTTGCAGACCTGGCTTTGAATTATAAAGTCCCGGTCGTATTGTTCTCGCCCGACCTTGATAAGCTAAAATCCCTTGCTCTTACGTTCAGGGAAATGGGAATGAAAGACATTGTGCTTGACCCTGGCACATATCCCCAGGGAAAGAAGCTTAAAGAAACATTTGAGAAATTCATAATGCTTCGGCGCGCAGGGATAAAAGAGGGGCAAAAGGATATAGCGTACCCGATTATGGCCGTTCCTCTTAATGCATGGCTTGTCTATAAGGATACAGTCACTGCTTCCTACTGGGAAACTGTGTTAGCTTCGGTTTTCACTGTGAGGTATGGCGACATCATGATACTTCACAGCCTTGAACCATATGCCATGCTGCCTGAAGTGCACATTCGTGATACCATTTATACCGACCCGCGAACACCGGTGAAAGTAGCGCCGGGAGTGAACGAGGTCGGTTCTCCGACAAAAGATTCACCTGTGATAGTCACAACCAATTTCGCACTCACATATTACACCGTGGAAAGTGACCTTTCATCCAACAAAATAAATTGTTATCTTGCAGCAGTAGATACAGATGGCATAGGGGTGGAAGCGGCAGTTGCAGGCGGACAGCTTACGGCAGCCAAGATTAATGACACATTCCAGAAAGCGAATTTTGATTTCAAGGATAAGACATCCCATGGCACACTGATACTGCCGGGTCTTGCGGCAAGGCTGCAGGGGGATGTGGAAGATGTGACAGGACTTCGTGTGATGATAGGTCCTCCGGACTCAGGACGCATTCCAGGGTGGATGGAAAAAAGTTGGCCACCTAAACCGAAGTAAATAAATGTTCATGGTTATTCTTTACACACCTTCGTATCAATAATATCTATATACTTAAAAGATGTAAAAGTAGTAGCCACAATTTTAGTCAAAGGAGGCTATTATATGGTTAATGAAAAGTTAGCAGAGTTTGTAAAAACAGCAAAACCATCTGTGGCCGTAGTCGGGCTTGGTGGTGCTGGATGCAATATTACGACTTGGATAGCAGAGAAAGGAATGGCAGGCGGAAGGATAATCGCAGCTAATACTGATGTAAATCACCTGAGTACAATGAGTAAGGCTGATAAGCTGATATTACTCGGTGAGAAATTATGCAAGGGACACGGGTGCGGTGGATATCCAGAAATGGGTGCCCAGGCAACCAAAGAAAATCTTGCAGAGATAAAAGCTGAATTAGAGGGAACAAACCTCGTTTTCCTTGTAGCCGGGTTAGGCGGAGGAACTGGTACGGGTGCAATACCTGTTGTAGCAGAAGTTACAAGAGGCATCGGCTCACTTACTATTGCTTGCGTCACGATCCCATTCAAGATCGAGCAATTCAGAAGAGAGAAAGCAAGAGAAGCCATAAAGGCACTTTCAGAGAGTTGCGATTCAACAATCGTTATCGATAACTCAAAGTTAAGAGAAGTAGCCGGCAATCTCCCGCTGAAAGAGGCACTTGCTGTTGCAAATGCCCTGGTAGGTGCGTTCGTCAAGAACATTACCGAGACAATCACCCAGCCAAGCTTGATCAACCTTGACTACGCAGATCTTCGCGCAGTCATGGAGCGCGGTGGAATATCCGCAATCGGCATTGGTGAAGGCGATGGAGAGGACAGGGTAGCGAAGGCGGTATCGCAGGCGCTTGCTGTCCCGCTGCTTGACATCTCCGATATGTCTGCCACATACGGTGTGCTTATCCACATTGTAGGAGGCGAAGACCTGACACTCGAAGAGGTCGCGGTCACAGGCGAGTTAATCATGGACAAGGTCCCCAATACAAAGAGAGTTATCTGGGGAGCAAAAGTCGATGACCAGCTCACAGGCAGAGTGCGTGTAATGGCAGTCTTGACAGGTGTCAAGAGCCCATTCATGGAAGGCCAGTAAGGTTTAACGTGATGTGATATTTCACATCACACAATTTTTCTTTTTTTGTTTAACAGCAAATAGATACGTTTTTTGCTAACTTTCGCATATAAACTCATCCGAGGACGATGAGTTCGATATCGACAGAAACAAGTAATGAAAACCAGCTCACAGTCGAGGAATATGTGCGCTATATCAGGATAAAAGAGCAAATCCAGCAGATTATAGATAATGCAAACTTAAAGGAGACTCTGCGCGATGCTGAAGAGTCTATCGGTGGGCTTACGGTTGATTTAACTATAAAATACTCTGTTAGCAAGAAAAAAAGTTAAATTCATAATAACCTTTGCCAAAAGATTATACCTTACCAATTAAATTTAAATTAAAAATTTGTTGATTGCAGGGAGATTTAATTTGAGGAGTAAAATAACTGTATCTAATAAATCAAAAGCGCCAATCAGTTACAACTACCAGTATGGCATTGCTTCGATGCTTTATCTCAAACTCGCAGAATCGGATGTTAAACTGGCAAACGAGACGCATTCGCACCAGGGATTCAAGTTTTACACTTTTTCCAACCTGATACTTGAGGATAAAAGACGATGTAGAGGGGGGTTAGATTTTGACAGGGCTCATTTCTTCCTCTCTTCTCCTGATGAGCGGTTCATCAAGAGCTTTGCTGAAGGACTGCTTATGAACCCGGATTTTTTTCTTGAAGGTATGCATGGAGAGGTCAATTTTACAATCGAACGCATAGAAATACTCCCTCCGTTGCAGTTTGGCGAGGAGTGCACTTTCAGGGCGATATCCCCGATATATGTTAAAACGCAGCGTTCCGATGGTGGAAAATTGAGGGAATTCGACCTGTATCCGAGCGAACCTAAATTCTATGAGAACCTGCACAAAAACCTGATCGAGCGGTACTCGGAGTTCTATGGCGCGCCCCCTGAAAAAGAGCATTTTGATGTCATAGAGGTATCTGATATCAACCCCAGGCGCATTAAAATTGCGCAGGATTACAGAAGGTGCTGTCTCATGCGCCTTAGAATCCAGGCAAACCCGGAGCTGCTTAAGTTCGCCTACGATGCAGGTCTGGGTGAGAAGAACGCGATGGGCTTCGGGTGCGTTGAGGTTGATGAGACCAATCGGCGCAGGTGAGAGCAATTCCGGAGTTTTCCCATTTGAAGTACTTAAAATTTATAAATAGAACTGAATTAAGTTATGGCGCTTCCGTAAAACCCCGATGTGTCGTTTTACTTGAAGGATTTGACAACTATAATCACGTTCTTAAATAATCATAGCCCTGAATAAAAAGCTTCGGGGTCTAAAAATGATACGTCGAGATTTGAAATTATGGAAATTTACGAACCTGCTATAACTCACAATGAACTCAATACGAACTCATGGGGATTAGAGTTACGAGTTTTTAACAGTTTTAAGCTATGATGTCCGTTGCATTAAGCCGGACACTTTCACCCCGCTCTGGAAACATTTATAGCCTTAGAATAAATGTAATGAGTTGATGAAGGCGGAGAAAAAAGGTGGAAAAACAAATAACTCAAAAGTGGTGAAAGTCCCCTGCTCTATCTGCGGCATTGACATGGATTGCCCTGAATCGATGCTCTCGGCGGAGGGGCATTTCTGCGCGCGATGCACCGACCTCTTAGCTGAGGGCTACGAGCCTGAGGAACTGAAGATGGATAAAAAGAGCCTGGCGCGCCATTTTGCGCGCTGCGATGAGGTCGCAGAGGAGATGCTGGATATCGCTTTCTACGGCTACTGGAAAAAGGTGCAGGAGCAGGGCATGGAGCATTACAACTATGAGGCTCTTGCGAAGATGTTCTTTATCCAGGGCGCAAGTTCGATGCTGGGGCTTTTGATAAGCACGGGGATGCCGCCGCCGTTTTTGGATGATCTGGAGGAGGCGATAAGGGAGGGGAAGAAGAAGATGGGGGAAGGGAAGAAGTGAAAATGGAAGAAGTAAAAGTAAGTATCGAGCAAATTGGATATTTCAGGTCAAGAATATTCAATGAACTAATTAATAATTATAACGAACTGCTTCTCAGTGAATTAATGAAAAATTATCTTCTTCTAAGTGCTAAAGGCACTTCCAGATTCAAGGACTTACCTGATGTTCCATATTATGTTCACATACTCAATGGTTTATACCCTGCGTGTTTGTTACTGGAAGAACACCTTATAAAAGAATATGATAATTTAGAAGAAAACAAAGAAATTGAAAAATATATTAAATGTTTTATTATAGGCTATACACTGCATGATATCAATAAACTATGTAATATATATGATTTAAGAGACGCTGTGGATAACAATCTAAAAATTGTATGCAATGAACTTAATCTTATTAATTTTTTTCCAGAATGGGATAATTATGTAGAAGAAATAAAATTTATTATTTTAAAAACAGAAGAGCGGACAAAAAATTATGCTACTACACTTAATGTTAAAAATAGAAATTTTCTAAATGAACTGGTTGAATATTCTCAGTTTGCCGATAAAATAGCCAGTCAAAAGGTTGATGATGCACATACATTTTTTAAAAAAATAAATAATATTCAATTTAAAGCAGATAAAAAGATAAGCGATTTTTGGAACATATCCTATGTATGTGTTGATAAAAATATTCACACACTTTTATCACAAAAATTGATTACTGTGGTAAAACAGTATCTGAATGATGAAAAGAAATACAGATTATTATTTCATTTAAAAGACGGAATAGTTTACTTTGGTAATCCTTTAGAGTATCGAGATATCGATACCATCACTAAAATATTTGGAAATCCTCTTGAGTCCGAAATTGATTTTACAGCGACAACTAAAATTGATTTCCAGAAGGTTGATTTTGGCTTTTTAGACTTTTTACCCTTGAATGAGAACATCATTAAAGAGATAATTATAAAAAATATTTCTAAAATCATATACCTTAAGAAAGAACTAATTGATGAAAATAAGGAATTTTTTAATGATATAATTGATTATTATGAATTGCCGTTAGAGATTGTTCAACGAAAAGATGGAAAATATTTTGTGGCGCTTCATAAAGAATGGAATGACTTAGATGATATTGATAAAAAGATTATTCTAAATATCGGATTATCTAAAATAAAATTTTTGAAAGAAAAAGAAGAATGGAAAAAAGAGAGGGAAATTCTTCAAAAAAATGAAATCGAGATTCTTAAGAAATTTGCATATAGTAATATAAATACAATTTTTACAAATGATGATCCAACTGATAAAACACTCATCTCAATTTTATATGCTTGTGAGAATGATGACCAAGAAAAGTTATACACATTGCTTATTTCTGAAATCTTAAACAAATTCAACAATAATAATAGTTCGAGTTCTTCAAACGCAGATTATAGCGACTTTATAAATACTTATTTAAACGGAAATTTTATTAAGAAACTATATAATTTAGATAGTATTTTAAATGAACCCCCACCTAAAAAAAATATGTGCATAGTCTGTGGGGACAAAGGTGAGATAGAAGTCAAAGAATCCAAAGTTTTTGGGTTCTCTGCGAGAGGGTTTAGTAACAAATGCTTGAACAAATTAAACAATAAAAAAAGTTATCTTTGTCAGCTTTGCGCAACAGAATCACTTCTAAGAATTGCAAAATTCCCTAATGCTACGAAAAGCAACTTATGTATATACATTGATGTCGGCGACTATTTTATAAATATGGAAAAAAAAGCATTAGCTGAGACGTTACATAAGTTATTTGAGAAAAAAATTTCAATTAATCAAAGTTCCAAACAGCTAGAATTAACCATTCAAAAAATCTCCTTTAATTTTGACTATAATACAATTATATACTCTAATATGGGTAGCGATGTTAAATCCAATTATTGGACACTAAATAACCTTTTGAATCTGATTAATTATACTGGCTTTAAAATATATACTACTAATATAATCACCCCTCACACATATCACAATGAAATGTTCGTAATCGAAGAATGTATGCCTTTCATAAAACAATGTGGATGGGATAAAGTACGAATTGATGAGATTCCAGGTATCTTAGAAGAGCATCGTATATTGAGATCTTTAGCTGGTAATCAAATTGTTTCTTTACTTCTTGATTATGCATCTGATAAAAAATGCATGTTTTCTTATTTTTATAAATTAGATGAATCAAATAAAAATAAAATAAAGGCGAGGATGTATGAATTCTTATCAAAACATAAGGAGGTTTTTGAAATGGACATAATGGAACAAATTGTTGATTGCGCTTTAAAAGTTAAATGGGGTATTATTGGCAGTACTTCACAGGAAACTTGGATGTTCAGGGATAGCATCGAAATATTAAAGAGCAATATCAAAGAAGGAACCGATAAGAATACAACTGTACAACAGATTGCAGGTATGTTATATAAAACATTAAAATCTGAAAATCCTGAACAAGAAAAATTAGTTGTTTTTGCTGAGAGCATTTGGAATTTATACGATAAACAATGGAAAAAACAAATTCCAAACCAAAATCGATTGAATAATTGGATCTATCAATTTGGATTTTTATATAGTCAAAAATCGCTTGAAGAAAGGAGAAAAGCTACCGTGTCCAGAATAATTAAAGATTTTAATCCTAATAATGAAAAGGAATTTGTTGAGAAATTAAAAGAATATAAAAAATCAAAGGAACAGGATATTTCCAAAAGTTCTCTTGAAGCGCATGTCAAGCTGTTTAATGAATTAAAAAGTAAAAGGTGATTAAAATGTCAGAAATTAAAACATTTGAAGAATTTAGAAAAAAATTATATGAATTTATTCCAGAGAAATATTTTGTAGACGATTTGACTGAAAACAAAATAGGTGCTATAAAAATCGCATTGCTGAGAAAGACGATAAATCCATTTATTGATCGAAGCACAGATTCAGAAGAGACGATTACATTCAAGATAGATGATAAAAGAGAAGTTATTGAAGTTCCAGCAAGGAAATTTAAAAGCAAAGAAAAATTATTAGGGTTAAAAATTTGCAGGGAGTTTGGAGTTGTTGATAAATCTCTGAAATATAATATGGTAGAAGATAAAGCTCATTTGAGTAATCCAAATTCTATTGTATTTGGAGATAGTGTGACTAAAGCTGGTGCATCCGAATCAGTGGGATTACCAAGTAGGGCAATTTATGATTGGGGATATTCTATCCGTGATTTTGAAGAAATCACTCAGAAATTACAACATAATGCCTTGAGTGAAGAAGGAACTATGTATGAAGGTAAAACAGGAGAATTAAGACAGAGTTTGTTCAGAACAAGGTACGTCTTGCCAAATACTTTTATTCCTTTCTTTATTTCTGTAGATAATCTTACACCCGAATTGTTTACTCATTTAGTATTTACGATAATGTATGAGAAACGTTATGGCGCACAAACTACAACTGATGGAGCAAACTTCAACAATGATTTCGTCGCGATAGGTTTTGGAGACTTTGAGCAGCCAATAAATAGTTTCATCATTTCAAAGGAATGGGACTTCATTAATGGCGTAACGGAACAAAATGTTAAAAATGCCATTAACCTAAAAATGAGCGCACTGTATCCGAAATCTCTCATTAATGATAACGATGCAAAAATTAGAGATTTGATAACTCTTATTAATCAGACTTGGACTAATAAAGAGCTACTTAAGAAATTGTATATAAAATCATCAGAAGATGTCAAAACTTATTTGCAACAAATGAAAATTTTAAGTAAATAAGGTTAATGTATGAAGCTAATACCACTAAAAATTACTTTTCTGTCACCTTTTTTTTATTTTTCCAAAATAACTAGTGGTGGCTCTATTACGGATGAATTTATTGGTGACATAGCGTTAAATTATGCTCTGAATTCTGTGCTTAAATTAAAGAATTTTAATACAGAGTATAAGGAAAAACCTCAATATAACGAATTAAAGAACTTACCTTTTTCTTTCACAATCGGTAAACCCATAAAAGTCACGAGAACCCCAATTTATATAAGAAATACCTTATTTATGGATGGCGGACCACATGCAGATACTATCGAACAATCTGGGCGCAATTTATTTAAGAACTATTTTCTTGTTCAAGGTTTGAAGCCATTTAGTGAGTTTAAAACCTATTTAATTTGTAAGGATGATTTCAATATCAAATTACCTTTATGTATTCGAATAGGGACAGGAAAAGAGTGTTTAGCTAAATTGGAAAAAATCAATGCTGAACCAAACGATGATATATGGTTGAATTATTACACTTTGAAGAAAATATTTAATTTAGATGTTCCTCTATATCCTGGATTCAATGTCGAATATAAAATGAATAATTATTTAATACTGAGGAATGTAAACGAAGATACATTAATTAAAATTTTTAGCGGTGTTTTCTAGATGGATAGAGGGAAGATATTATCAATTTCACCTCAGGAATTGTTACGAAATAACTTGATTATTTACCCACTATTTTTGGGCAAATGGTATAATTCCATTCGCCATGGAAATCATCCTTTAGAATTTTGACATCAGATAGCTCTTCATCGGAGAT
>JAHFDG010000032.1 GCA_023249105.1 Candidatus Methanoperedens sp. | reverse complement strand
GAAAGGTATTATTACAATTAAAAAGGTTATAAGAATTATTAGCTTGAGGGGAAGCAGTAACAACCACATAACAAGGTGTCCGGTTTGCTTTCTAATATTCTCTATCTTCATATCCCCTTTCTCATTTTTAGGCAAATTTTGTTTATTTTACTTTGCCTTTTCCTGTAATAAGAAGAAAATTCTTTCAACATATTCTTATGTTATCTTGGAATAATAAAATTCCATCGGCTTATTGCCTCTTTCTCTGTTACTTTTATCGGCCCCTGTGCCTCGCACGTATCACAAATAACAGCATATTGAGTAGACATTATCGGCGTCTCGCAAAATGTATCACCTGAACCACAAAAAGGACAATCAGAGATAACAATTTGCTCAACGGACGACTGGCCTTTACCTTGTGGGTTTTTCAGCCCTTGTTTCTTTTCTTTGTTCATGTGGTCTCTAATCCTCCTTGCCAGCCAGCGGCCAGCGTGTTAGCTTTTTCGTTATATTGTACCAAGCAACCACATTGCCAGTTTTCGTTTCCAATGTTTTAAATTAGGATTAACACAAATAAACTTTTCTCCCAACTCGTGCCAAATTTTTACAGGTGCAACAATAGTATGCCCTCCGCAGGTTATGCCTATTCCTCCGCAATATCCAGCCCTTATCATCTTTCACTATCATTCCTGCTATTTCCCCATTTTTCTCAGCCCAAATTAATCCATACGGATTAATTTCTGTTAGTGAAATAAGCTTTTCTTTGTCTACATCTAAAACTATTCTTTTTTTCATAAAATACCCCTTTCAATACCTCAACAGCAGAATCGCATCTGCCGTGTTATGGTTTTTTGCTCCTGTCAATGCCATCGCCATCTTTTTATTCATCTTCCCTTTCCAAGCAACAGGAATTAGCTTTATTTCTCTTATGTTTACCTCACATAGTGTGGAGATTATTGCTCCAAGTGCAATATTAAGTTTTTGCAGGGATGCGTTATTTAACCCTTTCCCTGACGTTTCTGACGTGCTACGCTTGAAAGCATAGGGCGCAGGTTGCTCTACAACCGCAAGTGAGGGTAAAGGGTAGGCTGGGGAAAGTAAAACGCTCCTGAGCAAACCTCGCAAGCTACAGAGCTTTTCTTCAATTTCAACCCCTTTTGTCTCAATTGCACCAGAAAAAACCTTACCTTGCCATTCCACCGCCCAGCCGATGTTGTTGATGGAGGGGTCAATTGCGATTTTAGAAATTTCTGTCATGGCTTTTCAAATCCTCCTTCTATGAGTTTCTTAGTCTTCCAAGTCCTCTTCTATTTTCGATATACCCTTTGAAGTGTTTTCCAAAAGGTCGCCTTCACCGTTCATGATTTTTACAGGCAATTTAACGGCATCAACAGCAATCCGAACCGGCATTGAAACAACGTCCACAAGTGCTGAGAAAAGTCCCATGTCAATCCTCCTTATCGCCGAGTGGCTTAATATCTAATATGCGTTCAATTTCCATTATCGCAACATCCTGAGCATTTGCCCTATTCACATCATAGGTCTTCAAATTGTTATGATATTGAATTATGATATTTTCTATCTGCTCTAATTTATTCATTTTTCCACTCATAATATCCCATACTTTTTACTCAGTGCAAACCATTTTTCCATCGCATCTGTTTCACATCCATTGAAATTCATAAATACACCTTGTTTCGTGCCTCCCCACATAGCACGCAATGTATCTTGGACTTCACGGAATTGTTCTCCTATTGCCTCTGATATTTCTTTCCCACACTCATTACAATATAAACCTGTATCTTTGATGTCATTGAAAAAACCACAGCAATCTGAACCCAAATCAAGATGCGCGGGCATTTGTGTTCCTAATTTTATAGTTTCACTCATAGTTTTTCCACCAGCCTTTTTTGTAGTCTTTTGTCTTGTCCTTTAAGTTCAATAATTTTACACATTCCAGTTATCCGAGAAGCAATTCTATCATGCAGTTTATCTGCTATTTCACTCAGAGATAAATTACTTGTGATAATCGTTCTTTGCATGTTTCTGTATCTCCTGTCTATGATTAAATACAGCGTTTGTATGACCCACTCGGTTGATTTTTCTGCTCCTAAATCATCAAGAATTAATATCTTAGTATGGTCTGTGTATTTGGTTATTATCTGCTCTTCTGTGATTTCGTTGTAAGAATTAAAAGTTTTCTTAATTTCCAGTAATAATTCCGGTACGGATATAAACTTAATACTTGAAAAAATAGGTTCATCACCTATTATTTTCAGAGTTAGAAACCATTGCCGAAGCAAGGCTATGGCTAAGTATGTTTTTCCTGTCCCTGCATCTCCGAAAATAAATAATCCCTCTCTTTTTTTCTGTCTAAATTCATCAGTTAAAGCCCATATTTTAGCTTCAATGTCTTCTTTTTTTGCCTGCTGATACCGTATTGGCACACCTACAGGAGCGATTAAAATATTATCTATTTCTATTTTTGTCAGCGTTCTATGTTTCTGCAACTGCTCCGATTCCGTCATATTTTGAGCTACCTGAACTGTCGGTAGTTTTAGAATATTTCCTATCCGTTCCATTATTGCCTCCTTTTGGCATTGATTTATCCTGCGCCTTTATCAGCCAATTAGTTATAAACCTTTCATAGTTTGATTTTTTGTTTTTCGGATTAGAGATAAACCAAGCCTCCATTTTAGCAAGCTCAGATTTAATGTTGACAGCAGGGAATTTTTCTTGCATTAAAAAAATAAATCCATCTGTAATGTTTTGAAACTTCCATTTCTTAAAATCAAAATCAATTTTCTGCTCACTGCAAATAGTAGTAGTTAAGTTAAGGTTTAAGTTAAGTTTAGGTTTAAGTATAAGTTTAAGTTTCCCTCCACCTTGCCCACAGGCTGTACCCACACTGTCCACAAGCTGTATCCAATCAACTTGAAGCAATTTAATAACGTCATTCGGGATTAATTGAATTTCACGTTCTACGCCCTGTAAAACAGAGGCATTTACCATTTGATTTTTGATAAAATTCTTAATGTAAATCCAACCATCCCTAAATGTCATTTTTCCATCTTTTTCAAATCTCACTAAAACCTTCTCAACTGTTTCTTTGTCTAAACCAGTGTCTAACGCAATGCGTTTTAGCTGAATTTCGTAAATTCCAGAAATTGTTGTTAAAGGATTTGTGAAGAAATAGAGAAATAATAACTTTGAGGTGGTATCAAGATTGCCAATATATGTATCATCCCAAAATTTAACATTAACCATCCTATATTTTGCCATGCCCTTTTATTCCTCAAAAACACAAGAAGCAGCAAGAGAAAAAGTGCCTGACCACCCGTGTCTTGGGGACACGTTAATTCTCCTGCTGCTTCTTTTATTCTTGATTGTTAGCCTATTCAGGTTCAGCATAGTTTGACTCTATCATTTTTTTTCATGTTTGTCAAGTCAACATTATCAGTTTCAACTAAAATGAACTCTCTTACTGAGAAATGTCCATCACATCCACCGCAATATAGTCCATCATAAAATTTATGCCAACGAGCACGTGTTTTGTCAGCACCAACGCTAATTAAAGTTACTGTTCCGCATTCTATATGTTTATAACTCTGTATCATTTTTTTCTGCCATATCCTTTTTTGTTTGTCAAGTCCTTTTTTAAGCGGGGAGCAGGATTCGATGGGAAGCTCGGCAGTCCATAACTTTCGCCATTTAGACTACTCATATTCAGACACTTGCAATTGTTCCTTCCCTTCCCATAACTACCTGCATGATACACACTATGCCCAAGCAGCGAGTGTATCTCTGGAGTTCTAAAATAGCTAAAATAGCCATTAGCGTCTCTTTTTTTCTTCTTCCGCCATCCCCGCATCAAAATAACCTCCCTTCTGTTTTATTAAAATTGCCTTCTATCTCACATTCATCAACCACGACTTCATAAGCTCCTAATGGATTGTTCTTTGTTCCTTTTAGCCTTATCCCTTCTTTTTGAAATCTCATAACTGAGTATTCCTTGCCGTGCCAGATAACAATTTGATTAAGAGTTATTTCCATATCGTTGCTGTGTTCATAGATATAATAGCGGCTGTTTCACAATATGGACATTTATCAGATTCAGGATATGCAGTGGAAAAGGATTTCTTGCAATTCTCGCAAATTAAATTCCATGAAGTTATCATTTTAGCCTCCTCAATAAATTTACCATTGAAATATACCTTGTACCATCAGATAATTCAATAAGACACTTACGTTTTGCATAGCATTTAATCAGTATAACCTGTGTCCTATGTGGTATCTGATACTTTCCTTGTTTGCCAATAAAAATGTGAGTCATAACCCCTTTCCTCTCTTAATTTACCAGCCACACAGCCAGCCACGCTAATGCAAGAGATGCTTTTTTTAACCATCCCAAATGTGCAAGGATGATTAAACTTAGGATGCTGATGATAATTATGGTGGCTTTGTTTTTTGCTTTCATGGCTCGCGCCTCATTTCTACCTTAGAAACCACATCTTTATCGCCAGCATGTTTAATGGTTTGGCGAAATCCGCACCACTTACACCAAAGCTGAGTGTCGCCTTCTGGGTATATCGGCGGTGCATAATGCCAGTTGTAGCGATGAGCTATGCGCATTAACGGGCGGTAAAGCCAAAGGTAAAATAGTTTTCTAATCATGTGTTTTCTAACCTTTCGTTCGAGAGTGACTCCGCGCCAGCGCCTTATTACGGCGTTGGCACTAAACGTCATGTCTATCTCCATCGCTTTGCCAGCCCGTAAATTTATCTATCTCAGTCCATTTCCCCTTATGAAAAGAGCGAATCAATTTCTTGTCGCATCGCCTGCATTTTGTGTGTTCGTTCAGACAATCAGCTTCTTTTTTGCCTGTTGTATCGTGGAAAGAAAAATAACAAAGAAAAGTGCCAACAATTTTATCCAGCCGACACTCAATAGCTTTGTTTGTTTTCACTTTTGCCACCTCCTCGTGCGGCTGATAATGGCGTTAGCACCCAAGGCTATTCATCAACTCGTATGTCTTTGATGCCTTGCCCCTTACCCATGTGTTGTCAAAAACTCCGGGGACTTCACTGTTCATCAACTCGACAATTTCGGCCCAATGTTCGACCAGTTTCGCCCACACAGGAGAAACGGAAGACATTTCAGGCAGCCTATCCCTAAACTCAGGGACAACCCTCAGCAGCATTTCGCACCGCCTAAAGTCCGAAGGGTCAGCCGGGTTATTACGGAATCCGTGATTTTGTCCAACGCTTATTCCTGTCATCTTGCCGAATATCGCTTCACTTGAAGCACCTCTTTCGCCATGCTTCAACCAGTCATTTGCAGCCCGTGAAATCATTTCAACCTGGATATTCCGTCCATTGATTTGTTTTTGCCATTTTTCTATAAAGCATTCTTTCTGCACAGCGAATGCTATTCGCCTGTGGCGTCCATTCAGGCCAGTCATGTGTTGTAGGGTCTATCCCTTGAAGTCTGCATATCTCATCATGAGCCTGATTTAAGTCCTTGCAGAGTTGTTCAATCAAATTCCTTTCGCTAAAAATTCTTTCATTCATCTTCACTCCTGCTCTTTATTTGCCTCTGCCTTCATATCTTCAACAACTGTTCCAAGCAGACTAATGTATTCCATGAACTTTGCCGATACAGCAATGAATTTACCGGATGTGAGGGCTTCGTATTCTTCGTTTGTCATAATCCAGCCATCATCAATACCGTCATAGTGTGCAAGTTCTGGCAGCTTTTTGGTGTCCTCAAACTTAATTACCGCCTTATATGGATTCCGCCAATCACTAATTTCGGGGTCAAACTTTCCTACCTCATTACGCTTTAAGTTTCTTACTTTGATTTTGTGCATTATTGTCTTACCCCCCTCATGGAACTTTCGGGATAAAACTCTATTCCTGCAATCTTCTCTGTTCCCTTACTATTCTTTGCCAGATTGTTCAGGAACGATTCATTAGCCTGAATACAGGTCAAGGGTGCTTTGCCCTCCGTTACTGCCCTGCAAAGTGCCTTTAAATCAGTTACACGAGCCCTGTAAACTGTAGTCATAGTCTGCCCTGCTATCTTTGGCACAGTTTTCTCGATTATAGGAGGCGGAACAAAGACTGGTTCTTCCAGTATTGCCTCTGCTTCTTCCTTATTGCCCTCTTTTTCAGCTTCAATCGCTGCGGCAAGGCGGCGATTTTCTTCTTCTTGCTCCGCTAATTTTCTTAATCTTAATTCTTCTGCTTGTCGTTCAGCTTCCTTTTTTAAATTATAGGTTGTCATTTGTTTGTCCAAGTGTTGAGTTCCGAGGGTCAACTTAGCGATTTCTGCATTTTCTTTAGCGCAAATAGCCTTCCAATGCGCATACGCCGTTGGTTTAATGCCTGACTTGCCGTCCCCTTCAAACCATGCTTTAATGTCCTTCTCCATTTTCTTATGCAGAGAAAGCAAATCTCCTGCAATAACATAAGTCTCATTGTCAATGACCTTAACTTGCAAAGCTCTTACTGATAGGTCTGATATGCCTTGTTCGATTTCTTTATTTTCTGGTATCATTACTTCATTCATATTTTGTATTCCTTTCTAATATGTTTAGCTGATACAAGCGTTAAAAACGCTCGTGTATGTCTTGCTATATCGGCTGGATAAATGAGGTCAACCTTATATTTTCCATTTTCTTTTAAATACAGAATAAAAGCATGAAGATTCCACCCTGTTTCATTCTCAATATCTATAAGGTCAATTGTCCCACAATAATTATAAATTGGATGAAATCCTATTACTTCATAACCATGTTTAATATTTTTTAATGGCTCTCCATTTTCATCTAAGCCATTAAGCCATAATTCCCGATAGGCTGCACATTGCAATAAATGCCATTTTGCCTTAGTTCCTGACTTATAATCGCCTATCCCCTTAATATACGGAGCATCACATTCAAACAGTTTAAGGGCATTCAGATATGGTAGAAGTTGTGGGTCAAGAGTATCCTCATCAAGAATGCCCTGCTTGTAAAGTTCACACATTGTATGTATAAATTGGCCTCTTTCTGCATACCATTTATCACACTGATATAATGCTTCTGTTACCTGAGTTACAGAGATAGTCTCTCTATTATCTACCCTGTAAATATGGGTATCATTATCAAGTGTGGTTTTAGGCATTATCCTTCTGCTCCAGGTTCACGATTTTCTTCTGTTGAGCCTATAATTTCTTCAATCCCTGTGCAAGTCAGATATTTACCGTCTGAGGTATAAGTTAATCTTACAAGAGTTTGGTTCTCGAATGCTATCTGTGCTTTCTCTCCATCTGTTTTGCTGAATGTTGAGAGTGTTTGGTCAGCAATGAGGATTGCAAAGCGTATCCATTTTTCCCCGCTCTTTTTTGTGCCCGAACTCTCCTTGACTGATTGTATCAGTCCCTCGATAATGTTACCTGATGCTGGGGCATTGCTTTCAGATTTTTCAGTCTGTGCTGGCGATTTTTTTGTCTGCGGTTCGGCTATCGGGGGCCTTTCTGTGCTTTTCCCCTCGCCCCTACCGTCATCATCTTCTGTTGTCGCTAATCCGAGGGCGGCCAACAGTGTATAGCGTTGCAGGTATGTAACAGTAGAGCCTATCGCCTGTATTTTATTTTTATTCCCTGATTCATCGGCAGGCCCTGTAAGTGTTACACTCTCCCTGTGCCCCGCTGCATGTGTGATATTGCAGGTAACGGTGATATTGCCCTTATCATCCTGCTTGGTCTCCCATGTTGCGGATAACTCATATTTCCCCAGAACAGATGTAATCTCCTGAACTATGCTTCCGAGGTTTGCATAACTGTAAGCTGTCCTGCCCCTTGGCGAGGTGAAATCAACTTTATCGTTTTTCTTCAATACAGATGGGGCCTCCTGTTTGAACAATGTCATTGCAGACACAAAGGCCTTTCGCGCATTACCTGCTTCCCATCTTTCCTGCAAGTCCATTAGTTCGGATAGAACAGCAGGGTCTGCCTGCCTATCCAGTGCTAATGCGATTAAATGATTTGGTGTTTCCTGTTGCAAAACTGCTAATTCGTCGCTCATCTTATTCCTCCTTTTTAAAAAAATGTACGGTTTCTTCTAATGCCATCCTATACCCCATTGCTATCCCTACTTTAACCGCTAACATCGGCTGTTTTTTAAATCCCTCGATTTCAAGGAAATCAAAATTAGCGTTTTGTATAGTTTTGTCTATTTGTTCCTCAACTGTCATTTTCTTCCTCCTTTTTGATTGTTAAATCTCTATATTCATCTACCCAAAACAAAAAATTATTATTGCCGATTAGCACTGGCGCAAGAATTGATTTTTCCGCCGCTATTTGGGGTTTGCCAGTAAAAAACAAGTGTACTAAGGTTGATATGCTTCCGTTACAGTTCAGCCTAAGTTTTAGTAAAAACTCCCCTGAGCTTTCTTCTGTTAGCTCTGCGATGTGTTTAATCATTTTTCTTTTTCCTCCTTTATAAAAAAGTTTGCATACTCTATTGCATGTTTATGCTTCCAGAAAATAGCAATATGGTTCACGCTTTCTTCTGGGTCGGGCAAAATGTGCAATATAACAAAATGAGTCGTTTTAAAATCTTTAACAATCATTACACATTCCTCAGACCCAAAAGCTGGGTTATTCGGCTCTGGGATGTCTTGAAATGTTTTTGGATAAAAATCTCTTATAATCATTCTCTCTCCTTTCTATAAAAAAGTTGTTCCGCAATCACAGCATTTATACTGATACCCCATAAGACTTTCGCTTGGAGGTAGTCTCTCAAGCGTGATGTCATAACTGCCGCATTCTGGACACCGTGCGCTTTCTTCCTCCTGCACTCTGTATGCCTCCTCTCTCAAGTCTTCAAGATTATGTTTCATGTCTTATCTTTCTCTCTGATATATATTTTGAGTTTTGGAAAATCAGGGTGAGATTTGAAAGTTTCAAAAATTTCAATTCCCTGCTCACATTTGATGCACTCAATATATTTAGAAGCTAACATCAGCGAGCCATACTTTGTTTTATTTTCCAACTGCCTCTTGATGCAGGTAAGTTTTGCCAGTGTAGCTGGTAACTCGGAATTGCCAGAGAGCTTTATACATGCAAAAGTATCAGTGATGTTCATCTTGCCTTCCAATATCCACAGCCTTGCCCATTGATATTATATGGTGTTGTACCCAATATTTTTGGGTGCAAGCAATAAGTTTGAAGTTCTGGTTTGAACTTGCATTTTTTGCACGTTCCTATCATCTTCATGCCCTTAAGAAGCTTTAAGTTTACAAAAAATTTAGCATCTGTTGTCATTCCTTTTTTTCTCCTCCATAACGGACAATTTCATGCACCGTATAATCAAGTCCATCTTTAATACGTTTCGCCTGAGCTAAAATTAGAGCCTCCTGCAAATTAAAGGCATCCACATTCACCGCTGTTGTAGGGTATCTTCCATTCGTAAAAAATACGCAAAATTTTTCTTGTTTCATCTTTTCCTCCTCCAAATTTCCCATTTATTATCTTTGCTATATTTAAAACTTAACTGGTTATCTTCATCTATATTAAGGGAAAATTCATTCCCCTTTTGAATCTCAAGATATAACTCCTTCACTGTTATATCCTGTTTGTTGTGCGCTATAACTGGCGGGTTTGGGTTTGGGTCAAAGAATAGCGTATGAACAGTAAACCCGATAGACATAAAAACCAGCATGATAAATAGGGAGGAGAAGAAGCGGATATACTTTTTATCTCTATCACTTAGGATTAACATTTGTTTTTGTAGCCTCCCTCACAAGCAACAGCCATAAATATTCTTCATCATTCCTGTCTTTCCCTGATGTGTAATACGGAGTTTTAAGACAATCTATATCTCCCGCCATCTCTGCAACTGGACATTCTCGACAACGGTTTTCAAAAAAATAATTGCAAAGTCCACATGTCGCCATATCATCATTTGTCCAAAACCCACCAAGTATCAATTCCCATTTCTCAAAAGTTTTTTCCCATGCTTCTTTCAGGGTTATTGCTCTACGTTCGCTATCAAAACGAGCCTTATCCTTCTCATCAAATTTAAACCATTTGCTTTTCATCTGTACCTCCCATTGCTAAAACTTTACCCTTTTCAGTCAAGTAGACTTGTTTGCAGTTTGCAAATGGATAGTTTGCGATTAAATATCCACTTTTAATAAGAGGCTCAACTGTTTCAGTCCAGTAGGTTTTCAGCGTTTTATCCATGAAATAATATGGATAAGGATTAAACCTCCCCATGTAATGTAGAAACGAATCATATTTGGTGAGGTCTTCAAGTAATTTAATTTGAGCTTTGCTTAGTTTTTTCAAAACAACCTCCCTTCGGAGGGAGCGAGGGCAGGGGAAAAAAGTTCAAACCCCGCCCTCGGAGATAACATTTGTGCCGGATAACGTTTGTTTTGACCCCTCGGTACTTCACCGCAACCACATCATTTACTTTAAACATTTTCTCTCCTTTCAGTGCACTCTAAGCAACCTGCAAACCTGCGTCCCTTTGCTGCTTCACAAGCAGATTTAAATTTCTGTCCAAACTCCTTGACTACACCGGCTCCAGGATAGCTTGCGTGTTTAGTTACAAATAGGGAAGCACAGATTTTTATTGCCATGCTTTAACTCTATTTTTTTTGATTTTGACTAAATTCCAGTATGTGTCTATCAGTGCCCTGTAAGCTTTGTCTATAGTGTTTTTCTGTGTCCTGTAAGCTTTGTCTATAGGGTCTATCTGTGCCTCGTAAGCTTTGTAGAGAGTGTCTTTCTGTGCCTCGTAAGCTTTGTAGAGAGTGTCTTTCTGTGCCCTGTAAGCTTTGTAGAGAGTGTTTTTCTGTGTCCTGTAAGCTTTGTCTATAGGGTCTATCTGTGCCTCGTAAGCTTTGTAGAGAGTGTCTTTCTGTGCCCTGTAAGCTTTGTAGAGAGTGTTTTTCTGTGTCCTGTAAGCTTTGTCTATAGGGTCTATCAATATCCCACTTGGTGTGCCAAAACCAATAAAGAGCCCTTTCTTAATATCTCTCACAATTTCCTTTGGAAAGTTTGTAGGGGTAGAAAAATCCGTACATTCCTTGTTTGTGCCCTTACCATCAGGGATGGTAAAAAACTTACGGATAGCACCATGCCCTTTTATATCCTCCCAACCAACATCTTTCAGCAATTTTTTACCTTTACTTGTTTCGAGGTCTGCTGCTGTGATATATATAATCTCTTCTTTATATTCAATCCACGATAAAAATTCACACATAATAATCTCCTTTTTTATTTTTTATAAAATTGAATGGACACGGCAATGTAGATATGGAACAGCCCTCGGAAGGAGTGTACCCACTGCCATGCCCAACTTTGAATGTGTTTTTTGTGATTGCTTGTCCCATATCTAAGCTCATCTTACTCCTTCCTTTTAAATTTGTCAAGTGATTTTTCATTTATTTTTTTTCTTGTTTGCAAGAAATGAGCCAGAGATTTTCTTCACCCCTCCTTTCTTTCCAGCGTTTTTTCCAGTAAATCTTCTGTGTCTTTGCCAGTTCCGCTCCAGAGGTCTTACAGTCCGGAGAGCAGTGATTGCACTGTAGGCGGTCTTTCAGACTCACAAACAGCCAGCCACAAGCGCACATGCGCACCTGTCCGCCCCTTTCCCTTGCCTCATCTTCCAGCATCGGGCGGACACTCTCATTACAGGGCAGAGATAGTGTTGTCATTTTTTAACCTCCACATAATCACCCTGATAATATGCTTTGTTTTTTATATATATTTCTATCGCTTCTTTTTTTGTTCTGGCGTTCTTGATTTGATGCCCTACAATTTGGTCTTGGTATCTAATCCATAGCCACCCTCCATCTGTTTTACCTGTATCTGAGTTTTTAACCCCTTGCCATTTTACAACTTTCATTTTTTTTCACCTCCATTTTCTTTATTTCCCATTTCTCTGTGGGAAACCCAAATTTAAGTGTTATCAATGTTATCCCCGCGTTGTGAAAATCTACCACGCAATGCTTCACCCCATTGCGCCAGATTTCCACGTCTAACTCTGCTAAAGGGTCTTTATTGTGGTTTTTAGCTGTCATGTCTTTACCTCATTTCCGATAGTAAAAGCGTAATTGCGATTGCTAAAGCAATCCCGTATTTCCTCATGTATAATACCCATATTGATAATATAGGTTTCCATAATCCGTGCCATGATAGATATTCTTTTATTCTCATTTCTTCCCCTTTCTTTGTATTTTTTCAATAATCTGTATAAATTTACGAGAGATTTTGACTCTGTCTGCACTGTCTGCGGCTCTGTCTGCACTGTATGCGGCTCTGGCTGCTCTGTATGCGGCTCTGGTACTGTCTACACTGGTGGCGGCACTGTATGCGGCTCTGGTACTGTCTACACTGGCGGCGGCACTGTATGCGGCACTGGCACTGTTTACACTGGCGGCGGCACTGTATGCGGCACTGGCACTGTCTGCACTGCGGTCTTTTCCCGATAGCCAATCCGTAGCCCATCTCGTATAAGATTTTTCATGATATACCAACAAAGAAACCCTAATAGCAAATTCAACTTTTTGTTGTATCGTGATTTTGGGGATTGGTATTTCCTTTAGAAAAGTCATTTTTTTACAGCCGCCCTTACAACCGTCATGCGCTACAATCTCCGCTGCCTCGACCTCCCATAGCCGCATGGTTTGGGTATCATAATTTCCATGTATTGGATTTAAAATTACAGCTAAAGCGGGATGGTCGTAAAAGTGGAATACCTCATCACTGCATAGGGTATTCCCTGTTTTTGTAATTTCCATTGTTTTACCGAGGTTATTCCCCCAATCTTTTGCTCCTACTTGCCCCTTGCGTGTGTAACCGTCTGCATCTGTGATTTTGTATTTAAGCATTGCTTTTCCCCTCCCTTTCATAATAGGTCTTGTACGGCTTATTCTTGGCTATTTTAGCCTTCAGCCGGTCAATCTTAATGGTGAGCACGTCTAACCGGCGATTTAGCTTAATTTGGCTATCCTGCGCGCGCTGCAAGGCTATCTCCCAGTGTTCAACCTTTGCCGCTATCTGTGATATTGTCATTTCATCCCTCCGTTTACCAACACAAAGATTTATCAAGCAATATAAGCCTATAAGCCTTTTTCATGCCATAAACTTTTTTATACCACTGATACGTTAAAAGTGCAGAGTATCTTTTATCAATCCTTATCTTTTTTTTGCCGTATTTCATTTTTTATTCCTCCATATCGCATTTATGGCAGTCCTGGCAGATACCAGAGCAGGCCTCCGTGCCGGTATAGATTTCAGGCTCAACCTCGGGGAAAAACCCCGCTTGCATCAATACTGTTTCTCTTATTAGGTCTTTAATCATCTTGTGCCCTCCGTTAAAATTGTTATTAATCAAGCATATACAAGCAAATTAGATATGCTGCATAGCCGCTGCCAACCACTGATGCCGATAATATAAGAGCGTCTATAATCATGCGCTTTCTACCTCTTTCCCTTCTTCTTGGGCTTCTTGCATGTCTCCGATTGCTTCTGTCTTCTCTTGATTGTAGCAAGTACTGCACAAGGGCACATGGCTAATATCATGTGTTGTTGTTGCCTTCTTAGTCTCACAGCTATAACATTTCATTTCTTTACCCCTTTCTTTCCAGTTTTAATTTTTTATCAATAAAAATGTATACAAACCCCGTGTCCGTTGCCCCTCCGACCATTTTCCCTGTCCAGTTCATTTTTTTAAGCAGGGCAATCACTGCTGCTTTATGGCTATCAGCCACGCTTGTATAGTGTCCACAAGATACGATTACACTGTTACCTTCGTAATCATCGGCCTTAATCTTTGCGGGCCTTGTGTTGGTGCCCCGCAGGTACTTTGTTCTAATTGCTTTCATACTTTACCCTCTCTATCCCCGGCGCGCTAAAGGGCCGCCTGCGGGTTGTTAGACTATCCACTGCCTGACGGCCTGTATTTTGCCTTCTGCGTCCCGAACTGCGGTTTTGCCCGTGTCAGGGCATACAACATCCACGCGGCTGCCCTTGAGTGCCGTCAGAACTACCACGGACACGATGTATAGTGTCCCCCCGTCGATAGGCTCAGGCAAACCCTCTACAGCTATACTTTTTCCTCCTCCTTCCATACGTGCCCGTCGGGATAAATTATCCCGAGGAAATACCCATCATTACAAAAGACGGGTATTCCCAGGGCGACGGCCAACCGGGCCGCTGCACCCTGGGAGAGGTACACCGTCCCGTGCGAATCTTTCTTTGTTACTAACTCAACTTTTATTTCCATTTTCCTCTCCTCCGCGCCGCCTGCTTTACAGTCAGGACTTATGCGCTTAATCTTATCCTATTCAGTAGCTTTTCTCTTTTTGTTTTGAGATTTGTGTTGCTTGCTCTCTTTTTCAAGTCTTTTTGCCTGTTGCTTTCCGTTTTCAAATTTTGTGTCTCTCATTGCTTTCCCTCCAAAGTTATTTCTTGTTCTTCATGGTTTAATTTTTCTAAAATCCTCATGATATTGTCCGTGCCGTATCCTGCATCTTGTAGCTCTACCATGGCTGTAATTGCCCTTTCGATTCTTTTTAATGCACCTTTTTGTGTCATTTTTTTACCCTCCATTTTTCATTGTCCCGGCAAGGCCGGGTTGTTAAATCCTTATCCCTATCCCCCGCAAGGGATAGAGGAAAGACTTAAATTATTCAGCAATGCTCTCTATAACATTATCCACATCGGTCTCAGATGCCTCGTCATTGTCAAGTTCTGCGATTTTAGCGATGAGCTTATTAGCCTGCTCGCCCTCCACAAAATATTTGTGGACGTAGAAGCCTCCACTGTTACCTACCCATTTTGTACCGTCAACCTCGAGTTTAATTTTGGCCGGGTTATCATCATGTTGATATACCCTTGTCGTGCAGTTATCATATATCTCCGCTTGATACGGCTGCGACTCATATATCCTTGTCCATTTATTTGCTGTTGTCATCTCTTAATCCCTCCCTGCTGCCTGCACGCTTGCGCGTGTCAGGTCTTATGCGTATGCGCTTTAAGTCCTTATCCCTACCCTCAATAAGGGCAGAGGAAAGACTTAAACGTGTTTTATTTTTTTGGGCCGGGATATGCCATAGATTGCTTCATCCTCCCTTTTTTCCTCCGCCTCTGTCTGCTCTGTCTGCTCCTCGTCTACCTGTTTGCAGATTTCTTTCAGCATTTCGGCAAGTTTGCTTCTCTTTTTCATTTTCTTTTCCCTCCCTGCCGCCTGCACGCTTGCGCGTGTCAGGTCTTATGCGGTTAATCTATTACTGATACTATTATCCCTGCTGCTATCCACACTGCCATTACTGCTACTGTTACTACTATTGCTACAGTTTCCATTTTCCCTCCCTTTTATTTTTTTAAATCTTATCCTTTACAATGCAATTCTCATTCCAGCTAAAAAACCCTTATAAATCAATGATATGCTATAATATAATCATGCCAGCACTGACAAATTACAGCAACAAAACGACAAAACACGGCAACATAGTGATTTTAAACAATATTCTCTATGACATAAAATGTCCAAAATTGACAAATTATGTTAATAGGTATGGTATGGATTTTAATATAAATAACAAACCCCGCAAAAAGATAAAAAAAGAACAAGGATATATAACATATTGACAAAATAACCTATTTTATGTAAATATTCTACTATATGGAACAAACAAAAAAAGAGATTGAAGGAATTGAACCACCTGCTCTCGATATTTTTATCGCAAACCCACGATATAAATTATCTATAAAATCTCTATCAATCCTATTGTTAAAGGGTTTTAATTTATCGAGGTGTGGTAGAGTATACAATGTGTCTCCACAAGCTGTATCGCAGTACATCTACAGGCATTATGATGAGCTGGCGCCTCTACTTGATTGTAGTGGTCAGTTACTGAGTCAAGAGCTTAAGCATTTAAGTTTAAGGATAGTCAGGTCTGTTTCTGAGAGGGACATCAAAAAAGCAGGGCTGCGTGATAGGATGATTGCCGCTGGAGTTGCACTCGATAAATCACAGGTTTTAAAGGGTCTGCCAAGTGCCATTAACGCTGTAATATCAATCAGTTCCGAGGAGTTGTCGGCACTGCGCAAGCAGAGTGCAGAGGATGCCAGGAGAGCAGCTTTAGAGGTCATTGGAGAGGTCATTTTAACCCCTACTGATATGCCTGCCGATGGAGAGATAGAGCCTTAGGATTGATTTAATCAAGCCGTATTGCCTGGTAATAGCGCCGTTTCAAGCGTTTCAGCGTGTCAAGCGTATGTCTTCCGGAGTCTCTAAGTCAATCCTGAGGCATTTTAGAGCCCTCTAAATTGTTAGTAAGTGCCATTTGCCCACGCGTGCAGTACAAGCTAACCCATTGATTAATAACAATACAGGGCAATCTGCCTAATTATTAGGCAATTGTGCCATTACTCTATGTCCTTCTGTAGCCTATATCCCTGCTCTTCTGTGCCTATCCCCTGTGCTTCTGTGCTGCTCTGGTCTGCTGTCTGCTCATGCTTCAACCTCTTGTCAGATAAGCATTCTTTTCCCAGTCGGGGTGGGGGGTCAGGGAGAGAGGCGGGTGCTTCGCCAAATACCTACAGTACCCTATCTCATCCTTTTCAGCTTTCTATGTACCCTAACTCACCTCTTTCAAGTTTCAACCCTAACTCTGCTATTCATCCTTCAAAAGATTTCTCTGGGGTAGTGTGTAGAAAAGGAACATCTGGGGTGGGTATAAATAGGGGGGCATGTAAAAAAATAATATTTTTTATAAAAGGGGCTTGCAAAAGGTACAGGAAATGTAGATAATAGGGAGTATGAGTAAGATAGAGATAGAGGCTCAGAAGATGCGGCAGGCTTCTATGTTTCACTGGCTTTATTACGATAAGGTACGGTATCCGCCTAATCAGGAATTTGATATAAAGACAAGACCGTATTTGATAGATTTAATGGTGGGGTTTGAGGACTTAAGATTTGAGCGCCCACAGCATAGGGTAGTAAAGAAAGCGGCTCAGACGGGTTTTACAGTACATGAGATGCTGGATAATATACATGGGTTAAGGTTTGGGCGGTATCCTAATGGAGTTCTGCATTTATTTCCAACTGAGACGGATATGAGTGATTTAAGTTCTACGAAATTCATGCCTTTAATAGAGAATAATCCTTCACAGATTGGGGCGTTCATGGGTAGTGTTAATAAAGAGGGCGCAAGGAAGATAGGGCAGGGGTTTCTGTATTTTAGGGGGGCAAGAGAGACAAGGAAGATAGATGGACAGGCGGGCAGTTCTTCTCGATTAAAGTCTATTACAGTAGATAAACTCGTTAGGGACGAACGCGATGAGATGGATGAAGACATGGCAGAGTTAGCTGAGTACAGGATGTTAGATAGTAAGGTTAGAGAGATTGTGGACTTATCTACTCCGACTATTCCCAACTGGGGAATAGATGCGCTTTATCAGGACTCAGACCAGCGAGTATGGATGAGCAAGTGTCTTAAGTGCGGAAAGTATACGTGTCTTGAACTGACGTTTCCGGACTGTCTGGTGGAACTGTCTGATGGAAAAGTTATAAGGGTGTGCAGTCATTGTAAGAGCGAGATATTCCCTAACTCCGCAGGAAGTCGCTGGGAGGCTTTGTATCCCAGGAAGAGTAAGGACATGGTAGGACTGTGGATAAGTTCGTTATCCTGCGTTACACGTGACCCCAAGCCGATTCTTAAGAAAGTCATGTCTAACGACCCGATAGTGTTAAAAAACCTGTATAACTCCGAACTCGGTATGGCTTATTTACAGGCTGAAGACCAATTATCGAAGTCAGACGTGTATGCCTGCTGTGGCAGGGAGCCCGCTCAACGCAACTCCTACATCTCGACTGCTATCGGAGTGGACGTTAAAACCGATTCCCTGCATGTGGTGGTCGGTTATCCATCGGGTGATGAGAAGTATAAGATAATCTACATGGCACGGGTTAGCGAATGGAATGATGTTGCAGACATCGCAAGACGGTTTAAATGTAAGAATATGTGTATTGACTATGAACCACAGACAATGAAAGCAAAGGAGTTCAGAGCAGCCGAACCCTATAACGTCTATTTAGTGGATTATCAGGAGAAAATGAAATCAGCACAAAAAATAGACGAAAGACAGGGTATCCTGACCGTCAGACGTACTGAGACGATGGATAAGGTCTTTAGCGTAGTTAAGACCCCTGGACTGCTTGAGATACCAAGACGTAACGCTGAAACCGATACTTTTGCCGACGAACTCACCAAAACAGCGAAAATCCTCGAAGAAGATAAGGTTACAGGTTCAAGACGCTATGTCTATAAGAAAATCGGGGCTGAACACTACTACCACGCCGTTAATTACTTTCTGCTTGCCTGTAATCACTTTGAGCTTTCGCCCGATATTAATTTGCAGTTAGAGAAAGTCTCTCAGCGTGAGACAGACAGTTTTGACCCTTTTGACTACCTTATTTGAAGCTTATCTGCGAAAAACAGAGCAAATCAAAGAAAACAAAAGATAATGCGAGCTATTTGAAGATAAGAAGCGAAAACTGTTTGAATTAGACTGTTTGAAGTAAAACCCCCAATTCCGCCGTTTTCAGCCAAATTCAGCCGTTTTGGGCGGTTTTAGGCGGTTAAAGACCGATTATCGCAGTTTATCTCATTTTTGCTATTGACATTTTTATCCATTTAGTGTAACTTATTTTTAAAGTGTTAAAAAAAGTTACATTTAAAGGGGTTAGATGGACATAAGGGTTACCGAGACTACTGCCGAAGACTTGACCGCTTTATGGAACATAGTCAGTCAATACCCTTCTTATTTTGATGATACTGCCGACATAAAAACAGAAAAAGAGTTCAAAAGATGGTTTACCCGTAACGTAAGGTTATCTCTTACAGGCAGAAAAGACAAACAAATAATCGGCTGCGGTTACATAGATATGCTTGTAAACTCAGTCGGTAGAATTAATATTTTCCTTAAAAAGAAGTCCATGTCCCCGTCTCTATCCCTAAGTGTCACAGAAAACAGTCTCGAATATTTCTTTAAACAAAAAGACATTGGGATGCTCTATGCAATCGTGCGGAGAAATAATCGAGCTTGTCTTGCGTTAATTAAGAAACTCGGTTTTAAAATTTCAGAGGTCTTAAAAGATTTCGAGACCATAGATGGTTTAAAAGTAGATTGTCTGCTTGCAACTAAAATGGGAGGTAAGACATGAAAATATACACGAAGGTAGTCATGGATTTAGAAGGACACATTCTCGAAGAGGAAAGTTATGAACATGCAGGTAAGGTTGCTCAGTGTAAGGGCGGTCAGTATAGGTCGCAGCGAGAAGCACAGGGGACGGCAGAGAAATCGTATCAGCTACAGCTTGCACAGCAGGAAGAAGAGAGAAAACGGCTGGAAGAGATGAAAGCTCTGGACAGCGAGAAAGTAGCCAATGCTGCTCTTGCAGCAGAAAAAGAACTTGAGAAGAAAAGAAAAGGTACAAGGTCAACGATACTGACAGACCAAGCAAGTATCGGAGAACCCGTTGTATCCAAGAAGAGCCTATACGCATGAAGAAAGCTACTGCCAAAAAAAGGCAGTGCCCCTTTATATATGACATTAAGGGGTGTCTGGTTAATGACGGCATAGCTGGTGTAAACGAAGGGTGTATGGCATGGAAAGTTACGGCGCCCGGGGAAGGGTTCTGTAAGAGATTAGAGATAGGGAAACTCGATAGAACAACAGACTGTATAAGTCCGGTAAAAGAAAATGACGATTGAAGAAGATAAAAAGATAAAAAGAATTAAGAAGATTTACGACCTGATGAAGAAAAAGCGTTCCAGTTGGGACTCTCTCAGACAGGAGATAGCGGATTATGTCTTGCCTCTTCGGGAAGACATGGCAGAAGATGAAGAGAAGGGCAAGAAAAAAGGAGCTAAGACCTATGACGGCACAGCCGTAGTTGCCTTGAATCTTTTTGCAGACGGCATACACGGCAACATGATGTCACCTGCTTTGAAGTGGTTTGTCCTGAAACTTCCGCAAAAGCTGAAATTCTTAGAGAATATTCCAGAGGTCAGCTTGTGGATGCAAGACTTTACAGACGGGCTGTATGCTGCCTTTCAAAACTCCAATTTTTACTCGGAAATGAGGATGTTCTTAAGAGACGGCGGTTCGATAGGCACAGCCTCAATGTTCGTAGAAGAAGACATCGGACGGCAAAAACTGTGTTTTCATACCCTGCACCCGCGAGAAGGTTTTATAGCTGAAAACCAGTACAGGGAAATAGATACTTTTGTCAGACAGACTAAATACGAAGCGCGTCAGGCAGTCGCAAAGTTCGGCATAGAGAACGTATCACAGCGTATAAAAGATGCTATTGAAAGAAACCCATTTGCCGAGTTTGATTTTCTTCATCTTGTCACCCCCCGTGAGACTTATGATGATAGAAAAATAGACCGCCTGAACATGCCGTACGAATCGCTTTGGGTAGAGAAAAACGGGGATAAGTTAATCAGGGAATCAGGTTTTGAGCTTTTCCCTTATTTCGTATGGAGATATGCTTTGAACGGTAATGATATTTACGGAAGTTCTCCTGCTTCCTATGCACTACCTGAAATCAAGTCTTTGAATGTAATCTCTAAGTCCGTGCTTGGAGCAGCACAGATGGCGGTAGAGCCTCCATACAACATACCAGCAGAGATGAAAGGTAGAGAAAGACTTGTCCCTCATGGCAGAAACTACTATGGCAATGACCCTAATAGACGCATTTATCCTGTTTTTAACTCAGGGATTACCTTCCCAATAGCTTTAGACAGGGAAGAAAAGAAAAGAGAACTGATAAGGGAACACTACCACGTGAATTTCTTTCTAATGCTTGCACAGTCCGAAAGAACCATGACTGCGACAGAAGTAACAGAGAAGATGGGCGAAAAGGCATCGGTATTGGGCGCAGCGATAGGCGACCTGACAACTACAATAGATAATATCATTGATTATGTTTCTTACCTTGAGATTAAGGCCGGCAGAATCCCCGAACCGCCTGAAATTCTTACTTATCATGCAGGGGGCGAAAGAATAGACACTATCTACACTGGAACGCTTGCACAGGCTCAGAGACGCTTACTTGAAACCCAAAGCATAACCAGAAGCCTTGAGCTTGTTCTGCCTCTCTTACAGGTGTTTCCTGATGCCGCAGACGTTATAGATTCGGATAAGTCCGTTGAGAAAATATTGCTGTCTAACGGCTATCCTCGTGATGCTATCAGAACACTTGAGAAAATAGCTCAGATTAGAAAAGCAAGAACAGAGGGACAGTTACAGGAAAACCAGAAGGTAGACTTGGAAAGAATTGCAGACGTTATAAAGAAACTTGCACAGGCAGCCAAACATTCCGGAACTTCTTTGCAGGAGATGATGGCTCAAACAGGTATGGGTGGGCAGCAGGCACTACCCCCTGAAATGGCGGAAGTTTAAATGACAGAACTCGAAATCAGACAACACTATAGAAACGCATTTAGCGGCTCAAGCGGAAAGGTGGTGTTTCACGACCTGATGTTGAGGGCTGGTTTTTTCGATGAGGGAGCAGAGTTTAACGATAGACGAAACATGATGGTAGAGATTATAAAAATCTTAGGAGCTTTTAGTGAAGACCCAATTACAGCTTCAAAAGCTATGTGTGATGCTTTATTGAGTCAGCCGATTTCAAGAAGCACACCAGAAGAAGAATAGTAGCTTAAAAGGAGGATTTTATTTATGGGAGAAGATTCCAATGCCAGCCTCAATTTAGAGGGTAACGGAGGAACAGGTAGTAATGAAGGGGGCAACGTAGCAACCCTGCCTACTTTCGCAGAGCAGCTTGACGGAAGCCTGAGAAGCGACCCGGAGATTAGCCAGTGGCTTAGTGGCTACAAGGACAAGAAACTCTCTGACCTTGTTAAAGACCACTATAATGTCTCGAAAGAGCATAAGACACTTGGGGAAACTCTGGCGCAGATGAAGGGGGAAGTCGAGGGAAGAGTGAAAGTTCCCGGCAAAGACGCTACACAGGAAGACATTGCTGCTTTTAAAAAGGCAATGGGCGTTCCTGACACAGTAGATGGCTATAAAGTCGAAAGACCGAAAGACCTGCCTAAAGGCATGCAGTATGACGAACAACTCGAAAAGACGTTTTTAGACACAGCCCACACGCTTGGACTGACTCCTGCACAGGTAGCAGGGATTTTCGAGATGTATAATGCCAGAGAGGTAGGGCTATATAACGGCATTGAGAAAATCATAATGGAGAACAGAGCCAATTCCGAGCAGTCACTAAAGAACATTTGGCAGAACTCCTATGAGGAAAACAAGACCAAAACAGTAAGAACTTTCTTCGATACCATTAAGAAGCTAAACCCGCCGTCAGCGTTCGGAGGGGCAGAAGGTATAGAGAAAGCTTTTACCGAAAGCGGGTTTGGAGATAACCCTGCAATGGTCTGGTATTTCAATAAGCTCTTTGACGTTATAAACATTGACAGTCTTTCGGGCGGTAGTCCATCAGCTTCAGTAACAACAGATGGTGAACCGAAATTGGAGTTTAGCTCCATGAAGTAGTAATAAACCCGAAAGGAGAAAACAAAAATGGCAACTTTAGTATCGAAATATAGCCTGATAGAACAGGCTAAAAGAATCAACCCTGATGGGACTCAGGCAGTCATAGCGGAGATTCTCAACTACGAGAATCCTATGCTGCTTGATGCTCCGTGGCTTGCTTCCAATGATATATGGACAAACAAGTCCCTCAGAAGGGCATCGCTTCCAACTGGTTCATGGCGTAAGATGAACGGTGGCGTTGCAACAGAGGTATCAAGAACAACCGAAATCATGGACGTAATCGGAATGTTGGAGACCTACTGCGAAACAGATAAGGAGTACATAGACAACCAGCCCGATGCAAAACAGGCAAGAATGGACGAAGCCAGAGCCTTCATAGAAGGACTCGGACAGACTCTTGGCTCAGCTATGCTTTATGGCAACGCCCTGACGACTCCTGAGAAGATGCACGGTCTTGCGCCAAGACTTGCTACCATAGACAGTCAGTATATAATCGGACAGTCTGGTACAGGTTCAGATGTAACCAGCATCTACATCGTTACATGGGGCAGAAGTTCTGTTCACCTTATCTACCCCAAAAACGGAGATGCACAGCTTGGCATCAAGCACAAAGACCTCGGCGAAGTAACTATCTCTTCTTCCACAACCGCCGTTGCTTCTGCTGCTCAGTATCAGGGTTACAGAGACCACTTTCAGGTGAAGTGCGGTTTGGTCGTAAAAGACCCTCGGTGTATGGGAAGGCTTGCCAACATCGAGACATCAGGCGCCTCGAACCTGTTTGATGAGGACAACCTTATCAAAATCCTTAACAGGATGAAGACCAACGAAGGCACGAGAATCTACTGTAATGACACTGTTCTTTCACAGATGCAGATAAAGCTGAAAGACAAGAACAATGTCAATTACTCATCCGGTCAGGGGAACGGTCTGTCAGGGGAAGTGCCTATTTACTTCCAGGGCATACCTGTAAGAAAAATAGCAAGAGAAATCCTTCTGAACACAGAAGACGCAATAAGCTAAGAAAGGAGATAGATATGAGAAGAATATTTCAGTTTTTAAAATCCCTCGGTGAGAGGGGTAACATAATGGACAAAGAACTTGAGTTCTCGGATGCACAGGCAATCACAGCCAACGCAACCACAGCAGACTCAACCAACGTTGTTGACCTCGGAGCGTTGACAGATTTCAAGGGAACTGCTCTGAACGCCTTCGGTCAGGCTATGGGGGCTATTAATCTCATTGTAGAGATAGAGACTGCTCCGACTGCTGGCACAGGTATTCAGGTAGAACTTCACGATTGCGCTACAGAAGGCGGAACTTATAAGGCCACAGGTATCGGCCTTAATGATGCTGTTCCGATAGCAACCCTTACAGCAGGCTACAGGATGCTGAATGTGGCGCTTCCTGCCAGCATCAGGAGATACCTGAAACTGGTCTACACGACCACAGGCGACCATTCAGCTTCGGCTGGAACGGTCAATGCATACATCACAACCAAGCCGACATCGGTTAATGTAGCACCTTACAGGGCGTAAGTAAACAAGGGGGGTAGGCAACTACCCCTCTAAAAGAAAGGAGAAAGAAAAGAAATGAAAAAGTATTTATTTCCTTTGTTGATACTGCTAACCCTTGTAAGCGTTACTTATGGCACTGACATCCGTGATGCTATGGTCTTTACAGGAAACGTTACACTTCCGTCTGGCACATACATTAACGGAGCTTCTCTTATAATTGAGGGGTCAGTAAACAACGATTACGAGACAACAGTATCTTTTAGAGAACCTTCTGCCGACAGAACCATAGAGTTTCCCAACGCTTCTGGTATGGCTTTGATTTCAGGCAATACCTCGGCTTATGGTTTCGCTATGTGGAGTGCTGGTGGAGTTCCTCTTTATGACACAGGTAATGAAGTCTGTGCTTTAGCAGGGCTTGCTTGCACATCAGCCTATGATGTATCAACCAGTATGCAGCCGTTGGCTACTTGCTCAACAGCAAACGCTAATAAGGCAATATTGGCTTTCTGTCACTAACTTGTAGGGGTATGTCTAACAGGGGCATACCCCATTTTTTTAAGGAGGACTTGAAGAGTGAAAGACGAGTTATTCAAACTGATTTCTCAGAATGTTGTTCCATTTGTACTGATGTCAACAAGCGGCAAACCACAGATGAACACAGCGCGGATAGCAGAATGGCTTTTATTGTTAACCGTGCTTGCAGGGATGTTTTACATGGGCTTAGGGGATATTAAGGCTGAGATGAAACATTTAAACACAAGTCTGATAAGAGTTGAGACTGCTAATGCCGATGCCCATAATAAAATCGAGGATAGAATTACTCGCATGGAGAATGTCTTCATCAAGCCATGACAAAAGAAGATATTAGAGAAGAGTTCATTAAAAAGCATAAGGGCAAGAAATGCGTTGTATTGTTAGGATTTCATTGCTATCCGCAGCATAATGACCCTTTATGCACTACTTGTTTGGAGATTTATGCAGAGGAAAGAAAAAATGACAGAATCGTTTGATAAGGCTTTTGATTTTATTATGAGGTGGGAAACAGGGGGGAAAGCCCCTGACTACAACAACGGAGGCTTGACGAATAATCCTAAAGACCCCGGAGGGCTGACGAAATATGGAATCTCTAAGAGAACGCATCCTAATCTGGCTATCGAAAGTCTTACACTTGATGAAGCAAAGACCATATATCTTTCTGAATATTGGAATGGCTGTAAGTGCAATGATTTGCCTTATCCTATTGACATTGCGGTTTTTAATCTTGCGATAACATCTGGTTGCAGGACAGCGATTAACAGGTTGAATGAAAGCAATAGTTTTTGCGATTACATGATACACACAATTAAGTTTTATGTTGATATAAAGGGACAGGTTTTAGAGGGTTGGTTAAACCGTGCATTTGATTTGCACGAAACTTTTACAGGGAGGACATAACAATGAACAATTACATGACTTGGTTAAAGGGTTTGCTTTCAGCAGGTATAGGCGGAGCAGCAACAGCAGTCAGCACAATGATTGTTGCCCCAGAGACATTTAACCTTAATGAGGGCTTGTCTAAATTAATCTCGGTAGCAAGTGTATCTGCTATCGTGGCGGTTGCTAATTACCTCAAAGCAAGCCCTTTGCCTTCTTAAACAATGCTTTACGCTCCAGAATCGTATTGGAAGGCATCAGCAGAGGAACGAACTAAACGCTGTAATGGCTGTGGCACTAAGGGTCTTGGCGGCTGGCTCGTTCCTGATACGCTTTATGGCTTGAACATAACAGAGGCCTGTAACATACATGACTGGATGTATGCCAAAGGCAAGGTCATAGCTGATAAAGATAGTGCAGACAGGGCTTTTCTTAATAACATGCTTAGGATAATAGAAGCTGAAAGCTCAGCATGGTTTAAGAGCATTAGAAAACGTAGGGCATGGGCTTATTACCTTGCCGTAAAACAGTTTGGCGGTGCGGCTTTTTGGTCAGAGAAAAATAAACCAGAAGAAATGGGATAAAAGGAGGTCTTATGGCAATTAAAACTGTATGTGTAACAAAGTGTTTTTCAGGTGGTAATCTCTACAACGAAGGAGATTTGAGAGTTTTTAGGGATGATGAGAAAATCCCGCCTCATTTTCAGGCAGAGGAAGTCCACGAAAAGGAAGTAAAAGAAAGCGAGGAAGAGAAGGAGAAGAACATAGCTGAATTGCAGGCAGAGCTTGATATTAACGACATCGCCTACGATAAAAGGTGGGGGAAGGCAAAGCTGGAAAGTGCGCTTGCAGTAGCCAAAAAGGACGCTAATTTTAAGTCGAAAAAGGAAGCATAAATGGCAACCGAAGTCGAAATAGCCAACATGGCGCTTGCTGAGTTAGGGGAATCGCAGGTAACTGCGTTGTCAGATAAAAGCTCAATCGGGCTTGAAACTATCCTTGACAATGCAAGGGATGAGCTTTTAGGGCTACATCCGTGGGCTTTTGCTATGAAACGCACACGCTTGAAGGCAGCAGGAATTTTAAACTGTTCGGCTAAGACCATAACCTTTGTTGTGAACTCAGGCGCCGATACGATAACAGACAGTGGAAGCGGGCTGGTAACAGGCGGCTTTGTAGGCAAAGAGATGGTGAAGATTGTAGGGTCAGGGAGTAATGAAACTACCTATGCCTTAAACACTGTGGCAGCAGGCACGCTAACGCTTGAGACCTATGAGACAGTCAAGGCAGAGGTTCTCACTAACGACACGGATTTAAAGCTGTATGCTGTGCCATCAAGCGAATGGAATTACAAGTATGCCAAGCCGTCAGACAGTATTACCATCTTTGAGCTTAATGGCTACAAAATTAACAGTATGCGGGATAATGTCTTTGACATTGAGAACGATTATATCGTAACCAACGAAATAGATACGAATGATGAAATTTATATCTCCTATACACAGCAGATAACAGACCCTACTAAGTTCTCCATACTTTTCACTCAGATATTGGTTTTAATGATTGCTGCAAGAGTGTGTATGCCGATAACTCAGGATAAGGGCTTACAGGCTTCTCTGCTTGATAGAGTAAAGCGGAAGATGCTGGATAATATGTCAGCAGCAGAGGGTAGCAGAAACGAATCAAGAGAGGACACAAGCTGGCAGGTTAGATAATGGCTAAAGGACACGGTATATGGAAGGGCTTTAACTCAGGGGAATTAACTCCACTCCTTGACGGGCAGATTGCGTTTGAAAAATACGCTACAGGCTGCAAGCGCCTTGAGAATTTCTTACCTACAGTTCACGGAGCAGCTATAAACAGGCCAGGGTTTAGATTTATTGCTGAGACAAAAAACTCTTCAACAAAAAAATGCCGTTTAGTGCCTTTTGATTTCTCAACCACACAAGCATATATCATAGAGTTCGGGCATTTATATTGCCGATTCTACATGAATCAAGGCGTAATAAGCGCTGTAGACGCAAATACAAAATTACTGCTATCCATGAACGGCACAGATGCAAGTACAACTTTCACCGATTTATCTGCTGCGCCTAAAACTGTAACTGCTTTTGGCAATGCAAAGCTAACAACAACTTTGCCTAAATTCGGAACAGCTTGTGGAAATTTTGATGGGGTAGCTGGCACGTACATCTCTACCCCTGACCATGCTGATTGGGATTTTAGTAATGGCTCTTTTTGTGTAGAGTTTTTTATCAAGACAACCGCTGCTCCAAGCGGTGGAGATATAAATTACATTATGGGAGTAGCTGGGCCCGCAGCAGGGAATGTAGGTTGGGGATTAGGGGAAAATGCAGCAGGGCGCATAACCGCTTTTCAATCAGCAGATGGGTCATCGGATGTTGTATCTCTTTTAAGCGTATCATCAATCAATGATGGTAATTACCATCATGTAGCATTTGTTAGAAGTGGAAATAATTTTGCTTTATATATAGATGGTGTTTCAGAGGCAACGGCTGTATCAGCACATACACAATACAACTCTACCTCTGTGCTTGGAATAGGTAGACTTGGTGCATTTACAACAGCGCCGTATTTTAACGGGTATCTCGATGAGCTTAGAGTTTCAAAAGGAGCAGCAAGATATACAGCTAATTTTGTGCCGCCAACAGCAGAATTTATAGTAGGGTTGACTGCCTATGAGATAGAAACAACATATACAGAAACAGAGCTACCTGAACTTCAGTTTACTCAATCCAATGATGTTTTATATATAGTTCATCCTAATCATGCGCCTGCAACGCTGTCACGCACAGGACACGCTGCATGGACTCTGGCAAATATTAGTTTTACTGCTGCTCCTGCTGCTTGGGGTGCAGGAACGTATCCAAGCTGTGTTACGTTCTTTGAGCAGAGGTTATGGTTTGGCTACCTTCAAACGCTATGGGCTTCTAAGTCAGGTGATTTTAGCAATATGACAGTAGGAACAAGCGCAGGTGATGGCTTAGCTTATACCATAGGTTCGCAACAGGCTAACAAACTACAGTGGTTGGCAGCAGGCAAGATATTAGTGGCAGGCACAGCAGGGGGCGAATATAAAATCTCAGCAAGTAGTCTTGACGAAGCCATAACCCCTTCTAATGTCAGAGTTGCAAAGCAGTCGTCTTACGGCTCTGATTATAAAGAAGCATTGCCTATAGCTGATATTATTCTATATCTGCAAAGGTCAAAAAGAAAAATTAGGGAGTTCACCTATAATTCTCTGGAAGATAGTTATGCTTCACCCGATATGACTGTGTTGGCAAGGCATTTATTTAATAACGATATAAATTACATGTCTTATCAGCAAGAACCTTATTCTATAGTGTGGTGTGTAAAAGCAGACGGAGTTTTGCTTGCTTTTACATATCACAGGCTTGAGGGAATAACTGCATGGAGTAAGCACGTTACAGATGGGGATTTTGAAGCAGTTGCTTCTATCTATGGGCAGAACGGAAATAACGAGACATGGGTAGTTGTGAACAGAACGATTGGAGGCGTAACCAAGAGATATGTTGAGATGCTTGAGTATCCGTTTGACGATACAACTCTTGACTCCGACGAGTGCTTCTTTGTAGATAGCGGACTGAGTTATAGTGGTGTTTCTACTACAACATTGTCGGGACTATCACATCTTGAAGGGGAAACTGTTTCTGTGCTTGCAAATGGTGTGGTTTTTGATAATGCTGTAGTTGCAAGTGGTTCTATAACTTTAAAACTTGCAACAGTAACAACGGCAGCAACCAGAGCGTGCGCTGGACTACCCATCACGTCAATCCTTCAAACCATGAGACCAGAAGCGGGTGATGCGTCAGGTACAGCACAAGGCAGAAAGAAAAGGACTAACAGAGCAGTCTTTAGATTTTACAAAACCAAGCAGTATCAGTTCGGCACCTCGCCTACAGGCACGCTTGAAAGAATTACACTGTCAAGTTTATACTCAGGTGATGATGCAAGAGATTTCGTGCCCGGGTGGGACAGAGAAGGATACATAACGATTGTAAACGATAAGCCATTGCCAATAACAGTAGTGGCAATTATACCAGAAATGAGTGTGAGCTAATGGTAAAAGACCTATCGAAAGCAAAACAGGCACATAATCCGGCAATCAGGGATAGGATTATGGAAGTCGAAGAAAGGATGAAAAAACTTCCGGGGGCTATGTTTGGTGATTGTTTCCCTTTAAAACATACTTTTGTAGATGGGGCTTATGTCAGAGAAATTACTGTGCCGAAGGGAATGTTGGTTATAACTAAGATACATAAGGTTTGTCACCCATATTTTATCTTAAAAGGAGAGGTCTCTGTTTTGACCGAAGAAGGGGTTGTCAGGTTAAAAGCTCCGTATTCGGGTATAACCCCGGCAGGGACAAAGAGGATTGTTTATATCCATGAAGATACTGTATGGACAACTGTTCATGTTACAAAAGAAACTGACTTAGGAAAAATAGAAGAAGAAATAATAGCAAAAACTTTTGATGAGGTAGACTGCCTACCTGAATATGTTCAAGGGTTTTTAGAAGGAGAAAAACTATGTCTTGGCTCAATGTAGCAGCAATTGTTGTTGCAGCCGCAAGCGGAGCATATTCAGCTTACAGTTCTAATCAGCAAGCAAAGGCACAGTCAAGGCAGTCTTCTTATAACGCGCTAATTGCACAGCAAAACGCGGCGTTAGCAGAGAATCAGGGCAACATGAGCAAGATGGCTACAGAGCTTAAGGCTAAGCAGTTTAAAGCCAAAGGCGAAGCTCTGAAAGACGCACAGAGGGTAGCATATCTTAAGTCAGGTGTCGAGATGGAAGGCACGCCACTTATTCAGCAGGCTTCTACTCAGGTAGAACTTGACCTTGACGAAATGGCGATTAAATATGCAGGGGATGTTGAGTATGGCAACGTCCTTGCAAAAGCAGGAGAAGAGAAGCAAAAAGAGAAGTTATACAGGATGCAGGGTACAGGGGCTTTGGTAGCAGGCAGGTATGCATCAGGGGGTAGTCTTATAAGCGGCGCATCGAGCACATTAGCGGCTTATGGCGATTACAAAAAGGCAAACCCATAATGCCAAAAATACCTACATATACGTCTCAGAACAATGTATCAGTAGCAGGTATGGATACCAGTGTTGGAGTAACTGACACAACAGATGCTGGTCTGGTCGGCAGGGCGCAGGAAAAATTAGCCAAGTCTTTCGGTGGTTTTGGCAACGCTCTTGAAGCAGTAGAAGAAAAGATAAAACAGAATAACGACCAGATTAAGACCATTGCCATGAATGAGATACTCCACAAGGTAGATTCTGAGGGGCTTGCTCATTACAATACAATAAAAACTACTCAGGGGCAGGAAGCATTAGAGGCTAACAACAAATTAAGGGAATGGGATAAAACGCACAAAGAGAACGACCCTCTGGACTTAAGCAATATTGACGATAACTCAAGCTACGCACAAAAGCAATTAAAAAAACTCGGCGTAACAGAAAATGAAAAAGCATTGTTTAACTTAAAACTTGCCAAGATAAAGGATAACTATATTGCTGATGCAGTCCCTTATGTAAAGCAGGCGCAAGAAGTAGTAGCTGTTCAGTCAGCACAAGAAGCTACTGTCTTGAACAGACAAAAAATGCTGGCAGGGCTTATGACGATTGAAGACCTTAATCAAGGAACTGCTTATGATTATATGGATATTCAGCAGACAATCGGAGAGGGAAAAACAAGAGAACATATAAAACAGGAATGGCAGTCTAATACCAAGTTGTTTCTGGAAGACAAATTTGATAAGGAAGACCCTCAAGTTGTAAGTGATTTTTTAAACGGCAAATACGATAACCAAATCCTTGCTGGCAAGGGCGGGGTAGACATGCTTGACAGCCTCAGAAACCAAGCGAAAAGGAAGCAGTCAGAGATAAATATAAACACAACATACGAGAAATATTTGCCTGAGATTACAAACGATTTCAGCAAGCCAACGATTGATAAGGTAGAGAAAGAGATTAACTCCTCTAAGCTGTCTGATGCAGAGAAAAAGACTACAATTAATATGCTTAATGCCGAGAGACATGACCAGATAGCTAAAGTAGAAAGAGAAAAGCACGAGGAAAGAAAAACGTCTTTTAATGATGTTGCTCAGATGGAATTAAATAAAGTTCCAAGTGCTAAAATAATAAAATATATAAACAAAACGACCCTTGAGCCAACTGATAAGTTACAGCTTATCAACCACTTTAAAAAGTCAACAGAAGACGGATATGGCAAGTCAGATGAAGGGGTAATGGCAACTTTTCAATATGCACTAATGAAAGACCCTGATAATGTTGCAGAAGCCGATATTTTGAAAGACACAAGGTTGCGTCCCAAAGATAAGATTGAGCTTATTAAAATGAAAGAAACCTATGCCTCTAAAGCAGAAAAACCAGAGGTCGTAGCTGCAACTAAAATCGTAGATGAGTTTTACAAGCCAGTTGCAGGGGGTGATTTAAAAAACGAAATCGCAAAGGGTAATAAAAGACTTAGGATAATAAAGGGGATTAAAGAAGCTGTTAGAAACAAGCAAGACCCCTTTGCTTTTGTAGAGAAACAGATAGCAGGAGATAAAAAAGATTACATATCCAAGATATTCGATTACGTTTTATCTCCGTTGACTTCTTCGACTTTGTTCCGTGATTATCGTCCCACAACACCTAAAAGAGTAAAGTTACAGAGTGGTAAATATGCAGTTGAAAAAGACGGCAAGTGGGTGTCTGAATAATGCCGATTTATAAGTCAGACGAAGAAGAGATTGCAGCCTTAAATGCAGGCATTACTTCCAGCAATGTAAAATACAAGTCGGACGAAGAGGAACTTGCAGCAATGAACTCAGGAACATCTTCTGTAACAGATTCCTCGATGTTGGATTCGATTAAGGGGATGGCAGATTTCTCTTGGGATAAAATACAGAAAGCCGTCAGCAATAGCGTGTATCTTGACATCCCGCCCGGCGAAGCTTACAAATTTCATGAACACATAGAAGAAGAAAAAAAGATAAGAGGGATTGATATACAGAAATTAAAAGGTATATCAACTCTCAAGAAACCAGAAGGCACTACAAGCGAAGGAATACAGCCTTCGACCACACCATTCGGCATTGCAGTAGAGCAGTATTTGTTAGCACCTTTAGCCGGGATTGGTGAAACATATAATGCTTTTGTAACTGGAGCAGTAGTTATGCCAGCAAGTATATTGGCAGGCGCAGGAACCGCCTTTACACAGATATTAGATAAGCCAGAAAAAGCCTTTTTGTATTTAGGTGAGACTTACAACGCAATAAAAGAAGGTCATTTACCAGAAGAACCTTTCTTTAATTGGGTAAAAATAAATGAGTCAGCACAATCCATTGTTAGAGATTTCCAATATCAACCCCAGACGATTTCAGGACAGCAATTAACAGGGCTTGTGATGAAGCCGATAATGGACACAAGAGAGAATGTGATTAATCTGAGCGATACGCCAGAGGGTAAGGACAGGAACGCTTTTCTCTTTGATACTGCTTTTTTGCTTGCTCCATTGCTATGGAAGGGCGGGAAGAGTGGTTTGAATGCAGTAAAAAATTCAGATTTATACAGAGAGCTTACAATTAAAGAGAGAGGGATTGTAATCCAGACAGCAGAAGGCTTAGGACAGGTTTATGACATATCAACACTGAAAGAAATGGGAATGCCAGCAGAGACGCTATTAAAGGCAGGCTATGAGCCTGAAGCATTGTTCAATAATGGATATAAGACTGAGATTTCAAGACTTTTTCCTGAGTTCAAAGAAAGAGCTATAAAAGAGAGAGGATTAAACAAAAACGATACGATTGTGATGCCGCCAGATGTCAAGGCGGTTTATGAAGGTGTAACCGATGGCTTTATGGCAAAGGGAGCAGATGTTGAAACCGCCCGCGGTAAAGCAATGGAAGCCATACTTAGAACAGAATCAGGGCAGAAATACGTTAAGTCTGTGGTAGATATTGTTGACGAGGCGAAGGCACACGAAAAAGAAGCACAACCGACACCAAAAGCAGAAGAGCCTTTTGTGAAGGAACCAACGACAAAGACCGATGCAGATATAGAACATATTCTTAATCAAAGCATAGAACACGATATGGATTTAGAAACTGCATTGTCTGACTTAGAGTCGAAAGCTACTGAAGCCGAGAATCCACAGGCAGCACTTGAGCAACAGATGTTGCCAACACCTAAAGAAGCATTGCCTAAAGGGAAGCAGTATCGGGTTGTGCCGGCAGATATTCCGATGGAGGAAGTTCCTGACCATTGGAGCATAGCAGGAGAAAACGCACTGCAAGACGCACAGATTATGAAACAGCGTATGGAGCAGTCACAGGCAGGCGCTAAATATGTGATTTACGAGCTTGATGCAACAGCAGTTAGCGAACAGGGCGGAGAGGTTCAAGGCACATCCCCTTATGGCACAGGGGCGAAATGGGTCAAGACAGACGTGGAGATACCCACAGTGGCGATTAAGGGCAAGGTGGCAGAACCGCTAACGCTCAAGCAAAAAGCCATGAATATTCTATCTACCTTTGATACGCATCCTGAGCAGGTCAAGGTGTTAGCTGAGAGCCTCGGAGTGACACCAGAAGAGATAAATAAGGCTGCCTATGGCATCCAGCATAATAACGCAGCCACAACTGATTTAGAGCGTGCCATAGTCCAGAAAATCGCAACAGGAGATTACAATAGGCATCTTAAACCTGCCATAGCGAAATCAACCATAAAAACTGCTAAGCCAATAGAAACCACGCTACAGGGTAAGACTAAAGCAACTACAGTTAAACTCTATCAAGCAGTTTCAGATAAAGCTACTGCTAATGAATCTTCTTTTTGGGCTGAAACAGAGTCAGATGCTTTAGCGTATAGAAAAGGGAAGATGTCTAATGTCGCCGAGACTGAGCCTATTACTTTTAAAAATCTTCTTGACATATCGGATAAAAACGAGATTGTTAAGTTATCAGAGTTGCCAAAAGACATCCAGCCAATAATTGAAAAACATTTATCTAAGAATCTTTTAGACACCATGAAAGATGAAGGATTGGCACTTTTCCGTGTATTTGATAATAAAGCAATAAGGGGAGCTATCTCAGACTTGGGGTATGATGGTATAAAATTTAAAGATATTTTGGGGCATAGATTTAATGAGCTTGATTATAAAACTCATAACACATTTGTAACCTTGAAAGAAGATTATGCTCCTGCAATTGCTAAAGACGCCAAGATAAACGCTATTACAAGGGAAGAAGCAGGCAGGTTGCTTGCAGCAGGAGATGAAACAGCAATCGAGCATATCCAAAGCGGAATGAAGCAGGGGACAATAACCCCCATGCAGATGCAGGATGCTATTAGAAACGAAATCATGGCTCAAATAGCAGATGCTGATAAAGCTGACAGGAAAACTATAAGAGAGAATATAGCCAAACTAAAAGGCAAAATAGATGAAGCGTTAGCACCAGCGGGCAATCAGGCAGGGCAAGTTGACCTTGCAAAGCTCGAACAGCTTGGGAAAGAGTTCTGGGAAGATGGCCATAAAACATTTGAGTCTTTCAGTAATAAAATGAAGGAAACTTTAAGTTCAATTTGGGATTTCATAAAGGATTCTATTCGTAAGGTGTGGGTGAAGATAAAGGCTTTCAATGAAAGTCTTGGTATGGAAGGCGCAGCGGGAAAAAATAAAGGGAAAGATTTCAATATCGAGAAATATAAAAAAGCTATTGCTGACCTCGAATTAATAATGAAAGATGAAGGGATTTTATGGTCTGATATTGAAAGAAGCATGGATAAGAAATTAGATATTCATAATGCAAAAGACCAGTTAAGAGCTTTGGATTATGTTAAAGAAAAACTCGGAGAAACTCCAGAACTGGCTGCTATAAAAACAGAACTCGAAAGTCAGGCTTCCACGCTTGAATCTGTTATCCCGACCAGAGACGTTAAAAAGCAAATACGTCAAGAGACGGGTTTAGCTGAAACCATAAAGAGCATCAGGGAAGATGAAGCCTTAAATGCAGCATTTAAAAAGGCAGAACAAAACGCAAGGATAGCGTTTAAGGCAGGGAATAAGGAAGGGGTTGCAAAGCAGAAAGCCATAATGAATGACTTGCTTAACAAGGCAAGAGAGAAACAAACTGCCAAGATTACTGAAATAAAAGAACAGGTTAAGGAACGCAAAGAAGATACAAAGGTAGTAGCTAAATACATTATTAATGAAATTAAAGACCAATTACCTCCTGAACTCAGAGGACAGTTCTTAGGTGCGTTAGCCGGAGAGGTTACAGATGCTAAAGTAGATGCTATTTTAGAGAGAATAGATAAGATGGCTGAGAAGTTCGAGGCAAAACAAGCCCAAACAGAACTTGAATTACAGAAAAAAGAGGATATTGATGTTATTGCAAAGCTGTCAAAGCCCAAAACCTCCATTGATGTTGAATATCAAAAGAGGATAAAAGTTATTACTGATGACCTTGACTTTAAAACATTGACTGATAAAAAACTTGAACAAATATATCAGACTATGGAATGGATGCACAGCGAAAACGCAAGTGAGGGGATGTTATCGGCTGAAACTTCCAAGAAAATACAGGGTATAGTATCAAGGCTGCATAAAGACAACCTTAAAAATATGTTACCGGAAGATGTGGCGGAACTCAGGGAAACGATAGAAACTCTTACGGCACTCGGTAAATTAAAACGCAAGTTAAAGCTATCTCAGACTGAAAAGCAAAAACAGCAGGAAATGGAAAAGCTGAAAGCTGATACAGTAAGCATAGACCCGAAGAAATTTGACCCTACACTACTGAATGAAGATGTAGGATTGTGGCAGAAAACTAGCAATGCAACAAAAGAACTGCAATACAATTTCCTGTCACCATACAGGGTGGCTGCCAAGGCAGACGGCTATAAGGTTAATGGTTCGCATCAGGAACTTATTAAGGAACAGCTAAAAACATCCTATGATTCCCAAAAAACTACTACTGCAAGGACTATAGAGTTTGTTGAAAAACTTAAAAACATAAAAGAAGAATGGGATGCGGTAGAACTTCAAGACACGCTCAATAGAATTAATGTTGTTGCGCTTGACAAAATGGGTGCATATTCTCAAAGAGATACTTTAATGAAAAGATTTAAATTTGACCAGCTTCCAGAATTGTCAAAGATAGAACAGGCAATACTTCAACTGTTCTCAGACACCATGCAAAAGCGTGTATCTGAGTTGGCTGTAACACACGAATACAGAACTAACAAGCCATTCCCTATGAGGGATGAGTATTTCTTCCCATTGAAATATAAGCACGTCATATCTGTTGTAACTGATGATGCATTCGGGCGTGGCAAGTATTATACCAAAACAGCAGATGATTATATGACTAAATCGAGGTCTGAGGGTGTTAAGTTAGAGCCGAGGGATGACCTGATTAATGTTATTTTAGAGGCAATACCAGACCAGGACTGGTATATAGATATGCAACCTGTATTAGACAGACAGGCATCATTATTATTGTCTAAGGAATATCAGGATTATGCAGGGACTTTCAATTCAAAGTATTGGCAGCAACATTTGGATATTGTGGCAAGGAGAGGAACAAGCAAGACGATTGATACGCTATTGACACAGACAGACCAATGGTTGCGCAGCACAAGAATTAACTTAACAAAAGCAGTTTTGTCCTTCAAGGTATCATCTACATTATTACAGCCGTTAGCAGTATTAGAGGCATCATCTTATGCAATGGCTAATATGCCGTTAAGAACACAGTTAAGGCTTATTAATGAAGTTACCAAAGCATTTATCAAGCCTAATTATGCAAGGGATATTATAGCGGATTCTACAGCATTGATACAAAGAGAAGGTGCAGGGGAATTATCTATAGAAGAAATAAAGGCAAAGATACATCTTGAACATAGAAATCTATGGGGTAAGCTAAAAGATTTTGACGGCATGAAGTGGCTGAAGTCAGGCGATCTGAGAACGGCAGCAGGGGTGCAGGAGGCATTTGAAAAAATATTAATAGAAGAAGGTGTACCAAATGCCAAGTTCGAAGCTGAACTATTAATGGAAATGGTAAGCAGTTCTACGAATGTGGTTCTAAGACCTCATGTATTTGCTACAGGCGAGAAGGCTAAAACATTGCTGACTTTCCAGGGTTTTATGATAAATCAGTGGGGTATAGTTAGCGAAGATATTATTGCTAAAAATTTAACAAGGGGTAAAGCATCTCAAAGGATGAAGGCACTCATTGCATTAGGTATTGTAATAGCAAGCCAGTTGGCAACAAGGGAACTGCAAAAGCAGGTATATGAAACAATAACAAGGAAAAAATTAAGAGACGTATCTATCACTAAAAATGCGTTGGCTGCATTGCCAAGCACTGTTCCAGTGGTAGGGACAGCTTTTGAAGCAGCGATATTAGGTAAGTATGGAAGGGCAGTAGAAGCTCCTGTAGGCAGAGTTTTAGGGCAGGGTTTAAGAGGTGCAAGCCAAATTGCTAAAGGCAATATAGTACAAGGCGGTGCATTATCATTGGAAACGTTGGCAATACTCAAGGGAGTTCCGGGAGCAGCACAGGCTTTTGATTTCTCCGAGGCTATGTTCTCGGACAAAAATAAAGGAATAACAGTAAAGGAGGAAGCAAAATGAAAAAGTATTTCACAATCATGTTATTGCTGTTGGTCGTATCGGGGATGGGTATCTGTATTGCAGCAGACAAGTTGTCATTGGCTGATAACACATTGGTTACTGATGATAGTATGCTCAGGTGTCTTTCAAGAACAGGGGAAAAAGCTCTGGTCTTCACAGGCAATATAGGGGATGCGTTTACAATCTATGAAGACGGAGTTGCAGTAACAACAATAACGTTGGCAGCAGTAGCAGAGAAATATGAGTTTAACCATGTCTCTTCTACTTATAAGGTTGACTGGACACCTACTGCAACTGCAACAACAACTTTGTACTGCATAGGGGGATAAAATGAAAACACTAACGAAGAAATTACTCTGCATATTATTTTTATTCTTATTTGTTGCTACAGCAACCGCAGATTTCAATAGAACTGCTGGCTATAAGAAGATAGGGATAGTTGATATTGGTACAAATACTCATGTTCAAATAGATACGCATTTAGGACTCACAAACTTAAACGCTCACGGAGCTACTGCGACAGCAAATCTTGGCATGGGTGGTTATACATTGTCAGGCAATTCTACTTCTGGTGGCAATTTAACGCTTCAATCTACCTCTCACGCTACTAAAGGTCTTCTTCTTTTTGGTACATCAGCTTATGATGAAGTAAATAATAGGTTGGGTATTGGAACAACAGCCCCTACACATCCTTTTGACCTTAAAAAAACAACGACAGGTGCTATCATAGGTCGTGTTATAAACACAGTAGCGGGAACTGCTACTTATGCACAATTCCTTGTTGTTTCAGATAGTGCTTCTTTATTTTTACATACTCTATCTTCAACATATACCAGTTCAGGGTTAGAGGTTGCATCAGGTTCAGTAGTAGCTAACAACGGGGTTGGTGGATTAAGTGTCGGGGCATCTCATACTTCTGGTGTACTAAGGCTTTACGCTGGTGGAGTAACAGAAATGGTACGGCTTGACACTACTGGCAGAGTGGGTGTTGGTGTAACCTCGCCTACTGCGTTTCTTCACCTAAAAGCAGGTACAGCCACTGCGAGCACAGCACCACTAAAATTTAATAGTGGAACACTCCTAACTACTGCCGAAGCTGGTGCGATAGAATTTTTAACAGATGCCTATTACGGAACGATTACAACAGGAGCGGCAAGAAAGACATTTGCTTTTCTTGAAAGTCCAATTTTTACTGGAATTGTAACTGCTCCTAACTTTGTATCCTCAGTAGCAACAGGAACTCAGCCTTACGCCGCAACCTCTACTACATTAAACACTAATCTCAATGCTGATTTACTTGATGGACAACATGGAAGTTATTATGCTGTTGCTAATCATGACCAAACGCAAACTCTTGCTTCGGGAGTTTATACTCCCAATAGCACAGAAATGGTTAATCTTGATTCCACTGCTACAATGACTCAAGCCCAATATCAAAGAGTGGGAAGCGTGGTTACAGTATCGGGCAGATTTACAGCAGACCCAACTCTAACCGCCACCGCCACAAGTTTTGAAATAACACTGCCTATCGCCTCAAACATCGGGGCGGTTGAAGATTTAGCTGGCACGACATTTTGCGGAAGTATAGCGGGTATGGGAGCGGAAATCAACGGAAGTATAGCAAATAACACAGCGGTAATTCAGTGGGTTTCAACTGATGTAACCAGTAAAGTTTGGAGTTATACGTTTACATATAGGGTGTTATAAATACTGGCATAGCAGAACTTATTTTATATCAGTAAGACACAAAAGACATTACAGTAAGCAATGTGAATATTGCTATTGCTATTATGATAAGAATAGTTCCGCCTATTAGATATATGACAAGGCATCTACGTATCATATTGTCTCCTTACTTTCAGTCCTAAGATTATATAAAACAACATGCTGTTCGCTATGTCTTGCCAGTCGAATAAATCCTGCACTAAACACCCGATTATCGAAGCTGTCAGACATATTCCCAGCATATCCCCTTGTCCGTTTTTTAATACTTCATACAGAAACCATAGGTAGAAAAGCAAACTTAAAATCCCTGATGATATAGCGATGTTAAGATATTGGCTATGGATTTTACTTACGGCTGTGTTGGGCTGTAAGTCAAGATGGGCTCTGGTCTGATAATACGGATAGACTTGTCTTAACACATCCAACCCGATGCCAAAGAAAACATTATCTTTTATTATTTGCAGGCCAGCTTCCCAAAAATGCAGCCTTGTCTGCAAGCCAAAGGCGTTATCGTCTTTTTCTATCGCCCATTTGCCGTACATGGATACCGCTAAAATCCCAAGTATCAGCGTTATGATTAATGCTGCCTTTATAAGTCTTTGGGGTATGAACCAGAGCAAAGTAAAAATAGCTGCTACCGCGCCAAGCTCTGCTGCCCTGCTTTTAGAAGCTATCAGACCAGCCATTAAGATAACCCCTGATAAGCTGTAAGCGATTCTAAGGCTTAGATTTGAGGCAGACATAGCAAGATATAGGGCAAGAGGTATCGCTGTTAAACAGGCTTTCCCGACCAGCGCCGGGTGTCCTAACGTAGAGGCGCCGGAATAGGGGACATTGGTTATAGGGTCATAACCCATTCGCTGAACAATACAGAAGACAGCTATAAACATAACTGTCAAAACTATTGTTTTTAATATGTTATTTGAGGTTGTCATTTATAAATTTAAGGTTACCGACTATATAAGGTTCACTTGGGTTTAGACTGTAAGCCTTTAGAAGCAGGATTTTAGCCAACTCATAGTCTTTACGCTGAGTCATAATGATACCTGCCCTATGGAAAAAATAATAGTCATTGGGCGCAGCTTGTAACATTAGACTTACAGCGTGTTTGCTCTTGGTCTCGATTGCTGTTTTAAGGTAGCGGTCTGCTTTGTATATGTTGAGATAATGAAGGCATCCTATACCCAGCAAGACAACCAAAAATATGATTATTAGCCTATTTGTCATTGTCCACCACTATAAGGGCAAATAAGACAGCATACATGATTTGGCTATAGAGACCCTGCCATTGGTTGTTTAAGCCGTAAAACGCCACTGAGGGCATTCGAGAGGCTATCACAGACAAAAGCAGACAGAAAAGGTACAACCCTAACGGGATAAGCACATTCCGAGGCAATATCCTTTTGGTCTTAAACGCTTCAAATGCAAGTAAAGCCATTATCCCTATGTTAAGACTTATTAGTTTAGGCAATGTAAAGCTATCGTTTATATTGCTATCGAATATCAGCAACACCATAACTATTATGCATAGCCAGACTAAACTATTCATCTATCATCCCTCTCGCGTTGACATGTCCATTTGTTATCCCCCCATAATCGCATCTTTTACTTCTGAAAAATGTGTGCTGAATCTATGCCTATCTATTTGGAATAATTCTGTCTGAACACGCTCACAGGCAGCTTCCAATGCTGTTCTTATGCTTTTCCCCTCCCGTGTTGACATTGACATGTCCATTTTAAATTCTCCCCATAGCGCAATCATATAATCAGCTATTTCTATTAATTCATGTTTAGTTAAATCCTTTCCGTTAGATGTTTTTGCTTCATACCATTCTGACCACATCCCCGCGTCATAACCCTCGGATATTTCCCATCCGTCTTTGCCTTTCGGAGCTAAACCAATTATTCCTAAATTGGCAGACAATTCTTTCCCAGTGCTTAATGTTATATTGCCATCTTCTATAATCATTTATAATACCTCCTTAATCTTTTAAATATTTTTTCTTTTTTATCCTTATGAGCATCTATCCATTCATGGCATTTTACACATGCCGTTATAACCTGAGAGTAATCCCATAACAGTTCAGGGGTTCTTTTATATTCAACCCTGTTTTTTCTGTGCGCTGGTGTTAGAAAAGATTGCCCTAAACATCCTTTTAATTTAACTTCACAGTGATGTGGCAGACGCTTTAAGAGTTCATGTTTAGTCATGTTTTCCTTTTACTCCCCATCCATTTTTAAAATAGTAAATGCTTTTTTGTAATGTTCCAGCAAGAGGGAATCATAAGTTCTATCTCTTGGCGAAGTCCACCAATCTACAAGAGCATAGAAAGGTATTATTACAATTAAAAAGGTTATAAGAATTATTAGCTTGAGGGGAAGCAGTAACAACCACATAACAAGGTGTCCGGTTTGCTTTCTA
>JAHFDG010000031.1 GCA_023249105.1 Candidatus Methanoperedens sp. | reverse complement strand
AGAATAGGGTCAATAATTGCTTGAATAAATAGGTTTATAAGTGATAAACTCGAATTTAATGCTGGTGATGAACCAATGAGGAATCGTCTTTGCAAACAATGGACAACTATTTGATTTAGCGGCAGCGAAGATAGATCATTTACCTCCCTCAGCCAAACTCGTTTTCAAGGTGCTGGAATCCAGCGGCTTTTTAACACAGAAGGATATAGCGAGGGAAACCTATCTTCCAGCAAGAACAGTCAGATACGCCCTGAACAGACTGAAAGAAGAAAAAATATTGCAGGAGCGCTTCTATTTCCAGGATGCGCGCCAGAGCCTCTACGGGCTGAATAATGCCCCGGGGGTGCCGACTGGATAACTACTTCCTTTTTTTATATTTCGGTTACATGCTTTTTATATTGAGTGCCAGGGTGGCGGAGCGGCTACGCAATCGCCTGCAGAGCGATTCATTCCGGTTCGAGTCTGGACTCTGGCTTAAAAATCGAAGAATTCAGGCATTTTTTAGCGGAAAGAATCTGCACCTTGCCTTCTGGCAGTAATCATGCTTTTTTGAATAGGCACATGCCTTTTCCATCCTTTTCGCTTCCAGTCCCGCATAAAAATATTCATTCAGGAATCCAACCGCTTCGTATATTGCGGCCCTTACAGAGGACTTACAGCATCTCGGTCCTATAAATGTAACCGCATCATCCTCTTTCAGCTCTGCCAGTATCGACTTTGCTTTTACAAGTGGTATGGAACAGGGAAATTCCTGCAGGTCGATTTCGTTCATAATTCACTGACATTCACCTGCCATCTCAGAATGTCGTAACTTTTCCTTCCACTATCATGTCTGTAATCTTTGTCACATCGTTAAGCCATTGATCTATGATGGCTTCTGCTTCTGATTTAATCGCTTTCAGTTTTGTACCGTTTTCTGTTATGATCTGTGCGTTGGCAACCAGCGGCTGGTCAATAGGATGCCCTATCTGGGAAAGGATACGAACATAAACATCATCCACTCCTGGAATGTTTTTTGCGATATCGGATGCTATTTGACCTGAGAGTATGTTATAAATTTTTCCAACATGGTTTATAGGATTTTTACCGCTTGTTGCTTCCAAACTCATCGGTCTGTTGGGCGTAATCAAGCCGTTCGACCTGTTGCCTCTTCCAACCGAGCCATCGTCGCCATTTTCAGCCGAGGTTCCGGTAACTGTGAGATAAACAGAACCATTGGCAATGTCGTCACCGGTATTGACAAATACCCTGACATTGCGGTCTGTGTACTCAGCAGCAAGATTTCTTATCTTTTCAGAAAGTTTTTCTTTTATGCTTGCATAGTGCGAGATATCATCGATATACCTGCCCACCATGGCACAGGCAACAGTTAATGTTATATCGTTCCTTCTCCGCAAACCCATAACCTTGATGTCCTCTCCTATAGCAGGAATCTCTTTTTTGAATTCGGTCACCATGGCTCTCTCTGTATCAAGCACTATCTGCTCGGTCTCTGAAAAGGGAGCATGCCCTATACCGAAGGATGTGTCGTTTGCTAATGGTACTTTCCCTCTTTTGAACACGCTTTGAAGGTCAGTGGAGCCCTCACCGAGTTTGGTGTCGATTATTATGTCTCTATTGATATTCAAATCAGCAAGGGTATTTTTTATATATTCTCTTGCTGCGCTCAGTGCAACGGTATCTGTTGGAATACGAAATCCGTTGAATTCTTTCGTTGCCCTTCCCACAAGAAGAACGTATATAGGCGAGATAACCTCTCCGCCCCCGAATTCAGGATGGGAGCGCCCTGCTACCACTTCTACCTGATCGGTGTTGTGGTGGAGCACGGCTCCGCATTTCTTCAAGTATTCCCTGCTCAATGCCCGACTCACTGCTTCTGCAAGACCATCCGCAATACTGTCAGGATGTCCCACACCTTTCCTTTCCACAATCTCAATTTCCTGTTTCTCGATAGGGATTTGATGCAACTGTTCAACTTTTATGTTTCTTGTCATACCATACCTCATTTCTTATAAGGGTTGAACTGGTTCGTGTAGATATCAGACGGTTTAAACTGCCCTTCTTTGAGCTTCCCATCCTTTACCAGCCAGTCTATCCAGAACTGGGCATCGCTATCAGCCAGAAGCGCGTGGTCTCTTACCCCGAAGCCCTTCCAGTACTTCGCTAGATCCGGATTTCCGCCTTTGTCCTTGAGTATCTTTGCAGCCAGTTCCTTTGCTTCTTTTGGATGTTCTTTTGCCCAGTCCGCTGCTTTTGCTATACCATCTGTCAGGCGCTTGACAGCCTCAGGATTTTCCTTCAGGAACTTCTCAGAGGTGAACAGCACGCAGTGCGTCTGGTCTCCTATGATATCATAATCCGAGAACAATACCTTTACGCCTTTGCTTGCTTCTATCTTATCTACAACTACGCCCAGCGGCGCCACTACATCAACCTGCCCCTGTTTGAGAACCTGCTCATGCTGAGGAATCGGTATCTGCACAAGCTGCACGTCTTTTGGTGAAATTCCGCTTCTGGCAAGGTATTCCCGCGTAACATAGTCCACATGCGCTCCTACCGTATTTACCGCGATCTTTTTACCCACAAGGTCTTTTGCGCTTTTTATGCTGCTGTTCTCAAGCACTATCCATTTTGATAGGAAAGGCGTACCTTCATACCAGCTAGTAGGCGAATTTCCCATAGGTGCTGCAAAGGCTTTGATCTCGCTACCTCGTGCCTTGGCATTGATTATAGATACCCATGCTGAATGCCCGATATCAGTGCTGCCTGAAGCCACTGCTATTATATCTTCCGGGCCTCCAGTATATGAACCGGCTCTGGTGATATTGATACCCTTCAGATATCCAAGTTCCTTTGCAACCTCGTAGGGCTCAACAATTGTGCTTGAAGATAGATAGCGAATCGTGACTTCATTCTGCGGTTTTTCCGCAGTCTGTGTAACTGGAACAGTAGTTATCGGCTGTGTTTCAGTCTTTTGCTTATCGATGCATCCTGATAATGCGCCTAAAATAAGCGCAGTAAGGATTATTGTTATTAGTTTTTTCTTCATTTTTATCACCTGTTTATTTTTATTTCATCCTTATGTTATATTTATTTCTTCTTTCCATTTCGTTGTAGTTTTTTCAAGCCAGACAAGAGAATAATTCGTGATCAAACCAAGAACTGCAAGCGTAACGATCGCAGCGTACATCTCAGGTATCATGAAATTATATTCCCAGTTGATCACCGAGTACCCCAGTCCGGATTTAGCCCCGATCATCTCAGCAGCCACAAGAACGATAATCGAATGAGTAGCACTGAGCCTCAAACCCGTGATTATTGATGGCAGGGACGAAGGTATGACCACTTTTCTGAATAGCGAAATTGCAGACGAGCCCATTGAACGGGCGGATTTTATGAGCAGTGGGTCAACGCTTTTCACACCGCTTATCGTGTTCAATAATATCGGCCACTGTGCTCCCCAGAATATTACAGCGATTTTTGATACTTCACCTATCCCGAGAAAAAGTATGAATACTGGAAAAAGCGATAGCGACGAAGTCTGCCTTAACGTCTGCACCAGGCCATCTGCGATCTCCTCAAAGCTTTTATACCATCCCATCAAAAACCCAAGCGGTATCATTATTATTGCCGCAAGACCAAATCCGGTAATTGCACGCTGGAGGCTGATGCTTGTATGGAGCCATAATTCACCTGAGATCATAAGCCTCACAAGGGTTACAAAAACTTCTGACGGCGGCGCAAAGTAGACTTTGCTGATAATGCCGCTTGCAGGTAATAGTTCCCATAGAATAAAAAAAACAAGCAGCGCTATTACTTTTCTAAGAGTTCGTTGCAGATTTTGCTTCTTCCCTGACAATTGACCCCACCTCCTGCCTCAGCTTAATAAAATCCTGAGATGTTCTGAATTCCTCAAACCTGGGTCTTGATAGTGGAATGTCGATTATCCTTTTTATTATACCCGGACGCACTGACATGACAGCTATCCTGTCAGCCAGAAAAACAGCTTCTTCTATATTATGAGTGACAAATAACACTGTTTTTCTTGTTTCTTCCCAGATACGCAAAACCTCACCTTGCAGCGTATCCCTTGTCTGGGCATCAAGGGCGGCGAAGGGTTCATCCATCAACAAAATATCAGGATCATAAGCAAGAGCCCTTGCTATCGCTACACGCTGCTTCATCCCGCCACTTAATTGATACGGATAATGATTTTCAAAGCCGGAAAGACCGACAAGAGAAATGTATTTTCTGCAAATTTCATTCCTTGTTTTCTTCGGGACACCTTTTTCTTCAAGCCCGTAGGCTATGTTCTCTGTTACATTCCGCCATGGGAACAGCGCATAACCCTGAAAGACAATACCCCGATCATGGTTCGGGCCACTCACCGCTTTACCATCTATATAGATGCTTCCGCAGGATGGTTTTATCAGACCGCCCAGTATCTCAAGGAATGTTGATTTCCCGCAGCCGCTTGGACCAACTATGGCGAGGAATTCACCGGTTCTGATCTCAAGGTTTATTCCACCCAGGGCTTCCACACAGCCATTTGTCCCGGTATTTCCATTTTTGCTATGGAAGACCTTCGTTATGTCCTCTGCCTTTACTTTTATCATGTTCTTCCAGCCATCTCGTCAAAATACAGATAATTCCGCGATAGGGGAAGCTCTTTCAAATGGTCAACCGAGTAATCGTATTTTTGCCAGATATCAACAAGCTTCCTGCTAAGCTCAAGATGCCATGAGGGTTGAGGCGTCCTGTGCCCCTCCAGCTTTGAACCTGGATTGGGTGTCCATGGCATTGGGAATGCAAGAACATTCTTTGATGCAAGATATTCTGCACCTTTCAGGAACGAGTCCTTTGATTCAAGACCCGAAACAAACATAGACCGAACTTTTCCATGTTCGAAAATCCTGCCTGCATATTCCAGCGCTTTCAGGTAATTCTCCCAGCCAATCGTTCTTGCTTTTCCCGGGCAAATGCCTGCGAACAGGTTCCTGTCCCAGACTTCAAGATTAAAAGCCACGGAATCAAATCCCGCTTTTTTCAATTTTTCGATCTTCTTAAGGTCAGTCGGAGCAGATATGACCACAGTTCCGGGAACATGGTCATCTCCTGTATGCTCTTTTACCTCTTTTGCAACCTCGATATAATACTCATGCTCCTTTCCGTTCGGATGCATTCCTCCGGTCAGGAGAAGCTTATCGACAACGCCTTCTTCGATCGCTGCCTGAAAAGTTTCTCCTATATGTGAAGGCATTTTCAGACCTATTACATCGCCGTTATATGTTTTCTTGGTATGCACAAGATTGCAGAACCAGCATTCTTCATGTGTTTTATAATAATCGCAATAGTTGCTGTACGCTACAATAAGAGCGTCTTTTGACACGTTCTGCCCTATTTGGGACATGAGAATGCCATCTGAAGTCTCATTATTATAGAACCCTGGCCTGTTGTTATATTTTATATCAAGAACATATTTGCCATTATATTCAAGAAAGAGTGAACCGTTGTTCTTTTTTACGATAAATGGCGAAGCACTGTTCTTCTTGAATGGAACGAGCATCATATCCTCAAATATGATTTCGGCAGGAAGCTTCTGGTGCTCATGAGATTCAAGGTCAAAGTCAAAGACACCATGAATTTGCTCCTTGTATTTTTCTCCAACGCCATGGAGTGCAGAGGCATCTATGTTTACGCCGTCTACGAGTAGCTCTGCTTTGATTTCCAGTGCGCTGAGCTTCCTTCCGTTTACCTGATATCTACTCATCAAGCTCTGGAAGGAATGGATGATATATAGAAGTAGAGAATTCAGCAAGGGTTGTCGTGTTTATTCGGAAAAGCGAAGGATTGAGGCAAATCACTTATAGCGATGTCTTATGATATGATCTATTAAAACTCCCAGAATAAAGCCAAGAGCCGGGTTGATCGCTATGCTCATAGCTGCGACCAGCAGCACCACTTTCGTTTCATCTTTTTTTGCATCTTTGAAAGTACCTGCAAGCTCAATCCCACTGTAAAATAACAAACATCCAATCACTGCGGCAGGTAAGATCTTGAGCATTTCCAATCCACTCTCCCCAAGGAATATTCCTATAAAAATAAATAGAGTTCCAAGCATCACAGGTGCAATCGCTGTCCGTGCACCGAATTTATAATGCGCAGCAACTCCCCCGCTTCCATGACACATAGGGATACCGCCAAGTGATCCTGAGAATATATTGGCGATACCCATGGTAATGGAGAGGTTCCCGGCAGTCACTTTCTTGTTTTCGGGAAAGAGTTTTCCTGAAAGAGAAGATGTAGCTATGATAGCATTAGTGAGGGTGAATGGTATCTGTATCAAAACCATGCTCAGTGCGCTGATGCTAAAGAAATCCGTGATCCCGGGAAAGCCGATTTCGGGCAAATAAAACCCGATAACCACCTGGGGAATCCTGGCACCAGTTGCGTATCCCATTAGAATGCCTAATATCAGGGCAATAAATGCAGCAGGAAGATTCTTTCGCAAAAGAATAAAAACAATGGCAAGCAGGATTATTCCTGCAAGCGGTTGCTTTAAGATAAATCTTAAACCCAATAAAGCAAGGGAAATCCCAAGACCTGCCTGTATCCCGATAGATACGCTTCTCGGGGTGTACCTGATCAGCCATTTCACTGCGCCTGTTGACCAAAGTAAGAGTAAAATGATTCCGATGAGAATGGATGCTGCTGCTATTTCTCCCGGAGTCAGTTGATATGAAAGTGCATACGCTGAAGCAGCTTTCATAGGCTGGACTGCCATAGGGATCCGATAGAACATACCTGAAAATGTGTAAAAAAGTCCGAACAGTGTGAATACGCCTGTTGAAGAAAGCTCGTTGATCGTGATTATACCAATAACTAATGGAAGGAAAGTTCCGAGGTCTCCAAGAGCGCCAGAAGCTTCTGAAAAGAGAAATCTTAGATTTATTGGTTTCATTCAGATTTTAAGTCAATCAGATATCATTTTTCTGCTACAGCAAAGATCGTATTATAAACGTTCTCGATCCCCATCGGTGTTTTCTTCTTTTCCAGTTCCACCATAATGTCAGCTTTAACGGATTCTCGCAGATTCTCAGGCACATTGGTTAAAAAATTACCGAATAAGCTTGCTTCTACGTATTCGATGCATTTTAGAGGTGTCTCAAAATACCGTGGATCTTTTTTGCAGGTCATCTCAAATTCTTTGAATCCTGATTCCATAATGAGTAACTCTAATTCCCTTATATTAACAGGGCTGCTATGTTCTTTCTTTGCGCCTGAGACCCCAGAATAACGAGGTCTCTGCAATATCTCAATTATGATTGATTTCACAGTATATGGTTTATCTTTGTTCCCCGTGGTTATTCCGAGCCTTCCTCCAGGTTTGAGAATTCGATATATCTGATTGAGAGCATCTTTTTTATCAAGAATCCAGTGAAGAACCACATTGAGGTATACGACATCAAAACTTTTGCTTTTGAAATGATCAAGCTCGTTGCTATTGCCAATTTCAAAGGAGATATTGGATTTGGGTTTCTCTCCAGATTTGCGTGCTGCAATTTCAATACGATTCTGTGAAGGATCGATCCCGATTACTTTTCCACCTGGACCGACCAATTTTGCAACATTCAACGTAAGCCGTCCAGTTCCGCATCCTATATCCAGGACGGTTTGCCCTTCCCTGATTCCAAGTTTCTCAATTAGGACCAATCCGTTCTTGAATTGGCCATCACTTACCTGATCGTACCTTTCTGCCAGCAATTGATTGTCTAATTTGACCGTGCTCATTTAATGTCCTTATTGAAGGGCTTGGCGAGTATTTCCAGTATCCTGAAATCAAAGAAATTATTTGTATGAGAAGGCGATACCACAACAGCAGTATCCGCACCCCTTCCATTTGCTCCTGTGCCGCCAACTGCTATGGTTTTTTCAAGAGGGATCGCGCCTCCATCAAGTGCCATGATCGCTATTTCAACACAAACCTTCATGCCCGGACCGAAAAGAGATTTGAGTGATTCTGCCAGGACTTCGCTATGGGAAATGCCTGAAAACTTTGTGGTGAAACTCTTCTCCAAACCTGAAAGAGCATGGGACTGCTTAATTACCGTGCAGCCCAGTTTTTCCAGCCCCTTCAAAATTTCAGGATCAAATTCCCATACACCGGGTGTTTTGGAACCAGGGTGCGTAGAAACTATTACCAGATTTGTCTCATTTCCCAGACGCTTTGCGAATTTAAGCCCGGTCTTGCCGCTTGTGCTGGCAACAACTACGCTTTTGATATCGCCTTCTTTTAGTCTGTCATGAACAAGGTTGATAACCTCGTCTGTGTTTTCTGCGCCGCTTTTTTCGAAATAGGTTATTGATTTTTTTACCATTTTAACAATTCTCCTTGCATATTCAAATTAATTTTTCAATATATTACTTGCTGCTTCGATACCCTGCCCGATATTCTTAATAATTCCATTCCTGTGAAGGACTATTTCAAGAGCAGAAATAGTGCTCAGGATATCCAGTTTACTAATGTTTCCCATGCTTCCGATCCTGAATATCCTTCCTTCAAGAGGTCCCTGACCGCCCGATACCTGGACTCCAAGCTCTTTTATCCCGCCGCGAAGTTTCTTGTCATCAATGCCTGCGGGTATTTTCAAAGCTGTTACAGTGTTTGAGTATTTGCTGTATTTATTCAATTGCGGGAATAGCTCTACATTCATTGCACCAGCCGCTGCACGTATAGCCTCTGCAAACCTTACATGTCTTTTTATACGAACTTCAAGTCCTTCTTCTTTTACAATACGCAGAGCCTCATGAAGCGCAAAAAACAGCGGTATTGCAGGAGTGTAAGGTGTTTCAGCGATCTCCCTGTTCGCTGATTTCCTGTAAGACTTCAGATCCATGTAATAAGGCGGCTTCTTAACTATCGATGCCCATCCTTTTTCACTTACAGATATCGCAGATAATCCCGGAGGAGCACCGATGCATTTCTGTGAACCAACAACAGCGATATCCACACCCCATTCGTCCACAAGAACTTCATCACCTCCGATAGTGGTTACGCCATCCATGATGAACAGAGCCCCGTATTTTTTAGCAAGTTCTCCTACCTCTCTTGCCGGGTTCTTGATGCCCACAGAAGTGTCATTATGTACAAGAGTAACGGCTTTGGCTCCTTCCGCCAGGGCGCTTTCTACTTTATCCAGTTCAATGGATTCACCTTTGGTCCAGTCGAATTTTACAGGATACACTTTACCATAGCGTTCGCCAATCTCCCTGAATCTTTCGCCGAATTTGCCGTTCTCGATGGTCACGAGCGTATCTTTTTCATCGATAACATTCCCTATCGCAGCTTCCATGGCGCAACTGCCTGAACCGCTCAGGATAAAAACATCATCCTTAGTCCCGAAAAGTTCTGCCAGTATTTGCCTTGATTCAGTATAAATTGCACCAAACTCCTTGCTGCGGTGATTTATCATAGGTTTTGACATCGCGCGAAGTATCCGCGGAGCCACAGGCACAGGGCCGGGTATCATCAGTAAGGTATTTTCAAGATCCATATCTTAACTCGCTATTTTTTAACATTGAAGAGCCATGACGTAATAATTAACATAAAGCTTGCAAAACCAATCACTATCAATAGGTCATAAGACAGGGAGAACCTGCCCTCATTAAGTATGATCCCCCGGATGGCATCCACACCATATGTCAGAGGATTTAACAAACTCAGGGTTTGTAACCAGCCAGGCGCATTGGTAAGGGGGAACAAAGCCCCGCTTAAGAAGAATGTTGGCATTATTATAAAACTCATTATAGTCTGGAATCCTTCAAAGCTGTCTATGATCGATGCTATGAAAAGCCCGAAGACATCAAAGCCCAGGGAAATAAAAAGCATTATTGGTATGATTTTGATAAAATTCAAGGGCGATATATAAATATGAACAATAAAGGACAACAAAAGCAACATAATACCCTGTGTAAGAGCACTTGTAGCTCCTCCCAATGCCTTTCCTATAACGATCGATGTTCTTGAAATCGGGGAAACAAGGATCTCTTTTAAAAACCCGAATTCACGATCCCAGATAACAGAAATCCCGGAACGCATGGATGTAAAGAGCAGTGTCATTCCTACGATCCCTGGAAAAATATATGCGCTGTAACCGGAGCTTATTACACCTGTGCGGAGGTTGATCCCCATGCCGCCTCCAAATATGATAAGCCACAGGAGCGGAGTTGTCATGGCGCTTGCGAAATGTATCCTTTCACGGTAGAACTTGATGATCTCCCGCAGCCATATTGAATATATCCCGCGCAATTCTCGTCTCATCTTCCCCTCCGCGCCCGCTTATACATGCTAATGAAATTATCATTCTCTTCCTCGCGGATATTTTTGCCTGTATGGTGCAGGAATACATCATGAAGGGTCGGTTCATCAATATTGATAGAATCAACTGCAATATGCAGATCCCTTGCAATGTTTATTATTTGTGGAGCGTTCCTTGACCCCTGTCTTACATTCAAATTCAATGAATTCTGTGAAACCTTCATTTCAATAATAAAGTCCTGCCCGGAAAGTCCGGTCGCGAGCTTATCTGGCAAGTTTGTCGTTACAAGGATGTTATCCCCTACAAGGAAACTTTTGAGTTTTTCTGGCGTATCTCTTACCTTAATTACACCATGATCAATGATGGCTATATCATCGCAAAGAAGGTCGGCTTCATCCATGTAATGTGTTGTCATGATTATCGTTAATTTTTCTTTTTCTGCAAGCGTTTTTATATAGTCCCAGATGTGTTCTCGTGTCTGCGGGTCTAATCCGATGGTCGGCTCATCCAGGAATAATATTTCAGGATGGTGAATAAGACCGCGCGCCATCTCAAGACGCCGTATCATGCCACCTGAAAAAGTCCTGACAAGAGAATCAGCCCTGTCTTCAAGCTCCACAAGCCGCAGGACTTCCTGAATACGCCCTTCCATTATTCCTGATGGAACATCATAAAGCATGGAATGAAATCTCAGGTTCTCGCGGGCTGTGAGCCTGTCATCCACACTTATACTCTGGAAGACTATGCCGATGCTCTGTCTTACTTTGGCAGAATCCTTTATTATATCATATCCATTGACAATTGCAGAACCCGATGTGGGATTTATGATGGTGCACAGCATTGAAAGTATGGTACTTTTCCCTGCGCCGTTCGGACCGAGGAGCCCGAAGATTTTGCCCTTCTCGACTTGAAGGTTAAGATTATCCACAGCAACTAAGGTTTTGTATTTTTTTGTAAGATTTGTTGTTTCTATTGCGTACATTTTTTCATCCTTAAAATCAAATTCTCAAAATATGGCTCAATGAGATGAATAGCAGGGCAATACACTCATAACATAGCCTGCTAGCACCTTTACTGCTAAGGCATCAGCCCTTTCTTACAAAGATGTGGTATGCCCCGTCTTTCGTCTCGACATTGAGAAATTCATCACCGGATTTAGTCAGCCATACATCGATATTTTGCCATGCTTCAGGATCGCTGGCTATAACCTCAAGAATTTCACCTTTTTTAAGTGTTTTTATCTGCTGTAGCGTTCTGATGCGTGGATAAGGGCACTTTTCGCCTCTAACATCTAACTTAACGTCTGGAACTATTGTCATTCATTCGCCTCATTTATTTTATATTCGTTGGTCTGCGAAAATTTCTATTGCGTCTTGTCGTGGAATGCAAGTTAAGATATAAGTCAGTTTAGAAATCGGCAATAATTGCATTGAGCATTCGGATTATTGAATAATTGAGGCAAATATTCTATGTTGATAAAACGAGATTTTCGACAGCAAATGAATAGCTGGTTCGAACCATTAAGCTGCGCTGACCTCAACGAGCATTATTATCTTGAAAACAGGCACAACATCGGGAAAAAATATAGTATGAGAAAATCTGATTAAAACCCATAATATTACAAATGTTGGGTTCTAATCAGCTTTCCCATGATCATTCACACTTTTTTTTCAGCTATTACATAGAGTTTGTCTCTAACATCCTTGATTTTTCCATCGATTTGTATTTTTTTGGATTCTTTTATAAGTTCAGTTCTGATTTCATCTTGTCTTGAGGGAGATAAATTTTTATATCGTTTTTTAAATAGGTTATTTATCGCATCTTCTGGCGTTTTATAATCTTCTACTGACGGCCTGAGTTCTGTTTTGCGCACAACAAATCCCGTCTGTTCCAGAAGTTTTCGAACCTCTTCATCAGTTACTGGATAACTAACAGTAATTAAAGTACTGTCAAAATATCCTTTCTTTTTCAAAAGTGAATCTCCGATTTCTCTGAGATCACGCTTGGGATAATTTGTTATCTGTGATGTGAATCCGAGTGTTCCACCTGGTTTTAAAACCCTGTTGACCTCCTGTAATAATGTTTTTTTATTCTTGAACCAGTGAATTACGCTGTTCAGATACACTGTATCAAAAAAATTATCATTAAAACGGCTTAGATCGTAACCATCTCCAGTAACAAAAACAGCGTTAGAGGCCTGCTGGCTCTCAGCTCTTCTTTTTGCAATATTGATACGCCCAGGGGACCGCTCGATGCCGTAAATCAGCCCTTCATTGCCAATTATCCTGGCTACATGCAACGCTAATCTGCCAGGACCAGTACCTATATCCAGTACAGCGCTTCCCTGTTTTAGTCCAAGTTCTCTGATCAACTGTAGTCCGCAGTGGTATTGTTGGTCACTGCTGTCATCGTATTCCTGAGCAGCTTCGATTGTTTCTAATGATAAATTTTCCATTTTCTACCTCGCTTAAATTTATTTTTCCACAAAATATCCGTAAGATATGTGGATTTCTTGACAAGCTCCATTCCTTTTCGAGGTCAGGTCTTGTTGCAGTTTGAAGATGCTCTGGCACATATATCACACTTTAGAAATGAGCAACTATCGCCCCATTTCTTCCAAATTCCGCTTAATTGTGGCAAATGAAAGCATGAACGCTAAAAAACCCAATCCTTAAAACGACTCAGGTCAGTGCCATCCTCGACTTCAAAAAAGAGATTAGAGGCTTTTAGCCCCTCAGCCTTATTTTTTATAATAAGAGTTAAACTCATTTGTATAAACATCTGAAGGCTTTAGTTGTCTTGGTTTCAGTATCCCATCGTCAACAAACCAATCAATATATATCTGCACATCTTCATCTTTGATAAAAGGAGATGATGGCGACCATCCGGGGTAATAAATCTGAGCCCCCGGATTTCCCTCCTTTTCTTTTATGATCTCGGATGCTGCTTTCCTGACCCTTTCCGGATCTTTTTGGAATTCTTCCCATACTAAACGTTCTGATTTCTCAAAAGCTGTAACATATCTCCTTATAGTATCGGGATGTTTCGTTATGAAATCTTCCCTGAATCCCTGAAAGGTTATGACGGTTTCTTTTTTTAACAGGTCATAATCAGAAACAATGGCTTTAATTCCTCCCCTTTTTTTTGCTGCAACAAAATAGCGTTCAGAAAGTACTGCGATATCCACCTGTTTGCTTCGTAGCATTTGTTCTTGTTGGTCGCTGGGCACTACGACTATCTGAACCTGACTTTTGGACAAACCCTTCTCTTTTAAAAATCCTATTGTATAGGTATCCATATAAGTTCCCAATCCACCAACGGCTATTTTCTTATCTTTAAAATCCTCAACACTGGAAATGTTGCTGTCTTCAAGTACTGACCAGTATCCCCAGGGACGTTCTTTGGTTGTTCGAGCAGATCCTACAACCGCCCTAATCTTTCCCCCTGCTGCAATTGCATTCACCCAGATTAAAGTAGCTCCACTTCCACGATCGATGTTGTTTGCAAGAAGAGCCTGTATGTTTTGCGATCCGCCCAGGGATGGTAAATTGGATATCAATTCAAGCTTTACGCCCTCTTCCTCAAGAATATCTCTGCCCGTCAATTTTTTTACAATTTCCCAACTATTAACGGTACTGGAGCTATCCAACATCCTGATAGCAACTGCTTCTTCCTTTGGTTTCTCTTCTCTTGTTAAAAACAATCCAAATCCAACGATCAATACAACGACAATCGCTATTGAAAAAAATTTTTTGTTATTATTCATCTTTATTACCTCATTTCTTATCTAAGAATCGCATTATCAATTTCTCCCTTCCAGTAAGTTGCTTTCTTTTCAATCCAGACCAAAATATAGTTCATCGCATGCTCCAGTATTTAGTGTAAGTATTCCTGCAAACTTGCTCCAATATGCACAGCAGTTTACCTGATACAGTGAGATTTATCAATGTTATAATGGTCTCAGAGAAATTCGGTAGGAAGATTTGATCGATAATACCTATTCCGGGTAAAGCCTCCCATGCAGCAAAAAATGCAAAGATAAGTAAGAGCCTCCACGACCAGAAGATCACTTCCTTATAATGCTCAAATCGCTTTGTAATATTACCGATTCCGATAAATCGTAGTTTAAATCCATCTTTATAACCAAATTTCTCTCTTGACACAATATAGATCTCATTTTTTAAGTGTTTTTTTCTGCTGGGTGTGTTCTTAGCGTGGGTAGGGGCATTTCTTGCCCTTCACATCTAATTTAACATCTGAAACTATAATTAGTTACTTTTTTTTTCAGCTATTACATAGAGTTTGTGATTAACGAAATTAATGCCCTCTTTTGTTTCTATTTTTTTAAATTCGGTTATGAGTTCATTTCTTATTTCGGAATGCTTTTTTGAGGGTACATCTCTTAGAAAATTTCGATTATCCCTATTTATTATGGAATTAACCACATCTTCAGATGATGCAAAATTGACCCTATTTTGCCTGACATCTATGTTTTGTACAATAAATCCTGTCTGCTCAAGATACCTCCTCGCTTCATCAACAGTTATCGGATAATTATCATAATGTGAGACATAATATATCCCATGCCAATACCTCCTTCTACTATTTTCATCAACAGTTCCCGAATAATTATCATGGTTTGAGACACCGAGATTATATCCTCTATTTTTCAAAATCGTCTTTGATATTTCCCTGACATTATCGCTCGGAATATTTGTTACCTGGGATGTGAATCCGAGGCGTCCACCCGGTTTTAAAACCCTGTGGCACTCATCAAATACTTTCTTTTTATCCTTGATATGGTGAAATACGCTGTTCATATACACTGCATCAAAAAACCCGTCCTTAAGACGACTCAGGTCTGTGCCATCACCGATTTCAAAAGAAAGATTGGAGGCTCTTAGCTCCTTCGCCTTCTTTTTTGCGATATTGATACGTTCCGGAGAGAGATCGATGCCGAAATATGATCCATCTTTTCCAATTAATCCAGCGACATGCAGCGCTAATCTGCCTGTACCAGCACCTATATCCAATACAGTGCTCCGCTGTTTTATTTCAAGCTCTTTGGTTAGATGTAATCCGCAATTGTACTGTTGGTCACTGTGATTATCGTATTCATCAGCTTCCTCAAATGTTTCTGTTTTAAAATTTGTCAATTTGATTCCTCCTTTTCGTGTTCAACTTCCAGCCGCAATTGCCTTGGAAGTATCTCCTTTTTCAGCTATTGCAATGAGTTTGTCTCTAACAACCTTGATTTTTCCATCTATTTCGATTTTTTTTGATTCCTTTATAAGTTCGTTTCTGAGTTCCTCTTTTTGTGAGGAAGATAAATTTTTATATCGTTTTTTCAATATGTCATTGATCGCATCTTCTGGCGTCTCAAGATCCTCTATTGACGGTCTGAGTTCTAAGCGCAGCACACGAAATCCTGCCTGGTCAAGAAGTTCCCTCGCTTCATCAATGGTTACCGAATAACTACTTTGACTTAAGGCGCTGGTATCAACTCTTTTCTTTTTCAAAAATGAATCTCCGATTTCCCTGAGATCACGTTCTGGATAATTTGATATCTGGGATGTGAATCCGAGGCGTCCGCCTGGTTTTAAAACCCTGTGGACCTCTTGCAATAATCTATTTTGTTCATTGAACCAGTGAAATGCACTATTCAGATACACTGTATCAAAAAAACCATCAATAAAACGGCTTAGATTGGTACCATTTCCGGTAGCAAAAGCAAGGTTAGAGATTTGCCGGCTCTCAGCCCTTCTTTTTGCGATCTTGATACGTTCGTGTGACCGGTCAATACCGAAACAAAGTCCTTCTTTGCCAATTAACCCGGCTACATGTAGCGCAAGTCTGCCAGGACCAGCACCTATATCCAGTACAGTGCTTCCATGTTTTATTCCAAGTTCTCTGATCAATTGTAGTCCACAGTGATACTGTTGGTCGCTGCGCTTATCATATGCATCAGCGTCCTCAAATGTTTCTGATGTTAGATCTTTCGTTTTATCGTATTCATCAGTTTCCTCAAATTTTTCTGTTATGAAATTTGTCATTTAATTCTCCTGCCTTATTTTTTATAATATGAGTTAAACTCATTTGTATAAACATCCGAAGGTTTTAGCTGACCTGGCTTCAATATTCCATCATCAACAAACAAGTCAATCCACAACTGTACATTTTCATCTGTGATAAATGGAGCTGAAGGCGACCATGTTGGCGTATAATCCTGAACCTCCGGATTTCCACCCTTTTCTGTAACAATTTCTGAGGCTATTTTTTTAATTTTTTGAGGATCTTTTTGGTATTCTTCCCATACCAAACGTCCAGACTTCTCATACGCTGTAACAAATCTTCTTACAGTATCAGGATGTTCCTTTAGGAAATCTTCCCTGAACCCACCATAGCTTTTAACATAATCTTTTTTCAACATGTCATAATCAGTAACTATAACCCTGATTCCTCCCTTCTTTTTTGCTGCAAGATATTGTTTTTTACCAAGATCTGCTGCGTCCACCTGTTTGCTTCTTAACATTTGTTCTTGTTGGGAATTGGGTACTACAATCAGTTCGACCTGATCTATGGACATACCCTTCTGTTTTAGAAATCCTTTTATTATATACTCGGAACGAGCTCCCAAAACATTTACTGCCAGTTTCTTACCTTTAAGATCTTCTATACTGTAAATTTTACTGTCATTCAGTACTGTCCAGAAACTGTTAGGGTCTTCTGCACTTGTTCGAGCACTTCCCAGAACTGCTTTAACCTTTCCTCCTGCAGCATTTGCATTAATCCAGATTGTAGTAAATCCACTTGCATAATCGATGTTGTTTGCAAGGGTAGCCTGCATGGTATCTGTACCGCCTGTGCTTTGGAAGGAGGATATCAACTCAAGCTTTACACCTTCTTCTTCAAGAATATCTTCACCCGTCAATTTTTTAATGATTTCCCAATCACGAACGGTTTGAGAATCATCAAATATTCGGATAGCAATTGCGTCTTGCTTCGGTTTCTCTTCTCTTGTTAAAAACAATCCTGCTCCAACGATCAATACAGCGACAATCGCTATTGAAAAAACTTTTATGTTATTTTTCATCTTCATTACCTCATTTTTTATCCAAGTATCGCTTGATCAATATCTCCCTTCCAGTAGGTTGCTTTCTTTTCAATCCAGACTAAAAGATAGTTAAGAATAAGCCCCAGTATTGATAGTGTAAGTATTCCTGCAAACATCTCTGGTATCATAAAATTGAACTGTGCATTCTGGACAAAGTAGCCAAGCCCTGACTTGGCTCCGATCATCTCGGCTGCGATCACTACCAGCAGGGCTGTCTTTGCCCCCAGCCTTGCACCAGAAACTATGGACGGCGTGCTTGCAGGAAGTATGATTTTCCTGAATAGATCCTTATCCGAAATTCCCATTGATTTTGCAGCCTTTATATAAATAGGGTCAACGTTTTTCACCCCACTTATAGTGTTTATCAGGAGATGCCATGTAGCGCCATAGAATACTATAGCTATTTTTGATGCTTCACCAAGCCCCAAAAATAGGAGAAATATGGGAAGCAGGGCAAACGTGGAAGTATTTCTCAGGCTCTGTACAAACAGGTCGGTATATCGCTCAAAACTATTGTACCAACCCATCAAGAAGCCCAGGGGTACTGCTACTAAGACCGCCAGTACAAACCCTATCATAGATCTTTGCAAACTTGCCCATATATGCACAAACAGTTTACCTGACATAGCGAGATTGATTAATGTAATAATAGTCTCAGAAAAAGTCGGCAGGAAGATAGGATCGATAATACCTAATCTGGGTAAAGCCTCCCATACCGCAAAAAATGCAAAGACGAGCCAGAGACCATGCGACCTTTCTCTTATTTTTTTCAAATTCTTTGTTATACTGTCGATTTCGATAAATCGTAGTTTAAATTCATCTTTAGAACCAAATATCTCTCCTAACATAATATATATCTCCTTATTATATTTTTTTACTTCTACCTCGCATATACCGATGCAAGCTCCCAGTCCTTCTGTGCTTTGATCACTTCACCTTTGAGCAGGTTCCAGACTTTATGCCGGTTGTCGGCGAATTCAGGACTTGATCTAATATTCCCATCTCTTGGTCTTGGAAGATCAATCTCTATTAGCTGTTTAATAATACCCGGTCTGGCTGTCATAACAGCGACCCTGTCTGCAAGAAATACTGCCTCGTCGATGCTGTGAGTTACAAATACCACAGTTGTGCGAGTTCCCTCCCAGATTCTTAGAAGCTCGTTCTGGAGAATCTCACGGGTCTGGGCATCCAGAGCTGCAAAAGGTTCATCCATCAATAATACCTCTGGATTTGTCGCAAGGGCTCTGGCTATTGCTACCCTCTGCTGCATACCACCGGATAGTTGATAGGGAAACCTGTCCCAAAAATCTGAAAGCCCGAATAGAGAGAGCAGCTTTTTTGCGATCTTTGTCCGTTCTTCTCTGGGTACATTTTGTGCTTCAAGTCCGAACTCTATATTGGAAAGAGCGTTTCTCCACGGAAAAAGTGCATATTGCTGGAATACATATCCGGTCTTGATATTTGTTCCTTCGACCTTTTTGCCGTCCAGATAGACACTTCCACTTGTGGAGTTTGTCAATCCGGCTATAATATCAAGTAAAACGGACTTTCCACATCCGCTTGGTCCAACCACTACAAGGAACTCACCGTTTCTGATACTCAGGTCAACGCCGTTGAGTACCTCTATTTCATTGGATACTGCACCGTTATTATTCACCTCCTGACCGTCCTTGAGCTTGAATTTCTTCTTCACGCTTTCAGATTTTATTTTGTCCATATTCCTTTGCTCTTAATTTAGCATCTCTACGAATGCTTCAATGCGGTTTTCAAGCTGCTCCGCTCCTTCCACACCGGGATTTGTTTCAAATATATTTGTGGGCAATCCTGTACGCTCTTTAATTATATCAGCAATAACTCTTACAGATGCGCTCGTATAATTGCATCCCCATGCCAGCGTAATCACAACACCATCGGCTCTCGATCTTTTAGATAGTTCAGCCTCCAACTCTCCACGCCTCTCGACAGGTTGTTCAAAAGGAAGCGTAAGCGTTGCCCTGGCTATATTTTCATGCGGGTCTCCAGTTTCTTTAACATGAACACTTATAGGACTCCATGCCTGATCAGTTCCCACCATCACTCCACCCATTTTATCAATACGGGCTCGATTTCCTGCACCCATCCCGACTATATACAGCCTTGCCGGATCGTCAGCAAGTCCCTTACCTTTGATTGAGTGTTTAACTCTTCCTTTAACCTCTTCTTTTATTTCCTTGAGAACTCCAAGAGCTGCCACTGGATCTGCCTTAAAATCTATAGCAAGTTGTGCCACCTCACCAAAATCAATACTATTTGTTGGGGGCACCTTAGCAGACCACCAGATATCGTGAATCTCCCTGGCTATTTTACGCACTTTATTCTCAAGTTTAATTTCCTCAAGGATATCTTTGTCAGTTATTTTTTTTCCGGATAAGTTACTTACTTTTTTTGTCAGTCCACGAAGCCCGGATGTAAGATAATCCACAGCCCATTCTTTATTTTCATATTCTACTATCGGAACGTCAATAGAAACGCTTGGGAATTTATCACGATACGACTCGATCATACGTGCCAGATCCGAGCAGCGCATGCATTGGTATGGAGCAATCAGGTCAATCGGCACAATATGCCCATCAAAATTAGCACGTTGCCTTAGCGCAGGACCACATAACTCATAACTGAATGTTTTGTTACCCTTTTCAAGGAGTTCCTGTTCATATATAGCTATCTTACGTAGACTCGCTCCTTCCTGTGTACTCCTGGACATCTGACTTACTAATGCATTTCTAAAAGCTATCCCACCCGCTGCATAATAAGCATCCATAATCTGTCCACCTATTACGTGAATGAGAGGTATCCCTTTATCATGTGCTTTTAGTAATAAATCTCTCAGGCTAAGTGTCATATAATTTACTTTGATTCCGCTTAAATATTCCACATCTTCTGACCGTCTAAGCCTATTATTATAATCAAGATCGTAGGCATATGGATACTTTTTCGGTGCCACATCAGTCACGTATTTCCAGATTTCAGAGGTTGTAACGATTGTGCCATCTCTGTAATTTATGTCTTCCGTTTCAAGAAACTTTTGTTTCAATTCTTCAGGATAACTAAGTGTTCCATTATTACTCATTTTTATACTCCTAAATATTCTTATTTTTTATTAGCTCCAGAAAAGCCCCCGTCCTTGTTCTTATCGCTTCGACGTCAGACCCTGAATATTCCGTATGAATTTCAAGGAAAGGTATGTCTTCTTTTTTGAACACGTCATGTGTTTCATTAGCATTAAAGGTGAATGGATCGCAGAAACGCAGTGTATGATAGATTACACCCTGCGCCTTGAACTCACCGATTAATTGCTTCATGTTGTTGAGTCGTCTGTCTGTTTCCAAACTCAAAGGATAATGCTGCGCAGCGTGGGGAACACGGTTAATATATGCCTCTGCTACGCCTTTTATGGAAGGTTCTTTTATATTCAGATCCAAAAATGAATTAAGACCCGACCATAAATCGTCGCCTACGATCCTGCCTCCAACCTCCTCGATAATATTTATCAGCTTTGTATCCCTGGGAGGGATTATACTGCCTGCTAAGAAGATACGAACATCCCCGTTCAAGCTTCCAATCTCAGGCTTGCCATGCTTTTCTTTCAGCTCTTTTAGCAGTTCCTGCAGCAATGAAAGATATTGTTCTCTATCAAGGTAATTTCCTGCATGTACCACACCAAAAACCTCCCGCCATTTTATGGGCGATTTATCTGCTGCCTGGTACTTGTACAAATCTTTAACGGCTTTCCTAATATTTTTGTAAAGCTTGATGGATTCTGCGAGCTTATTCGTATCAAGTTTATTTCCAGCAAATTCTTCCAATTTCTGTGTGAAAAATTCAAGTTCTTTCTCGAAATATTCATGGGCTTCAGGCTGATAGAAATTCCTTGGTATTGGAAGAATGAGAGTGTTAACCTTGAAATAGTATTTTATAAGCTCTCCTACTTTGTATGTTTGCAAACAGGTAGCATCTATCGCCACCAGATCTGAATTTATGATATACGGATCCTTATTCTGTTCAAAAAGCCCTACAAGCTCTCTTGTATAAACACAATTTTTTTCAGAAATATACCTGCTGCCAATCTCAACTAACTTGTCGTTTCCTCCTGTTCCCAGCCTGACCGGGATTAATCCCAGGGCATGTATGATCTCTTCAGGGATATTGTAATTAAACCATCCAACAACCTTCTCTCCTTTTTTTCTTGCTTCTGCCAGTTCCTGTGGTCTATTCTTGACAGCTTCTTCTATCTTTTTTAAAGTTTCAAGTACCATCTTCACACCTTTGAGCCGTAGTTTTTAGCAAGTACTGCTGCTCCCAGCGCCCCGACTAACTGCGGATCATATTCTGGCGCCACTATCTTGGCTTTTAGCACTTCTTCAAGTGCTGCTTTCATTCCCACGTTCTTTGCAACGCCGCCTGAGAAGAAAACATCGCTCTCGATACCTACGCGCGAAAACATCCCTGATACCCTGTGGGCAATGGCATGGTGTATTCCTTTGATGATATTCTCTGGTTTCTCTCCTCTTGCCAGCAGGGAAACAGTCTCAGATTCTGCAAAGACCGTGCATGTGCTGCTCATAGGCACGATTTCTTTCGCCTTTAAAGCTAAAGGACCAAGATCATCCAGTTTGACCTTGAAAACATTCGCCATGACTTCAAGGAATCTTCCAGTACCTGCCGCGCACTTATCGTTCATGGCAAAGTCTGTAACGTTGCCGTCTTTGTCCAGGCGAATTGCCTTGCAGTCCTGTCCACCCATATCGATTATTGTTCTTGTGTTTGGGTGAAGATAATGGGCGCCCCTGCCATGACAGGTTATCTCGGTTACCGTTTTATTCGCATAAGGGGCTGAAATTCTTCCATAGCCAGTAGCAACTATGTATTTCACGTCATCACGCGTGAGTTTTGCTACCTCTAATGCCTTTTGAAGGGCAGTTAGCCCGCTTTGTTCTGAGTTTAGGCTGGTGGGAATAAGACTGTAGCCAGCTATCGTACCGTTTAATACAATTACCGATTTAGCGGTTAGAGAGCCTACATCCACGCCAGCAAATGCTGGTTTATTATTATCTATTTTTTTTGTCATATTATCCTCCTTTTACTAAGAGTAATTAGTTAATATTCTATCTCTATATATATCATCTTAGAAATCAGCAACTATCGCCACATTTATTCCAAATTCTGAATCATTGCGGCAATTGTCTGTGCGCCAAAAGCACATCTATTCGACCCAAAAGTGTATGCCTGATACTGCATTTTACACAAATTCAACTTTTTGTGGCTGTCGCAAACAGCGAATAGTTGGTGAGTTCAATCCCCTGTGGGGTTCTATTTTTCTCAAGCTCCTTTTCGAGATCGGACTTAAACTGCCCTCTCAGTTTCTCAGGTATGTTTGCCAAAAAATTTCCGTGGGCGCTTGCCTCTTTCTTATCAAAGTATTCCTTAGTTGTGGGAATGTACCTGGTATTCTTTTTGATATCCAGTTTAATGTCCTTAAATCCTGAATTTATCAACAATAGTATAAGTTCATCTGTCTTGATGGGATGCCTCGGAGTTTCATCGTCTGATTTAACCGCAGATGCATATGGCTCCTTTTTTAACAGCCTATCAGCTACCTGTCTGTCAGTAGAAAATGCCTTTTGAATGTTTTTAGATGTAAAGGTTAATCCCAGTTTTCCACCTGGCTTAAGTATTCTGTGTATCTCCGCAAGGGTAGTGCCTTTATTTTCTATCCAGCCCAAAACCGCATTCAGATAGACGCGGTCAAGGCTTTCCTCCTTAAACCGACTCAAATCCTCTCCATTGCCTACTTCAAAAGACAGATTTGAGGATGGTTTTACCTTGCTGCTTGCCACTTTTATTCTATGCGGCGACGGGTCTATACCGATGACTTTACCTTTCTTTCCCACGGTTTTAGCCACATATTCTGCAAGCCTGCCTGTCCCGCTGCCTATATCCAGTACAAGGTGTCCGTTCTCTACCTGGAGTTCTTTAATAAGCAATTTCCCGTTTTCAAACTGGCTATCGCTAAGCTGGTCGTATTTCTCTGCAAGAGTTGATGTATCTAATTCAGTACTGCTCATGTTAATTACCTCAGAGTCTATAACTCACCAGGCTATATAATATTATAGAAATCAGCAACTATCGCCCCATTTCGTCCAAATACTATATCATTGCGGCAATATTTTCCGATTTAATTTTGTTTTCTGCCGTACATGAAGGTATAGAATGCCAGCACACTAAAAGGAACTATAAACGCAAGGAAAATAGCCTGCACTCCGAAGGCATCCCCTATCATTCCCCCAAGCGTAGGTCCCAAGATTGCGCTAGCGCCGTGACCGAAAGAGAAGAAGCCTGCTATCTTGCCCTTTTCTCCTTCAATACTTCCGACCTCTGTAAAAGTAATCAGGCTAATCAGTCCTGAACCAATGCCAAGGATTACCGAAGCTATCCCAAGCTGGGTAATGTCTTTGCCTATCCCCAGAAGAAGAAGTGAAAGAATGGTTGTAGCATAAGCGAATAAGTATAATCCACTATTGTTCTTCCGCAAGTGCGCCCCTTCGAAGAATACAACAAGTAACATGGACACACCTTTTAGAGAGAGCAGCGCCGCAGCTATGCCCGGGGATAAGCCCATATCTCTGATTACCAGCACTGTAATGAAAGTCGAAAAAGTCATGAAAAATCCAGTGTTCAGACTTTCGTTCATAGTTGCGCTAACAAGAATCCTGTTTTTTGTAAGGGACTTATAGTGGTTTGAAGCATCGATAAAGCTGTGATTATTTTTTTTCATCGGTTGATTGCTACTGCGATTTGCAAGGGAAAATACTATCATAAGCGGCACAAGTAAAAATGCACCTGTTATTACGAAATAGCTCTTAAAACCCATGGCTATTGCAGCTATTCCGCCAATTAGAGGTCCGATGAAAGATGATCCAATAGTCATTGAACCCTTAAACAAGCCGACTTTTTTGGCGCCAATAGTGTTCATATTTTCGAAAAAATCAGCGTTGTTTGAAGTTGTCCTGATAGTTCTTGAGATGCCGTAGAACAACATTACCAGCAGGAGAAACGTGGGATTGGTGGCAAATGAAATGGACATGATTATCGCGGCACTAAATATACAGCCTACAGAGTACATCTTTTTTGAGCCAAAATAATCCACAAGAAAGCCAGCAGGTAGAACGACCAGCAAATCCCCGATTCCGGAAAATCCTTTAATCAGACCGATTTCAGTGGAAGTTGCGTTGAGGCTGAGGGCGTACACAGGTATTATAAAATTCATCATGCCCCCGGCAACCCCGGAGCTAATATTTATGAGCATGAATCTGAAAATAAGTTCGTTGCCCTAAAAATTTTTTGGTTTAACAAGATATTCTTTTAGTTTAATTTCAAAGAATTTATTTGACGAATTCGCTTTAATAACTGCTGCTGTATCTGCACCCCTGTGCGTTCCAGCCACTGCTATAATATCAGAAAAGGGTATCAAGCCTGCATCCGCGCTCATAGCTGTTATCTCTATAACAACCTTTGTTCCCCCGCCGAAAATCCTCAGAGTATCAGCCACTGCTTGCTCATGGGAATGACCACCTCTCTCCTGTATTGCAGTACCCAATCCTCTGAGCACCATGGTACCTGTATAAACCTTTCCGCCCAGTTCCTCAATCTTCTTTTTTGTATCGGGACTGAAAGTCTGCACCCCTTCTTCCCTAATACCGGTGTTGTGAGTAACAACTATCAGGTTTATTCCTGTACCCTTTAATAATTCAGCGGCAGCCAGCCCGGTATCTCCATACGTAGATGCAACAACTATATTTGTTATTCCACGCTTAATCGCCTCCTCTTTAGCGATTTGTAACGTTCTGTGTGTATTTTCTTTCCCTGCGTTTTCAAAGTACATTGGATTTCGTCACCTGTAATCCAGAACGATTACACCAGCTATATCACGAAGAGTATCCCTGGTGAGTTCTATTTCCTGCTTCCTGAGTATTTTCCCCCCTCCGGCATATTCCAGAAATCGGTCCACAGGAGCCAGGGCAGCTCCACCAACCTCGGTTCTGAAATGCATCGGAACAATTACCTCTGGCTTCAACTGCTGTAAGACTTCCAGTGCGTCAGAAGCATCGATAGTATAGTGTCCCCCTACCGGCACCAGCAGAATGTCGACCGTACCGATTTCTTCAACCTGATGAGGGCTCAGTAAATGTCCGAGATCACCCAGGTGGCAGACCGACAACCCATCGATATTGAATCGGTAAATGACGTTCTTGCCTTTCAGCGAGCCTTCTACCTTATCGTGGAATGAGCTTATGCCCTTAATCTCTATACCATTATGTGAGAAATTACCCGGCTGGTCGATGAGCAGAAACTCGCCATTCACCACGGCGGTATAGTTGTGATCCCCGTGACCATGGCTTGTCGTAACAATATCGGCTTCCACAACTGGCAATGCATAACCTACTTTTTCATTGAATGGATCAACTAATACCCTTACGCCGTTGTTGGACGTTAACAGGAAACAAGCATGCCCAAACCATTTTAGTTTCATAATTTTTCGTTATTCCATCCGTTATTTGTAGCGGTTGCAACCTGTGAATAGTTGGTGAATTCAATCCCCTGTGGGGTTTTATTTTTCTCAAGTTCTTTCGAATAATCAGCTTTAAACTGCTCCCTCAGTTCCTCGGGCACATTAGTCAAAAAATTTCCATGACCGCCTGCCTCCCTCTTTTCAAAGTATTCCTTAGCTGAGGGATAGTAAGTGGTATTCTGTTTGATATCCAGTTTAATGTCCTCAAATCCTGAATTGATCAACAATAATGCAAGTTCATCTGTCGTGATGGGATGCCTCGGAGTTTCCTCATCTGATTTTACCGCGGATGCATATGGCTCCTTTTTTAGCAGCCTGTCAACTGCCTGCCTGTCAGCAGAAAAGGCTTTTTGAATGTTTTTAGATGTAAAGGTCAATCCCAGTTTTCCACCTGGCTTAAGTATTCTATGTATCTGTGCAAGGGTGGCGCTCTTATTTTCTATCCAATGGAAAACTGCATTCAGATAGACACGGTCAAAGCTTTTATTCTTAAACCTACTCAAATCCTCGCCATTGCCTAATTCAAAAGACAGATTTAAGGATGGTTTTCCCTTTCTGCTTGCCACTTTAATTCTGTGCGGTGACGGGTCTATGCCTGTGACTTTACCTTTTTTTCCCACGGTTTTAGCCACATATTCTGCAAGCCTGCCTGTCCCGCAGCCTATATCCAGAACATTATTTCCTGTTTCAATTCCGAGTTTTTCAATAAGGTTTAACCCATTATTAAATTGGCTATCGCCTAAGTACTGGTCGTATTTTTCTGCAAGAGTTGGTGTATCTAATTTAGTACTGCTCATTCTATTTACCTCAGCCTTTTCTAAGTCACCATTGTTTATAATATAATATAAATCAGCAAATTTTGTCGTATTTATCCGGAAAAACGAAATATATAGGCAAAATCAGCGTCAAGCAACCTGAGAGCTATCTCAAACCCAAGTTTTTGCACATTGTGATTAAGGGGCCAGATCCTATAAATAAGAATTTACATTCTTATAATCAAATTCTTCGCTATCCAGGATATTGTTTATAAAATTAAATATCTTTGTCCTTACAGCCGGATCAAGATTGGGATACCATATCGGGCTTGCCACCACAACTGACCTGAATACATAAAATGGCTGGATAACCTTCAATAACTCTATATCACCTGTTTTTTCAAGGTAATTATTAAAGAATAAATCAAACATTTCCTTAAATGGCCCTTTAAGTTCCCCGTATTTCTGGAGAGAATAGAACAGGTAATTCATGGTTATTGAGGAAACATCATCTGCCGCCTCACCCCATTCACCCCGGCTCCTGTCAAGAACCGTGAAATCCGCACCCTCGCGAAACATTATGTTCCAGGGATGGAAATCACCATGCGTCATGCACAGGCGCGCAGTATTACCTTTAATTTTATAGCGCCAGTCCACGCATTTCTTTTCAATAGTACACAGGTCATCCGGGCTAACAAAATCAAGATTATCAGGATAGCTGTCCATCAATCCCATGATGCATTCACCATGTCCCACAAGATCCCTGATCTTTCGTAAATACAATTCACGGTCATCGTGTTTGTTTGCATGGATCCTGGCAAGATACGATGACAGCGCACGTGTCCTGTCCCTATCAAGAGATGTGAGTTTCCCGTCTTTTTTTATTCTTTCAAGGTCAATGAAATACTCTTTCCCTTCTATCTTTTCCATTAAAATAAAATATTCTTCAGCTTTGCCGGATGAATAAAGCTCTCCTTTGTGCGTGAAGTAGCCCACATCAAGTGATTTTACATGCCCTGGCAGGTTGTTAAAAACAGAATTTTGCCATATCAGGATTTGCGCCCTGTCGGAAAAATGGTCATGCCCGAAACCTTTCTGGACACGCATGGAGGAGAGCACTACTGAATGCGCTTTCCCGCCTGCTTCAAATTCGATGAGATATGGCTTGCCATAACCGAAACCTTTTATGCCTTCCTCAACCTCAACAGGAATTCCGCCAAGCTCGCCGATCTTTGTGACTTTTGAGCTTCCGTAGAGTTCCTTTAAATAATTTTCGACGGCTTTTATCTGCAACTGCATCATGTTCCCATTGTCCAGGAATGGAGGTATTTATCCTGCTCTTCTGTCAGGGTCTCTATCTCAATACCCATTGATTCTAGCTTTAATTTTGCAACTAGGCTGTCAACCTCAGGAGGAACCTTATAAACCTGGTTCTCAAAAGTATCTCCCTTTTCCGAGATCAATTTCACAGCCAAAGCCTGATTCGCAAAGCTCATGTCCATAACTTCAGGCGGATGCCCGAATGCGCTTGCAAGATTCACAAGTCTTCCTTCGGCAAGAACATATATCCGACGTCCATCTTTCAGTGCATATTCCTGGACATCATTCTTTATCTGGCTTACTTTCTTTGCCAATTTGGTAAGGTCAGGGATATTGATTTCAACATTAAAATGCCCTGAATTGCATACGATCGCCTGGTCTTTCATGACCTGGAAATGCTCTATTCGAATGACTGAGACATCTCCTGTGACCGTGATGAACAGATCCCCAACTTTAGCCGCTTCCCTCATGGGCAATACCCTGAACCCATCCATAACAGCTTCAAGTGCCTTTCGCGGCTCAACTTCTACCACAACTACATTACCACCAAGTCCTCTTGCTCTTGATGCGACTCCCCTACCGCACCAGCCATAGCCTGCTACCACAATTGTTTTTCCCGCAAACAGGATGTTTGTGGCATTCATTATACCATGTAAGGTGCTCTGTCCTGTGCCATAACGGTTATCGAACATCATCTTGGTCTCTGCGTCGTTTACTGCGATCACAGGATATTTCAGGGCGCCATCGGCTGCCATTGCTCTTAGTCTGATAACGCCTGTGGTTGTCTCTTCACACCCGCCTTTTATATCTTTTATCAATTCAGGGTGTTTTGAATGTACGAGCGCGATGGTATCCGCCCCATCATCTAGAGTAATGTGAGGTTTTATCTTGAGTGCTTCCTCAAGACACTCATAATATTGTTTCTCATTCTCACCTTTTATCGCAAATACCTTTATCCCATCACTCGCAAGCGCAGCCGCAACATCGTCCTGCGTGCTTAAAGGGTTTGAAGCAGTGAGTGCAATGTCTGCACCACCTGCTTTCATAGCATAAATAAGATTGGCGGTTTCAACCGTCACATGGAGGCATGCCACTACATTAATCCCTTCCAATGGTTTTTCTTTCTCGAATTGTTCTTTTATTTTTTCAAGAACTGGCATGTGCCTTCGCGCCCATTCTATTCGCTGTTTTCCAGCATCTGCAAGTTTTAGGTCTTTTAATATATATTGTTTCATATTTCCTCAATAAAAAATTTTGTATAAGTTAATGGTTTTCAAGCTATAGCACTATTGTGACTATCAAATTTTTCAAAAGTATTAACACCATAGGCACTCATAAATCACTATCGATTATAATATAATATATACCAGCAAATTTTGTCGTTATATTTCGATTTTTGAGATAACCAAGGTAGTTTTTGCCGTATTGATACAGGACACTGAAGCTTATCTGAAATATGATCTCCTGGATAACCTTAAAAAGGTCTTATGTTTTCCATGTATTCAGATTCGATTTATCCTTGTTACTGACGAAAATGAAAAGTGCGAGCGCCACAAAAATAGGTATGAAGGAAATGAAGATCGTCTGCACACCATATGCATCTCCAATTATTCCACCAAGCGTAGGTCCTATAATTGAACCTATGGCAAAACCGAAGGCGAAGATGCCTGCTATCTTGCCCTTTTCTCCGTCTATATTCCCGACCTGTGCAAATGTAATAAGTGACATCAAACCAGAGCTTATACCAAGGACGACAGATGCTATTGCGATTTGCGATATATCCTTGCTCATCCCTAACACCAAAAGAGTGAGAATGGCTAAAATAAAGCTGAATAAATACATGTTACTATTATTTTTACGAAGTAACTGTCCACATAAAAATATCGTACAAAACATTGCGCCCCCTCTAAATGCTATTAACATAGCAGCTACGCCCGCAGATAAACCGAGGTCTTTGATCACAAGAACAATAATGAAGGTCGAAAAAATATTAAAAACTGCACCATTAATACTCTCAATAATAGTTGCAGATAATAAAGACTTATTTTTTGCAAGTGCCATGTAATGATTTGTTGCATCTTCGAGCCCTATTTTTTTTCGTATGACAGGTGAATTTATTCCACCATTTGTACGAGCAAGGATAATCAAAAATGGCGCAAGTAGAAACATGCTTGCAAGTGCGAAATAGCCTTTAAAGCTAATGGCTGCTAAAGCTATCCCGCCAAGAATAGGTGCTATCAGTGCACTACCCCCGATCATCGAGCCCTTGTACCACCCACCTTTATTCATGCCAATGGTTTTCATGTTCTTGAAAAAATCAGCATTTAGTGAGGTTGTCCTTAATGTTTTTGCCATGCCGAAGAATACCATAATGAGAAGGAGAAGTTCAATATTAGATACATATGAGATTAGAATAATTATTGATGAACCCAGCACAGCGCTTATATAGTACATTTTTTTTGAGCCTAAATAATCCACCAGGAGCCCTGCAGGTAAAACGACAAGTAAATCCCCTACGCCAGATATCCCTTTGATCAGACCGATCTCCGTGGAAGAAGCATTGAGGCTGAGTGCGTATATGGGTATTATCAAATTCACCATACCCATCGCAATACCGGTGCTGAGGTTGATGAGAATAAATTTAAAAATAAGTTCATTGCCCTTCAAAATTTTCATGGCAATTAGTTCCTCGACTGTCCCAGAACAGATTCCAGATATTTTGCATTTCTCGCTATGTTGCTGCGGATGGGCAGGTTATATGGACATCGCAATTCGCATTGACCACATTTTGTGCAGGTTTTAATACGTTCGACAAATTCACGCCCTTTATCATCGATAAATGATTTTACACCAAGCCGCTTGATAGACGTCTTTGCATTCATAGCTCGTATTATCTGAATATCCTGGGGGCAGGGCATGCAATAACCGCACCTCCTGCAAAAATCGTTTCCGAGCTCCTTTGAGATTTGTAAAATTTTCTTTTTTTCGATTTCAGATAAAGCTGTATGCCCATCTGCAATGCTACATATCTCCTGTATTTCCTCGGTTTTTTGTATACCAGGGATAGGTACCACATTTTCCTGGTTTAGAATATATTTTATGGACAGGTTAGCATTCTCAAGTATGCCGCCGCCAAAAGGCTTCATGGCAATGATACCAATTCCCAGTTTTCTCGCCAGCGGGAAAAGCTCTTTCTCAGGCTCTGTCTCAATATAATTATAGGGAACTTGCACAGTCTCAAATTCGCCAGTTTTCAATGCATCCACCAGTACATCAGCTCGATGACCGGTTATCCCTATGGCGCCAATGCACCCATTTTTTTTCATTTTCTTAAGCGCATCAAGGGCGCCGCCTTTTGCCATCACACTCTTAAGAAGATCAGGGTTATTAACACCATGGAGCAAGTAGAGGTGGATGAAATCCACTTTCATACTGGAAAGACTTGCCTTCACATCCTTCTCCATCCCGGCGGCATCCCTGGATTGGGATTTTGTAGCAAGGATTATCTCATGATCGGAAATCGCTTCCCCGATTTTTATCTCACTATCCTTATAAGCTACAGCAGTATCCATAAAGTTGATTCCTAATTCAATACATCCATGCACGACCTTTACCGCCGTATCATGATCCAGGCGAGAAATCGGTATCCCGCCAAATCCTATTCTGGAAACTTTATAACCTGTGTTACCCAGCGGTATTTTCTTCATTTTTTTCGTTGCTCCTTGTCATGAAAATCTTTTATGAATCTTCGTTAATTTCTGGAACCTTTGTCCGAACCTCTAATTCAGGCTGGGTGATCCGTTTTCCATCAATGAAAGTATAAAGTGCCAGCGCACCAAAAGGAAGCATAAAAGCAAGGAAAATCGCCTGCACGCCGAAGGCATCCCCTATCATTCCCCCAAGCGTAGGTCCTACGATTGCGCCAGCGCCGTGACCGAAAGAAAAGAAGCCTGCTATCTTTCCCTTTTCTCCTTCGATACTTCCGACCTCTGTAAAAGTAATCAGGCTAATCATGCCAGTGCCTACGCCAAGAATTACCGAGGCTATTCCAAGCTGGGTAATATCTTTCCCAATCCCCAGAAGAAGAAGTGAAACAATGGTTGTAACATAAGCGAATAGATATAAGCCGCTGTTGTTCCTCTGCATGTATGCGCCTCCGAGGAATACAACAAGTAACGTGGTTGCGCCTTTTAGAGAGAGCAGCATTGCTGCTATGCCAGGGGATAAACCCATGTCTCTGATTACCAGCACTGTAATAAATGCTGAAAAGGTCATGAAAAATCCAGTGTTCAGACTTTCTTTTATAGTTGCGTTAACCAGAATACTGTTCTTTGTAAGGGACTTATAGTGGTTTGAAGCATCAATAAAGCTGTGATTATTTATTTTCACCGTTGGATTGCTACTGCGATTTGCGCGGATATTTATCACCATAAGTGGTATAAATAAAATTGCGCCTGTTAATATGAAATAGCTTTCAAAACCAATGGCTATTGCAGCAATCCCGCCAATTAGGGGTCCGATGAAAGCTGATCCTATGGTCATTGAACCTTTATACCAGCCAGCTTTTCTTGCGCCAATAGTATTCATGTTTTTGAAAAATGCAGCGCTTAGCGACGTTGTCCTGAAAGTTCTTGCCACACCGTAGAATACCATCGTTAATAGGAGAAGATTCGGTGTGGCAGCCATGGACAATAATATTATTATCCCAGCGCTGCAAACGCAGCTTACTGAATATGTCTTTCTTGAACCTAAATAATCCACAATAAATCCGGCAGGTAGAACTACAAGCAGGTCTCCTATCCCGGAAAATCCTTTGATCATGCCTATTTCTGTTGAGGTTGCATTAAGACTGAGAGCATATACAGGAATTATAAAATTCATCATGCCTATAGCGACCCCGGAGCTGATGTTTATAAGCATGAATCTGAAAATAAGTTCGTTGCCCTCAAGAATCTTCATGAGCTACTTATTCTAAATAGTGGATATGGGACTATGGATTACAGCAAGTTTTGTCGTAGTTGTTCTGAAAAACGAATGTTTGAGGCAATGTTCTCTATTTCATATTTTGTTCATGCAGGGAATATTATTTTCCGCCACGAACGTCATATAAAAATAAAACTACAAAAAAGACTATAGCTCTCATCTTACCACCTCAAGGCTTCTCTTGCTCTCTGATATGCAATTTCTGCAATTACCGGGTCAGCACCAAGAGGCTCCGCGTAGAAAAGCTCTACATGGTTATCGCCGTATTTGATTGTAGTTTTTCTTTCGTTATTTTTTATTCCAAGCTGCGCAGGTATATCATGAAGTGTATGCACGCCGTGGGCTAAAAACAAAGGCAGGGCAACGATTATTTTTGTGCCATCATTAACAAGCTCTTTCAATGCCTCCTGGATAGTAGGGGTATCTTTGTTCAAAAAGGCAGTATGCACAATAATTTCATGTTTCTTTCGCAGCATATTTGCGGTTTCTTCAACCAATTCTTTATTATAAGGGAGGCTGCTTCCGTGGCCCAGCAGCAGTATTCCGATTTTCTCCATAATCTATCACCATTTTTAGAGTATTATAAAACTCATCATGCCAACAGCAATCCCTGAGCTGATGTTTACAAGTATAAAATTGAAGAGAAGTTCATTTCGCTCAAGAAATTTCATGGCTAAACTCTGAGAATCAGATATATAGCATTATACAAATCAGCAATGGTTGCCGTATTTGTTATGAAAATAGAACATTTGAGGCAAGATTCCTGCCTCTTCCCTGGATTTTCTCATCTAGCAATTTTTATTCAAGTACCGACCACACAAACACACCCGTGATAACCAGCGCGAGCACAAAACTTGCAAAAAAGCCGGCACTGAACCCAGCCACGGTAATGACCATACCGGTCACGAGTGGGCCGGTCGAGTGCCCGATATCCATAGTCGAGGACAGTGCCCCCATGGATGCGCCGACTTCCTCTTTTTTGGAAATATCTGCGACATACGCGCTTGTCGCGACTGTGGACAGCGAAATGCCCATGCCTGTCCCAATGCTGATTGCGATGAAATGGGGGAAGGATGAAGATAGTGCAATGGCGGCGATCGATATCCCTGACAGGAGGAGACCTGCGCATATCTGTATGCGCTTGTCAATGCGATCAGCGATCCAGCCGAATACAGGTTTTGTTGTCGCAATCAGTAACACCTGCACCGCAAAGATGATGCCGGTCTGGTATGGATCAACGCCCCTGGACGCGAGGAATATCGGCAGAAATGTTTCGAACGTTCCGAATGCAAAATAGGTCGCCATATCGACAAGGGCGATCGCGCGAAGCCGCCGATGGGAAAAGAAATTAACAAAGCTCTCTTTAAATACCGACAAGGTGATGACTTTCAGCGGTCGGTCGTTTCTCTCACGGTAGAACAGGGTCATCACAAAGACCGGGACAGCAGCCAGCGCGGCAGCAACATAGACCATCTGGAACCGAAAAATGCCAGGGTACGCAGCAAAGAATGACAGGATTATGCCGCCTGCAAGAGGCGCTAGGGTACGGCCAATCAGGGTTGAGGACGCGTACTTACCGAGCATCTCCCCTTTTCTGCCGAAGAACCGTTCCACAATGATGGTAGAGATCACCGGACCGAGGATTGCCGTTGCGGTGCCATGAAAGAACCGTATTGGAATCATCCAGAGGGGCTGGTCGATAAACATGTAGAGCAACGGTGCTATCAGGAAGATTACTCCCGATATGATAAGCAGGCGTCGCCTTCCGAGACGGTCTGAGAGAACGCCGACCGGAAAGCTGAACAGGATACCGGCAAAAGGTGAGATCGCGGAAATCAGGCCGATCACTGCATCGCTTGACCCGATCGATTGCATAAAGAGGGGAAGCACAGGGTTTTTCGAGATCGTAGTTGAAAAGATTGCAAAAAAACCTAAAAGAGAGATGTAATACATCAATCGACGATCAGTGGATGTCGGTGCATGCACTTCATCGGGTTCAGGGGTCGAGAGCTTCAATTTAAGACTCCTTTAGAATTAGAATCTTTAGTCCAATCTCTGAAATATCAATTGCTCCACTTGAAATTGTTTTTCATACCGCATCAACCTTTTTACGATGCCCGACCAGCCCGCCGTCAGTCAGTATCTCTTGCAGGAAATCAGGAAGTTTTGTGACCGTATAATCCACTCCTTCATTCATAATTATTCCATTCCCCAAATCTATCTCTATTGTATCTCCTTCTTTGCAGTCGATTTTAGCTTCAATGATAGGCAGACCCACATTTATAGCATTCCTGAAAAATATCCTTGCAAATGATCCCGCTACGACGCAGGCTACTCCCGCATATTTTAATGCCAGTGGCGCCTGTTCGCGGGATGAACCGCATCCGAAATTCTCACCTGCCACTATTACATCGCCCTTTTGTACTTTTTTCGAGAACTGCGGGTCTATCCCTTCCATAACATGCGCTACAAATATACTCATATCAGTTGTGCGCAGGTATTTTCCTGGAATAATTATGTCAGTATCTACATTGTCGCCGAATTTCCACACTTTTCCAGTGATTTTATTAAGATCATTTTTGACAGTCATATCAAACAACTTCCCTCGGGTCTGCTATCTCTCCACACAATGCGCTTGCTGCTGCGGTCTCAGGTGAAGATAGATAAATCAATCCTCCCGCGCCCATACGTCCCTTAAAATTGCGGTTGGATGTGGAAAGACACGTCTCACCTTCGCATATCACTCCCTGGTGGGCGCCAAGGCACGGCCCGCATCCTGGCGGCATGATAACAGCGCCTGCTTTTAACAGCGTGGCTATTATACCTGATTCCGTTGCCCTGATGAGGACAGAACGCGAAGCTGGAAGCACAATTGTCCTGACTTTCACTTGCTTTCCGCGCAGAATCTTTGCAACAACCTGAAGGTCTTCGTATCTGCCGTTAGTACATGAACCTATGAAAACTTGGTCAAGTGGTGTTCCAGCGACTTCGTTTATATTGAAAACATTATCCACTTCATGCGGTTTTGCGATCTGCGGCTGAAGATTTGCCACATCAAAATACAAATCTTCGCAGTAATTGGCGTTGTCATCAGCATAGATCGGCTCGTATTTTTCTTTTGCCTTTCCCTTTAGATAATCAAATGTTTTCTCATCAGCCGGAACTATACCGGTTTTTGCTCCCATTTCTATGGACATATTGCACAGCGTCATACGCTGCGCAATCGATAGGTCTTGAATTGTCTTTCCGTAATATTCGATGGCTTTATAATTAGCGCCATCGGCTCCTATCGTTTTTATGATATTAAGTGTCAGGTCTTTTGCCGATACGCCTTTTGAGAGTTTTCCATCAACCGTTATTCGTATGGTCTGCGGCACGCGAAGCCACAGTTTTCCAGAGGCAAATATCTCTGCCATGTCAGTTGCCCCGACACCCGTTGCAAATGCCCCGAACGCCCCGTATGTGCATGAGTGCGAATCCGCGCCTATTATTAGTTTTCCGGGCATGGCAAATCCATTTTCGGGAAGCACCTGATGGCATATGCCTTCGCCTATGTCAAAGAAGTTGGTAATTCCCTGTTCGCGAATCCATTGCCTTATTCCCTGATGCAGTTTTGCGCCAGTATCTGTATGGGCAGGCGTATAGTGATCAAATGGTATGATTATTCGCTCTGGATTCCATACTTTCTTTGCATCCATCTCCTTAAAGGCTTTCACGGCCAGGATGCTTGTCCCATCATGCGCCATCGCATAATCAATATTGGCTATAATAAAATCATCCGCAGCGACTTGTTTTCCGGATGCGCGGCTGAGAATCTTTTCGCTAATCGTTGGCATAGTTATTTTGTAGGATTTTTTGAATTTAAATAGGATTGAAAACTTTGATAAGACTAATTTCAGTAGAAGTCGCTTGAGGCGGATAACATATATAGCACTATGCAAATCAGCAAGGATTGTCTTATTTATTCGGGAAAACGAACATTTGAGGCAAACTTCCTGCATCTTCTCTGGATTTTATAATATGGCTATTTTTTTTTCTAATCCATCTCTTCCCTCAACTGCGCCGCCTTCGTAAAAAAGCTGTCCGTAGAATAGTGTAGCAGCAGGCTGGATGCTATCATGCCGGCAGCAAAGATCGAAGTGAATATGGCTATCTGTATAGAGGCTGCCTCCATAGGGTCAGCGCCTCCCAGCAGCATTCCAGTCATGACTCCTGGTATCCATACAAGCCCGAGGTTCTTCATATTGTCTATCGAAGGTATCAGTGCAGAGAGAATGCCCTGTTTTAGGCAAGCGGAGGCAGCAAGCTTCGGCTGCGCGCCGAGGGCAAGGTAGGCTTCAACTTCAGCCCGCCTGTTCTTTATCTCACCCCTGTACCTGTCAATAGCCAGCGAGCTTACGTTCATCGCGTTGCCTATTAAAATGCTTCCTGTCGGGATAACGTATCTTGCTTCAAACGGGAAGATGCTAAGGAGGAAGAAAGGGATGAGCAGCAATACAGACGTCGCTGCTATCGAAACAATAGCCAGAGGCAAGCCCCTCTCAAGTTTGCCTGATCTTGAGTAAGTGGTATGACCTGCTATTGCAGCCATAGCTAAAAGCACAATAAAACTCCAGTAGAGGGGCAGCTTGAATAATAAAAGGATGAGGGAAGCAAGGATAAGTATCTGGACTAAGGCTCTGGTTCCTGCTAAGGATACTTCCTTCCCTATGCCGAATCTTTGCGCAAATGCTGCCGTCAGCACAACAAGCAGAACCGTTAGGGCGATAGCAAGAACTTCAGGCATGATATTCCTCCAACCTGCCATCTTTGAGGACTAATCTCCTTCCGCCTATCCTCTCAGCCTGCTCTTTCTCATGAGTAACCCAGAGCACGGTAAGATTTTTCTCCATGCGCAATTTCAGCAGCAGTTCCTCGATCTTCTCAGCCGATTTAGCATCCAGCGACGAGGTAGGCTCATCCAGCAGAAGTACATCGGGCTGGTTTGCGAGCGCCCTCGCTATACATACTCTCTGCTTCTCTCCTACAGAGAGTTGCTCTGCATCCACATCCAGCAGATTCTCGGAAATGCCACAAGCCTCGGCAAGAGCCTCAAGATCGATAGTATCTCCCCACAGTTTCATGCCAAAGGCAATGTTATCCCTTACGCTTCCCTTAAACATAACAGGCAACTGAAATACCATGCCAACTTTTCTCCTCAGCTCTATGGGAGCATAATCCCTAATATCCCCGCCGTTCAGCATTATAACGCCGGAATCAGCCTCAGAGAGCCTGTTAATCAGCCGAAGAAGCGTGGTCTTTCCCGAACCAGAGGCACCCATGATAGTAACAAGCTCGCCCCTCTCTATTCTCAGGTCAAGGTTGGACAGTATCTGGGTTTTAACTCTGTTATGATTTACCTTACGTAAAACTGCTTTTGATGCATCTTTCAACTCAACGTGTGCCTTATTCATTGGATATGAAATGTCTCGCCCTGATATAAATAATCAGTTCACCGACCTGTGGGACATGCTATCATGCACTGGCAGCATGCTGAATATCCGTACATGCTGTTGTGAGGTTTTATTACCGCGTTGCACTTCTCCCATGCGATACCTTCATTGGAAAGGGCTTTTCCCGGGCAGGCTTTGATGCACGCATGACATAAAGGCGGGCACAGTTTTTCCGCCTCTTTACTCGTAATCTTCCTGTCAGACTTAAGCTCGGCATCTGTTATCACTGCTGCTACCCGCTGCCTCGGTCCGAAGTGCGGCGTTATCAGCAGGCGGCTTTTGCCAAGTATGCCAAGCCCTGCTTCAACAGCAGCATGCCTCGTTGATATACCGAAAAGCTTTGGGTATATATTCATGTAATCCCCGCTTTTTCTCAAGTCTGGGTCGAGATTGCCTATCCTGTGGGGTATTATGACTGCGCTGTATCCGTAATCGTCGAGAAGCCTTCCTATATCGTAGGCTATCTGGTTATGGTACATGTTCAGGGTGATGTGATGCAGCGCAGAGAGGAGAAGATTGGGTTTGACGGTATCCAGAAGCACTCTAACTCCAACTACTATAACTGATTTTGCGCCTGGGAGCAGATGCTCAGGTCGTTTCTCTTCAGGATATTCTTTGAATCTGTCCGCTGAAGCAATACCCACAAGGTCTGCGCCTGCATTCATAGCTGCCCTTTTAACGGATTCTGCCGATATTCTACCCATAAAAAATGAAAAAGGAAGAAGTTTTTATTCTTTCTTCCTTAGCACAAAGTACGCTGTGGCAACAAGACCTATTATTGCATAGAATCCCCAGAATCCGAGCAGCTTTTTCACTGGTGTATTCTCCGCAGCTGTTTTTGCAGGCACTGCTACGGATGTCTGGACTGTCGGCGTTGCTGCCTGTATCGAGGTAGAAGCTGATGATGGTGTTGCGGATGCAGTCGGTACTATGCTTGGCACACTAGTAGTTGGAGCAGTGGTAGCAGTTGCCGTAGCGCTTGCGGCTTTTAATTCCACCTTTGGTGCCGCCTGAATTGTTTGTTCGAAAATTGGATAGAACCGCAGCGCGGTTGAACTATCCGCCACCTTGAACTTCAACTCTCCATACAACGGCTGCACCGTGTTCTGATCAAGGCTTATTGTCTTTTCTTTATTGTAGAGAAGCACGTAGTTTTCATTTGCTTCCTTTACCTCGAATACACCAAACTTATCTCCAACTTTGACTTCAAGAACTTTCTGCGATATCAGCCATGTATACCTGAGCTGGACAAAGGCTGACATGCCCTCGCCGCCTGTAAATATGCTTTCCACGTATGTCACGAATATCGGGGCATCGGACTCGCCGCTTACGCTTTTCTCAATGTAAGCATATACATTTCCCTCGTTCACAACCTTGTTTTCAAGAATTTTACCATCCTTACTGAGAGAAAGCCATGCCTGCCTTGGAGATGTTGTTGTATCAAGAGCTTCTACCGTAAGATTATATCCCTCTCCAAGGTCCCAGCTTGTACCCAGCTTTAACGTCTGCTTTTCCAGTTTGTCCTGCTCTTTTATCAACTTGGCTAATTTATTCGCTTTGCCGTTAACAGCCACATACAGGTCTCCGAACCATCCCAGCCTTGCATAATAACCTCCCGTGGTGCTCTTTGTAAATCCTGTGGAACTGCTGTAGCTGAGACCTTTCTCAACTTTCAAAGTTTTTTCGCTAAACACTTTGTATTTCTGGTCAGTGCGTGAGGTGTTATACAGAAGCTTTTCAAACTCGATCGTCCTGCTTGCATTCGTCAGGCTTGAAGCGCTTTGATCAACTGCAAGATTTTCGCTCGTTTTTGCACTGCCAAGGTTATACCAGAACCCCGGAAATCTCTGGGCATCCCAGACAAGGCTCCTGTATGATGACCTGGTATTGTCGTAAGTTCCTCCTCTTACTTCATATTTTCCTGGCGCGGATTTTTCAACAATCAGATAGAATCGCAGAGCAGTCGAGCTATCTGCCACCTTGAACTTCAGGTCTCCGTATAAGGTTTGAACTGTATTCTGGTCAAAGCTTATTGTTTTATCCTTATTGTATAGAAGCACGTAGTTTTCATTTGCTTCCTTTACCTCGAATACACCAAACTTATCTCCAACTTTGACTTCAAGAACTTTCTGCGATATCAGCCATGTATACCTGAGCTGGACAAAGGCTGACATGCCCTCGCCGCCTGTAAATATGCTTTCCACGTATGTCACGAATATCGGGGCATCGGACTCGCCGCTTACGCTTTTCTCAATGTAAGCATATACATTTCCCTCGTTCACAACCTTGTTTTCAAGAATTTTACCATCCTTACTGAGAGAAAGCCATGCCTGCCTTGGAGATGTTGTTGTATCAAGAGCTTCTACCGTAAGATTATATCCCTCTCCAAGGTCCCAGCTTGTACCCAGCTTTAACGTCTGCTTTTCCAGTTTGTCCTGCTCTTTTATTAACTTGGCTAATTTATTCGCTTTACCGTTAACAGCCACGTACAGGTCTCCGAACCATCCAAGGCGAGCATAATAGCCTCCAGTAGCACCTTTTGTAAATCCTGTGGTGCTGCTGTAATCAAGACCTTTTTCCACTAACTTGCTTTTTTCGCTAAACACTTTGTATTTCTGGTCTGTGCGCGAGGTATTGTACTGAAGATTTTCTTGCTGGATTACCCTGCTGGTGGCTGTTAAGCTTGATGCTCCCTGATTAACTATCTTGAGAGTTTCGCTTGACTTATGTGAACCTGAAGTGTACCAGAAGCCGGTGAAGTTCTGGGCATCCCACTGTAATGTAGTATTATAGGTACTTGAGTTCGTGTCAAAAACCACGCCGTGAATCTCGACTTTGGTCACATTTGCTGCGGTTGCAGGCATTGCCAGTAGCAGCATTAGCGCAAAAATCGTTAATATTTTAATCATTTTTATTATCTCCATATGCCTGACATTTTCTCAAACTTATATAACACTAGAGAAATCAGCAACTATCGCCACTATTACTCCAAAAATCAAATAAAACAGGCAAAAAAATCCACCTATCTTCCAGTGAGCGAAGGTTCGCTGCAAAATCATCCTATTTACAACACTTAAATACCCTCGAAGAATAAGTGCAGTACGCAATCACATCGCGGTTGCATATTTGTGCAACAGGGATGGGAGTGAGCGACTCCCATCTCTACACCTCCTGCAATCAGATTATAAAAAAGTTTGACAGGAATATCAGTAATAGTTAGAAGCAATAAAAACAGTTCAGCGTTTTTTAATAATCACTCTAAGCTCGCTTCCCGCTTCCTCAACCTTAACTATTTCATGCCCGTGTTCCCTGCTCCACTGGGGAATCGTATTTTTTGCGATGGTGTCGTCAGTTAATACTTCAAGCTCTTCCCCGGGCTTTAACTTCTCAATCTCTTTTTTGGTATAAAACAGCGGCAGAGGGCATACCCTGCCTCTTGCGTCCAATTTATGCATGTATTGTCCCATGAATCCCTGATTTATTGTAAGTTAAGGTATAGGCAAAAATTGCACTTATTATTCGCTTTTTGTCAGGTAATCAAAAAATGCGCTTTGAAGATTTTAAAAAAATAGTGAAGATTAGCCTTTTCGTACAAAGATATTGTAGGTGCCGTTGTTTGTTTCCACAGTCAGCACTTCATTCCCTGATTTCTTTGCCCACGCATCGATATTCTGCGGCGCAACAGGGTCGCTGGCAAGGACTTTAAGGACTTCACCTTTTTGAAGCCTGTCCACCTCTGTTTTGTCCTGATTAAAGGATAGGGGCAGGCTTCACCCCTAACATCAAGCTCGAAGTCGTGAACTATTGCCATTTTAGAACACCAGTGTTACCTCGCTCTCCAGTATTCTATTTGTTAGGTCGTCGATGTTTATCTTCTTAATGCCGTCTATTATCTCGGCATCGTTCACGCCTCTTTTCTTCAAGTCGGCTTCAAGTGCATAGAACTTGACGCTTTCCTTTGCCTTGATGATGGAAGCTTCGACGCTCGGTACATCTTTCTGCCATATAGCAGCATCGCCATATCCCGTCTTCTGTCCTTTCACCACAGAGTGCACGCCTCCGCTCACGAAGGTGATGGAAGGCGAGTTGCCTGCCGCAGCCTGCGTCTCAGCAAGAGGTATTGCGCTGTAGGCATCCTCTTTACCGTAAGGGGGCTGTGTTACAATTATGTTTACTTTCTTGCTCATGTTCTCATCCCAGTAATATCGTCTTGTCTGATTCCGCTGTCCATTCTCCAAGGTCGTAAAGACCGCCGATAATAACACCCTCGGTCTGCTGCTTTGTCACACCGCGGGCATCAGTGCATTTGATGCATGCTATTGCGTCGGTCTTGGGATTTTTGAGACCTTTCTTGAGCACGGTGCCGAAGAGCTGCTCAACGATGGGGAACTCTTTCGGTCCCTGGTCGCGGTGCCCTATTATCGTCCCGTCAAGGTAGTTGAAGAAATTTACGTTAATCCCTTTCTCCTTTGCAGCATGGGCAAGCCTGATGAGCGTGTACGCTGCCTCATCGCGATACGGTCCGTTTATTGACACGATTGTTAAGGTTTTGCTATTGCCGTTGTTTGCCATTTCTATCACCTCAGAACCATGCTACTCTCGTGTTATCCTCAACTATATGGTCGAGGAGTGTGCCTATTTCCTTTACTTCCACGCCTGCGATCAGGTTGCCGTCAAGCCCCCTCGACTGCACAGCCTTATCATCTGCGAGAATTTTGATGCCCTTCTTTTTAGCATCCAGAAGTTTATTCCCGAATTCGCTTTTCCTTGCAGCAGTAACCCCATCTTCCACGAGATACAGGGAGACGTTGTTACCTTTCCTTGCCTTGGCATTTAAACCAATATCCAGCACGAGATTTGGGATTTCGGTGGTATATGGGTCTTTTGATAATATCAACAGTAGGTTTGTCATGTTTATCGACCTCTAAAATTAATTATTTGTTCTTTATTCGATTCAGCCGCCAGTTCCTGCT
>JAHFDG010000085.1 GCA_023249105.1 Candidatus Methanoperedens sp. | reverse complement strand
CGAGTGGAATTAGCGGAAGGATTAAATTTTTCAACTGGAATTAAAAATAATATCAAATTTTTTTTGATATTTTGATTTTTTGAGATTCATTGACGCTATTTTTGGGACAGCCTGTTTAGTCCACTTTACTATCGGCCCTGTACAGCATTCGATGTGACCCGGAATAACAAGCTGTCTCAGGAGGATTTCACCGCTTGAGTATGCTTTTATAAAATTCCTGGTGACTACTGAAAGATAATCGGGCGCATTTGAATATTTCATTGCGCATTCGTCACTCCCGTACCTGAAATCCCCGAGATATACATCAACCACTCCTTCAAGCAAATTCGCGATTTCTCCTGAATAATACATGTTGGAGTTCCAGACGACCGGCACATTGACCCGGAGCCCGTTCAGGATTTTAAGGATTGTATGAGTATGAGGCGTCGGCGTGACAAAATTAACGTTCCTTGACCCGTATGCGCGCCTGAGGGTGATGATTCTTGCAACTTCCTGGGGTAAAATTGGCATTCCACTTTCAGGCGATTGTGAAATCTGCCAGTTCTGGCAATAGACGCATGAAAAATTGCAGCCTGTAAAGAATATCGTATGTGAGGGCACTAGTTCTGGCTCCTCGCCGTGATGCAGGAACTCGGCTGAATAACGCGAGACAGCATCTATCCTGCAATAGCCGATTTCTTTCTTTTTACGGTTTATCCCGCATCTTCGCTCGCAGAAATGGCAGCTCTGGAGAATTTTATCAGCGATAGCAACTTTCAGGTCAAGGAGCGACGGGCTTGCGTGGGGAGTGAGTTCTTCGATAGACGTGATACTGTCAAATTTTTTGCGAAAAGAGCGCATCGCAGTTTCATGTATTTTCCATAGTTCAGGAAGTGTGGAATCCTTATTAAAATCAACACTCACCGATTGGGAAACCAGGAATTGTGATGGAAGTTTATCTTTCATCACTTCAAAATATCTTGGAAGATAAAGCGGGCTGCCGGAGGTCATTATGTCTTAATGCGCTCTTGCCCTTAATAACGGTGTTGAGAATTTCTTCTCAACTTCAACCCTGTGTAATGTGTTATATGTGCAGAAAGGAATAATTCTCCCGTCTGGTGTGGCATAATGGACGCCGCACCGTTTTATCCTCTCAAGGTCCATGTTATATAAGTCCATAAAATGCATGGAACCAATAAAGAGTGTATGGCGGTGGAACTCTTTTGTTGCTTCCCCTGTCCCTTCCTTTAGAACATCTATGAACAGTTTTGTCACATCCACGGATTTTGGCGCTTTGGCCATATCGATATATTTCGGCAGTGCAGAGATTAGGTATCCGAGTCTTTTTATATTCCCCAGAGACTTGCCAAGCCATTTGGAATTGGGCGATGCCAGCTCTTCTATATGTTCCAGTAATCCTTCCACATCGATAAACCGGGTTATGGGAATCATCTTGCCATCTTCTATATACACATATGTACCCGTGCCGCAGTGCGGATGAACCGTAAATTCGATGTTCGGGATTCCTTCCTCGGCTGAAACAAAATGAGAAATAGGCACAACGAAAGGAACAGGATAGAAATCCTCCGCGGTAATAGCCCCGTTCGTCTGCGCTTCTATCAGCTCGAATAAATCAGGGATGGTAATCCTTTTTTCCATCCTTTCTTTCTGATTTATCCTTCCTGCAAAGGATATGGGCTGGAAGTTAATGCCTTTCACCGTGTCCATGTTATTGACGGCAAACCTGATGATATCCCCAACCTGCATATCGTTCACCCCTTTTGCAAGCGTAGGCACAAGAGAAACACTTGTCAAGCCACCATTTCTGCAATTTTCAATTGCCTTAAGTTTAAGAGGCAGGGCATTATAACCCCGGTTTATGATATAAGGTTCTTCAGTCACCCCATCAAATTGTAAATAAGCGGTATGAAGGCCCGCTGCGTTAAGTTCCTGGCATAATGAGAGGCTTTTTGCAAGCTTGATACCATTAGTCGCCATCTGAACCTGGGTAAATCCAAACTCACGTGCCATGCCGACAATCTGGACAATGTCATCGCGCATCGTGGGTTCGCCGCCCGCAAACTGAATGGCGGGACATGGCACCGGTTTTTGATTCCTGAGCATCTGCATCATTGCCCTTATCTGCGAAAGCGAGGGTTCGTAAAGATAGCCTGAGGCCTGGGCATTCGCAAAGCATACGGGGCATGCCTGGTTGCACCTGTTTGTAACATCAATATTGGCAAGTATTGTACTTGTCTTATGGGATGAACATATCCCGCATGAATTGGGACAGTTTCCATCTGGACCGGATGGATTTGTTATTCCGTCCCCATCATGAGAGAATTTTTCAAAACGTTTATACTGTTTCGCATTTGACCAATAAACATCTTCAAAATATCCGTGCTTGCTGCAAGTTTTTTCAAGAAGGATTTTCCCATTGTCTTCAACAATCTTGGCATCGATAACAGCAGAACATACAGGGCACAACGATTTCGTTGATTTCATTGATATTCACCCTCGATTTTCCTGAATTGACATATTATTTATTGTATTTGAGTTTTTCCTTGAAAGCAATAAATCCATAAAACCCCGTGATATACAAAGCTTTTTTAGTACTTAAAGTATATCTGTGGTATAAAAACGGATTCGGTTATGATTCAAAGATTAGGTGATTAAATTTGGTAATCGGAGTAACACTTGTGAATGTTGTGCCGGGACAGGAAAAAGCGGCGTATAATGAGCTTGTAAAGATAAAGGGAATAAAAGATGTGTATCATGTGTTCGGTCAATTTGATTTTGTTGTAATAAGTAACGTTGACGGGTTAAGCGCCCTGAACAAGCTTGTGGATACCATCAGGGAAAGTGGGAATGTCACGAAAACACAGACAATAGTGGGAGCTGAGCTTTAGAGGATACTTAATGGTCATTGCCGAAGAACTTGCGAAAAAGCAAAAGGCCATCAGTATCGCTGAATTTTTTGAGAAAAACAGGCAAATACTTGGATTTGACTCAAGTACGCGAAGCCTGCTGACGTCGGTTAAGGAAGCGGTAGATAATTCTCTTGATGCTTGCGAAGAAGCCGGAATACTTCCTGATATTTTAATTAAACTTGAAAATGCATCCAAAAATAACCTGACGCTTATCGTGGAAGATAACGGGCCGGGAATTGTAAAAGAGCAAATCCCCAGGGTTTTTGCAAAATTGCTCTACGGCTCACGTTTCCATGCAGTCAAGCAAAGCCGCGGCCAGCAGGGAATCGGTATCTCGGCGACCGTATTGTATTCGCAGCTCACATCGGGACGCCCAGCAAAAATCGTGTCAAAAATAGACAAGGATGCGCCCGCTCATTATTTTGAACTTCTCATAAACACCCAGACCAATGAGCCTGAAATCCTTGTCGATAAAATAACCGACTGGGACAGGCTGAGGGGCACACGTATCGAGTTTGAGATGGAAGCCTCGTATATCAAGGGGCGAAGGCAATCTGTTTATGAATACCTGAAGGATACGGCGATAGTAAACCCACATGCACGGATAACTCTTATCGAACCTGATAACAACCAGATAATATTTGAAAGGGCGACCGACAAACAGCCTGTGCAGGCTGTGGAGATTCTCCCGCATCCTCATGGTATTGAACTCGGTACCCTGATGAAGATGCTGCGGTATTGCGAAAACGACAGGCTTGATTCATTTTTGCGAAGCTCATTTTCAAGAATTGGCGCAAAGACCGCTGAAGAGATTTGCAGTAAAGCAGGAATTGACCCCGAAACCGACCCGAAGGCGATGAAACTTGATGAAGCGAAAAGACTTCATGAAGCATTCAAGAAAGTGAAAATACTGGCGCCGTCTACTGATTGCCTGTCCCCTATAACTGAGGAACTTATCCGAAAAGGCGTGGGGAAGGAACATACCGTGGATTTCATTGAAACTACAACGCGTCCTGCGTCTGTGCATAACGGTCATCCATTCCAGGTGGAAGTTGGTATTGCTTACGGCGGCAATCTCCCGAAGGAAGAAAAGGTGGAGATACTGCGGTTTGCAAATCGCGTGCCGCTTCTTTACCAGCAGGGGGCATGCGCCATAACGCATGCAATTGAGAATCTTAACTGGAGGAGTTATTCGCTTGACCAGCCTGGCGGTTCATTGCCAATCGGTCCTGCAATAATTCTTGTGCATGTGGCATCCACGCATATCCCTTTTACCTCTGAATCAAAAGAAGCGATAGCCGATGTACCGGAAATCATAAGTGAGGTAGAACTTGCGCTAAAAGATGTGGCTCGAAGGCTCAAGAATTACCTGTCAAGGCAGGATAATCTTGAAAAACGCAGAGAAAAGGAGGAAATCATCTATTCAATATTACCGCGCATAGCAAAGAAAGTGGGAGAGATACTTGAGCGCCCCACACCTGATATTACGCCTATTGTCGCGAAAATCATGGGAAATGTATTTTGCCAGCGCGTTGTGAAGCAGAACGGGAAAGGGTTCGATGTGGAGATACGCTTTAAGAATCATGGTGATTCGGTGCATCATTTTACTCTTCATGAGACGCTGCCTTACTCTATCGAATCGCCAAGCCCTGAACCCAAGAAAATCCCTGTTGGGAAGCAGATTGATTATGTGTGGAAGGTATCACTCAAGCCCGGTGAGCAGAAAGCCATCATTTATAGATTGGATATTGCAGCAGATGAGGCAGGAAAACTGCCCCAGCTTGTGGTTGAAGGCATCGAGAGCGAACTTATTACCGGAGCAAAGGCGGTGAACGTTTGACTGAAACTGAGAAAACCAATAAGGAGATACGAGATTCTCTCTCAAAGACGACTCTTAAGAAACTCATCCAGGATTTCTATGAGCAATTCGAGAGCGAGAGCATCCCTCACATCGTCCTTCCTTCGCGCACCAAGAAGAATATCGAATTGAACGTGGACAGCGATGTGTGGGTCTATGGAGATAGCGAGAGCATGCGCAGCGCGAAAACAGTGAAGGGCGCAACGCAGCTTCTCAAGACTTCGCATGTGGTGGAGCTTTTGATGAAAGGACATCTTGACCAGAACAAAAGCTCAACCCTGAGAGAATTGTATTACATCAGCGAGAACTGGGATATCGCAAAATTCAACGAACAATCAGAAAGCGACCGCCTGATTGAAGACCTTGAGATAATAACAGGTTTGCAGCGCGAGGATTTCCATGTGCGCCCAGAGGAGAACGGCGCGACGCTGTACGGCCCGATCAAAATCAAGGAATTAACAAAACGCGGCGACCGTACCATGCACTGCCAGGACGAGGTTGGCGAAGCAGGATACCAGATTCCTTACAATGTGGAGACCATAAAGTTCGTGGAGCATGATGCCAAGTTCATTATCGCAATCGAGACAGGCGGTATGCAGGACAGGCTTATCGAGAACGGGTTTGATGAGAAATTCGATGCCATCCTTGTGCACCTGAAAGGTCAGCCCGCGCGCAGCACCCGGCGTATCATCAAGCGCATGAACGAGGAACTCAAGCTGCCCGTTGTCGTATTCACGGACGGCGACCCCTGGAGTTTCCGCATATACGCAAGCGTGGCGTACGGCGCCATCAAGAGCGCGCATCTCTCCGAGTTCATGGCTACGCCTGCTGCGAAGTTCATCGGTGTGCAGTCAACTGATATCGTGGAGTACGAGCTTTCCACGGACAAGCTGAACGACCAGGATGTCAAGGCGCTGCAGAGCGAGCTTACTGACCCGAGGTTTGATACGCCCTACTGGAAAGACCAGATAAATTTGATGCTGAAAATCGGGAAGAAGGCTGAGCAGCAGGCTTTTGCAGGGAAGGGGCTGGATTATGTTACGGATAAGTATCTGCCGGAGAGGCTGGGGGAGATGGGAGTGATATGAAGATATCTTGGTTGCCAGATGGCTATTATTACTTTTTTAATCTAACATCATAACCATCAATTGAAAATCTAATTTCGTGTGATGTTATTGAAATATTCTCTTCTGGAAGAGAATATTGCATCATTACATGATGATTTGGACATACTACAACTAGATTTGAACTTACATCAAGTCCCCCATCATATAATGGTATTATATGATGAGTTTCAATATAAAAACTACCGTCTGTTTTCGGGATTTTCTTACCACATACTTGACATGTATACTGCATCTTTCTTTTTTTAAGTTCCGTAAGCTTTGGATTCCTTAAATATCTATTAACATTCTCGTTTCTCTTTTGGGGTAGTCTGAGAGCTTTCTTATCTTCTTCAGAGATTTGAGAATCAATATTAAAATCTTCATTGGAATCACTTGTAATATCATTAGATATAACTTGTTGATAATTTGCCTCAAGTTGATCCATTATTTTTTCGGGAATTATTACATGAATATCCTCTATCTTTTCCGGAAAAGTCTTTATTAAGTTATGAATTCGTCCAAAGTCCTTTTTTTCAATGTAATCTTTAGTGGATTTTTTGTTAATTATTGCCTGGAAAATATCATCAGGTTTATAATTTTCACCTAAAGCTTCATTGAACATATCCAATGTCAGCTCCAGACCATATCTATCAGGAATTTTAAAATGAGTATATCCTCTTTTAAAGACCATATTTCCGATAAGATTCAATGCTGTGTCTTTGATTTGTTTCTTTAAAGAGGGATTAATATTCAGTAAATTTATAATTGCTTTTTCAGTTTCTAGGAATCGAGCACTATACGGATTTCTGCATTTACGGAGAATATATTCAAAGAGCCATCTCGTTGGTATAGTCGCTTCTTTTCTTTGAGAGTTTTCTAAAAACTTTAAATTATTCCATCGCAAGTTTAGTTCTTCAAATGAATGAAATTTGTTGTTTGCAAGTTCGTTGTATAATATCTCATAAACACCTCTTTTTTTCTCCATATTTTGTCCACTCTCTTTGTTGGTATTGATTTTTCGACTCATAGTTGTCTTATTTTTAATAATTTCTAAAATTCCAATAGCGTCTTCGTCTTGTATTGCTTTATCGTTATTTCTAAACCACAGACCAATCTTACCATCATCAGAATAATTTTCGAGAGTCACTTTATTCCATTCTAATTCAAGTTGAGTATTTTTTTCAATAAATTCTTTGTCGAATAAGACATTATTATCGGATTTTGAATAATTATAAATCATTTTAGATTTATTTCTATCACCTTTAATGTAGTAGTCCCATTGAGCACTTGGAATTGATTTCTGGCAATCTGGAGGAACTCCTTCCCCTTTTTCTGAAATATAGTAATAGCCAATTATATAATATTTTTTATCATAAGGATTTTTAGATATGAAAAAGACATATTTTTCAGGTTCTATTGCATCATAAAGTTTTTCATCATCAATATACATACCATAGCATTTAAATATATATGCGCTACTACAGCCTCTTTTTCTTTTGGAACAATTGCGTCCAAAATCGTAATTTTTACACGATTTATTAGTATCGGGTGCATTACATTTTCCAGTCCATCCATTATCACTCCACCAAACCAAAAAAATGCTATTGTTATTTATCTGAGGTATGAATTCCTCACTAAGTATTTCTTCAATGTCAGAAGCATATTCTTCTATTTTCTTAACCATATTTTCACTTACACAATATTATTCACATTCAAATAATAAACTTTTACATTTATAGTCAAGAACTAAACAAATAAAACTGATCTTTGCGGACTTTGCGCGCTTTGCAATCTCTGCGGTGCCACCTTTCCAATTACGGAATCTCCGCCCTGAAAACTTGGCGCATGAACCCAGCGCTGGTCAAAACGCGTCCATCTGTGTCCTCTGTGGTTCCCTCTTTCAATTTATGGCGCCATATCACTCTGAAACCCAGCGCCATCACGCCGCGAAAGCGAATCGGGCATTGCACTGTGATAAATTCGGAAGAATACGGTCATCCGTTTGAGGTTGCATGGGATTCTGTTGGCGCCCAGGATTTTATAATTATAATGTAATAATTTATTAGAAAGCGGGATTTCAATATGGATTTTCAGATAGCATAGCAATTAATCCGCGTTCATCTGCGTTAATCTGCGGTTTGTCCTTCAAAAATCCCATGCTCTTCTATCGCTATGCGTTTTTCCAGCGCCCGCCAAAGCGCGCTATTCGGCTGCCCCCGCGCGCCGCCGCCAGTGCGGAAAGCGAATCGGGCGCTACCTGAGGTTGCATGGGATTCCGTTGGCGCCAAGAATTTTATAATTATAATGTAATAATTTTGGTTGAGAGCGGGATTTCAATACGGATTTTCAGAAAGCGTAGCAATTAATCCGCGTTCATCTGCGTTAATCTGCGGTTTTTTTCTTCAAAAACCCATGCTCTTCTATCGCTATGCTTTTTTCCAGCGCCCGCCAAAGCGCGTCCATCCGGCTGCCCCGCGCGCCGTCCCGAAAACACAGACTCGAAAAAAGTATTCACAGACTCCAGACTTTAATCCAATCCACTCTTTCAAAATCGCTATCATTAGTAGCAATATCGAATATTCTATATCTTTTCATAACAGCCAGATGCAGCGAATCTTTCGGATGAAGAAGATATGCAGTTCCATAATCATAAATCCTGAAAGCATCATCACCGGTAATCTCAAGAAGCTTCAGAGCTTCCAGGGATTTGACATAACCAATAAAATCCTCAAGTACAGAATAACATCTATTTGCAAAATTCCTGTCCTTTTCAATCATTTCCCTTACTTTTCGAGGGCTTTTGGAATCAAGGATATCAAGTCCTTTGTTTATAATAAGGATATACGCAGCCTCATCAATAACAGACGGTGAAGTATATGCCTCAATTTCATTATTTTCTACTTTTTCCAAAAAAACACTTGCAGACTCGGTATATTTTGATTCTGCCGCATGATAGATGAATATGTTTGCATCAATAAATATCGGACCTTTATTAAATCCGGAAAGCTCATTTCTCATATTTGTCTAAAATTCCATCCGAATATATCTCTTTAATTTCCTTTGGAGAAAGTCTCAGCTTCCCGCAATATCCTCTCATTCTCCGTGTGATGTTTTTCTCCTTAATGATTAGTTCTTTATCCCTAATCTTAACATCAACATTCCCGGAGATTTTTGCATCGTGAAGAGTACCGTAAGGAATTACAAGCCCCTCTTTAACGACATTGCCTTTCATAATAAAACTAAATGTTGGTAATGTGTTATAAAACCATCACAAATGCCGCCAATCGTTCTTTCGCCTTCTAAAACTAAACCCGCGCGCTCCCCTGCCCGCCGCTCCCCGGCGCCGTCCCGCAAAAATCCGGTTATGACTCAGGATATATAAATGTTCATAAAAAATGAACAAAATGTTTATTATTAATGAACAATATGTTTAGTAATAATGAACGATTTACAAAAATTGTTTACTAAAAAGAACCTGTCAATCCTGAAAGACCTATCAAGTAAAAATGAAACATATATCAGAGAAATTTCAGAAAATACAGGCGCATCCCCTGCGCAAGTTCATCAGGCAATTAAAATATTCAAAAAATCAGGTTTCATCAAAGAAAAGAAACTCAAAAACAAAAAAATTCTCTCCCTTGATTTAAACAACCTGCTTCTCAATAAAATCAGGCAGCTTATTAATATTCATGATATGCTTAACCATCGATCATTCAAAGAATTAAATAAGTACGGGATTGTCGGCATATACGGCAGTTTCGCAGCAGGAAAAGATACGCCGCAAAGCGATATCGACCTCTGGATTTATACGAGAGACAAAACTAATACTTTAAAACTAAAAAACATAACACGCAAAATAGAAACAGACTTCAGGAAAGAGGTAAAATTACTCCTCCTGACCGATAAAAAAATAAAAGATTTAAAAGAAAATGACCCGGAATTTTATTTCAGGTTAAAACTGACATCGGCAGGAGAAGATATATTTGACTGAACTATCCGATTGTTTTGAGCGAAAACTTCTGACAGGGGTAAATCCCAGCACCGGGCTAGCAAAAAAAAGCCTAAAACAAGCGGCGCTTTTCCTGACGGATGCCGAAGATTTGGTCAGAATTGGCAAAGAACGGATGGGTACAATTGCCCTTTATAATGCCTTCTTTCACGTTGCAAGAGCACTGCTTTTTAAAGATGGAATTAAAGAAAGAAGCCACTTTTGCATTGCCCGCTACATTGAAGAAAAATACGGCACCGTCCTAATATAGACAGCATAATATATATGATATGAAGTCCATTAGTATCTTGTGATATTACATGGCAAGACCACGGGGTAAAATCGATATTACGTGTCAGAATCCAGAATGTAA